>DATBHJ010000082.1:0-14848 GCA_036557565.1 Gemmataceae bacterium
TGGAGGAAGACTACCTCGCTCCAATCCCACCGCAGTTCAGCATCCACCTCGGCCGCTCGTTCAGTGCCGTCCATGCCCACATGCACAGGCAAACCAGGCGTCGGTGGATCATGTTTTACACGCTTGCCGAAAGCACACGGACTTTCTGCCTATCCAATCGAGTATTCGGTTGAATGGGACCAAGGAGTTACGGTTATTTCCAGAGGCTCTTGATCCGTAATCAACTTGCTCCCCACAGGATTCTCTACGAGATCCTTTTGTGGGCAGGTCTTTCCACTCGAAAGGAGACAAAAGCGATGTGGATCATCATCACCAACGTCTGGCCCTACTTGGGGATTGAGCGCCATCCTATGGAGGGGTGGGGTAATTCCATTCAATCCGCCAGACCGATCGGACCCTTCGAGCAGGAGGAAGACGCAATCAATTACCTCGAAAGTCATGGATGGCAGCGCATCGATTCCATCACCGACATCAAGTGTTGGCAGCATGAAATGCGGTGCGGTATAGCCGTGGTGCGTCAAATCGAGGCGCCGTAAATCAAGCGTTAGAACCCCCTCACTTCAGTGAGAGCGTCAAGGGTTCTTTTTCTTGCACCAATCTCTCCGGTATCACCCCAAAAGTTCACACCCAGAGTAAAAATAGCAGGCTTGTACGATCACTCTACTTGGCTTACCGTAAGAGGTAAATAATAGGGAATCATTCTCTTTCGTTAATTCCACCACGTTATCCCCGATTCCCTGAAGAATTTGCCGCCCATGTCAAAAACACCCTCCTTGCACGATCTTGATCTGCGCTCTATCGTGAGGATATGAACAAGGAAGATACCCAAGAACCATCATCGCTGCCGACCAACAAAGAAGAGCGGGTAGAGGAGATCGAGCGTATCCAAGACATCGTCGCCACGCGTCTGGCCGAAATCATCTGGATGCAGCATTTCGATCCGAGGTACAAGCAGGACAAAGATAAACCAACCGGAGAGAGGAAAGGAAAGTAAGAGGAAAAGGTGGCTCCCGCGTAACATTCTCCCGGCTTGTGCAATGCCCTCGCTTGGCATACCGTGAAATTGAATCATTGAAGAGAAGTGCTCATTTCTGGTAGTGCTAGCGCTTCTCGTCGAATACCGAGGAAACCTATTTCAGACCTGACTCAAGAGGTCGCTAGTTCCAATCCCTCGTTTTTCCGGTACTCCTCAATTGCCCGAACCTTGGCAGCAAGTTCGACTAGGTATCCCTTGTCTGAAAAAGTTATAATAAGCGGCGACAACGGGAGCAGTTCATACCGATTTATAACCCGTCCCTCCTCCTGCAACGCACGCATGAGTTTGCATGGAATCGCCTGCACAATCTGGCGATCCTGGACGACGAATCGTTCCCAAAACAGGCCCAGGTATTGGCGCTTGAGCCCCTCTGGGACGGTCGTGTATTCCTGGTGGACGTTGCGAGTCAGTTGCACCACAGACCGGATCACATCGCTATCCGACACCCGCTGGTTGTCCAGCGCCGCTAGTTCGACCTGTATTCCTTGCAGTTGCCCTCCCAAATCGGTGCGGATTCTGACAAAGGCATCATCGACAAGCACCCCTGTGAGCAGCTTCTCTTCGGCTCGGCGGAGCTTGATTTCGATCGCGTTCTGTTGGTTGTGGAGCACCTGGCGACGGGCGTCGGCGGTTGCCAGATGCTGATCGCGCACGTACCGGAGCTTGTCCGTAAACTTGTCGATGAGATCCTGTCTGAACTGAATCGTTTTGAACTGCTCCTCGACTTGCCGCTCCAATTCGGAAATCTCCACGTTCTGATTCCGGTTGCTATGCCCCTGCATCGTGGCACAGTGGTAGTAGGACTTTCTCTTCCTTGGGTGATGTTCGGCCGTGTATCGTTGCCCACACAGGCCGCAAAAAACAAAGCCGCGCAACAGGAACCGGTGCCTGCGGCTTCGGGCGGCGTGGTTGTTGTGTCTGTCCATGATGGCAAGCACGGACTCGTGCTCTTGCAGGGTAATCATCGGCTCGTGCCGACCCATTTTCCGTTGACCGTTCCAGACCATCAGCCCGGCATAGAAGGGATTCTTGAGGATGTGGACCATGATGCTGTGCGAGATCTTCTTACCGGTTATGGACCGCAATCCTTTCTCGTGCAGAACATCACGAAGTGCATCGGCAGAGTAGGCGCCGGTGAGGTAGAGTTTGAACCCTTCTTGCAAGAGATGCCACCGTTCGGGATCGTTGCGGACGATCTTGCGCGAGCGGCCGCCCTCGCTGTTGTCCAGCGCCACGTTGAGGTAGCCCAATGCTGCCCGAGTGGGCCACCAGCCCTGGTCGAACTTCTCCTGGAGAGCCTTTCTCGTTTTCCTGCTGTTGATGTCCGATTGAAACTGGTTGACGCTGGCCAGGATGGTGTCGATCATCTTGCCTTCCGGACTGTCGTCGAGCATCGGCTGGGCGACCGAGATTAACTTGACGCCGGCCTTCTGCAAGAGCGCGCGGATGGTCAGGTGGTCATGCGTGTTTCGGGCGAGACGGTCCGTTTCCTGGACGATGACGGCCTGGATGTTGGTTCCCTTGCCACATTGGGCAAGCAAGTCTTGCAGCGCGGGCCGACCGAGTGACGTGCCGCTCTTGCCCTCATCCCGGTAGACACCGGAAACCGAATAGCCGCTGCGCTGGGCAAAGTCGCGGCAGAGCTTTTCCTGCGTGTCGAGCGAATACCCCTTGTCTGCCTGTTCCTCGGTGGAAACGCGGCAGTAGATGAGACAGGAAGACATCCTGGAATGAGCGGTAAGAAGATGACCAGCGGGCCACGCGCTTGTGGTGGTCAGCGGGTCAGTCTCTTTACCCCTCGGCCAGCCATGTGATAGGTTCGGCGCGCTTATGGTAACGCGCCACATCGGTACGTCAAGAAGCGCCAGCTTGACGCTGCATCCGGTTATATCAACCTCCGCTGCTCCGTACGTTGAGCCGGTTGCACTCCGGCCAAGACCATCGCCTGTTCGACCTCTCGTCTGGGTTGGGCATACTGGCGCCTCGAATGGTCGATGATCTCTTGTTTATGTGACGTGTTCCTCGATCGGGGCAGCAGAGTGAAGGCACTGAAGGGTTCGGAGGGAGCGCCATCGATCAGCAGCTTCAGATAGATGTGGTAGTTGGGCAGACGGACGAGGTCAGCCGCTCCAAAGACTGGATAAAACTCCTTGGCCAACAGTTCGGCGTCTTCGGCTCCCACCCGGAAGGAAATGACGGTTCCAACGTTCCCCAGGATGGCCCCCCGGAGTTTTTCGTCAAGCTGTCCCAGGTGCTGATGTGCCAGAACCAAGTTTAAGCCGTATTTCCTTGAACTGCTGAGAATATCGGCGAACGATAACGTGAGGAAGTCATGGAATTCGTCCACGTAAAAATAGAACGGCCTGCGCCTGGCTTCTGGTAGGTCCGTGCGACTGAGGGCCGCCAACTGGATGCGGGTCACGAGCATCGCCCCCAACAGACTGCTGTTGTCTTCTCCGATACGTCCCTTCGACAGATTGGCAATGAAGATCTTGCCCTCGTCCATGATCTTGCGAAATCGCAAGGCACTCTTGCGTTGCCCGACGATGTTGCGTAGCGGTGTGCTCGTCAAGAATTGCCCCACCTTGTTCAGAATCGGTGAAACTGCTTCCGACCGCATCCATGCTGAGTATTTGGCAAACTCCGAGAACCAAAAGTTTCGCACCTGCGGATGCGTGACTCGCCGCACGGCCAGTTCCCGGAATTGCTCGTCGGTTAGGAGCCGGGGCACGTCCAACAGCGTACTCTCTGGGTTTTCCAGGAGCGTGAGTAGGGCGTTCCGCAAGATGTGCTCCAGCCTCGGTCCCCAGAAGTCAGACCAAACCTTCTTTAGCGTGGAGATCATGCCGGAGACAACGAGGTCGCGTTGATCGCGAGCAACGTGATCCAAGGGGTTGAATGCCAATGGGTACTCCAGGTCCGAGGGATTGAGATAGATGACATCGTTGATTCGGGACGACGGCACACAGTCAAGAATCTCTTCGGCCAAGTCTCCGTGGGGATCGATCAAGGCCAGACCGTATCCCGCCTCCATATCGTGACTGGCCATATTCAAGAGGAGCGTTGATTTGCCGGTCCCGGTTTTGCCCACGATGTACATGTGGCCGCGTCGGTTCTTTTGCCTGATGCCGAAGCGTCGGCGAATGTCGCGGTAGTTGGTAATCGCGAAAGGCGTGATGGCGTTGTCCGGTGACGAAGGGTTGTCCATAGATCGATCGTACTACTGACACAGACCCTCGGTGAAGCCGGGTAAAATTGGTCTGGGAGTCCAATTTACCCGGCTTGTGAGACTATTTCGGTGCGCTATTCTTAACTCATAGTTCATTTCACAATTTCACTCTCTTACTGTCGCCTGCATCTGCACACCTTTCGATCCGCAGGTTCTGCGTAGGAGCCTGCACGCTGATCCCCCAATAACCGGAGGAACCCCCATGAATCTGGCGCCACCCGTGCGCGCACCGCCATCTCCATCCATGTTCCCGATTTCGTTGTGTTTCCGCTTTCCCTCACCCGATTTTTTGAAAGGAGATCGTATGCCTACAAACCTCCTGCTCCACTGTGGAGCACGGGAAGTAAGCGAAGAACAACTTCGCTCTGTCGGTTGCCCACCGGCAACTTCGACTTGGTATCCGCTGCCGCATGCCCAAGTCCTCGACACCGTGCGCGACACGCTATCGAATGCCGGCTTTGGCATTCAGAATCAACGATTCGCTCTAGCCCGCAAGGACGCTCGGTTCTTTGGCACGCTGGACCTGGAAAACAAGGTCTGCGAAGGAGTGCGCCTGGCGGTTGGCATCCGTAGTTCGTTCGACAAGAGCTTCCCCATTGGCTTCTGCTGCGGCGAGCGTGTCTTGGTCTGCGACAATCTGTCGTTCGGCAGCGAGGTCATCATTTCCAAGAAGCACACCCGCTTCGGAAAGGATCGATTCGATGAAGGAGTCGCGAAAGCCCTCGTGTCGTTACGTGAATACCAGCAGGTGGCGGCGGAGCGGATTGACCGTATGCGTCGTTATCCGCTTACGGATGACCATGCAAACTCGCTCATGCTCCAAGCGTGGGAAGAAGGCATCATCAGCCACCGGCTCCTTCCCAAAGTTATTCACGCCTACCGAGAGCCCGGGTTAGATGAATTCCTGGACCGCACAGCCTGGAGTCTCTTCAACGCCTTCACCGGCGTGCTCATGGTCCGCCTCAGCAACCCGGCCGTCCATGCGTCTCTCACGATCAAGCTCCAAGAGCTGATCGGCAGCGCATCGACCATTGTTCCCCTCCCGAACACGGAGTTCCCATGTCTGGCCGCGTAAAGCGAGGCCGGAACAGAAAGAGGAATCCAGGGTGGTTCAAGAAGGGATTCGATCCGAGACGCCACCTGCTCACCCACGACGAACGCGTTCGCGGCGGCAAAACCACCTTCCGGAAGTTTCTCGTCATCGGGCGATGGCGACCGGACTGGTGGGAGCGCTGCCGAAAGAGAAAGGAGCACGACTACGACGACCAAAAAGACATCTACCAGGACGAGTGGGACGGAACCTACTGCGCAGACGACCTCCCCTTCTAAGGGAGGAACTCAGGGGTCTGCTTCCGACAACGGAGGGAACAAGCGGCCCGACGTTGTCTTGAGCCTGTGGACCGACCGTACCACCAACATCGAGGTGGCCGTCTGGTCCCATGAGGCGCAGTTCGATGGCCAGGTGCAGCTCCGCTACACCTGCACCATCAGCCGCAGCTACCGCAAGGACACGGATGGCAAAGCAGAGTGGGTCAAGAACGGCAGCTTCCGGACGCATGACGTGCCGGTGCTCTGTTTCCTGCTGGAGCAGGCCCACGCGTGGATGCTCTCCCAGCGCCTCGATTCGGACGTTCCCTCCTAAGGTTGTCCCTTCGGCGCATGGAATCATCCACGCCAGCTACAGCAAACCGTTACCGGCCCGATCGCACCAACAGCGATCGGGCGTTTTCTTATTCCCGTGCCCCTTCGCCTCGTTCCCCAACATCCAGCAGGTGTCACCTTCTCCCCCACGCGATGAGCGGATGCTCCGCCGCATCGCATCAGAGTCCGAATCCACTCCGACGAAATCAGCAGGCACTGGAACCGTCTGAGGAGAGTAGGAGGACGCATTCCGTCGGAATACTGCGAAAATCGACGAACCGCTTTTCGTCTTTTGTAATGGATGTTCCCAACCACGTCGTTCAGACCTGGAGGACATATGGGGTCCCTATTCTCCTTCATCTGCATCGCGCTGCTGGTTCTGGTAGGTCTTTATTTCCTCTTCAATCTTTATCTTCTCCGGAACTGGTCGAACCGCCAGCAACAACGAGCACTGTTCAAGCCGCTGACGCGCCTGGCACAAACGGACTCCCCTACCGGAGGACGCCGTCGCGCGGGACCGCTTTGTTTCGTTACGGGTATCCCGAGAACCATCTGCGAATGCGACCTTTGCCAAAACGAAAGGAGAAAATCATGAAGTCGAACCATCACCTGAGTCGTGAGATTGCCGCCGGTTACGATCCCGATCTGCTTGAGCAGATGCGGGTACTGCTCGTTGGCGGTGGAGCATTGGGCCAGAATATCGGCCTCAATCTGGCCCTCTGCCAGGTGGGGCAGATTCGCCTGGTCGATTTTGACCAGTTCGAACCACACAACGCAACACGATCGCCCTGCTTTCCTTCGCCCTACGAACGCCGGCAGTGGGGCAACTCCAAAGCATCTGTCGTTGCCAAGAAGCTGCGCAAGCTCGTGTCTTGGTCCCAGCGGCCCGAGATCACGTATCTGGATGGCCCGATCCAGCAATTCGGAGATGCTCCCTTCCGTGATGCGACGATCGTGGTATCTGCGGTGGATAGCAATGCGGTGCGGGCCTACATCGGCTGGATGGCTCGCAAGCACCGGCGGCCGTTGGTCGAAGGCGGATTCCACGGGGCAGACGTTAACTACTGCGTTCTGTCGAACGACGGAGACAGCCCGTGCTGGTTGTGTCATCGGCAGCTACAAATCGTTGACCATCTCACGTTGAGTTGCACTGCCGCCGCCAAGGAGGCGGAGCAAGCCGGTTTCGTACCGGCAACCCAACCGGCGGCAGCGGCCTTGGCAGCCCTGATGACTGAGGCGGTGATCCAACTGGGACATCAAGATCAAGGGATCGCTAACCGCCGGTCGTATGTCAACGTCCGATCGACCAAGACGATAACGGTCCGCTTGCCCCGCGATGAGCACTGCCAAGGCCGGCACGACTGGCAGGAGCCGGCGTTTACCGTCCCTGTTGATGGCGCATCGCTGGCTGCTGAACTCTTGAGCCAGTTGTCCAAGCATCTCAAGCAGCCTTCCGTGATCCTCCCCCATCGCTTCGTCGTTACCGCCCCGTGCGCTCAATGCTTGAATGCTCTTGAAATCAACCGGCCGGAGTGGGCCTTGTCCGGTCGTCCCTGCTGCAAGACGTGCGGCGGCCCCTGGAATTTACGAAATCCCGAGCACCAAAATGCGTCTTTACCGGTGGAAGTTCACACGCTGCTCTCGGAGGATACGCCGGAATTGTTCGGCCTCCCTCTCGAAACGATCGGTATCGTCCCCGGCGCGTTGCTGGAAGTGACGGATGCCGACGGCAGCACCTGTGTGGTCGAGATCTCCGTCTGATCCCTTAACCCCTTTTTGGAGAGGTAGTTTCCATGAAAGTCTGCTTCACCCATCCACACCGCTCGGACACTTTCGAGGCGGATGTTGCTCCGGAATGCACCGGGAAAGCAGCCATCGAAGGATTGATCGACGCTAAGTTCCTCGAACAAGCAAAGCCGAGCGCTTACGACCTCGCCCACGCCCGCACCAGCACGCCCGTCGGTGCCAACGCGACGTTGGCTTCGTGCGGCGTACAGGAACATGACGTCATCAATGTTGTTCGCAGTGGCAGCGGCGCCTGAGAGTTGTGCATCGGGATAAGGCCGTCGTTCATCTGGGCGAGGGCCTTGTCCCCTCATCAAGGAGAAACTCCATGCCAAAAAAACTCAAACCTGAAGAGTTGCAGTCAAGGCTCCGCTTCGACTGGGCTATCACCAACAAGATGAAAAGCCCCTTGGTGCATATCCAAGCATTCAAGGGCTTGACGGACCTGGGGCGCCGCAAGAACCCCATTGTCACGGAACGGGAAGCCCACCAGGCCCGAGCCTACCTCGTTGAATACCGTGTCCGATCGCTCGTCGGAGAAGGCAAGTTCCACGATCGATTCGACGTTTCTGTCGATCTTCTGTCTGGAGGAGATTACCCCTTCTCGCAGCCCGCCTGCTGTGTCATCTCCCAGCCGATCCCCTGGTCGCCGCACTTCCTACCGAGCAAGGGGGCGATCTGTCTGGGCGAACTGTGGACGCAATCCCGAGGCGCCATGACACTGGGCCATCTCATCATCCACATCTGCAAGCTGCTTAACTTTGACGAGCAGGATCGCGAGCCGTCCTACGGCGGCTGGAACGCCCCGGCCGTGAACTATTGGCGCAACGTTCTCCATCGTCAGCCGATCACCAAGGGGCTGGCCTATCCGACGCTGCCTGCGGAGATCACCCACGCCATCGAAACGTCCCCCAAGCCGTTATTTCGTCCGGCATCCGCTACCCGTGTTTCCACAGATCAACCCCTTTTCCGACCTGTGAGGAGGTAACGCAATGTTTGACACCGCCTTTCAAGGAACCATCATCCGCAACCAGCCGACCTACCGGCCGCGTCCGGATACGATGCCCGGCTACCACAAATTCACCAAGGGTACCTACGACGCTTTCGTGGCACACAGCGCGCTTGAGGCGATCGCATGGAGGGCGCGTGAGGCAGCGCCCGATGAGATGATCGGCCACCTCGTGGGCCGCCCCTTTCGTGATGCCAAGGGGTCATACGCCGTGGTTACGGAAGCCATCGTTGCCGAGTCCGCGCGCTGTGGACCGGCGACGGTGCAGACGAGTTTCGACGACGAAACTGGTCTACTGGATACGCTCCTGGCCAATCACCCGCTCGCCGAGAGGCTGGGCTGGTTCCATTCCCACCCCTTCCCTATGGCCAAGTATTCCGCGACCGACCGGGAAAACCAACGATTCTGGTCGGAACCGTACCAACTGGGACTGCTGGCGTACTTCGACCGGGATAAGAGCGTGAGCATCATTGGCTTTCGGGGGCCGGAGTCCGAAGCGATCCATCCTCCTTACACCGCATCCGGTAACGCTTGTCCCAACCATGTCCCGACATTTCGAGCTCTGCCGGAAACGGAAACTCGCGAGCCTATGCCAAGGACGGCGAAGCGGACCAGGCGGACAAAACGCCGCCGGCCCAGCCATGCACTGCTGGCACTGGCTGTTGGGGTCATTTGGCCGATCGTCTTTTTGATCGGGGTATGGATGATCGTTCAAGCGATCCAGGAAGGCCGAGTCAGCCCGGTTCATCCGATTGCCGTTGCCAAGGACGAGGAAGCGTCCGCAGCCCAATCGAGTAGTCCCGTTCCGGCTGAGGCGGCCACTTCTGAAGTCTCGAAGGTGCCGACTCCGACAGCGCCGGTCGTACAGACTAATCCAAAGGCGCCGCCGGCCGAACATTGATGATCCGTGATGACGAGTTGAAAGAATAGGAGGGAGTCCGTGCTGCATCCCTTGTATCCATTCAAACTGGCGTGCCGACTCACCTTGAAGTTCTTCGTGATTGCCGCTCAAAACCTTGCCGGGATTGGGCGGGGGCCGCTGGCGCGCCGCTTCCGGGCGGCGCGACCCCAGCGACCGCGTGCTGGCTTAGATGGCGAGAGAGATCGTGAACATTCTCCGCTGTATCGATGGCAGGTCAGGGATCGATGGAGGCTGAACGAATGAGACGAATAGGCCGTTCGATCCTGCGCAGAATCTATGGCGGCATCTTGCTGCTCATACTCCTGGTGTTCATGCTCTCGATGGCGGTTACAGACGCTATCGAGGGCCGACCTCCCGCGCCTAAGGATCATCCAGTACTGATGACCATTGCCTTTGCCTTCTGGATTTGGGTGTTCGTTGGCCAGTGGGTTTCGTGTCTGCTCGTGCCGCTGTTTGTCTCGACGCTCTCGTGTCCCGGCTGCGGGGAGGAGATCGATGCGGTGGGTATATGGGACTGCGGCTGCGGATTCCATGACCACCGCGAACGTCACATCCTGGCCGGCGGTTGCCCCGCGTGCGGCGATGTGACCGGGCACATCAACTGTCCCCGCTGCGACACCACAATCATGCTTTGGTAGGACGACCCCAATGAAGACGCCTCGATCACGCAACGAACAGCGCATGACCCACTGTCGCGGCGAAGTGCAGCGCGGCTGCGGGGTATGGCCGTACCTCGGACCGGGTTGCCCCCTGGAACCGCCGTTCGAGCCGTATTCCTGGAAGAGTATCAACAAGTGGGACTTGATCGCCGGCAGCTTTGATGCCCCGTACCAGGGCCGGTTCATCGAGCGCCTTCAGCGACTGTTCTTGCCTACGCGGGCCAAGCCCTTGGACCTGCGCACTGCCAAAATGCGGGGCGGAGGTCCGCTCAACATTGTGCTCTTCAGGCATTACCGCGACGATGACGTAACCTTCGCCAACGTCGAGCAATTGTTGTTGGCCTTGGGTGCGGCGCGGGAGCCGCTTGCGTTTGAACTCTTTGGGATCGGCCCGAGCGGTCACGCGGGTTCAGGTCCGCCGCGCATCGAAACGCGGTTTGTGGCCGGCCGCACAGACCTGCCGCTCGTGAAAGCCCAGCTGCACAATCTCTATCCCCGCTCCGCCGTCGAAAGCCATCAGATGGGATTCCATGAATCAGACCACCAGTTCAAAAGTTCGCTGCTGGGCGGTCCCAATGGTGGCGATTCCTTTTTCGCTAGCTCCTGCCGCCTGGAAGCGCCCTACTGTTTTCCAATCCGCACGTTCGGGAAAGCGGATACCGATCCCTTGGCCGCGTTAATTGCCGTGATGGAGCGACTCGGCAAGCACGAGTGGGCGCTCTTGCAAGTGCTCTTCTGTCGCGCCCGTCACTCCTGGGCCGAGAACCTGCGTTTGGCGTGCGAAGATCCCTACCAACCCAAGCACTTGTTGGTCCCCGGCCTGGACCCGAAAACGCTTTCGACAAAGCTCCACACTCCCCTCTTTGCCGCCTCAATCACCTTGGCGACGAACCGGCAGCACATGATGTCCAACATGACCTCATTCGTCCATCAGTACGAGGGGCCGCACAATCGCCTCACCTTGCGGAACCAATCCGGCCGATGGTCAGGAGATGAATTTCCCCAACCCGACCACTGGCGAAATGCGATTCTATCTCGCCAGGTGCTCACGCCGGGCATCCTCGTGAACCTCCAAGAGTTAGCGGGCATCGTCCACATACCGAGCGCCGAAATCACTTCCGACCGCCTATTGCGCGTGACCTCACCAACCCGCCAACCACCAGCCGCCGCGCTCAATGCGCGTTTCGTTGCCATCGGCCAAAATGCTCATCGGGGACAGGTCAATCAGGTGGCCATTCCCGCTGACCTCCGCGCCCGCCACTGCTATATCGCCGGGGCGACAGGAACTGGCAAGTCAACGCTCCTGACCAACTTGATGGTTCAAGACATCGCCGCCGGTCACGGAGTCGGCTTACTCGATCCGCATGGAGACTTGGTGAAGGTCATCCTCCGGCACATTCCCCGAAACCGGATCGACGACGTGGTGCTCTTCGATGCCGCAGACACCGATTTTCCTTTCGCGCTCAACATCCTAGAAGCCCGCGACGAGGCGGAGCGCGAACGGATCGTCGCCGAAACCATCATGGCCCTGGAGCGGTACTTCCCGGCCTCCTGGGGTCCGAGGCTGGAGCGCATTCTGCAATACACCATCCGCACCGTGCTCCACACCATTCCCGGCGCCACTTTGGCTGACGTGGAGCGCTTGCTGACCGACACGGAGTTCCGGGAAACCACACTCCAACGGACCACTGATCCCCGACTCCTGAACTTCTGGAACACTCAGTTCAAGTTTTTCCCTAAGAACGCCACGGACCCGGTGCTCAACAAGCTCTCGGTCTTTCTCTTGGACCGCCATGTACGCAACATCATCTGCCAGCGCCGGGCGGCAGTGAACTTCGACAATCTGCTCAACCAGGGAAAGATCCTACTCGCCAATCTTTCCACCGGCTTGCTTACCGAGAAAGTGGCGGGCACCTTGGGGAGCTTTCTGGTGACCAAGATCGTCAACGCTGCCTTCCGGCGGGCGGCCTTGCCTCCCGATCAGCGTCGTCCGTGGCATCTCTACATCGACGAGTTCCAGAACTTCGTGAACCTGTCAGTCGGCTTCGAGCGGATTCTGGCCGAAGCCCGCAAGCAGGCGCTGACGTTGACAGCCGCCAATCAGCATGTGGGGCAGCTCAACCAGGCGGTGCGCCAGGCGATCTTCGGCAATGTGGGGAGCTTGATTGTCTTCCGCCTGGGGATCGAGGACGCTCAGACCGTGTCCAGGGAATTAGGCGCCTTTACTGCCCAAGACATTCTGAACCTGGACGTGGGACAAGCCATTGCCCGTGTGGGTGGATCAGGAGCGTCGTTTAATTTGGCGACGTACAAGGAGCCGTCGGCTCCGTTCGACAACCCGAGCCAGTGGATTATCGCGTTGGCGCGGCAGCGCTATGCCAAGCCCCGTTTGGAGGTTGAACGGGAACTTGCCCAAGTCGCGAGAGCGGCCGAGCGCCTGCCCGTTGCCGCTCAAGATCCGGAAGAACCGAACGATCCGAGTGAGGATGATCTTGTGACGTAGTGCGGAGACAACGATTCGCCTGCAACCCCGTATATCGAACACTCTCATCGGTGGATCGGACCTCAGCAGGTTACACAGATTGGCTTGCGCGCGGAGGTCGAGAGGTCGAATGGCACTAGCTTAAGTCCGGAGGCGCTTTAAAGACCCGCTCGAACCGAGTTCTGCAATAACACACGGCTTGCTGACATAGGCTTTCTCAGCAACTCTCCAGAATCGCCATCTTATGTCCAGTTTTCCCCGAGTTTGGCACAGTATCAGCTGTATAGTGATGCGCTGGCCGGGACAGGCTGTTTTTCTGCCATTTTGACAACTGATTGTGCCGGACCATCGGATTCTCGCCCTCTGCTGACAGGCATTGGCTGAGAACGATGTTCAGGACTTGATGTAATTTCAAGTTCCTACGCCCTCTCTTCAAACGTCTCCATGGCACCGGGCTACAACCCGATCGTACCATCAACTGCCCGGTCAAGCGCCCGCGCGGTCACGTTGATCCAAGCTAGGCAATTACAATCTTAGACGATACAGAAGGTGACTCCATGACCAACCTGAAAACGGTCCGCGCCCGTTTCGCACGCAACGCTGGGCTTCCCTTTGCGCAGGTCTTGACCGAATCCATGATCCTAGCAGTACTCAACGATCATGGAGTCCAGTACCGCGACCGCATTTTCAACCCCGTCACGACCATCTGGGGCTTTCTCTCTCAGGTTCTTAGCGACGACCATAGCTGTCGCGATGCGGTCTCACGCATCATCGCTCACCGGGCGGCCTCGGGCATCCGGGTTTGCTCGCCCAATACCGCCAGCTACTGCAACGCCCGCCGCCGCATTCAAACCGGCGTACTTCGCACCTTGGCCAAGCGCACCGCTCAAGAGCTACAACGTAGCGCTGCGGAGGGATGGAAGTGGAACGGCAGGACCGTATTCATCGCCGACGGCTCACACGTTTCGATGCCAGATACGCTCGAGAATCAAGCGAGTTACCCCCAGCCACCGACCCAAAAACCGGGGCTCGGCTTCCCGCTCGCTCGGATCACGGTACTGCTGTCGCTGGCAACCGGCGCCTGTCACGATTTGGCTATTGCGCCTTACAAAGGCAAGGGTACTGGTGAAACCACGCTGCTGCGACGCATGTACGATGCCCTCAAACCCGGTGACGTGGTTTTGGCTGACGCCTTGTTCGACAATTACTTCTTGATTTGTGACTTGCGTGACCGCGGGATCGACGTCGTCGTCCGGGCTAAGTACCCGCGGCTGAAAAGCCTGAGGGAACAGTGCAGGCCCGATGGCGACATCCTCGTCTGGCAACGCCCGAACAAGCCGCGTGGGATGACGGGGGAGCACTACCGCAGCTACCCCCGGACCCTGCGCATGCGGGAAGTGACGGTTGACGCACGCGACAAAACCAACCGAGTCAAACAGTTCAAGGTCGTAACTACGATCCTCGACGCAGCGATCGATGGCAGGGAAATCGGTAGCCTGTATGAGCGAAGGTGGGCCGGGGAGTTGGACATCCGGGCGATCAAAGCGACGATGCAGATGGACATCCTGCGGTGCAAGAGGCCCGAGATGGTGGAGAAAGAGATCTGGACGCACGTGCTGGCATACAACTTACTCCGCACGGTCATGGCCGTGGCCGCGAGCGAACATGGCATCGTGCCGTGCCAAGTTAGTTTCAAAGGAGCCAAGCAAGTCTTGACCGCGTTCGCTCCGAAGATTGAGTCGGCGCGGCCGAAGGATCGCGCGGCGTTGATCGAGGCTATGCTGACGGCCGTGGCCTACCACCGGGTTGGCAACCGCCCCGGTCGCTGGGAACCGCGGGCGCGGAAAAGCCGGCGGAGGCCAGGATCCCCGCTCACGCAACCGCGAGCCATTGCTAAGCTCGCGCACAATCGATCGAAATACTACTAAGCTAGTGCCATTCGTCGAGAGGTCCGTTCCTGAAAGAGCTTGTCAAGCAGAAACGGTCTTCCTTCGGGTGACTGCGTAGTAGTAGCGCCAGGCGTACGTCCCCATCGATTGGGCCAGGGAGGCTCGTGAGCCCCGTGATCCCTGCGTTCTTGCCGTT
>DATBHJ010000083.1:0-15251 GCA_036557565.1 Gemmataceae bacterium
TCTTCCAGAGTTGAATCAAGCGTCGCCAGTGTTGCTCTTTCTGCGGATCGCGCGGTTTGCCGTGGGCCATGAGGATGCCCTCCTTTCGGAAGGATTACACCACGGCTGTCAAGAACGCGATCCGCCGGACAGACACGCTGAAGGAAAACTATGGGGGGAAACGCCCATGACCACCCGACCGATAAATCGCTCCTTCCCAACCTGAACAAACATTATCTACATACTGAACATATGTATAGAAAGACTAATACGATGCAACCATCGCATGTTCCTCATGACCGGCGACGCCAAGTATGCCGACGTGCTGGAGCGCGAAGTGTACAACGGCCTGCTGTCGGGGGTGTCGCTGGGTGGCGATCGCTTTTTCTACGTCAATCCGCTGGGGAGCAAGGGCCGGCATCATCGCGTGCCCTGGTTCGATTGCTCGTGCTGTCCGACGAACATCGTTCGCTACATCCCCGGCATGGGCGAACGCGCGTATGCGTATCGTGACAACGACATCTGGACCGTGCTATACATGTCCAGCACCGCGACGATTCCGCTCAAAAACGGCAAGGTCAAGCTGACACAGGAAACGAATTATCCCTGGGACGGCAAGATCAAGATCAAGATCGAGCCGGAGAAGAGTTTCTTTTTCCAATTGCATCTGCGCATTCCGGGATGGTGCCGCTCGGTTCGCTCTATCAAGGGGAACGGCTGGGTTCTGTGGGATGAATCCCACCTCGGTGCGCGTGTCTCTGGTCCCCAGTTCGTTATGAAGGGGCGGGAATGGAAAGCGGGCGACGTGGTCGAAGTGGAATTAGACATGCCGGTCGAGCGTGTTTACGCCGATCCGCATGTCAAGGCAGATGTCGGTCGTATCGCCCTGCAACGCGGACCGATCGTCTATTGCCTGGAGGGTGTCGATAACGGCGGCAGCGTGCGCAACCTGTGCTTACCGAAAGAAGCAAAGCTGTCGGCGACATTCGACAGGAATCTTCTGGGCGGCGTCTCTGTTGTCAGCGGCGAGGCGATGGCTGTGTCGCGATCAGGAGAGAGGTTAGAGACGAAGCCGGCAGTATTTCGGGCGGTGCCGTACTTCGCCTGGGACAACCGCGATCCGGGTCAGATGATTGTCTGGATCGCCGAGGAGCCGCAACACGTCGAACTGCCGGGCGAGGACGGTGTTCTCGTGGGAGGTGTCCGCATCCGCGCATCTCACCTGAACTCGACCGACACTCTGGAGGCTCTCAACGATGATGAAGTCCCCAAGTCGTCGAAGGACCACGACATTCGCCGCATGACCTGGTGGGACCATCGCGGCACCGTCGAATGGCTGTCGTATCGAACAGAAAAACCGCGGAAGATATCGGCAGCCAAGGTGTATTGGTACGACGATACCGGCATTGGATCTTGCCGTGTCCCTTCCGAGTGGCGCCTCCTCTGGCTCGACGGCAACGAGTGGAAGCCGGTGAACCTGCGCGAGGGCCAGCAGTATGGCACAAAGGTGGATCAGTTCAACAAAGTGTCGTTTGAGCCGATAACGACGCAGGAGTTGCGACTGGAAGTGAAGTTGAAAGCGGGCTACTCCGGCGGTGTGTTGAAATGCCGCGTCACAGAGGCGAAGTGACCAGGACTTGGCCGTTCCATGAGCCGAGGTGTTGTTGCCTTGCATTTGAATATCAGGAGATCCTGTCCGCCAAGAGAGATCTCTCAGTCTGGAGGCGAATTAATGCACCTATTTCTTGCCTTTACTGCGCCAGGATTATGGTGAGGAACACACGACCCACCTTCTGTTCCCGACCGTCGCCGGGTTTTTTCGAGCCCCGACCCCCTTTCCGTTCGTTGGCGTGCTTCCAGAAAAGCGACGGCGCATTACTCATTTATAGATCGCAAATGTATGCTTCCCCTTTTCCCTTCCCGTTTTCGCACCGGACGACCGTATTCTTCTTCATTCTTCATAACCAGCCCTGATGTCTCATGTGTTGCGTCCATTCGTTATCTCTACGGTTCTGCCAGTACCCGTCGAAGAGCTCGACAAATCTTGACCCCATCAGTACGTTATCGAGAAACTCCGAAAAGGACGATGCTAGTTTACGAGCATTTGCTGGATCAGGCGGGTCATGATCGAATCGCCAAACTTCTCCCTCGCAATTGAGCGCAAAACATCTACCACTTACATCCTCCCCGATCGGACAGAATCGAGACAAGTCCAAGATAGGGCGCCACATATTGGCTGCTTGAACAATTGACCTAAACGGCGTCATGCCCGAGCCGTACATGACGCACATGTCAATTTGCAGGCCATCAGTGGTCTTCAGGAAGTCCAAGTAATCTTGAGACAGAAATGGGTACGAGGCGATCAGGGTACGTAGGAAATCCTCCGACGCGCCCTGGCTACTCGCATCAAAGACAATGGCCATTTCAGGCCGATCAGCGAGCGCCCTCCGAGTAACCTGAAGTTTATCTTGCCATGCCATTTACGGTAGCCCCTTAATCTCAACTTTGTCGATAACTGTTCCCTGTGGCAGATCGCGGATTTGCTGCCAAATCTGATTTCCAAGGCCGACATTCACATCCGCATCGAGCAGAGCGAGATTCGACGCCTCATCCAACCCAGAGAGCTGCAAATCATGTACATGGTCCGGATGCATTGACCGAATCTTATCCCTCAACGAGTTAAACTTAGCTGGATTGGATTTTCCGTACAACTCATAGGCACGCCGGATCAGAGCGTCCTTGTAATTAGCCGTGACAGTAGGATCACGCGGGACTGGATTTGGTGCCTTGCGCAACTTTCCGCGCTCAGCCAAGTCTTGAAGCGCCTTCGCTTTTCGTACAAAGTCGCGTTGATTCCAACCTGGTTGATACTCAAGAGTGATCGGTGCCCGAGCAAGTTGTGTAGTGTGCCATCTACGATATTCTGGCGCTTTGGGATCGTCGGAATGAGTGCAGTAATTCATGCTGTGCATGGCAATAAGAACCCATGCAACATCTGAGGTCGTACGAACAGTTGGCTATCTTCGGACTTGGACCCATTAGGGATTTGGGTCACCCAACGGCGGGAGTGCCGTGGTCAATCATCCGCGACGACAGCCAGCATTTTGTGCGCATCGGGTAAGAACAGGCAGGAACCGCCGGCGTCGATCAAGCGCTGCACTTCCCGCGCCGCATGCAATGGCGTAGCGAACAGTTCCTCGACGCGATCGTCCGGCAAGGGGGTCAGCAGATTGAGATGAGCCTGTACGGCGGCAGCGGCCCAGCGGAGGACAGGCGCGAACTCCACTGTCTGCTGATTGTGCAATTGCCGAAGGATTTCGCGCGGATCGTCGGTGTTGCGCAGCAAATTGGCTTCTGGGCCTAAGACCGGCTCCGCCTGAGTGAGAAGTGCGATGCGTCCGCCCGGACGCACGACACGTGCGGCGCAGGCGAGGGCAGAGGCCAGAATGGCGAAGGTATGACGAGAAGGATCGCCGCTGATGCCGGCAATGACGAGATCGGCCGGCCGCGCCACGCTCCTTCGCCAACTGGCATCGAGCACGCGCTGTCCCTCCAGGCTGGACTCCGCTGTGCCAGCCACCACTTGCGCCACGCCATCGCCGGCTGACTCGATCACCTGCACGAAAAACGGCGCCCCCAGGAGCCAGGCCGTCTCCGTCGCCGCGCGACGGGCCGGCCACGGCGATCCCTCGGGAACACCCAGGTTGACGCGCTCACTCATCTCCTGCCGCGTTTCCCGATCGCTCAGGGCCGGATAGAGCGAGCCTTCGGCACCGCTGTAGCCCAGCAGCGGATCATAGCGCCGCCCACTCAACACAACAATCTGATCGGACTCCACCAACGTGCGATTGAGGTACAGCCGCTTGCCTTGCTTCGTCGTCGCCAGGTAGGCCATGCGGCGGCGGTCGTCGAGATCGCACACCTCGACATGCACATCCTGGAAGTCGTCGGGCAGTTCGTCGATCCATGCTTGTTTCGAGGAGGGAGGAGGGCACAGCAGCGTGATTGACTCCGAGGATACGCCGGCGCTGTGAATGTGTTCGAGCACCGGCACGAGCAACTCGGCCAGGTGCGGCAACTCTTCATCGAGGACAACGGCTACGTGATCATCGGGCGTCAGGGCGCGGCGCAGAGGGGGGAAGGCGTGCGGTCCTTCGAGAGCAGCGCGGACAGCCGCGGCCGGATCGGCCAGGGCCGTCGGCGGCCGCAGGTCGGCGACCAGGTGCTCGCTGGCTACGTCGAACTCCGCCCGCTCGCGTCCGTAATCCAGGGCGATTCGCATGGCCACTCCCTACCGCCGCGCGGCCCAAGAGCGAAAAGAACCTCGTTTCTATTGTACAAAATATCTCCTTTTTTCTGTCCCCTCCGGCGGTCAGCAGTCGTTGGATGAAATAGAGGGCAGGCGACGGAACAAGGGAGCAGAAAGCCGTGAGCGTTTCTCGGTGTTTTGTGCTTCTTCGCTTGTTCTAATCTGCGGTCGGAGCGTTACGCTCTTTCCGGGGCCAAACGCTCCAAAATTGAGGAGGCTGTTCATCATGGCCCGTATTCACAATGACAATCTGCCGTTGACCTGCGAGGGCAACGCACACCAGGGGAAAGACCAGGAGCGCGCGGGGAAGACCTACGATGTCAACACGTTCCCTCGGATGTTTGGAGAAGTGATCGGCAGGAGGATCGGCATGACCCACGACGACGGCGATTACCTGGGTTGCCTCGTCAGACACGCGCGCGCCGACGAATTCCAGGTGGAAATCCTCGTGCAGAGAAGTTTCAGGGATCCCAATTACGATCCCGACATCCGTTTGCGCACGTCCGGCGCCATTGCCATGACCATGAGGTACGAAGGAAGGATCGACGGTATCGACCGGTTTACCATGAAGGGAATCCAAAGCCGCACATGGACTGTTGGCGTGAACAGTTTCGGGGACATCATCCGCCATAAGGACCAATGCCCGAACTATGACATGAGCATCTTCGGGGTCTCCGAAGAGACGCTGCGGCGCGATTACGGTACGTTCTTCAGGATCGCCGATGCCGAGGCGGTTGAGGCACAGTTTGGTTTGCGGCAACGAGAGGAGCTGGCAGGGCAGGACTGCCTGGCCCTCGCGTGCGGCTGTCGGTAGCTTCGCCCCGAGCAGGACAAGGAAGTTGGTTAAGCGACGAGCCACAGGCCAGCGCGAAGAGCGTTCACCTGCGGCTCGCCGCTTAACGTAGTTGCTCGTCAGGAGCCGTTGTTTGTCGGAGACATCAACTCAAATGCATACTCTCTGCCGTGAAGCCGAACACGATTTCTTTTCTGTCCCCCGCGGCGGCCGGCAGTCGCTTGTTCAAATAGAGGGGAAGCGACAAAACGACCTGCCAGACGCATCACCAGCTGTTCGGCAAGCAGATCACAGGATCGCTGGCCGAAGTGCTGGGCTTGGCCAAGCCCGGCGAGCTGATCGGCCCGATCGGGGCATCGGAAGGTTTCGAACTGGTCTGTCGAAGGCCGTGGCTATGTCCGAGGTCCACTGCCAGGTTCTAACACGCCAGGTCATTGATCCCAGCGGTGCGGCTCATTCGCGGGTCGCGCAGTCCTATATATCGCTGATGCCCAATCAGCCGGATGCCCACATCCGGGAACCGCAACTCGCGGGAGAAATCGGCCTGCCTTGCCATGCCGTGCGCGTGTCGCTGGGCCGTCTGGGGCAAGTAATCCTTCCCGCGATCGCTCACATGAACGACGGACATTATGTGGTGTTGCACGAATTGGGGGTGGGCGGCATTGTGATCGGCGATCCGGAGACAGGCATCGTGTCCTGGAACCGAGAGCCGTTTGCACAATCGTTCTCGGGGGGTTTGTCGTTCGACAAGGTGTAAAGGAGTACGTGTCCCTTCGGTTTCGAGACCAGCCCGAAGCGAAAGCGAGGGCGGCCCTCGCTTACGCTTCGGGCTAGTCAACACAGCTTACCCCGGAGCCGTCGCATGTCAGAGAGTTTATCCCAATCGGCACAAATCCAGGTCTGGCTCGATCGCCTGCGAGGCGGCGATGCGGCTGCTTGCGAGCAACTGCTCCGCTGCGCCTGTCAACGTCTGCGCAATCTGGCGCGTAGAATGCTCCGCTTCTATCCCAACGTCCAGCGCTGGGAACAGACCGATGACGTGATGCAGAATGCCGCCCTTCGCCTCTATCGCACACTCCAGCAAATCCCTGTGCAGACCGTACGAGATTTCTTCCGCCTTGCGGCCTTGAACATCCGCCGGGAATTGCTCGACCTTGCCAAGCACTACTACGGTCCCCAGGGCCACGGGGCGCGCCATGCCAGCATCTCCGATAATTCCTCCTCAAAAAGTCCCGACGTGGAGCGCCTGGAACCGCTCGATCTCTCTCATGAGCCAAGCCGTGTAGCCGCCTGGTCGGAGTTCCATCAACAGATCGAAAAGTTACCGGAGTTGGAACGCGAAGTCTTCGATCTGCTATGGTATCAAGGATTGAGCCAGGCCGAGGTCGCCAAGTTGCTGCAGGTGTCTGAGCGCACGGTCAAGCGCCGCTGGTTGTCGGCCCGGCTCGCGTTAAGCGACGCACTCAAGGGCGAAATTCCAGGGTAATCTGTCATGTCGGTCGATGAACGGCTCGGAGAGCTGCTACTGCGCTGGGAGGAACTGAAAGAACAGGGGCAACCCATCACGCCGGAAGAGTTATGCCGCGACTGCCCGGAACTTCTCGAAGAACTACGCCGGCGCATCCAGGAATTGCAATCGCTCAAACCCGCCCTTGCCGCAGCCGACGGCTCCCCTACCGGGACAGAAACGACCCAGCCGGCCCATACGATCGTGGAGGACAGCGGCTCGGCCCTGAGGCGTGCGCGGGCTGTGCCTGGCTATGAAGTCCTCGGCGAGCTAGGCCGCGGCGGCATGGGTGTCGTCTACAAGGCGCGGCAAAAGAGTCTGGATCGCGTGGTGGCCTTGAAGATGATTCTGGCGGGAGCGCATGCGGGCAAACCCCAGCGTGAGCGCTTCCGCGGCGAGGCCGAGGCGGCCGCCCAGCTCCAGCATCCCAACATTGTCCAGGTCTACGAGATCGGCGAACACGAACGCTGTCCTTACTTTTCGCTGGAATTCGTCGATGGCCGTGGTCTCAATGCCATCCTCAGCGAAAACCCGTCACTGCCACCGCGAGAGGCTGCTGCCCTGGTAGAGCAGTTGGCGCAGGCGGTACATTACGCACATCAGCGTGGCATCGTGCACCGCGATCTAAAGCCCAGCAATATCCTGCTAACCCATGAAGGCACGCCCAAGATCACGGATTTCGGCCTGGCCAAGCGTCTGGAAGGCGGAACGTCCAACACCCGTACCGGCGACATCCTCGGCACGCCCAGCTACATGGCCCCGGAGCAGGCTGCCGGCAAGAGCCGAGAAATTGGGGCATGCACCGATATCTATTCTCTTGGTGCCATCCTCTATGAAGTCCTGACGGGCTGGCCGCCCTTCGAGGGTTCCAGTGCCTTCGACACAGTTTACATGGTGATAACCAGTGAGCCTGTTCGGCCCTCACAGCGGAATGCGCGCGTACATTCCGACCTGGAAACGATTTGCTTGAAGTGCCTTGAAAAAGATCCCACCAAGCGCTATCCCAATGCGCGGGCGCTGGCGGAGGATCTCCGCCGCTTCCAGCACGGCGAGCCGATCGAGGCCCGGCCGGTCGGTTGGCTGGAGCGCGGCGTGAAGTGGGTGCGGAGACGACCGGCCGTGTCGGCATTGCTGGCACTGCTTTTCGTGTCGCTGTTATCGCTCTTGATCGGCGGCTGGGCGTCGGCCATCCAGCTCTATCATGGCAACCTGGAACTCCAGGCCGCGAGGAAAAAGCAACACGCCGATCTCGTCCATCTCCATGTCACCAACGGCACCCACTATCTCGAAGAAGAAGACTTGTTCGCTTCGCTGATCTGGTTTGCGCGGGCCTTGAAACTAGAGGAGAACGAGGCGCGCATTGAGGCGCACCGTCTGCGAATCGCAGCCGTGCTGCGCGAGTGCCCTCGTTTGAGCCAACTATGGGTCCACGAGGACAGCCTGCGGGACGTGTCGTTCAGTCCCGGCGGCCGCTGGGTGCTGTCGGCCAGTTCGGACGGCACGGCGCGCGTCTGGGATGCGGGTAGCGGAGAGGCGCGTTTCGATCCGCCCTTGCAGCACGAGTCGTACATTTTCCGCGCTTCCTACAGTCCCGATGGCGGGCGCATCGTGACGGCCAGCGCCGACGCGACGGCACGAATCTGGAACGCTGCCACCGGCCAACCAATCGCCGTCCTGCGAGGTCACAAGGGCACCGTTCGCGACGCGCGTTTTAGTCCCGATGGCAACCAGGTCGTAACCGGCGGCGAAGACAAGACGGCGCGGCTTTGGGACGCTGTCACAGGCAAGCAACTCCGTTCGCCGCTACTGCATGACGGGGCCGTGATCCACGTTTCCTTCCATCCAGATGGAAAGCACTTGCTGACGGCCAGCGCGGATGGCTCGGCGCGCATCTGGCAGATCGGAACCGACTCGGTCAAAGAAGTGGCGCGCATGCGACACAACGGGGCCATAACGTGTGCCTGTTTCGACCGCTCCGGCAAGCTGGTAGCCACGGCCAGTGAAGATGCGACGGCGCGAATTTGGGATGCCTCCAATGGCAAGCCAATCACGGCTCCGTTGCGCCATTACGGTCCTGTTCAGTACGTTGCCTTTCGTCCGGATGGCCTCCAGCTGGCAACGGCAGCCACGGCTCTCCGGGCGTGGGTCTGGGACACCAAGACAGGCCTGGTAGTCCTTCCCCCGCTACGACACGAAAGTGCGGTGTCCTGTGTCGTGTTCAGCCCGGATGGGAAGCTCCTGCTGACGGCCAGCGACGACAATACGGCCTGCGTCTGGGACGGTACGAGCGGCCGTCAGCTAACTCCACCGATACAGCACAATGGAACGGTCGTACGGGCTTTCTTCAGTCCGGATGGCCGGCACATCGTGACGGGAGGCAAGGACACCACGGTGCGCGTCTACGATCTCAAGACGGCCACGCCGCCCGTCCCGCCTCTGGCACACGGCCAGCCGCTGCGGCAAGCGGGGTTCAATCCGGACGGTAGCAGGGTGTTGACGGCCGGAACCGATACGGCGCGGATCTGGGACGCGAAATCCGGCAAGCAGCTAATCGAGTTGAGTGGACACAAAGGTCCCGTCTTCCATGCCAGCTACAGTTACGACGGCAGCCGCATTGTGACGGCCAGCGGCGACACCACGGCCCGAGTCTGGGACGCTGCTACCGGGAAGACCATCGTCACCTTGGAGGGACACAAAGCCCCTGTGACAACGGCGGCGTTCAGCCCCGACGGCCGGCGCGTGCTGACCGCAAGCGCCGATGCCACGGCGCGAATTTGGGACGCTGCTACCGGACGAACCCTCGTGGAATTGGGAAGTGGAGAGTACCATCATCAAAAAGAGATCCTTGACGCCGTCTTCAGTCCCGATGGCAGCCGTGTCGCAACGGGTAGTCTCGACTTCACAGCCCAAATCTGGGATGCCGCCACTGGCCAGCCAATCGGAAAGATTATTCGTCACAGACGACGTGTCGCGCGCGTGGCTTTCAGTCCCGACGGCCGACTCCTGGCCACGGCCAGTTTCGATCAGTCGGCGCAAATCTGGGACGCTGCCACGGGAGAAGCGCTCTTGAAAGAGCCTCTGCAACATCCGGGGCCTGTGCGAGACATCTCCTTTCGTCCGGACGGTCTGGCAGTGCTGACGACTGCCGAAGACAACACGGCACGGGTTTGGGACGTGAGTTCCGGCAAACCACTGCTGCCTCCATTGCGGCACAACGGCACCGTGACAATGGGTCGCTTCAGTCGCGACGGCAAGTGGATCGTGACAGCCAGCGACGACAACACGAGCCGCGTCTGGGATGCCGCCACAGGGGAGCCGTTGACGCCGGCGCTGAAACATCGCGGCTGGGGCCGCATCACCTACGTCGCTTTCAACCCTTCCGCTGACCGCGTGGTGACCGCCAGCGAGGATGGGACCGCACAGATCCGAGAACTGGATAGCAAGAATTTGCCCGAGGGGGATCTCGAACGATTTGCCGAATTGCTGGGTGGCAACAGCATCGGCGAGGATGCCGGCAGCCGGGTTCCCCTGGAGGCCTGGGAGCTGCGGCAGCTCTGGAATGAGGTACGCAAGCAACACTCGATCGCTCCTGGTGAAACGGTTAACGACGCCTCTGCGAAGCGGCGCTAACCGTTTCACCAGGAGCGATCTGCCGGAGTAAGGTGTTATGTCGGTCAATGAACGCCTCGCAGACCTCCTTCTCCGTTGGGAAGAGTTGAAAGAGCAGGGGCGACCCGTCTCGCCGGAAGAATTGTGCCGGGACTGTCCCGAACTTCTCGACGAGCTGCGCCGCCGCCTCCAGACGCTCCAGTGCCTGGATCCGGCCCTGGCCGCAACGAGCAGCTCACCGACCGGGACCGAAGCGACCGGGATTGCGCCAACGATCGTGGACGACAGCGGCTCGGCTCTACGTCGCGCCCAGGCCGTGCCTGGCTATGAGATCCTCGGCGAATTGGGCCGTGGCGGTATGGGCGTCGTCTACAAGGCGCGGCAAAAGAATCTGGATCGCCTGGTGGCCCTGAAGATGATCCTGGCCGGGGCGCACGCAGGACAGCGGCAGCGCGAGCGCTTCCGCGGCGAGGCCGAGGCGGCTGCCCAGCTCCAGCATCCCAACATTGTCCAGGTCTACGAGATCGGCGAACACGAACGCTGCCCCTATATCTCCCTGGAATACATCGATGGCCGCGGACTTCATGACGTTCTCTGCAAGGGTCCAATGCCTCCGCTAGAGGCTGCGGCCCTGGTCGAGCAGTTGGCGCATGCGGTGCAGTACGCGCATCAGCGTGGCATCGTACACCGCGATCTGAAGCCCAGCAACATCCTGCTGACGCAAGAAGGCACGCCCAAGATCACGGATTTCGGCCTGGCCAAGCGTCTGGAAGGCGGAACGTCCAACACCCGCACCGGCGACATTGTTGGCACACCTAGTTACATGGCTCCGGAACAGGCGTCCGGCGAGAGCCGCGAAATCGGGCCTGGCACCGACATCTACTCTCTGGGCGTCATTCTCTACGAAATGCTGACTGGGAAGCCGCCTTTCGAGGGCACCAGCGCCTTCGATACCGTCTACATGGTTATTACGTCGGAGCCGGAGCGGCTCTCGCGGCGCAATCCGAGTGTTCCTCTCGACCTGGAAACGATTTGTCTGAAATGCCTGGAAAAAGATCCAGCCAAGCGCTACGCCAGCGCTCGAGCGCTGGCGGAGGAGCTGCGCCGCTTTCAGCGCGGTGAGCCAATCGAGGCCCGGCCGGTCGGTTGGCTGGAGCGAGGTGTCAAGTGGGTGCGGAGACGACCGGCAGTGTCGGCCTTGCTGGCACTCCTTTTGGTTTCGCTGTTGTCGCTGTTGATCGGTGGTTGGGTGGCAGCCATAAACCTCTACCAAGGAAATGAAGCTCTCAAGGCCGAAAAGAGAAAGCACGCGGATCTCGTTCTCTTCAGTGGTACGCATTTTCTTCAAGAGGGAGACCTCTTCGCGTCCTTGGTCTGGTTTGCGCGCGCCTTGAACTTGGAAACGGACGAGGCCCGAATCGAGGCGCATCGTCTCCGCCTCGCCGCTGTGCTGCGCGACTGCCCCCGATTGAGTCAAATGTGGTTCCACAGCGATAACGTCACCGACGTAACATTCAGTTCGGACGGCCGCTGGGTGCTGACGGCCAGCTCCGACCGCACGGCGCGTGTCTGGGATGCGATCAGTGGCAAAGCGCGTTTTGATCCGCCGTTGCAGCACAACTCGGCCATTTACTGCGCCTCGTTCAGCCCGGACTGCAGTCGCATCGTGACGGCCAGTGCAGACGAGACGGCACGAATCTGGGATGCTGCCACAGGCCGATCCATCATTACCCTGGAAGGGCACAGAGATGAAGTTCGCGACGCTCACTTTAGCCCCGACGGCAAACAGGTTGTCACCGGCAGCGACGACAAGACGGCGCGGTTGTGGGACGCCTCCACCGGCAAACTCTTGCACGCGCCGCTGAAGCATGATGGCGCGGTTATCCACGCATCCTTCCATCCAGATAGTAAGCGCGTACTGACGGCCAGCACGGATGGCTCGGCACGCATCTGGCAGATCGGAAGCGACTCGGTCAAGGAAGTCGCGCGCATGCGGCACGATGCGGGGCTGACCCATGCCTCTTTCGACCGCGCAGGCAAGCTGGTCGCCACCGCCAGCGAAGACGGAACGGCCCGAGTTTGGGATTCTGTCAACGGCGAGCCAATCACGGCTCCGTTGCGACATTACGGACCAGTTCAATTTGTGTGTTTTCGTCCGGACGGCCAGCAGCTGGCAACGTCCTGTGCCGCTCACAAGGCATGGGTCTGGGATACCAGGACCGGCCTGACGCTTCTTCCACCTCTCTTGCATAACAGTAACGTGAGCTGCGTCGTCTTCAGCCCGGATGGAACCCGTCTTCTGACAGCCAGCGATGACAACACGGCCCGCGTCTGGGACAGCGCCAACGGCCGTCCGCTAACCCCGCCGATACAGCACAATGGTACAGTATTTCGATGCAGCTTCAGTCCGGATGGCCGGCGCATCGCTACCGCGGACAAGGACACCACAGCCCGTGTCTACGATCTTGTGCCACAAAGGCCGCCCCAGCCGCCTCTGGAACACGGCAAGCCGCTGTGGCAAGCGACCTTCGACCCTAAAGGCGATCGCGTTCTGACGGCCAACACCGATACCGCGCGGATCTGGGATGCGAAGACCGGCAAGTCGCTGATTGTGTTAGGAGGACACAAGGGATCTGTGTTCCAGGCCAACTACAGTGACGATGGCAGCCGCATCGTAACGGCCAGCGCCGATGCCACGGCTCGCGTCTGGGACGCCGCTACCGGAGATGCAATCACAACGCTTTCGGGACACGCAGGCCCTGTGTTGACGGCGCTGTTCAGTCCCGAGGGCCGCCGCGTATTGACGGCCAGCGCCGATGCCACGGCCCGAATCTGGGACGCTGCCACCGGACAGACCCTCCTCATTCTGGGCAATCGAGAAAGCCAGCATCGAAGAGAGATTCTCGACGCTGTCTTCAGTCCCGATGGCCGCCGTGTGGCGACGGCGAGTGGCGACGAGACGGCCCGGATCTGGGACGCCAAGAACGGCGATCCGATCGGAAAGATATTGCAGCATCAGCGCCGCGTGGTGCGTGTGGCGTTCAGTCCCGATGGCCGCCGACTGGCGACGGCCAGTTTCGATCAGACTGCGCAGATATGGAACGCGGAGACCGGAGCAGCGCTGCTGGATGCTCCGCTGCTGCATCCGGGCCCGGTGCGGGATGTTTCCTTTAGCCCGGACGGTCTCGTGCTGCTCACGGCCTGTGAAGACAACACGGCGCGCTTCTGGAATGTCGAGTCCGGTGAACCGCTATTGCAGCCGTTACAACACAACGGCTCCGTGACAATGGCGCGTCGCAGTCGAGACGGTAAATGGATCGTCACAGCCAGCGACGACAACAGCGGCCGCGTCTGGGACGCTGCCACCGGCGAGCCGTTGACACCGGCGCTGAAACATCGCGGTTGGGGCCGCATCACCTATGCAACATTCAACCCTGCTTGCGATCGCGTCGTCACGGCCAGCGAAGATGGCACGGCTCAAATCTGCGAGTTGGATAGCAAAGATTTGCCCAAGGGAGACCTGGAACCACTCGCGGAGCTACTGGGAGGCAATCGTATCGGTGCGAACGCCGGCAGCCGAGTTCCCTTGGCCGCTCGGGAGCTGCAACGACTCTGGAACGAACGGCGAGAATAGCGTTCTGCGTCTACCAGCAACGGCGTCGTCCAGGAATAACCCTGCGCGCCACTCTCATCCGATTCCGGGAGCGTGAACTCATGAAGAAATTGAATGCGTTGTTGTTGATGTTGGTCTCTCTCTGCATTTTCGTCACCGTGGTTGGACTGACGGGACCGCGCGGCACAAATTCCGGATCACGAGCAGAAACGCCAAAAAACAATCCGCAGCGGGAAGCGTTAGGCACCTATTTTCCGGGCACCGAGCAGCTTGGCGCGGCAGAGATGCGCGTTGTTGCCTGCGGCACCGGCATGCCGATCCCGCGCAAGTCGCAGGCGGCCACTTGTTTCCTGGTCGAGCTAGGAAACGGCGACAAGTTCCTGTTCGACATCGGCTCCGAATCGGCGGCGAACGTGGGCTGTCTCAACATTCCTTATGATTCGCTGGATAAGATCTTCCTCAGCCACTTGCACACCGACCACGCCGGCGACCTGGCCAACCTGTGGATCAGCGGCTGGGTTTGCGGCCGGCATGGCCCGTTGCGCGTCTGGGGGCCGAGCGGTTTGACGCCGGATCTTGGGACGAAACATTTCGTGGAGAGCCTCAAGGAGACGTTCAAATGGGATTACAAGAGTCGCCTGGGTGTGATCCCGACGGCCGGCGGCGGACTGGAAGTCCAGGAGTTCGACTACCGCCAGGAGAACAAGATCGTCTACGAGAAGAACGGAGTGGCGATCCGCAGTTGGCCTGCCATTCATTGCATGGACGGCCCCGTGAGCTACGCGCTGGAGTGGAACGGCCTCAAGTTCGTCTTTGGCGGTGACACGTTCCCCAACAAGTGGTATGCCAGGTATGCCAGGAGCGCAGACCTGGCCATTCACGAATGCTTCCAGACGCCGCAGATGCTCATGAAATATGAACATTTGAGTGCGCAGTCGGCTCTCAATGTGGCCATGAAGGTCCATTGTGTGCCGCAAGCTTTCGGCATCATCATGGACACCGTCAAGCCGCGCATGGCAGTGGCCTATCACTTTCTCAACGATTACGACACGCATGATCCCATTTATGACGGCATCCGCAAAACCTATAACGGGCCGCTGACGATGGCGACGGACCTGCTCGTCTGGAACATTACAAAGGAGAACATCAAAGTGCGACGCGTGATTGTCAATGAGGCTTCCTGGCCCGCGAGACCCGTAACCCCTCCCGATCAACCCGATCCTTCGCAGCGAACGCCGTTCAGCCCGTTTGTGGATAATGGGCGAGAAGATATCGCCAAGGAACTTGCTCCCCAAATCGAGCAGTTCAAGAGGGAGCATGGGTTGAAGTAAATAATGGCGGGATGCAAGCGGACGGGATTGGTTGTAAACTCCGAGCCGCGCACGCAGCACAGCGGAGTAAGCAGCCCAGTGGCCAACCGCTTAAACCGCTGCGCTGCGTG
>DATBHJ010000084.1:0-18602 GCA_036557565.1 Gemmataceae bacterium
TGGAGGAAGACTACCTCGCTCCAATCCCACCGCAGTTCAGCATCCACCTCGGCCGCTCGTTCAGTGCCGTCCATGCCCACATGCACAGGCAAACCAGGCGTCGGTGGATCATGTTTTACACGCTTGCCGAAAGCACACGGAACAGCCGAGTATATCGACCTTGAAGGGCGCTGCGGTCCCGACGCAGGCGACGTGCCAGAGAGCTGACATTTCCCCCTTCCTCTATCCACAGGTCGATGAGACGCCGATATTCGCGGGGTTGCTGCCGCCGAAGCTCCTGGACACGTCGGACGCTTTCGCGTTCCTCCGTGTCCGGTTCCGGTTGACGAAAACCGCGACGTCGCCGACTGTTCACGTCGTAGTGAAATCGCGGCGTGCGCTTGGCTGCGTCCATTCTGTGCATTTGCTCCGGGGACAATCCGTAGAAGGCGGCACGAGCGACAAGCCACATACGGCGACGGGCAAGGCCGTACACGAACGTAGTAAACTTGGCCGTCTTCGGATTGAACCGGGGCAATGCTTCCATCAAGGTGATGAAAGCGTCGTTTACCAGCTCTTCGGGTTCGGCTTCGCCGCGTCCGTGCCCGTTCAATTTCAGACGGATGGCCAGTTTGACTTTGCGAGCGACTGCGAAGAGGATTTTTTTGCTCTGATTCCACACGGCGGCGGAATCGACTTGTTTGGGCGCACCATGAGATGTAAACATAAACTGCTTTCCTTTCACGAGAAGGAAGGCCAAGGGGCAGGACGTTTGCAGCGTCGCTGCCCCACTTTCATTCCGGCGAAACGCTCGCCAGATTTTTAGATTTTTCCCATCTCTTTTAACTTGGAAAGGGCGGCGACATGCTTGCATCCTTTGCCGTCCTTGGTTTGCATCCCGCGATGCTCGAATCCTTTGCAATCGCATAGGGATGCGGGGCCGTCGAGTAGGACGTTGTAGACCGTTCCATCGGTTTTCGTCAGGCGGAAGGTAGGCGAGTCAGCGTTGTTGTAAGCGGACGTGTCTTCCAATTGGTAGCCGTCCGTCTTTTTGCCTTGTGTAATCCAGAGCAAGCTCACCATGCCGGTTTTGATGAACTGCATGGTCCGTTGGATAGGCTTCCGAAAAGATTTCTTTTTCGTTACAGTAGTCATTGCGTTCACTCCTATACAGTGAATGCCAAGGGCCGGTAGCAGGTTGTGTCCCCGCTACCGGCCCGTTCATGTGCTCCGCTCACTTGGCGAAGCTCTTTTCCTCCTCTCTCTTCCGTTGCTCCCTCCACCCGACGTCCTCAATGGCTCACGGGGATTTCAGTCCGGCTCTTGGCGAGGGTTGGACTTCTGAAGGGTCTTGTGTCGAGTTGTCAAAGAGCTGTTTGCCTGACACCACTACATAGGAGCGAGGAGGGGGGTGGGTTTTTTCATTGTTGACGATTGGACTCCGACTATCTGGGGATTGGCAGGGCCTTCAGACGCAATTGGCCCGTGTTTCGGAAAGGAAGGTGTACTTGTAGACGTCACTAACGAAAGGATTCTTTTTCCATGCTCATTCCAGCAACGTTTCGTATCCGCGAAGACCATCTCAACGCACTCCAAGAACGAGCAATACGGCTATCAGCCGTTCGAGGTAAAACAGTTTCTTGGGCACGCCTTCTACGTGAAATCATCGAAAAGGCATTGATGGAGCCGGAATCCGCCGTCTCTGTGCAAACTCGCTCGCGTACGTTCGGAGATGAGCGCGAAGTAGTCATCGACCGTTCCGCAAGGACGTAGAGGCGATAAAATGAGTTGAGAAAAAAAGTCGGTCGGGAGAAATGACTGCGCGAACAAACAGGCTACCGAATGTCTCTTATAAATCGGTTGCCGGATTGGAAAGAAGAGGTGTCGGACAAATGGCTGACGTAACACCGCCCCCAGGTGCCTTCGTGTCGGGTATCGTGGATTGGAGGAAGATTCTCACTGACTACCCCCCAGGCACAAGGGGTAACGCAGAGGGAGCGATACAAGGTCTTACCCCGGACATGCGGCCCAAAGTGTCCTGTCCAGAACTGCAACTGGAGTGTGTCCAGGGGTGCAATCGGTTATCGCACTGCCAAGGAGACATGCGTGCATTTGGCTCCTTGTTCCCCGGTCCTCCGCCTCTCCAGGCGTGGGATGCAATCCTGTACTACCAATGCAGAAGGTGCCAGAATCCAATAAAGAGTTTTGCCATCCGCATTTTGGGTCACCCGAATACGCTTCTCTCGGTGCCATTTGTTGATGTGTCGAAACTCGGTGAATGGCCGCCGTTTTCCTTCAACACCCCGCCCAGAGTCAATTCGCTTATCGGTCCTGATAGAGAGTTGTTCTTCAAGGGCCGGAGGGCTGAATGCGAAGGCCTAGGTGTCGGAGCCTTCGCGTACTACCGCCGGATTATCGAGGACCAAAAGAACCGGCTTCTGGGAGAAATCGTCAAGGTAGCACAGCGGTCAAGTGCGCCAGCCGATGTCATCGCCCTGTTACAATCAGCGATTTCGGAGACCCAGTTCAGCAAAGCGGTAGACATGGTAAAGGATGCGGTCCCTCAGTCTTTGTTCATTAAGGGGCACAACCCGCTAACATTGCTCCACAGTGCCCTAAGTCGCAACCTGCATGGCGCTCCTGACGAGGAATGCTTGAAGGTCGCTCGCGATGTCCGGGTAATTCTGTTCGAGTTTGCCGAGAAGCTATCGCAGGCACTACGAGACCAGAAGGAACTTGAGGATGCAGTAAGTCGTCTGTTAAATCCTTAGAGTTCCCGGCAAAATTGCGACAGCATGGAGCCAGATGGCGTTGACGGAATACTTTGACAAACACGAAAAGAGAGGGTTCGACTCATGAGTACAACGAGCGAGCATGCAAAGTACCACTTTAGCGTCACTGTTCACACGGATGACATTACGATACTCAACTGTCTGCGTGCGATTACCCAGGTCAGCCAAAAGAAGGGGGACGTTCGCATACCTTCTGGGGGCACTAAGAAATCCGATTGGGAGCGGAACAACCATCAAGTGACCTTCCGATTCACCTCAGAGACGTACCGCAAGATATTTAAGGACGAGGCTAAACGAGTGCTTCTGGCCGGTTCCTGGCGAGTTGTCCGCAGTAGCGATGACGACCCAGCGACTCCGCAAGAGTAGAACCGACCGTGTCCAGAGAAAGCATGCCTGATTAGAGGGCCGGGAGAGTTCAGAAGTAAGGCCGGAGTGTGCGCCCTCCGGCTCAACCTTCATGACGTCGATGTAGAAAGAAAAGGCGGGGCCGGTAATCCGTCCAGCCTCGAATCAATCGTGATTCCGTGAAGATGGGTGAATCTCACGAGGCAGTACCGCATGATTCGCTCCATACCCACGTACGTTGGAGCTAAGAACACAGCGTCTCGCATCTTCTTGGAATCGAATGTGTGCATTCCAACCTGAGTCTCATTCAGGTATGGTCGCATCGGCAGAACGTAACTACTAAAATCTACGCCGGTATGAACGTATTGACTTCGCAAGTCATAAGCCGCCTTGATTCTTCGTTCGATAGTGATTTCCTCCCCCCCTTCCTTCCACATCGGATGCGCGGCCGATTTGTTCAGCTTTCCAATGTTTTGAGGTGCCTCTGTGTTTGTGAAAAAGTAATCGTTTAAGAGGTCCAGGATGGTATTAGTGAACTTACGCTTGATTTGCCGAAGACTACCTTTGACTCTTCCATATGCCTCTTCGCCCCCGTCAGGAACAACCCGTAGTTTGTCGAGGGCGGCCAACACGTCAGGGTCGTAAAGCGTCGTGTCAGGATAATTCGTGTGATTGCACAGAATCTCGCCACAGGTAATCAAATCGAGATAGGCAACGTCGGGTTCGAGGTCGAAGATTTGCAGCGACCGGTGGTAAAAACGTGCCGCAGCGAACAGTACGTTGCGAAAGTCCCGATTCAAGCTGGGGTCGAGAAAAAGTCTGCTGATTCTCCCAAAGTGGGCCAGATTTAGTTCTATTCCCAGGTCTTTTCGTGATTCGTGGTTGTATGGGCCGCTGTAGCTTAGTTCCACGAATCGGACGTTGCTTAGGTCCGGTGCCTGAAACATCCCGTTTGACTCAATCAGGCCGTGGAAATCAAAGCGCTTACCGAAGAAGAAGCTCAGGCAGGCACAGAAGTGTTCTCCGAGAGAGCGGAAATTTGGATAGACCAGCCCTTGACCTTCTTTTTGCTCCGGGAGAGGAATGTTGCAGACAATGATGTAGTAGTTGCGACAGTACGGCCCAGGTTGTAGGTTGAGAGCATGTCTGTCAGTCTGAGAGAACACGCCGCTCCAGACATGAGTGATGAGTACATCTGGTGACTCAAACTCGCCTACGAACCGGGAGGGAGTAGAAATCAAGAACTTATGGATGTCCTTATCAGGACGCAGGGAAGACATAGTTTGTTTTCTCGTATTGAGTTCAGCGTTGAGCCTCACAGGTTCCCGTCTCGCCTCTGGATGCCATCCCGGCTGGACTGCGGGAGTGAACCATAAATCTGCTCGATGTTTTTGGGTTGAGTTATCATCTGTTCGACGATGAAGTTGATTAGTCCAAACAACGCGGCGGCCGTCTCTTTGTTGTCATTCAAGTCAATCTGGCCGGGGTGGACGGCGTTGTTTCCAATGACGCGCACGGCGTCTAACGCTTGCTGCACCTTCACCGGCAGACCGTCGCGGACCAGGTTGCCGATGTCCGTGTTGAGGTCTCTGCCTCTTCCGCCTAAGTGAACCATGAGTTTTTGCAAACCGAGCCGAAGTAGCGCCGCCGCCGATTTAGGAGAAAGGTCAAAAACCGAGCGTGCCTCCAAGTAATCCTCTTGCACATCTTCCGGCATATCGGGAACGGGCATAGGAGCGGTGGCAGTTAGCGGATAGAGCAAGCTCTCTTTGACCCAGACAGAGTATTTGGTGCATTGAGCACAGTAGCTCACCATGAGGCTGTCGATGGGACCGAAACACTCCGTTTCACCGCGACCAACATATCGGTACGCAGTGGCGGTACACCATGTTTGATGAGCGTATGCGTGACAGTGTGGGCAGCAGAACGCATTGCCTAAGTAAGTCGGAGCCGAATTATCGAAACTCAACCGAGTAACCATGAGCGACCTCGCACGAATACGGCAAAAAACTCTCTTGTACTCCACATAAGTATAGATGGAGAATAACGCCGTAGGTTCGACGATTTTCGAGTAGTCGTTGACGGAGAATCTCGCGGCTACCGGCCGCCGTGAGAGCTGACGACGGAGATATCCACTGACTACGGACTAAGGGGGAGGGAACAATATCTCGGCGACAGGTTGGACACCTGGGGCTTGTGGTCCGGGGTAGGCGTAGAGAACCTCATCAATCCCAGCAAGATTAAAGCTGGGTTGGTGAAGAGTTTTCGTCCTTTGACCGAACGTAGCGGAAGGAAACCGAGAAAGAAGGGCGGACCTAGCAGCGTTCTCGTTTGCCATTTTCTGCGGAGCGCCCAGAGGCTGGCCGTTTTGATACCAACGCAGGAAAACGTGCATGGTGAATACTCCGGTTTAGCAGTGGTGCCCACTGTTAGCGGGAACGCCGCCGTGGCGGGTTCGTCTCTTCGGGTAACTTTTGAATACTCTCATGCTCTTTGATTCGTTGTACTTCGCCGGTCTTGGGGTTTGTGACCTCGATTTCCCTCTCTCGCTCAATCTTTGGTGCCATCAACCAGAACACGATGAACACGCCCAAACCGATAAGCAGAGCGAAAAAGACTTGCGGAATGTCGTTTATCGCTACCTTGGCTTCGTCAGAGAAATGCGCCTCTAGGTTGCCAGAAGTGCCTCTCTTGTTCCTGAACACGACGAGGAGAAGCACAAAGACGCCGATGCCGACAAACGCGCCAAACACTTTGAAACCGACATTCCACGCAATGCCCGTGCTGTCCATCTCTCCTGCTCCGCAAAATGGGTTATCAGTGGCAACTTCGCCTGTTCTATTTTACCTCTCTGCCTCAACCCTCCGCAAACTCAGTAGGTCATGCCGGATTCGACCACGGGGCGGCCGCTGTGCGTGGACATCCTCGGCACAACCCGGAAGGCGACGAAGAATCGCGTACGCTGTACTCGTTGGGCGGCTCTTTTTGTTTTCAGTCGGGCCAGCGCTTGTCACCGAAGCGGCATCCTGGGATAATGAGGGGTACACGGTGCGGTCTCCGGCGAGACATTCACAAACCGCCTGGAATAGCTCGCCGTATTGTCAGAGGATTGTCATAAACTCGCCAAAAAGGGCGGATTTGGCAGAAAAGACGGAAGGGGCGGAAAGCCAAAAAACCCTGAAAATCAAGCATTTTCTGGTTTCCGCCTCTTGGTCGCCGCTAAAATGCAAAAAGTTTAAGCATCAGTTCATCCTTCTCCGACGCAGGGAGCAAGCCTCATGAACAAACGATGGCGGTTGTGGCTGCTCCTGCTCTTGTTGCTTTTGCCGCTCAGGGCAACGGCCCAGGGTATTGAGGTAGATCCGTCATCCAGCAATCCGCTGGCCAAGAAATCGCATTACCCTGTGCCGGGCGAATTCGACTCAGCCATCGCTCAGATGTTGATGGCTCAGCGCTTGCCAGAGTTACAGAAGCCGCACCAAGTGCCAGATCAGCTCAAGGAGATGTTCAACGATCGCAAATTTCTCGAAGGTCTCAAGAACAGTTTCTCCGAGTCGCAGTTGCGAGAGCTATACGACAAGCTCAACGGCAAGGGGGTGAATCAGGACGACCCCAACTGGAGACAGTTGCTCCAGTACTTCCAAGACGGTGCTGCACAGCGCGAAATCGACGGGCAACAAATCGGCAACCTCCTAAGCCGCTGGGCCAAGGGGACCGCATCCAAATCGACTTCCCCGGATTCCGGGGCAATGATGTCCCGCCTACCCGACAAGGATACTCCAACACCGCCTTCTCCCCCCTCTCTTAGCGAACTTCCTCAGCAGCCCTCTGTAACAAAACCGCCCGAGCCGCGAGAGACTTCCTTCGAACGGTTCCAGGTAAAGTCCACGCAATGGCTGTTGGAGCAGCTCGATGATTTTGGCGGCGACATGCTGCAATCGATCGCCGAAATGCGAGGGCTTGACGGAAACTCGTCCCTGGCCGAACTGCTGCGTTCGGTTCCGCAATCCGATTTCTCCGGCATAAACATCAACGACAATCCGCTCGTTCCCGCGCTCCGATCGGGAACGTTCTCGCATTACCTCTCCCGCGCGGGCGATTTCCTTCGCCGGCAGAACGGCATCTGGGACGGAGTGGGTTCTCTCTTCCGCCAATCGCCGCTGCCGTCGCTGTCCAACATCAGCGGTCCGTCGGTTTCCCTTCGCGCCCCGCCCTCGGCGGATGGCGACGGCTGGCTGCCGGCGTCGTTTTCCTTGCTGATGCTTGGCGTGCTGATTCTGCTTTTGTACAAGCGGGGCTTCGGCTCGAAGTCGTCGCGAGACGGCGGCGAAGGCGAAGAGTGGCGTCTGGGTTCCTGGCCGGTGCCGCCGGGCGCCGTCTCGACGCGGCAAGATGTGATCCGCGCCTTTGAGTACCTGGCCCTGCTCTGCCTCGGCCCCGCCGCAGCCGCTTGCCATCATCGCCAGTTGGCCCAGCGCCTCGCCGAGCACTCCCCCCACCCCAGCCCTCCCCCACAAGGGGGGAGGGAGCATTGTTCCCCCTCCCCCCTTGTGGGGGAGGGCTGGGGTGGGGGGAACGCCGGCCGTCGGCAGGCCGCCGAGATGCTGGCCTGGCTGTACGAACAAGCCCGCTACGCTCCCGCTGCTGAGGCGCTCTCCCCGGAGCAGCTCAGCGATGCCCGGCACGCCCTCTGTCTGCTCGCGGGAGTGACAGCCGCATGACACTCCGCCTCTCTGTTGCTCTCTGCGTGCTTCTTCTCTGCCTCCTGGCTAGGGCCGATGTCTCGCCTTGCCGCGCTCAGCCTCCACAGATGCGCGGTGGTTTGAAGTCGCTCCAAGCACCCCTTGAGGAACCACCGTACGATCAACGGACCGATGCGTTCCGCCGGCTCTTGTTTGAATTACACTTTCAACCGCTGCGTGGCTGGAACGAACTTGCAGAGAACAAGCCCAGTGAATCGTTGTTCATCTTGCTAGGCAATCCCGATGGATTATCGGAGAAGTATTTCGACCATTATTTCCCCGGAGGACTGCGTTCGTTTGTCGCAAAGGGCGGTGCGGTGTTGATCGCCACGGACATGCCAACCGAGGGCGAGGCAGGCAAGAACTTGAGCGCACTGGCCGGCGTCACCGTGACAGGCGAGACGCTGGCTATAGGACATGAGTCCATCGATCGCCAGCTGATTCAGGATTACCTCTACAATAACTTCCCCTACTGCCCGTACGTGAGACCGCTTGAGGACTCGAACGTCCCGGGCAAACTTGCTGCCTTTGTTGGTGCGGGCCGGCCAGACCTGTTCCACAGCTTTCCGCCTGGCGATCAACCGCTCATGAAAGTCGCTACCAACGCCCCTTCGCGGTTGAAAGAGTCCAGAGTGAGGCTGCTAAGCGGCATTCATCAGTTGGCGCGGCTGCCGGCGGAATGTCAGGACGCGAGTAGCCATCCGAATCGCCCTGTCAGGGATAAAATGGGTCCGCTCTTTGCCGTCGGCGGCAGCGTCGGCAAGGGGCGCGTGCTAGTGCTGGCCGATCACAGCATTTTCATCAATCGCATGATCCTGCCGCGCGAAAACGACAACCTGCAATTCGCCGCCAACTGTCTGCACTGGCTGCGCGGCGGCACCTCAACGCTGACGGAGGCGCTTCAGGCTGCGCGTTCGAGCAGCCTGGATCAGCTGGTCGGCCAGCGCAACAAGGTGCTCTTCTGGGATGACGGCAAAATCCAGGACAATTTCGAGGTGCGCCTCACAAGAATGCCCGCTCCGCCGTCGCTCCCCTCGGAGCAGGCCATCGTTGCCGCCATCGACAAGACCATCGCCAGGCTCGAAGACACCGATGCCTTCAACCGCGCGCTGTTGGAGCGAATCGACGGTGTGCCCGGAGGACGCGAACGGATCCTTCGCTCGGCCGTGATTCTCCTTACCTGGGCGGCGTTGTTGTTCCTGGGTTATCGCTTCCTGTGGCGTGCGCGTTATCGGCCGGAATTGGCAGTCCCCTTGTTGTCCAAAGCGCTCCGCGAACATGAGCCAAACGTATCCTTGCTCGATCAGCGCCGTCGCGCGCTTCTGCGCCTGGGCAACGTCTGGGAGATGGGCCATCGTTTGGCGCGAGAGTGTTTCGAATCGGCCGGCGTGGCGCTGACAGGCGCATCGCCGCCGCGTGTGGTGAAGGCACAGGGCAACCTCTGGCAGCGCTGGCGGATCAATCGCCGCGTCGCCCGTTTATGGCGTCTGGCGCGCGGCGACGCGCCGACGGCTCTTTCTCCCGTGGCTCTCAAGCACAGGCTGCGCGAGCTGGAAGAATTGAAATTTGCCCTGGCGAATGGGACAATCGAATTGACGTGAATCGGCGAGCGGGGGGCGTAAGCCCCCTGTTTCTTCTCAACAGGGGGCTTACGCCCCCCGCTCGTCATTGGAGAACGTGTGCATGGCCGGTGATCCGGGGTTGAACAGCACGACCAACGCCGAGCAGTTGCGCGAACTGGCGCCGAAAATGCGTGACTTGCGCGATCGCGTCCTTACCGAGATCGGCAAGGTCGTCGTCGGCATGTCGGAAGTTACGCATCAGTTCCTCATCGCGCTTTTGGCCGGCGGACACGTGCTGCTCGAAGGCGTGCCCGGCGTCGCCAAGACCACGCTGTCGAAGACCTTCGCTCGCGTCCTCGGCACGCAGTATCAGCGTTTGCAGTTCACTCCCGATCTGCTGCCCTCCGACGTGACCGGCACCTACGTCTTTGACCGCAAACAGAACGAGTTCGTTCTGCGCAAAGGGCCGATCTTCTGCCAGGTGTTGCTGGCCGACGAGGTCAACCGTGCGCCGGCGAAAACACAGTCGGCCCTGTTGGAAGCGATGCAGGAAAATCAAGTAACCATCGAAGGCACGACGCTGCCATTGCCGCAGCCGTTCATGGTGCTGGCCACGCAAAATCCCATCGAGCACGAAGGCGTCTACCGTTTGCCCGAAGCACAGCTGGATCGCTTCCTGCTCCGCGTCGATATGGGCTATCCGGGGCGCTTCGACGAGCTGGCCATGCTGCGTCTGCATAGTCATCCGGTGGCGCCTGTGGATCAGCTGTTTACGGCGGAACAGATTCTCGACATCCAGTGGCAAGTGGCCAACGTGCATGCCGAAGACACGCTGCTGGAATACATCATCGATTTGGCCGAGGCCAGCCGCGAACATCCCGACCTGGCTCTTGGCGCCAGTCCCCGGGCCGCACTGTGTCTGTTGCGTTGCGCCCGCGCTCGCGCCGTGCTGGATGGCCGGCACTACTTCACGCATGAAGACGTGCAGGCCGTCGCTCCCGGCGTGTTGGCGCATCGCCTGATCGTTCGGCCCGAAGCCGAGGTCGAAGGCAAACAGGCGCTCGATGTCGTCCGCGAACTGCTGAACACCGTGCCGGTGCTGGAGACAGGGCCGCGAAAGGTGAAGAAATAACGATCCGCTCAGCAGCCCGGCGAGCGGGGGCTTGTCTGCCTACCTTGCTTACAAATCCTGCATAACAAACAAGCAATTCCTCTTGCCCTCTCTCTCTTCCATCACCTCCAAGGTTGTGCGCCGATCTTCTTTGCTATCAAGCCTTTAGGAAACAAAATTAAATTGCTCGCGGCGATGGCACTCCATGTGCTTCTCGGCGCTTGTCGCCTGGTTGCGGAACACGAGGAAATTGCTGGATGACGCGTGAGCGACGAAAAGCAACTTGCGCCGGCCTGGTAGCCGCGCTCGCGCTGGCGGTGCTGATCGTCCTGGGATCGGGAAACCTCGATCGCTTCGATGCCGCCCTCCTTGCCTACACGTTCGCCACGCTGTTCGCAGCGTTCGGCGTCACGTATCGCTGGGTGATGTGGTTGCAACGGCCGCCGACGGCGATGTACTGGCGGCGCGGCGGACAGTTGTTGCTCCGTAACGGTGGGTTGGGCCGTCAGGGGTTCCGCTTGCTCGGGCGCTCGCTCGCCGACTTCGCCGGCAATCGCTTCATCTGGCGGCGCGGCTGGCTGCGCGGTGCCGCGCATTGGTGCATCATGTGGGGCTGCGTTATCGCTTTAATCATTACATTTCCCCTGGTCTTCGGCTGGGTCCATTTCGCCACAGTCCCGGGCGACCTGACACAGTATCGTCTCCACATCTTCGGCGTCGCAATGGGCGACTTTGCCATCGCCTCACTATTCGGCTTTCTCGTCTTTCACGGTCTGGTTTGGTCGTCATTACTGGTAATCGTCGGCGTGGCACTGGCGCTGCGCCGCCGGCTGCGCGATCATGGCGTGGCCGCGTTGCAACAGTTCGGCGAGGATTTCTTGCCGCTCTTGCTCCTGTTCGCCATCAGCGTCACGGGATTGCTGTTGACGGTCAGCTACACCTGGATGGGCGGCTACGCTTACGAATTTCTGGCCATCTTGCACGCGGCATCGGTGATCTTCACGCTGCTCTGGCTGCCCTTCGGCAAGCTATTTCACATTTTCATGCGTCCAGCGCATCTGGCCGTGGGCGTCTACAAGGACGCTGGACGCGAAGGCGAACAAGCTCATTGCCGTCGTTGCCATGTTGCGTTTGCCTCGCGCATGCACGTCGAGGATCTGATCGCCGTCGAACGTGAGCTGGGCTATCGCTACGAGATCCAGCAAACGCCGACGTCGCATTACCAGTGGATTTGCCCTGCGTGTCGTCGTGCCCTCGTTTGCCTGGGGCAGGTTGCATTGTGGTCTGAGCCGCGACCGTTAGGGAGCGGAGGGCAATCCCAACCGCTCGCTAACGCTCGCGGCTCAGTTGTCGTGACCTTGTGAGAACGGACGATCATGGCCACGCAACCTGCCACAACCCTGGACATCCTCGAACGCTTCGGCCCACGCCGTGCCTATGCCATCGACGGCGCCGGCACGGAGACGGATCGACTTGTGAAGACGCACTGTTGTTTCTGCGGCCAGCAGTGCGGTATTCAACTGAAAGTCAGCGGCGATCGCGTCGTCGGCTTCGAGCCGTGGGAGGAGTTTCCGTTCAATCGCGGCATGCTCTGCCCCAAGGGAGTCAAGCGTTACCTGCAAGGTTCGCACCCCGACCGTCTCTTACAAGCCCACGAGCGCGATCCGGCCGCACTCGGTGGCTTTCGTCCCATTGCCTACGGGGCTGCGATCGAGCGAGTCGCCGCCGCCATCCAGCGCATTCAGGCGCAGCACGGCAACGAGAGCTTCGCCGTCCTCAGCGGAGCCAGCCTGACGAACGAAAAAGCCTACTTGATGGGCAAATTCGCCCGCATGTGCCTGAAAACGCCGAACATTGATTACAATGGCCGGCTGTGCATGGTCAGCGCCGCCGCGGCCAACAAGCTGGCCTTCGGCATCGACCGTGCCGCCAATCCCTGGTCCGACATCGTATCTGCCGAAGTCGTGTGGATCAGCGGGGCCAACATCGCGGAATGCGCCCCAATTACCACCCATTATGTCTGGCAAGCCCGTGAGAACGGGGCGCGCATCATCGTCGTCGATCCGCGCATCACGCCCGTCGCCCGCACTTGCGATCTGTTCCTGCCCGTCAAGCCCGGCCGCGACATTGCGCTGTTCAACGGCATTTTGCACCTGATGATCGAGAACGACTGGCTCGATCAGGAGTTCATCGAGAAACACACAGTTGGTTTTGACAAAGTCGCCGAGCACGTTCGAGAATGGACGCCGCGGCGCACGGCGGAAGTGACGGGCGTTGCCGAGCGCTTGATTCGTCAGGCTGCGGAATGGTGGGGTAAGGCGCGGACAAGTTTTCTGCTGCACGCGCGCGGCATCGAGCATCACACGCATGGCGTGCAAAACGTGCTGGGTGCCATCAACATGGTGCTGGCCTCCGGGCGCATCGGCCGGCCCGGCTGCGGCTACGCCACCATCACTGGACAGGGCAACGGCCAGGGCGGACGCGAACACGGACAAAAGTGCGATCAACTGCCCGGCGGCCGCGACATCGCCAAGCCGGAACATCGCGCTTCTGTCGCCGAAGTCTGGGGAATCGAAGCGGACGCGCTACCTGGCCCCGGAGTCGATGCCTACGAGATGTTTCGCAAGATCGACCGCGGCGAAGTGCGCGGCCTGTTAAGCATTTGCTTCAACCCCAAGGTGTCGCTGCCGGACAATACGTTCGTTGGCCGGATGCTCGACAAGCTGGAGTTTTACGTCGCCATCGATTTCTTCCTCAACGAGACCGCCCGCCATGCCGATATCGTGCTGCCGGGATCGCTGCACGAGGAAGACGAGGGCACGGTCACGCAGATCGAAGGGCGCGTCATCAAAATCAACAAGTGCGTCGATCCGCCCGGCGAAGCACGGCAAGACTGGCGCATTGTGCAGGACATCGCGGCGGTGCTGGGTCGCAAGAAAGGTTTCACGTTCGACAGTCCGCGCGAAATCTTCGACGAACTGCGACGCGCCTCGGCGGGCGGCGTCGCCGATTACGCGGGCATCACCTACGAGCGCATCGAGCAAGAGTTCGGTGTTTTCTGGCCCTGTCCCTCGGAGGATCATCCGGGAACACCGCGCCTGTTCGAGGATGGCTCGTGGAATCCCGTGGCCCGAGGGCGAGGCCGCTTTTACTTCCCCGACGGCAAGGCGCGTTTCCACGTCGCCCCTTATACGCCGCCGGCCGAGGATATTGACGACGAGTATCCGATCATTCTGACGACGGGCCGTGTCGTCAGTCAGTTTTTGTCCGGCACGCAGACGCGCCGCATCGGGCCGCTGGTCGATCAATATGCCGAGCCGCGCGTCGAGATGCATCCGCGCCTGGCCGGCCGTCTGGGCATCGCCGACGGTGAATGGACAACCATCGCCTCGCGCCGCGGTTCTTGTACGCTTCGAGCGCAACTGGTGACGACGATTCGGCCCGATACCGTATTCGTGCCCTATCACTGGGCCGGAGCGCGGAGCATCAACCAGGTGACAATCGCTGCTCAGGATCCGATTTCCAAGATCCCGGAGTTCAAGGTGTGCGCCGTGCGCGTGTGCAAGGCGAAGTCCGCGCCGGAGTATGTGGAGATGTACGACTGTAATGGCGAGCGGGGGGCGTAAGCCCCCTGTTGAGGAACAGGGGGCTTACGCCCCCCGCTCGCCAAAGAAACGGATAACGTGATGCCGGTCCCCGACCAGTATGGATTTTTCATCGACCCGACGCGCTGCATTGGCTGTCGCGCCTGCGTACAGGCCTGCGCCGAATGCGATACGCACAAGGGCATGCCGATGATCCATCTGGAGTACATCGACCGCGCTTACTCGACGCAAACGATGCCGATGGTGTGCATGCACTGCGATTCGCCGACCTGCGCCGAGGTATGCCCCGCCGACGCCATCAAAAAGGGCGAGGACGGCGTGGTTCGCAGCGCCCTGAAGGCGCGCTGTCTGGGCTGCAATAACTGCGTTCTCGCCTGTCCGTTCGGCGTGCCCAAGATGAACAGCGACTTCGACCTGATGATGAAGTGCGATATGTGTTACGACCGCACTTCCATCGGCAAAAAACCGCTGTGCGCCTCCGTTTGCCCCAGTGGAGCGCTGTTTTTCGGCACTCGCGAAGAGATCGAACGTCAGCGGCCGCGTTCGGGGCCGACCAATCGTTTTCAGTTCGGCGAACAGACCATCACCACAAAAGTCAGCATGATGGCCCCGCGCAACGGCCATCCTCACCGCGTCGAGGTGACGGAGTGTTTGCACGACGCTGCGCAGAATAAGGTTTTCCCGCTGGATTTGATGGATGCGGCCCTGTTCGCGTCAGGGGAGGGTGAATGAACGAGATCAATCAACCCGCCTGGCGTCGGGACTTCCCGATCGATTGGCCGCAGGACCACTACGTCGCTCGCCGTGACTTCACCCGGTTCCTCGTGCTGACCAGTCTGCCATTCGCCCTGGTGCAGTTCGGCATCGGTATCGTCAACTGGTTCCGCCGCGATCGTGGTCGGCCACCCATGAAGGCCATTGTCCCGTTGGCCGACATTCCCGTCGGCGGCGTGGTGTCGTTCGCCTATCCCGGCGACAACGATCCGTGTCTGTTGTTGCGCCCCGACGACAAGACGCTGCGGGCGTTCAGCCAGAAGTGCACGCACCTGGGCTGTTGCGTGACGCCGGAAACGGAGAAAAACTGCCTCTATTGTCCCTGTCATAAGGGTTATTTCGCTCTCGATAGCGGCCGGCCATTGGCCGGCCCGCCGCGCCGGCCTTTGCCGCGCATCACCCTGGAAAACCGCGACGGCGTCGTCTACGCCGTGGCGGTGGAGGTCAATGCCTCATGAATCGTTCTCTAACACGCCAACAGATGACCATTATTTTGCAGGGCATTTTGTGTCTGGTCCTGTTCGTGGTGCTGCTGCAAGTGTGGCTGCTGACAGCGACGACCAACGCCTGGCTGGGCGGCGATGATTCCGTCCTGTGGCCGGCCGCCGCCGCCAGCGCTGCCTGCGCCCTGGTGAATTTCGGATTGTTGCGCTACCTCAATCGCCTTGCCGTTTAGTCACGCTTTTTCAATCAGCCCGGAGCGCAAGCGACGGGCCGGAGTGCCCGTCGCTTGCGCTCCGGGCTTGTATGCGGATCATTCTTTCTTGCATGAGACGATTTCATGAACCTCCGCGACTTCCGCCGCGCCGGTCATTTCCCCACGCTGATCTGTGCTTTTCTGTACTTCGATGTCAGCTTCATGGTGTGGGTGCTGATCGGCTCCCTGGGCGTGAGCATCTCGGCGTCACTCGGCTTCGATCCGGTGACCGACGCCGCCAAGAAAGGCTTCCTCGTGGCCGTTCCGCTCCTGGGCGGCTCGCTGTTGCGTCTGGTGCTGGGACTGCTCACTGACCACATCGGAGCACGGCGGACGGCCTTGTTGGGTATGACGTTGACGATGATTCCGCTGCTGCTCGGCTGGTTGTGGGCCAGCAGTTTCTCGGAGATTTTGCTGGTTGGGCTGATGCTCGGCGTGGCGGGGGCGAGCTTCGCGGCGGCACTGCCGCTGGCCAGCCGTTGGTATCCGCCACAGTTTCAGGGTCTGGCAATGGGCATCGCCGGCGCCGGCAACAGCGGCACCGCCCTGGCCACGTTCTTCGGTCCGATCCTTGCGCGCTGGCTCGGTTGGCACGCCGTCTTCGGCCTGGCCATGATACCGCTGCTGGTGACGCTGTGCGTCTTCTTTCTCCTGGCCAAGGACAGCCCGCATCAGCCGCCGCCCAAGTCGCTGCGCGATTACGGCGCGGTCCTTGGCTACGCCGATACGTGGTGGTTTTGCCTGCTCTACTCTGTGACCTTCGGCGGCTTCGTCGGCCTGGCCAGCTTCCTGACCATCTTCTTCAAGGACCAGTATTTCCTCCTCGACGCCGCCAGCGGCGAAATCTACGCCGGCTACATGACCACTCTTTGCGTGATCTCCGGCTCGTTCCTCCGTCCCGTCGGCGGCTACCTGGCCGACCGTTTCGGCGGCATCCGCATGTTGCTAATTCTGTACAGTGCCATCGGCATCGCCGTCCTGGCGCTGGCGGCCTTGCCGGCGCTGCCGTTGGCGATCGTGCTTCTGTTCGCCATCATGGGCATGCTCGGCATGGGCAACGGCTCGGTGTTTCAACTGGTGCCGCAGCGCTTCCCGCGCGAGATCGGCGTGCTGACCGGCCTCGTCGGCGCCGCCGGCGGCATCGGCGGCTTTCTCTTGCCCAACGTGCTGGGCAAGCTGAAACAGGAAACGGCCAGTTTCGCGCCGGGCTTCATGGTCTTGGCCCTGATGGCCTGCGTGTGCGTTCTCGTCCTGTGGCGCTTGCGTCCGCGCTGGGAGAGCGAGTTCCTCACTGCAACTCCGTCTGTCACTGCTCCCACTGACTCGATTCAGATGGCGCGAGAACCGGCTTAGTTGTCTTGTCAGCCCGTCCCCATAAATGCACATCTTCCTGACGCTTGCCGCCGAAGCGGAGATTGACTTAGATCAATTCTTTACGTAGGATTTTTCCAGTGAGTGGCAGAAGGAACTGTCTAGATGGTCCATCTCACCGATCCTGACATCTTGGCTCGATACCGTCAAGCCTTGGCCGACTGGGCGGTTGAGGGAGCCATCGTACTCAAAGGACGCGCTGCAGAAGGGCTCCGAACAACGCTCGAAGGCATGACGGAGAAGTACTTTAGCGAAGCCCTCTATCGCTTTGTCTGCGAAGAGAACGGGGAGATCGATCAAGTCAAGGAAGAGCGCGAACCTTGGCGAAACCATTGGGAATGGCATTACGACTTACGCCTCACTATCAACGGCGTGAAACTCTACGTCGAGACGAGACTTTATCCCGAATCGTTCAGCAGTCGCCACGATCCGATCATTCAAGTTGTGCAAATCAAGCCTGCCTGACTTTGGAGATGAGGCATGTCTTCACGAAACCAAAAGGAACGCAAATCGCGCCCTTTCCCGTGGCCGTGCGCCGACTGTTACACCCTTACGGTTGTTCCGACAGTCATGGATTACACAACGAAGGTCAAGCACGATGGTGTCGTCTACGAACTCCATCTTCCAGGGATCGAAGTCCCCCGCTGCCGAACCTGCGGTGAAACCTACATAACCTCCGCTATCGATGAGCAAGTCAGTGACGCCTTACGGGCACGGCTGCATCTGCTCACACCTACGCAAATACGGAAGGGAATCGAGATGCTCGGCCTGAAACAGCAAGAACTGGCGGAGCGTCTGGGTGTCGCTCCGGAGACTATCTCGCGCTGGGTGAACGGCGCTCTGATCCAGTCGAGGGCAATGGACAATCTTTTGAGATTATTCTTCGCTATTCCTAAGGTGCGTGAGGTGCTTCGAGGAACGAATCAAGACCCGCAACTGGGGATCTCGGTCTGTTCTTAGGTCAATTGATTGAAGGCGGAGAACGCATGGCTGAGAGGCTCGACGGCATTCCAACGCTGGCCCTGGGCAAACTGCGGGGGTTACTACTGGCGTTCGCTTGGGCCAACCACAAATGCAACCATTCTTACACCTTCTCTATCGAGGAGTTGCCAGCCGGGGCCGCTGTGCATGAGTCGCTGAACCGGTATTTCGGCAAATCGGCTAGCAAGGTGTCGGTCACACCATTGGCTGATTGGCGCGCGGCCGTTGAGAGGTCGTTGTACAAGTGGTTATTCCAGTTCCGTGATCTGGTCAGGCCACATGCGGCTAGCGCACTTACAGACGAGCAGTGCCAGCAGGAGATGGTAGGCACGGTCTTGGAAGCGTTGGTGGCCGGATTGCAGCCCTTGGAGGTGGGGCGGGTGGAGATCGAGCCTCGCGGCTTCTACGAATGCGCTTGGGACGACTTCGTTATACGCGGCGTTTCCAGACTTTTCCTCCTGCACCTTGGCGTCTCGGACTAAAGGCTTGTCGGGGCAGCTGCGTGTCCGTCCGGCCTACCGCGTGTTTGACCTTCGAGATACGACGCAGCATTTCAGACGAGCAAGAAAGTTCAACAAGCTGCGGTTATTGCGGCTTTTCAAAACATGTCGGATCAAGTTCTATCGCTTGTTGGACGAATTTC
>DATBHJ010000085.1:0-44523 GCA_036557565.1 Gemmataceae bacterium
CCTGTTTCTTCGCAACAGGGGGCTTACGCCCCCCGCTCGCCCCCCGGCTTTTCTTGAGGCGTACTCATGTTCGATGGTCCCTCCGTGGTCGCGGCCCTGGAAGCCTGCGGGGTGACGCATGTTGTGTGGATTCCCGACAGCGACATCGGCCGCTGGGAGCCGGCTCTGCGCACGGCATCCCACCTGAAACTGCTCCGTGTCTGTCGCGAAGGGGAAGCCATCGCGCTGGCGGCCGGCCTGCACCTGGGGGGGAAACGTCCCATCGTCCTCATTCAATGCACCGGCCTGTTCGAGGCTGGTGACACACTACGCAACGTCCTCCACGATCTGCACTTGCCTCTATTCTTAGTCATCGGCGTTCGTAGCTACTACGCCAATAAGCGCGGCGCCTCAACCGATAGCTGTCCTGTCTTTACCGAGCCAATCCTGAGTGCCTGGAAGTTGCCATATGTCCTGTTGGACGATCGCCACAGTGCCGCCGACTTGGAGAAGGCATATCGACAAGCCCAGGAGAGAAATCATGCGTTCTCCGTCCTGCTCGCCGAGTGAGTTCCCGTCATGATGACACTTTGCCAAGCTCTGGAAATTCTGGCCGGTCATCGTGGGCAACGCATTGTCCTGGCCACCATGAGTTCGGCCGCCGTCTGGCCAGGTCTATCGGATACAGGTCTGGATTTCGTTTACGTCCCTTCCGCGATGGGGCAGGGGCCATCTCTCGGCCTGGGGTTGGCCCTGGCTCAGCCGGAGCGTGGCGTCATCGTCATCAATGGCGACGGTTGTACGCTCATGAACTTGGGCTGCCTGGTCACTCTGGCCCAACATCCGGCCAACATGTATCTGCTGATCGTGGATAACGGTTTGTACGAAGTAACGGGCGGTCAGCCGACTCCGGGTTCCGGCCGCACCGATTTTGCCGCTCTTGCCCGCGCCGCCGGTGTCCAGCGCGTTTACGCGTTCGATAACCTCGATGCCTGGCGCGCCGGTGCGGCCGAGGCTCTGACGGGACCGGGTCCGGTTGTGATTTGGCTCAAGGTCGAGGGCCGCCTCGGCCAGCCGTCTCCCAAAGCGCCGCGACCGATGGCGGAACAGATCGCACGCTTGCAACAGGCCCTCGATTAATGGCGGTGGAGAGCTTATCGCAAAAGGTTTGCGCTCCGCAAGCGAATCACTTTATAGAGAGACAATCACGCACGAGGGGCGTGGTTTGACACTCCTTTGGACCCGCATCTATAATCACAAGGCAGACTCGGGAAGCGATCGTCCTCCCCTCACAAGGTTTCTGGGCCCGCGCTTTTGGTTTTGCATCTGGATGACCTGTGGTGAGGCATCGATATGACGGCCAAATTCTCAATGCAGAATAGCGTTTACCAAAACGCAGCACCGGCCCCCACCCTACCCTCCCCCCCAGCGGGCCAAGGTAGAGTGCGGGCTGGCGCTCTGGGACGGTGGATCGTATTCTGCATTGGGTTGTTGCTGCCCGCTTCGCTGGCGGCCCAGGAGCGCCGCAACGGCGGTCTGGTCGCGCCCATTCCTACAACCATCACCACCGAATCAACGAAGCAGCTGAAGAGCGCTCTTTACGGTCCTGTGCGTCATTATGAGGTCGAACGCAACCGCGATCCCAAGGGCGTTGGTAACTTTTATCTGATTTGCGATTTCAACCCGGACAACCACGACAACGCCAGCGATGATCCGGGGGCATGCCAGACCTTGGCCCGCTATCTCCGTGACTTGCGCAATCAAGGTATCCAGGTCATCGCCTTCGTGCATGGCAACGTGACGCGGCATGCCGTTCTGCCGGTGCTGGCCTGCTCCGAGATTGTCATGTCGCAAGACCCACCGGCCCATCTCGGCAAGGTCGCTGACGGGCAGCACCCGCTCGAACGGGTCGATCGCACGGCCTACGATGACTTCGCCAACAAAGGCTACCCCGCTGCTCTTATCCGCAAAATGTTCGATGCCGGCGTTGAGGTCATCAAGGGCCGAGATGGCAAGTACTACGACGCCAACGACAAACAGGCCCCCAAGGGCGAGCCCGTCTCCGGCCTCAGCCGTGGGGAGACAGCCCTGTATTCGTTCGATCAGGCCAGCAAGCTCGGCCTGTGTCAGCAGATGCCCTGCAACAACATCGACGAGGCCCTGGATCGCTATCGACTGCCGCGGACCAGCCTGTTTCCGACGCTCGACCGCCACCACGCCTGGCGCATCGTCCTCAAGGGACCAATCAACGCAGAAATGATCGAGCGTGTCAAACGTCGGGTCCGCCAGGCGTTGGGCGACAAGGCGAACGTCCTCATCGTGGAGCTGGCTTGCGGCGGAGGCGACAGTGGAGCGGCCTACGACCTCGCTCGCTTCCTCAGCGACTTGAACGACAATCGCCGCGATCCCGTGGAGACAATAGCCTACGTCACAAGAGGCGCAAGCGATACGGCCACCTTCCTTGCCTTCGCGTGTAACAAGATTGTCATGCAACGCGAAATCAAGCAGAACGGGAATGTGAGCCAGGACGGCGCCTTCCTGGGGGGCTTTGATCGCTATGTTCCTGCTCATCAGGTGCTGGAGGCGACGGTTCGCACCAACCTCGCGGACATCGCCGAGAGGAAGCATTATCCGCGCATTCTGGCCGAAGGCATGCTCGATCGAGATCTGCGCATCTGCGCCGTGAGAAGCACAAAAGAGGAAAGCACTCACAAATACATTAGCAAAGCCGAACTGGATGCCGACCAGCAGGGCGAGCGCCGCTGGCAGATCACGCGGGTAGTCAAGGAAGAGGGTCAATATCTGACGCTGACAGCAGAGCAGGCCCGGGACCTTGACCTGGCCCGCGAAGTTGTCAACAACTTCGCGGAATTGTGCGAGCTGGAGGGCATCAATCGCGCCGAAGTGCGTACGGTCGATTCCGACTGGCTGGATTGGCTCGTCGATTTTCTCCGCGCCCCGTGGACGAGCTATGTGCTGGTCATGCTGGGCATTACCTGCCTGATCCTGGAATTGAAAATGCCCGGCGTTGGTCTGCCGGGTATCGTTTCGGCGATTTGTTTCCTGCTGTTCTTCTGGTCGCATTCGCAGGTGAGCGGACAGGTCGTTTGGCTGGCTTTTCTGTTGTTCCTTCTCGGCTTAATCCTGATCGGCCTGGAGATCTTTGTGATTCCAGGCTTCGGTGTCACCGGCATTAGCGGCATTATTCTGGTGCTGGGCAGCATTGGCCTGGTTGCCTACGGCCATTGGCCGCGGAGCAACGAGGAGTGGATCGGATACGGGCAGGCGTTGGGTCCCTTCACTTTGACCATCGTTGGCGCCATTGTGTCGGCCTTCATGCTGGCTCGCTACTTGCCGCAGATACCTTATGCCAATCGTCTCATACTCAAGCCTCAGGAAGAGTCCGGCGAATTCGGAGAGGAGCCCGCGGATTCGATCCAGCCGGAGATAGCCGCATTACTTGGCGCGATCGGCGTGGCGGCGACGCCGCTGCGACCCGCCGGCAAGGTACAGTTTGGCGACGAGTTCATCGATGTCGTCGCCGAGGGTAGTTACGTGCAGCCCGGCACACGCGTCCGGGTTATCGAGATCGAGGGTAACCGTATCGTCGTCAAGGAAGTGTGAGAAAGTTGCATGGATTCCAACATGTTGATCCTGGGCTTTCTCCTGATCGGAGCGGGCTTTTTGCTCCTGGCCGCCGATCTGTTCCTGATGAGCGGCGTGCTGGCCGTGCTGTCGCTGGGGTCCATTGTCGTCGGCGTGATCCTGACGTTCGTAGGCGGCGGCACTTCCCTCGGCATCATCACGGCCATCGCGGTCTTCATAGCTCTGCCCATGACAGTGCGCTTCCTGTTGTATTTCTGGCCGCGTACGCCGATGGGGCGCGATTTTTTCTTGACGGAGCAGCCGGAAGATGCGACCGTAGCAGCATTGCCGGTTAATCAGGAGCTGGAAAATCTGAAGGGACGCATCGGCCGTGCTCTGTCCGCGCTACGGCCGGCTGGCATGGTCGATTTCGATGGCCGCCGTGTGGACACGATTACCGAGGGAATGATGGTCGAGTCCGGCCAGCTGGTCCGCTGCATCGATGTTCGGGCCGGCAAAGTGGTGGTGCGACCGATTGAAAAACCGGATCTTGGCGATCTGGAAACGGCTATATTTAACTGAGTTGTCAGTTGTCAGTTGTCAGTTGCTAGTTGTCAGTGAAGAAGAGCTTGTTTCAATTCACTGACAACTGAAAACTGACAACTAACAACTGAAACCGGAGATACCCATGAACGCTCTCTTGTTCGCCGACCTTCCGGGGCAGCCGAATCAGGGCTTTCTCGCCGAACACCCGTGGGTGGTGATCCTTCTGTTCGTCATCGCCCTGGGCAGCCTCGTTGTGCTGTACGTCTTTTTCAGCTTTGTGCAGCTGTGGATTCGCAGCTTTCTGACCGGGGCCAAGGTCGGCATTATGGACATGGTCCGCATGAAGTTGTGTAAGGTGGACTATGCGATGATCGTCCAGCAGAAGATCGCGCTCGTGCAAGCGGGCGTCAAGATGTCCACGCAGGAAATGGAAGCGCATTTTCTGTCGCGCGGCAACGTCCAGCGCGTGGCGGGGGCTGTCATCGCCGCTCACAAGGCCGGTATGGATCTTCCCTGGCGCGTCGCTGCAGCTATCGACCTGGCAGGACGAGACATTTACGAGGCCGTCAAACGCAGCGTCGATCCCAAGGTCATCGACTGCCCCGATCCGTCCAAGGGCCGGGCAACCCTCGACGGTGTGTGCAAGAACGGCATTCAGTTAAAGGCCCGTGCTCGCGTCACAGTGCGGACCAAACTCGATCGCCTGGTCGGCGGCGCCACGGAGGAGACGATCATCGCTCGCGTCGGCGAGGGCATCGTCAAGGCCATCGGCGGTGCCGAGCATCATACCGACGTGCTGGCCAATCCCAACCTGATTTCGCAGGCGGTGCTGCGTAATTCTCTCGATTCGCAGACGGCGTTCGAAATCGTTTCGATCGACGTCGCCGAGATCGACGTCGGACAGAACATTGGTGCCAACCTGCAAGCCGATCAAGCAGCAGCGGACCTGCGCGTCGCCCAGGCCAACGCCGAGAAACGCCGGGCACTGGCGGTAGCGCTGGAGCAGGAAATGCGGGCCAAGGTCGAAGAGAACCGGGCGCAAGTGGTTCTCGCAGAGGCCGAGGTGCCTCGTGCCATCTCTCAGGCATTCCGCGAGGGCCATCTGGGCGTCATGGATTATTACAATCTGAAGAATCTACAAGCAGACACGCAGATGCGCAGCTCCATCAGCGGCGCCGGCAACAACGACCGCGGCGATCGCAACCTCTCCTGACAAGCCGGATGCGTTAGCGATGGAATATAGGAGATACGCATGCACTGGGAAGTTCTGATTATCCCGCTGATCGCCTTGGGCGTGTGGATCATCGGCACGCTCTTCAAGAGCGAGGAAGAAAAGACCAAGAAGCCAGCGGGTTGTCGCGGAAACGCGGCTGGACGCGCGCCGGGACGCCGAGTCGTGACGGATCTGGATCGCTTTCTGGAGGAAGCACGTCGCCGCCGTGAGCCGGAGGCGCAGCGTAAACCGCCGCCCCTGCCGACCCGCGAACCGGCACCGCGTCCGCCTCTGCGTGAACGTCCCTCACGACCGCAGGAGACACCGCGCGTCTCCAAGCCGGCGATTGTCAAGGAGGAAAGCGTAGTCGTCCTGCCGGTGCCACGCTCCACTACACCGCCCCCTATTGCCGAACCCGCCCCTACTCCCACAACTCGCAAATTAGGAGAACTCCGAGCGGGAGCACAGCAGTCCCGCGAAGTTCTGCCAGTGCTGACTCCCGCCACGCCAACCTCACCAATTGTGGAGCAAGCACGATCGTTGTTGAGCAAACCTCAAACGGCGGCTACTGCATTCGTGCTCCGCGAAATCTTCGATCGGCCCTTGTGCAAACGCCGTCGCTAACCTACCATTCTAAAGCGGGCGATCGGTTCCTGTTGTGGTATACTTACGGAGAAAATCTCCCGATTGAGAATCTGCGATGAAGCCGACACCGACCGAGACGCCTTGCCCTGCGCTGGACGAGTTACGACGCTTGCTCCAGCCGAATCTGCCGGAATCCGTGGCTGCACCGCTGCTCAAGCATCTCCGTACGTGTTTGAACTGCCGTCAAGCCTGGGAAAGTCTCCAGTCGGAAACAACAGCTGGCCAAACACCTCCAGCCATTCTGCCCGCAGGCGATACCAGTCCGGGTCAAGCCGTGCCGCTGCCCGCTTCTTCCGTCATCGCCTGGTCCTCGGAAGTCATCATGGAAGGCCCCGCAGATCAGAGGCCGCCGGCTCGGCCCGCACAGGCCACTCAGAAGAGCCGCGCGTTTCCGTTTCTGGCTCCTGCGAAGGGAGCCGGCGAGCTGGGATGGCTGGCTCACTATCGGATCACCGGCGTGCTCGGCGAGGGCGGCATGGGGTGCGTTTTCGACGCTTTTGACACGTCCTTGCATCGCCGCGTCGCCTTGAAAGTGCTCAAGCCTGATCTGGCGGCCAACCCCTCGTTCCGCGAACGCTTTTTGCTCGAGGCGCGGGCCGCGGCCCAGCTACCTGACGAATACATCATCACCATTTACCAGGTCGGCATCGAGAACGAAGTTCCGTTTCTGGCCATGAAGTTCCTCTACGGCGAATCGTTGGAGCAGCGTCTGCAACGAGACGGCCGGCTGCCAACCCTGGAGATATTACGCATTGGCCGGGAGATAGCCCTGGGACTGAGTGCCGCTCACGATCGTGGCCTGATCCACCGCGACATCAAACCGGCCAATCTATGGCTGGAGACGCCGCCCCCGGAATCGGGAGGCTCCAACAGGGCGCGCATGTCCTTCGAGCAGCTGTATCGCGTCAAGATTCTCGATTTCGGCCTGGCGCGGCCAATGAACGACTCGCGTCGCTTGACCGCCACCGGATTGATCGTAGGCACGCCGCAATATCTGGCGCCCGAACAGGCACGCGGTCTGCCGCTCGATCACCGTTGCGACCTCTTCAGCCTCGGCATCGTCCTGTATCGCATGGCAACCGGCATTCTGCCGTTCGATGGTGCCGATACGTTGGCTCAACTGACGGCCCTGGCCATGGCGCAGCCTCGACCCGTTGAAGAATTGGCCTCCGATGTGCCGGCGGGACTGCGGAAGCTGATTCATAAACTCCTGGAACGCGATCCGAACAAGAGGCCGCAATCGGCACTGGCGGTCGTGGAAGAACTCCGCGCTCTGGAGAAGCGCGAAAAGCCAACGGCACGATTCGGCGAGAATGGCGGGGTCCGAGCAGAGCGAAAAAGGGATCTTGAACTTCTCCCCCCGTCACACTCTAACCGGCGGCGCTGGTTGTTGGTGGGCGGCTTGTTAAGCGTGCTGCTACTGGGTGGAGGGCTGACGTGGTGGTTGAGTGGCCGGCATAAACTGCCGTCCGCAGATGCACAGAACGGGGTACTGGCGCCGGGTGAAGAACCCATCCGAGTGGGCGTCTTGTTCTCGCTGCGCGGACCGATGGCCACCGGGGGCACGGCCGCGCACGACGCCGCCCAGATGGCCATTGACGAGTTGAATAGCCAAGGAGGCGTGCTGGGACGGCGCGTCGAAGCGATTCATGAGGATGGCGCCTCGAACAACGGTAGATTCAAGGAAGCGGCCGAAAAACTCATCAACGAGGATCGTGTTTGTGCCATTTTTGGCTGCCGGGCCTCGATCAATCGCAAGGCCGTTAAAGAAGTCGTTGAGAAATACAACCACTTGCTCTTCTATCCCATGCAGTTCGAGGGTTTGGAAGATTCGCCGAACATCGTTTACCTGGGTGCAGTGCCCAATCAGCAGATATTTCCGGCGATCGATTACATGCTCGGCAAGAAAGGCAAACGCCGCCTGTTCCTGATCGGCTCGGACTATATATTTCCCCGTTCCGCCAATGCCATTCTTCGCGATTACGTGAAGAGTCGATTTCCCGAAGTCCAGATCCTGGACGAGAAGTACATCCCCTACGGCGGTACCGAAGTCCGTGAAGCCATCCAAACAATCCAAGAGAAGAAACCCGACCTGGTTATCAATACCATCAACGGCGACACGAATATCGCTTTTTTCCGCGAGTTCTTCGACGCGGGCCTTCGCTCCGAGACGAACCCGGTACTGTCCTTCAGTGTCAGCGAGAACGACCTGACTGGCATCGGCGATGCGGGCGTCGGCCATTACGCTGCCTGGAGCTACTTTCAGAGCCTCGAACGGCCACAGAACCGCGAGTTCGTTCGCCGGTTCAACGAGCGTTTCTCCAGCCGTCGCGTCATCTCTGATCCGATGGAAACCGTGTATTTCGGCGTCCACTTGTGGGCGCAAGCAGTACAAGCTGCTGGCAGCACCGAACCCCAGGCCGTCCGCGAAGCACTCATGAAGGGACGCGAATTCGATGCTCCCGAAGGAACGGTTCGCATCGACCGAGCCACACGTTACACCTGGCGACCCATGCGCCTCGGCCGGGTTAAGTCGGACGGTCAGTTCGAGATCCTCAGCGATTCCGAATGGGCAGTTCCCCCTCAGCCGTTTCCGCCCACTCGCTCCCATGCCGAATGGGAGAAGTTCCTCAAAGACCTCTATTCCGGCTGGGGCAACAGCTGGATGTCCCGAGGCAAGAACTAGGCCGACCATTCTTGTGCCACCCTTCCAACCCATCCATTTACCCCTTCTTCTCATTGGGGTCTTTTGAGCGCACGCTCTTCTTGACACGAAGAGAGGGTGTCTTTAGAGTAGGCACGCGAAATCGAGGAAGCCGGTGCCGGCGCTCCGGCCCTGTCGTTGACCCCTCATGTCTGAGAGGCGGTACGCTCTGGATCGATATCGCGCTTCTCGAGACGACCTCTTGAATGGATGCCCGAGATCGTTCGCCCCTCTTGTGTGGTGTGGTCGGTATTACGGATAGGAAAGGACCCTCAAATATGAAACGTTCCCTTCTGGCGATCGCCTCGGCGGCCGGTCTTCTGTGCCTGGGTGGCACGCCGGCATGGGCCGGTCCGACGCCTACAGTTGTCAACTGGTCTTACAATTTCACGCCGGCTCAGCCGTTCGTCTCCGCCGATTCGCCCGGCACCGGGACGGTCACGTTCACCAACGAGCCGACAAAGGACGCCACGAATAGCTCCAATGTGGTCGTCACCAACCTACGCGTCTCCAGCTCGGCGTTGCCAAGCTCCCCCGATGCTCTCAACACCAACGGGGCGTGGCAAGTCAGTCTGCAATTGACCGATAGTGCGTCTGGCGCCCAAAATACCATGCTTTTCACAGGAAAGCTGGGCGGCACTTTCTCGGATTCGAATGCCAACGTCACCAACAATTTCACTGGCACGACCAGCTACACCTGGACGGCGCCCAACGGCAACTCGTACACGGTCAGCCTGGTTGGTTACACGCCCCCAGGACCGCCGAGCGCCAGCAACGCCGGCAGCATCGCTGCTTTCGTGCAGGTGACGCCGGGAGTTCATACCGGTGGCGGCAACACACCTGAGCCGTCGGCACTTGTGCTGTCGTGCCTGGGTCTGGGTTTCGTCGGCCTGAATACGTGGCGGAAGCGCCGCCGTTCGCTGGCCGAGATGCTGGCCTAAGGTATCGTCAAAAGGTTAAGTTCTGTGTTTAGCCGTGAGCCGTAGATGAGCGCGAGAACGCTCGCCTTCGGCTCGCGGCTAAACGAAGTTATCGTTAGTCTGGGGACGACTTCCGGGTCTCATTTACCGACGCCGCTCGCGAAAGCGGCTGCTCGAAGAACCCTCCCTGCCCTGGTGAGAAAACAGCCTGAGCAACCGCGTCATGAACTCCGTCCTTCCGGTTCACTTGCCTTTTCGGATGCACCGCTGTACGCGGCCCGGCATCCGGCACTCCTTAACCGATGGAATGACTGCGCATGCGTAAAATCAATACGAAGCTCCTTCTGGGGCTCTTGCTCGGCACGTTGATTTCCACCGGCGCCGCTTTTGGCGTCCATCACTTCCAATATGGACGCATCGCCGACTCTTTGCTCTGGCAGGCGCGTCGCGCCGAGGAACAGGGACAAACCCGCCGGCAAGCCCGCTACTTGCAGCGCTATCTGGAATTCAATCCGAAGGATCTCAGTGCCAAGGCCCAACTGGCCAGGCTGTGGACCAGTGACGAATTCGCCGATTCGCCGCGCGAACGAGGCAAAGCAGTGCGGCTGCTCGACGATGTGCTGGCCCAGGGCGACGATCAAGCGGATTTGCGCCGTCTGTTGGTCAAGTCGGCCCTGGAGATGCGTCAATACAAAATGGCTCGTAACCACTTGGAGAAAATGTTGACGCGTGATTTCCTCACCAACCCGCCTGAACTCGGAGCAGGCTCGCAGGTGAATGATCCTGAACGCGGCGAAATCATCGGCTACGCCGGACAATTGCTGGAAGCCGAGAACCAGGCTGAGAAGGCGCTGCGCTGTTACCGGTTGGCCAAACGACTCGCCCCGCACATCGAAAGCAACTATCTGAATCTCGCCCAGTTGCTCCGCAAACAAGATCGCCTCCCACCCAGACAGATCAAGGAAAATCAACGCGAGGCAAACAAGACAATTGATGCACTGGTGAAAAACAATCCGGGGTCCGCCGAAGCCTATCTGACGCGCTGGCGCTATCGCCGGGACTTCGGACTAATCACGTTCCAGCGCGCAAAAGACGACGACAAGTCGGACGAAAAGATCACGCTCAAGGAAGCGGCAAGCGACGTGGCGGCGGCGCTGCAACGGAAGCCGGAGTCCGTGGATACACTTCTGGCCGCGGCCGACCTGGAGCGCCTGGAGGCCCAAGCTGCCCTTCTTGGGCCTGGTTCGGAGCACGAGAAGGAGAAAGAACGGCAGGTTCATCGCGACAAGGCGCTCAAGTACATCAGTGACGGCTTGAGGCTACGCGGTCAGCGCGAACGACGTGTTGCTGTCGATTTACCATTGTTTCGTTTGCTGTGGCACAAGGTGAACCTCCGGCTGGACGATCTCGAACGTCTTAATCAGCAGGGCAGCGGCGAAGAGTCCGCGGAGAACACCCAGCAGAGACGCGAGTGGATACAGGAGGCAGAGCAGGCAGTCGAAGAAGCGCGAAAAACGCGAGGCTCTTCTGCGGCGTGTGATTATCTCAAGGCCCGCCTGCTCTTGCTGGATCGCCGCTGGGCCGAGGCCGTCATACTCTTTGAGCAAGTGCGGCCGGTTCTGGGAGGCCAGGCCGAGTTGGGCGGTCAAATCAATCGCTATCTGGGACAATGCTACGAACAGCTCGCCGAGCCAGGGCAGATGTTCAAGGCGTTCCAGCGTCTGCGCGACCGGGAACCGGATTCCCTGGCCGCTCAGATGGGCATGGCTCAGGCGGAATGGATGCTGCGCCACTATGACAAGGCCGCCGAGATCTTCCAGCACCTGGCCCAGGCGCGCCAGCTACCCGCCCGGTCATGGCTGGATTTTGCTCGCCTGGAGATGGACCGACAACTCCAACAGAAGCAACCCGATTGGACGGATTTCCAGAATATCCTGCGTACTGCCGAAAGACTCAATCCCGACGCCGTCGAGGTGCCTCTCACGAAAGCCCAGTGGGAGATGCTGCAAGGCAAGCTGGACGAAGCGCGGCGGATTCTGATTGCGGCGCAGGGAGAAAAAACCTGGGCCAAGAGTGGCGAATTGTGGACCGCTCGTATTTCAATGGAGTTGCGCGACAAAAAAGGCGAGGGAATCGCCGAGGCCCGAAAGCTACTCGCCCAGGCCAAGCAACAACTGGGTGATCGTGTCGTCCTGCTACGCCTGGCCGAAGCGCGTTTGTTGGCCGAGGAACACGGCAAAGCGGTCGAAGAGGAGATCAATCGACTTGCCAGCGACAGCCCTTCGTTCAAGAACGAAGCGGATCAGGCCCAGTTGTTGAGCGGATTGGCGGACATATTGTTGAGCCTGAAGAACGAAAGAGCAGCCCGCTCTCTCTGGCTGCGCGTAGCCAAGCTGCCGAGCCACCGCGGAGACCTGAGTCTGCAAATGCTGCTGTTCGACCTGGCGCGCAAACTCGAAGATGAGGACGGAGTGCGTCAGGCTATCGAGTCCATCCGCACCGTCGAAGGCAGCCAGGGAGCATTTCATCGTCTGGGCGAGGCGATGCTGCTCATTTGGAAAGCGGAGAAATCGGACGAGCCTGATCGAGCGACGCTCCTCAAGGAAGCCCGATCGCAACTGGATAGCGTGCAAACACTGCGTCCCGATTGGCCGCCGGTGTACACCGCTCGTGCCCAGGTGGAAGCGTTGTCCGACCGCAAGGACCAGGCTCGCGCCAACCTGCACAAGGCCATCGAGTTGGGCGAAACAAGTCCGGCGGTGATCCGCGATTATGTTGAGTTGCTTCTGCGCGACAGCCCCGAGGAAGAGGCGACGCAACAAGAAGCCGCCTGGGCGTTGAGAAAAGTAAGCGATCCGATGCTGGCCAATTCAGAGCTATGGCGCCTGGCAGCAACGGTCGCTGCCCATCGCAAAGATTTACGCCGCGCTCAGGAGCTGCTGGCCAAGAATCGACCGGAGAAAGACGCGGCCGATTTCCGCGCCCTATTGTGGGAAGGCCTTCTCATGGCCGAGGCCAACAATCCCGACGCGGAGAAGAAACTGCGAGCCGCCGTGGAATTGGCCAAGGGCGATCCAGAGCCTTACGTGATTCTCGCGCAGTATCTCGCGCGTCAGAAACGCGAAAAGGATGCGGAAGCCGTACTGGACCTGGTGCGGCAGCGGCTGCCGGCAGAACAAGTGGAGCTGACCCTGGGGCGCTGCTATGAAATCCTGGGCCGCAAACAGCTGGCACAGGAGCGTTACGAGGAGGCGCTGAAGGCACATCCGCAGGATCCTATCGTTGTTCGCCGCGTGGCTGGTTTCTTCTGGAACTCCGCAAAGCTCGCGGAGGCAGAGAAGCTCATGCGCGACATCGTGGAGAAGCGTGTCAAGAATCCCTCGACTGAGGACGTTCATTGGGCGCGCTACCACCTAGCTCTGGTGCTGGCCGGGACCAGCGATTTCGGTCGCTTCCGCGAGGCGCTGGGCTTGGTCGGATTGAAGCTGGATAGCAATGGCCAACTCGTTCGCGATGCCGAACAGGAGCGCACCGACAGCTCCGACACGCGCCGTTTCCAGGCGCGTGTGCTCGCCTCGCAAGCCGCCCATCGCCAATTCCGCGATCGCGCTCGCGCGCTTTTGGAAGAAATGGAACACAGCAAGGCGCTGCCCTCGGACGAGCGTTTCATCCTGGTGATGCTCTACGAGGCCGAGAACGAGTGGATGAAAGCCAAGCCCATCCTGTCTGAGCTGGCCAACCAGAAGGAACCGGCCCCGCGGCACCTGGCGTACTATGTGCAGACGCTGCTCGATCACAAAGAAGTGCGCGAAGCCGCCAAGGCTCTGGAAGAGCTGGAAACGCTGGAGGAGCAGCGCGGCGCGGAGCCGAACGCCTTCGCGGCGGTCGAGTTGCGGGCACGTCTCCTGGAAGAACAGAACTCCGGCGACAAGGCCGTCAAGATTCTTGAGGACCACATCAAACGGAAACGTGCCAATCCAGATGAAGTGTTGCTGGTCCTCAACTCGATGCGACGACAGAAGAAGTTCGTTCAGGCCTATCAACGTTGCTTGCAAACGTGGAAAGAAGGAAAATGTGAGCCGGAGGTGATCGGCGGCGCCAGCGTAGCCGTGTTGCGCAGCATGCAGGCCGCCGGCGCGCCGGCCGGCGACGAGCAATACCTGACGATTGAGCAGCACCTGAAAACGGCGCTGGAGGCCAAGTCCAGGAGCGTGATCCTGATGCTGCATCTGGCTGATCTGTACGGGCAGCGGAACCGCTGGGACGACGCCGAGGTGATGTATCGCGGCATCTTGCAGCCTGAAAACGAGCCGAATAACATCGTCGCCCTGAACAACCTGGCGTGGCTGTTGGTGCAGCGCTCCAGCGACTCCCAGAAGCATCGTGAAGCCTTGCTGCGGATCGAAACGGCGATCTCGGGTATCGGCCGTCGTGCCGACCTGCTCGACACGCGCGGCCTGGTTCAGATGAAGCTGGGCAATGAAGCGGCGGCCCTGGCCGATTTCCGCGAAGCCGCCACCGACATGCCCTCGCCGTCGCACCTGTTCCATCTGGCCCGCGCTCATTACAAGACGAGCGATAAAACCAACGCCTTCAAGGTACTCAAGCTGGCCCAGGAGCAGGGGCTGCAAGCAAGCCTTCTGCATCCGTCCGAGCAGAATGAGTATCAGAGAATGTTGACGGACCTGAAAATTCGCTAGTCCCGTTTAGGCCGTGACTGCGCTCGCCTTCGGTGCGCGGCTATACTTCTGGAAGTAGGGAGTGTTCTTATGACCCTGGATCTGGCGGCATCCATGTCCTTGGCCGACGAATTGCTCAGCCGCATCGAAGAGCGCACGGCGCGCGTGGCCATCGTCGGACTTGGCTATGTCGGCCTGCCCCTGGCGGAGACATTCGCCTGGGGAGGCTATCCCGTCCTCGGCTTCGACATCGACCCCGAGAAGGTCGTGAAGCTCAACCGCGGCGAAAGCTACATCTGCCACATCTGCTCCGAGCGCGTAAGCGAACTTGTTAACTCCGGTCGATTCGAGGCGACTTGCGATCCGCGCCGCTTCGCCGCGGCTGACGCCGTCATTATCTGCGTGCCCACGCCACTGGGCGATGCGCGTGAGCCGGATCTGTCGTTCATCGTCAATACGGCCAACATGCTGCGTCTGCACTTGCGGCCCGGACAGCTGATCGTCCTTGAAAGCACCACGTATCCCGGCACAACCGAGGAGCTGCTGCTACCTTTGCTCGAAAAGAGCGGCCTCAAGGCCGGCCGCGATTTCTTCCTCGCCTTCAGCCCCGAACGGGAAGATCCGGGCAACAAGGACTATTCTACACGTAATATCCCGAAAGTGATCGGCGGACTCAACGATCTTAGTCTCAAGCTGGCCGTCGCCCTGTACGAACCGATCGTAGATGGCGTCGTGCCGGTCTCGAGCATGCGCGTCGCCGAGGCGTGCAAGATCCTGGAGAACACCTATCGGGCCGTGAACATCGCTCTGGTCAACGAACTCAAGAGCGTGTTCACGGCGATGGGAATTGACATCTGGGAGGTAATTGCCGCAGCCAAAACGAAACCGTTTGGCTTCCATCCGTTCTATCCCGGTCCTGGCCTGGGTGGGCACTGCATTCCCATCGATCCGTTTTATCTCACCTGGGCGGCGCGGCGCTACGGCCTGAACACACGATTCATCGAGCTTGCCGGCGAAGTCAACACAGCCATGCCACAGTATGTGGTCGAGCGCCTGGCCGACGCCCTCAACGACGATAGCAAACCGCTCAAGGGCAGCCGCGTGTGCATCCTGGGTGTCGCCTACAAGAAGGACATCGATGATCCGCGCGAGTCGCCGGCCTTCGCCATCATGGAACTTCTGCAAGCCAAGGGCGCGATCGTTTCTTACAACGATCCGCACATCTCCACCATTCCGCCCATGCGGCATCACAATCTGCAACTGGACAGCCAGCCGCTGTCGCCGGAGTTTCTCGCCGAGCAAGATTGTGTGCTGATCGTCACCGATCATTCGACCTATGATTGGGATTTCATCGTCGAGAACACGTCGCTCGTCGTCGATACGCGCAACGCCACAGCCGACTGTCCCACGCCCCGCGCCCGCATCGTTAAGGCGTAATGGAATTCGGCGAGCGGGAGCTTATGCCCCCTGTTTCTTTCAACAGGGAGCTTACGCCCCCCGCTCGCCCTCATTGAGGAGTATTGCATGACCGTCTGTTTAGTCACCGGCGGGGCGGGTTTCGTTGGGTCGCACCTGGTCGAAGCGTTGGTCGAGCGCGGAGACACGGTTCGAGTGCTGGATAACTTCAGCACCGGCGACCTCGCCAACTTGCAACATGTCCGAAGTCGAATCAACGTGCTCGATGGCGATATTACCAATTTGGCAACGGTGCAAACGGCTATGGAGGACGTCGAGCTTGTCTTCCACGAGGCAGCACTGGCGTCGGTGCCGCGTAGCATCGCCAATCCGTTGGCGACGCATCATGCTTGTGTCACCGGCACGCTGCACGTATTGATGGCGGCGCGCGAAGCCGGCGTGCGCCGCGTCGTCTACGCCGCCAGTTCCAGTGCTTACGGCGGCTCGCGGAAATTGCCCAAGGACGAAGACGATCCGACGTTGCCGTTATCGCCCTACGCCGTGGCCAAATTAGCCGGCGAGCACTATTGCGCTGCCTTTGCCGGAGTGTATGGGTTGGAGACCGTGCGTCTGCGTTATTTCAACGTATTCGGACCGCGGCAATCTCCCTCCAGTCCCTATGCGGCGGTGATTCCGAAATTCATTGAAGCGATGACGAGCGGCCGAGGTCCCCTCATTCATGGCGACGGCAAGCAATCGCGCGATTTCACGTATGTCGCTGATGTGGTCCAGGCGAACCTGTTAGCCGCCGAGGCGCCTGGCGTTCATGGCAAGGTGTACAACATCGCCTGCGGCCGGCGAACATCACTGCTGGAACTGGTGCAACACCTCAATACTTTGTTGGGCACGGACATCCAACCGGTGCATGCCGATGCGCGTCCGGGTGACGTGCGTCACAGTCTCGCCAGCATCGATGAAGCCCGCAATGACCTGGAGTACGAACCGACGACCGACATTGTGACGGGTTTGCGTCACTGCTTGGCGTGGTGGCGTCAGCAATATCCAACTGCAGCTCGTGTTGCGGCATAGAGAACGACTACCAGCCCGCAGCTCAAGCAAGGGCGCAGCTTATGCCCTTGCTTGCGCTGCGGGCTGGTCGATGCTCTCCAGAAGCTTTCCTTTCTTCACATCAGGCGTGACGTCGCGATAGAAATTCTCCCGCAAGAGGTCGTAATGTTCGCGCGGCGTATACAGTCGCGCGCGACCGGCCAGGGCGGTCGAGAGGATACTCGGATTGTCCAGGATTACCTGGAGTTTGGCGTAAAAGTCGGCGCGGGAGCCAGCTCGAAATATCAACTCGGGGCAATTGAGCAGCTCCTGAGCGCCTCCCAGGTCCGAGGTCAATACGGGTACGCCGGAGGCGACGCACTCCATGGCGACCTGGGGCAGATTGTCCTCCCACAAAACGGGAACGACCGCGAGATCGATTTCCGAGAGGATGTCGGCGAATTGGGAATGGTTGTAGCCATCGTAGAATGTGACCGAGACAAAGCGATGGGCCATACTCTTGATGCTCTGAATGGCGTCCGGACTGGTGGCCCTGGCCGCGAATGTTAAGGCCAGACGGTTGGCCATCGTCTTTGGCATCTTCTTGAGGGCATCAAGAAGAAAGTAAAATCCCTTATCGGGCCGCATGTATCCCAAGTAGGCAATGTGGAGTGAGTCGCAGCGTTTAGCCGGGTGCCGTAAGCGAGCGCTCGCGTCTCCGCTTTTGGAGTCACGTCTGAGCGGTGAATTGGGGTCGGCGAATCGTGTACCGATATAGAGCGTTTTCACCTTGGCGGGGTCGATGCCAAAACCGACTGCCAGCTCGGCGACTCGATGGGAGACGGCGAGGACATGGTCGGCGTAAGTATTCAGCGCAGTGACGAACAGCCGCCGCCGCGAGGCAAAGCGCGCCGCTTCCTCGGGTTGGAGGATCTTCGCAGGAGGAGTTGGTCGGCGCGAAATGATTGCTACCGGCACAGGTCTCGATTGTAAATCTGCACCGCCATAGGCTTTCAGCATTGAATGGAAACAGCTTCGCAGAAAGAGGAAGAAAAACCGGTTGAGAAATCGATCCGCTGCCGACAACGGTGGGATGCCCAGCATGCGCAGAACATAGTCGAAACGATAGAACCGTTGGTAGCGACGCGGACTCAGCGACTTTGTCAGACAGTTGACACATTTACGTCCGTCGTGGAAGTCACGACATGCGGCCCGGTCCTGGAACCATAAATTCACCTGCGGGCAGAATGCAAAATAATTGTGGACGCTGAAAAGGATCTTTGCCGGCGGATAGTGCTCGCGGGCCAGACGGAGAAACGAGACGGGGATGCCCTCCAGGTTGTTGAAATGAACGACGTCAAACGGGCCATGCTCGCTCAGGAACGCCGCGAACAGCGACTCCATTTCAGGCGACGTCGCTGCATCCTGGCTGAACGCAACGGGGCCGGGACTCACGATTGTCGAGTTGACAATCTGAAACTTGCGGACGCCCTCCTTCCGCGCTTTTGCTTCGCGGAGGAACGGCCGGCTCGAAAACGGACTGTAGCAGTCGCCCGAACTGAGGAACCATGCTTCGTCTCCCCGTTCGACGGCGGCATCGATCAGGTTCCGCTGATAGACGGATGCGCCTCCACCGTGTTGTCGTTCGTCCTCAAAATCCGTCCAGTTGTAGTAGAGAATCTTGAGCTTGTGCATGATCTCCTCTGCAGATGTTCTGCCCAAAACGTGCGGCTCGTCAGTGTAGCGACGCTTGCCCGCCAGTGCCGCACAGCACGGCGATGTCCGGCGAGAAGCCGAAGTGCGAGCCACGATCCTCGAAGCATCAGGCGGATAAATCGGCCGCGCGATCGGCGCAGTACAACCATGTGAGTGCGATGCGGTTCCGCCACGGCCACTACGTCGGCCCTGGAAATGTGATACCATTGCTCGCCGGTGCCCTTGAACACCCTTTGCGGCCGAGTTTCTGGAGACGGACTTGGGAACAAGAGATTGCGCAGCACGAGCAGCCAACGCCAGACCCGGGGGGGGAAAAGCCTTTCTGAGCGGGGGGTGGTAGCCCCCCGAGACAGGCAGATCTCGGGGAGCTGACGCCCCTCGCTCGGGGCGCTTTTCGGATCTTCACTAAGTTCCGCTCTTGATGCGAGTTTTTCAGCCATCGCCAGAAGACGTTGCTGGCCGGCGTGGGGCGGCTGCCGCAAGGCTTCGGGGCCGCGTAAGTATGCCACCACAGCCTCGCACAAAAGCCACGATTCGTAGTAATCGTAAGCCAGCAGCTCATCGAGTACGCGACTGAAAAACTGGCGAGCCACGGTCAAGGCTCGAACGATTGGGAAGTGCAGAGCACCGACAATCAACAGATTGCGCAGTTCATAAAAAGCGTGCCAACTTCGACCCTTGCGCTCGAACGGTTCATGCCACACAGCGATGCCGGGCAACGACAGAGTCGGCACTCCTTGACGCATCAGTCGGCAGCCAAATTCCACATCGTCGCCGCGAAGAAACAACGGCAGAGGCAAACCGGCGCGTTTGAGCACAGAAAGGGGGAATGCAAAGAACCACCAGCCGTTGTAATGCGGTGGACGCGGTTCGAGAAACGGCAGCAGATCGTCGCAACGGTCCACTCGGCGGCGGCTCGGCTCATCAATGCGAATGCGCTCGGGGATATAACGGCTGCCGGGCTCAACGAGCTGGCGTGGCCGGAAGCGATCGAGCATATGTCCCCCGACGGCCAGGTCGCCGCGAGCCAGGGACAGAAATGCCGCAGTACGCAGTATGGATTCCGGCTCAGGTATGATGTCATCGTCCATCAGCAAGATATGCGTCGCGCTGCCGCCGCGTTGAGCTTCGAGAAGAGAGCGCGTAAATCCGCCGGCCCCGCCGCGATTCGCTTGTTCGACAAGCTGCAATCGACCCGCCGTTTTGCGCTCCAACGTGGCGAACGCTGGATGGTCGCGCACCCTTTCCGTGCCCTGATCAACAACAATGACGCGCTCAAGGAGTTCAGCGACATCCGGATCGGCCAGAATGGCCGTGACATTGCGTAGGAGCAGAGACGCACGGTTGAACGTGCAAATGCCGGCGATGAGCCGAGTGGGCCGCGGAACAACGTCGCGCGCCGTCCATTCCGCCCGATGCATCACCAGTCGAGGCGAATGGGCTTCGATCTCGAAGAACAACAAGCCACTCCGGCCGGATGCCGGTAACACATTCGCCAACTCGACACTCAGTCCACGATCTTCGCCAGCGAAATCAATTTCTTGCAGTAGATACTGTTCTCGTCGAGAGCATCGACGGTACAGTCGCAGAGTACCGGCACCGCTGACGCGCAGTCGAAGAACAAGCTCGGAGAGACAGGTGTATTCTCGCCAATAACTCTCGAAAAAGGCGTTGAACCAGGTATCCGTCCGCAAAATCATGCCGCGGGTCAGAATGATGGTTCGCCGGCCTCGTTTGGACGGCCGAGAAACTGCGCCGCCGAATCGACAGTACAGTCGTGTCAGTCCACGCCGGGGCGGCATCACGATTCGCTGAAGGAGCATCTCCGCCATTGACGTTCCTCACACGGCCATACACGCGCGCGCTCTGGCCCAGAAGGGCACGACCTTTTTGCGGAAGTCGCTGAGGGCGGCGCCGATCGCTTGGTGCATGTCGAGATACTGATACGAACCGAGGCGGCCTCCGAAGAGCACGTTGCGTTCGCGTCCAGCCAGACGATTGTAGGCCGCGAACAACTGGCGGTCACGGGCCGTGTTCACCGGATAGTACGGCTCATCGCCGCGGCGAGCAAAACGCGAGTATTCGCGGCAGATCAGTGTTCGGCCCGGCAAGTAACGCCGTTCGGGATGTAGATGTTTGAACTCATGGATGCGCGTATAGGGCACGTCCTCGTCAGCATAATTGATCACGGATGCACCCTGGTAGTCGTCGGTCGCTAGCGCCTCGCGCTCGAAGTCGAGCGTTCGCCACGCCAGCTCACCAAGCCGATAATCGAAATAGCGATCGATCGGTCCCGAATAGATCACGAGTTGATCCGCCCCTAGCCCTTCGCGCACGTCGAAGAAATCGACGCCGAGGCGGATGTGGATAAAGGGCGAATCGAGCATGCGACGGAATAAGGCCGTATATCCATCCGTCGGCAGCCCTTCGTACTTGTCTGAGAAGTAATATGGTTCAAAGTTGAAGCGCACCGGCAAGCGATTGATAATGCTCGCCGGCAACTGGCGCGGATCCGTCTGCCACTGTTTCTTGGTGTAGCCGCGGATGAATGCCTCGTAGAGCGGCTGGCCGATCAGAGCGATCGCTTTCTCTTCCAGGTTCTCTGCGCGGCAGATGTCCGAGGCACTGGCTTGCTTCTGGATCAGTTCTCGTGCCTCCGACGGAGTCATGTACCGGCCAAAGAAAGCGCAGATCGTGCCCAGGTTAATGGGCATCGGATAGACCTGGCCCTTGTGGACGGTCAGCACGCGATGTCGGTAATTCGTGAATGCCGTGAAGCCGCGAAGATAGCGCCAAACTTCCTCGCTGTTGGTGTGAAATAAATGCGAGCCATACTTGTGATGTTCGATGCCAGTGGCAGAGTCGGTTTCGGAAAAGGAATTGCCGCCGATGTGCGGGCGACGTTCCAGCACGCAGACTTTTCGGCCGAGCTTGGTGGCAATGCGCTCGGCGAGGGTCGCGCCGTAAAAGCCCGCTCCAACGACGATCGCGTCGAAGTCGCGCAGCGACACCGATAGACCTCCCTGTCTGGTCGCGGCCGCTCGTCTGGCTCCGCTTTGGTAAGACGGGAAGATTCTAGCTTTGCCGGCTTTGCTATGTCAATCGGATTTCACGTCTTTGGATTGGGCGATAAGGCGGGAAATCTCTGTGCGCATACGTCTGGTAAAAATCAGGGTGCCACCCAGCAGGGCATGGTGTCCATCCTCGAACTCGTAGTCGGGCAACCAAAATCGAGAGTCAATGCACTCGACGCCGTAGGTTTGTTTCAGCTCGTCGAGCAGATTGCGTACAGCCGTCTCGGCCTCCGGGGAGTACCAGCTGCGGAAGCGGGAATCTTCCGGCATCAGCACCAGGGCAGACGGGATCTTTTCGCGGCGGCACAGATCGAGGAGATCGTGGATCGCGCGATACTGAGTTTTACCCAGGCGGAAGTTCCTGAGACCCTGCCCGTAGACTATATATGCCTCCGCGAAGCGGGCCTCATGGTGCAAGGGGGAAACCACGGGGACGGAGAGGTGCCATCCCCGATTATCAATGGGGATATGTTTGGGCATAGGTTGGCCGGTAATCAGACATATCAGCTCGCCGCCAATGTAGTTGCGGAAAGCATAGCACGGAGCGATGCGCGATGCGACCCAGCGAATGACACCTTTTTTCGGACGCTGGAGGTAGGGTATCCATTGCAACATTCTGTGCAGGGTGAAGCACTCGAACGGGAGATCGCTATCTTCCGTCCCGACGCCACGCCCCGCCTCGCACAACATAGGCGGCAGAAATTCGATCAGCAAGAAGCGCGGCCGTATGTCCTTGGCGAGCATGTCGCGCAGGCAAAACAACTGAAACAGCGGCCCGGCAGAAGGGATGCCGAAATTATAGACGAGCATCGGCCGGCCATCGCTATCGGGCATGCCGTCCAGAGCACTGGCCTGAAAGGCCCAGGCGGTGCGCGAGCTGCCCACCATCAAAACAAGGGGACGATCGGGTTGTTCGGCCACCAATCGTTCCAGCGCCGGCCATTTATGCAGTTCGTAGTGCGGGCCGATGCGAAGCCAGCGGTCCTTGAGGACGGTTGGCACGATCTGAAAAGCAACGTACCAGAAAAAGACCCAGAGCATGACCCTTCGGCCGCAGATCGTCATGCGGCGCGAACGCGTTAGTCGAAACGAAGGCTGTTCGATCGAAGACAGAGCCTTCTCTCGCTTGCCGCGCAGCCAATACCAACCTCCGACCGGTGCCAACGGCAAACGACGGATGCCCACACGTTGCAGCGATTCGAGGTTGGTTTGCTTCGGATCGGTCGAGGGCATTTCCGCATCGGCAGGCGAGGTCGGCACCTTCATGATCGGTCGGCTTCTCCTGGACGACGACGAAAACAGAAGGAAGAGAACGCAAGAGAAGCGAGCGCGAGATGTGCGGCGAAGTTTACTCCGGATCGCCAACGAATCAAGCCCAAGAGTTCATTTCACGGCGTCGGATTGGGCAAGGAGGCGGGGAAGCTCGTTACGAATGCGTCGGGTAAAAGCCAGGGCACCATTCAGCAGGGCGTGGTGGCCATCCTCAAAATCGTGGTCGGGCAACCAGCTTTGAGCGTCGATGCATTCGACGCCGTAGGTTTGTTTCAACTCGCCGAGCAAGTTGCGAACAGCCGTCTTCGCCTCCGGAGAATACCAGCTGCGAAAATGGGAATCTTCCGGCATCAGCACCAGGGCCGACGGGATCTTTTCGCGGCGGCACAGTTCGAAGAGTTCGCGGACCGCTCGATACTGGGCCTTACCCAGTTGGAAGTTCATGAGGGCCTGCCCGTAACCCATTCGAGCCGCTGCCAGCGCGTTCTGATGCACCATGGGGTCAAGCACCGGCAGGGCGACATGCCAACCCCGATCATCGATGGGGGCATGTTTGGGCAGCTGTTGGCCGCTAGCCAGCGATTTCGCCTCGGCGACGAGCTGATTGCGGAATGTGTAGCACGGAGCGACGCGCGTTTCAAGCCACAGATTGGCCGATTTCTTGGGGTTTCGAAGGTAGGGTATCCATTGCGCCATTCGGCGGAGGGGCAAGCTCTCCAGTTCGAGCATGCCGTCTTCGGTCACGTAGCCGCGCTTCGGTTCGCACAAGAGGGGTGGCAGAAATTCGATCAGCAAGAAACGCGGCCGAATGCCCTTGGCGAGCATGTCGCGCAGGCAAAACAACTGGAAGCAGGGACCAGTGGTGGGAACGCCGAAATTATAGACGAGCATCGGCCGGCCATCGCTATCGGGCATGCCGTCCAGAGCGCCGGCATGAAAGTCCCAGGCGGTGCGCGAGCTGCCCACCATCAAGACAAGCGGGCGATCGGGATATTTGGCCACGAGCTGCTCCAGCTCCGGCCACTTGTGCTGTTCGTAGTGCGGGCCGATGCGATGCCAGCGGTCCTTGAGCACGGTTGGCACGATCTGAAAGGCCACGTACCAGAAAAGGACCCACAGCATGGCCCTTCGGCCATAACTTTTCAGGCAGCGCGCTCGCAATACTCGAATCGATGGACGTCCGGCCGGCAGTGCCGTCTGGGGCGCAGTCCTTTCTTGCTTGCCTTGCAGCCAATACCAACCGCCGACCGGCGCTAACGGCACGCGACGGACAGAGGGAGGTTGCGGCGATTCGAGTTTGGGTCGCGTCTGTTCGATCAGGGGCATTTCCGCATCGGCAAGCGAGGTTGGCACCTTCATGATCGGTTGGCTTCTCCTGGATAGCGACAAAGTCAGAGAGCAAACAACGCAAGAGAAGCGACCGCAGGATGTGCGTCAAAGTTTACTTCCCGTCACGCCAACGAATCAAGTCCAAGCACCGAACACCAAAACCCAAGAAGCCGTAAGCGTAAGCGACGGATGCTTCGCCGTCGCTTACGCTTACGGCTCGTTGCTACTCACTTTTCCGCTGAGCTGGGCGATTTCTCTTGCAAGATGAACGGATCGATCACGCGCATCTTGGTTTCGTACCCGGCATAAGCAACGGCAGCGAATAACAGGACCAGAATCAGCCAGCCTTTGACACGGAACAAATTGAACAAGCTCAGGACAATGTGCAACAACAGACCGACAGCGACCACAGCGCCGCTGGCTGCGATGCAGCGCGCAAACATTGGGCCTTCAGGGTCGGGAAGACGCGCCAGCCACCAGAAACTTATGTCCACAATCTGCGCCAGAAGCGGCAGCGGACACAACACGATGCGCACGAGTCGTGGGTAGCTACTAAAGGCCAGGATCAAGCCGGTCAGACCGTACAGCATGGAGAAGCCGAGCAGATGCACGTGTGTCGTCTGGGCAAGTTTTCCCAGCGACATGCCCTCGGACGTTTTGACGGTGGTATATTTCTTGACCTCGGCGAAGTTGGTCAGAGGATATTTCTGCGCTTCGCCGCCGTCCTGGTGACAGTTGGCGCATCGTTCTTGAAAGAGCGTCTGGATCTTGACGGCGCGCGGTTCGGCAATCTCGCCGTTTTCTTCCACGAGCATCTTTCGAGTGATGGGCAATTTGATTAGCTCCTCCGGCAGAGGGAAATTGTCGTTATTGAACTCTTCTTCCTTGCCTCCTCCTTGGACCCAGGCGATCATGGCCAGACGTTCGCCGTCGCGCTCCAGATTCACCTCGGCTAGGGCAGCGTCCATGACGGCTTGGTCCGGTTTTTTGGCACCCTGTTTCTTCGCCAGCTCTCGCGCCCGTTCCGCTTTAGCTTCTTTGTAGTCCTCCGCCCGGTTGAAAAAGGCGGAGGTCATCTGTCCCTGACCGTTCATTTTCTTGCCTTGATATTCGACCGGCAGTAGTTGTTCGATCTTACTGATGTGCTTGCCGCCGGTGTCGCCATGAAATACACGCACGGCATCTTCCGGGCTGGGAAGCAAGTCGCCGGGCGTGGCGTGTTGGAAGTGCAGTTGCACCAGCGCGGCAACGTAGCCGATGCCTACCGAGACCAGAAACAAGGCCAGCGTCAGGCGTACGGGGAGTGATAGTTCGCCGAGCGTGAAAGAACGCGATGCAGAATCAGAATAAGCTCCGTTCATGAAGGGGCTCCAACGTTGAGTCAAGGTATGCTTTCGAGAGCTTCGCCGACCGCAGCGAGCACTCGGCGGCGAGCCGCGTCAAGGGAAGTTTCCAAAACCGCACCCGAGGCTAGACGATGACCGCCGCCGCCGAATCGCTCTGCCAGTCGGGCCACATCCACCTGCCGTGAACGGAAGCTGACTTTGACGCCGCCGCGCGGCTGTTCCATGAACAACAAACCCACCTCGACACCGGCCAGACTGCGCGTGTAATTAATCAAATCTTCGCTGTCCTGCGGCACCGCGCCGGTAGCGGCGTAGTCGTCGAAATGGATCTCCGTGTGCGCCACCCGACCGCCGTGCGTCACCTGCAAACGCGACAGGACCAGACCCATCAGTTTCAAGCGGCCCAGTGTGTTCTGCTCGAACAGGCATTCGTAAGACTCGGTGGCCCTCGCGCCAGCCCGGACCAGGTCGGCCGCGAGAGTGAACGTGGCGGGCGTGGTATTTGTGTGGCGGAACCAACCGGTGTCCATGGCCAGGGCGATGAACAGGCAGTGTGCAGCGGAGGCCGGGATTGGTCCGCCCAGGGCGACGATCGCTTCGTGGACGAGCCGGCCGGTGGCCTCCGCCGTCGTATCCACCAACCGCAGCGCACCCAGATCGTCCTGCGTCAGATGATGATCGATGACCGCCTTGGCGATGGGCAGCGAACGCAGGAGTACGCCAAAGTCGCCAAGTTGATTCCAGGTGCCGGTGTCAAGAACGACGGCGGCGTCTGCGTCGCGGTAGAGATCCCCCGGCGGCTCGAAGCGGCGGATGCGCCGCGAGGGATCGAGGAAATCGTAGCGCGGTGGCAGCACACTGGCGACAGTCATCCGTACCGTCTTGGACAGCGGCGGCGCTTCGAGCACGTCGGCCAGCGCCAGCATCGAGCCGAGGCCGTCGCCATCGGGACGAATGTGCGTGGTCAAGACGAAACGCTTATGGCGGTGCACAAATTCGACAAATGGGGACCAATCAATTGGCATGATGGACCTTTCGGAGAGCTTTCGAGGCAGGCAATGAGATGAATTATAAATCGCAAGACAGCAACGGGGAAGCCGGGAAGCATCTGGCCGCGAGCAACAATCGAGCGCGATTCCTCGTTTCGCGCGAAACGAGGAATCAAAACCGAATTTTTTTCTCGCGCTGGTTGACAGAAGGGGGCGGCAGGGATATATCATGAGGTTATAGTACGAGCATCTCTGTTCGGTCTGACCCGCTGGCCGTTCCTACTACTCTTCTCCCGGCAAGTGGGTCGAAAACCCTGCGGAGGGCGATTGGTGAAAGCCAGTCGCTGCAATCAAGAAAACGGGGCCGCAGGGCGGGCAACACTGAGGATGCTTGCTCGGTGCAGCTTGCTTACGGGCGGGGGCTGACGCTTCGACGATCCCCCCGAACAACGACACCTGTTGAGTGTCTCCTAGCTTTTCTCGTGCAAGCAGACTCTGGGCTGAGTTTTGCAAGGAGGTGACACAGTCGAAACGCCAACATGGTCTTCGCGGGACCCGTTGCCGAGCTGGATTTCGGCTGATACGGCGGTTGCGGCTTGCGAGCAAGCCAGGGTTTAATTATCCCCTGTGCAACCTTAAGAAAATCCCTACCGATCTGGCTCGGCCACGGGTTTCCCTTCTTCCCGCTGGAACAAAGACCACATCGGAACCACACATGCAGGCTCAACCCCCTTCTGATTCAAGCTCATCGACGCACGACAACTGCTATCGCTTGCCCGGTGTAGAATTGCACCTGACCAGTCCGCTCCACTCGTCCGATCTCGTATATTCGGCGACCGGCTTCGTTCGTCTGGAATCTACGAACGCCTTGTTGGAAGGCGGATTTGTGCGCATTCGTTCGTTGGTGACTGGGTTTGCAGAGGAAACGTTTCTCGACAGGAACGGCGCTTTCGCTGAGAAAGTAGAACTCCAGCCAAATACGGACAACGCCCTGGAATTCGCCATCTGCGATGGATTTGGCCGGGAACTGGCGCGCGTCGTGGCCGTGGTCCAGCATCCGGGCCGCGACAGTGAAGGAGCGGTAGAGCGCCTCCCCGCAAAGAATCAGGAGACGAGCCGCAGCCCCATGCTCGATCCGCCCTGGCCGCGTTTCGCTCGATTAGTGGAACGCTGTTTGAGACTGGCGGCCGAGGTCGCTGACAAGACGAGCCGCGATTCGGATGAGCTGTGCGATCACATCCACGCTCAGGAGCGCTACGCCGAGCAAGCCTATGAGGAACGCAATCAGCCGCTTTACCACGAGTGCAAAGAGAATCTGGAGCAGTACCACGGCTACTTAGCGCAGCTACTTGGCGAAACCCTGCCGCGACCACGGCGGCCAAGCCGACCTCCGGAAGACGAGGCCCGCGCCGAAATCGACCGTTTCCGCGCCGACTTGTCTGCCGTATGGAAGCAGGTCCGTGATAAGAATCGATCCGATCTGGAGGCGCATTTAACTGAGATTGCGGCGCAGGCTCGCGGACTCAGCCAGCGTGTCAAGAACGACCCCCTGTTGGCGCTTCGCGAGGCGAACCGCCTGGGCGTGGAGGTCGAGAAGGTGGCGGAGTTGCTCCATCCTCGTCATCGGCAAGCGCCGGGTGATGAATCGCAATCGCGCGAACGATCCTTGTAGGCGATTAATCCTCACTTATGCGTCTTGCTCGCGTGACGCAGTGCCTTGCCTGCCAGCACATCTGTGAACTTCCCGTCCTCGATTGTCAGTTGGCCGTTGACAAATAGAAAGCGAACACCGATCGCGTACTGGTGCGGCTTGTCGAATGTAGCCGTATCGCGGAACGTCTTGGGATCGAAGACGATCACGGCGGCGAAATGGGCCGCGTTCATTCGGCCTATTCAAATTGATGCGATCGAACCCCTCAAGTAGCTCTGAAGGCGCTTCAAGTTTGCTAGCGCCCTAGCCCAATCTGGCGTGTCCGGATCGTCCTCGACATCTTCTACCTTCGGAGATTTGAAGGGAAATGCAGCTGTGAGGGACTCCTGTAACTTTGCGGGATCCAGCAATCCGCGATCGCACAGGATCTGAAGATCTTCCCGGTCTTTGGGACGAAAGCTTTTCAGCTTCGTGGCCGCTAGGTCATGCACTTCCAGCATCCAGAGCCTGAGCACTTTCCAGTCGCCGCGAATCCTTCCGCAACGGCGACGGAACCAATTCGGTATCGGCGGTAATGCTTGGGGAACTGGGTCCAAGTCTAATCCCAGGGTCTTGGCCAGCGTCGATCCGTTGCCCAATAATTCGATTGCTTTCCGCTCGAGCTCTGAGTCGCGCATCCAGACTTTATCAATGTCCTTCGTTGAGAGCGAGAGTTGGTAGTTTACAACTAAAGCGGCCCTGCCGAGTAGGCACATGTCCAGTCGCGCTTCTTCTTTCGCGAAAGGAAGAAGTTCCTGATCAAGACGATCAAAAAAAGTACGAATTTGGTCATTCATCGCTGCGCTGGCTGAAGGAATCCTGGAGTAAACGCCCCTGCTGACGTTGCAAGTTTAGATGCTGTGCACGTTCTGCGAATGCGGCCAGTGGGGCATCGTAACCGATCATCCACCGTTTTGAGACAGGGGGAAGAGTGCTTTCCTCTCCGGGGCGTCCTAGGTCATCGTTCCTCAACCTCAGGTTTGCTTTTGACAATGGTCCAACAAATGATTCCAGGTTCTTGCGCTGGGGACAGCCTCCGGGAAATCCCATCGTCCTGTTGATCGTCAGTGCCACATCCGCTAACCATGCCAGTCGGATACATTCTCGGCTCGTTTGCGGTCTGCTGTACTCTCGAAGTCGGGAGGCAGACCACCGATTCCATGCCATCACAGCTGGAATTGCTTCAATGATCCGTGGATTCGGTTGGGTACCGCTTATGGCCAGGGTTAGCACTTGTTCGGTAGGGCGAAATGCTCCCGGGACCACAGCATCGGAAACCAGGAGATCAACTACCCCTAGCCACTGTAGTTGCAGCGCAAGGTCAGGCACTTCTTGGCCTGAAATCACCGAGCCATTGAGAAACCACTGCACTGGTACCGCTAAAGCCCTGGCGAGGCGAATTAACTGGGGCAGCGTCGGCAACATCTCTCCCTTTTCGATGCCTGAGACGCGGGGCTGGGAAACGCCCGCTCGAGTTGCAAGTTCCTGTTGGGTAAGTCCTTGCATCATTCGCGCCTTGGACAGCCACCTGCCGAGGTTCTTTAGCTCGGCAGGAGTTGCAGAGCGTTTCGCCATGACTCTCATCGCAATTCGTGATTAAAAATTTTTATTCCTTATTTTTTATACGAAAAAAGGATAAGCATTGTCAAGAAGCAGGCCCCATGCCAAATGAACATGATTCTCACTTCCCCGCTGTCTTACCCTGGTGTCGCAGCACTTTGCCCGCTAGCACATCCGTGAATTTGCCGTCGTCAATCGCCAGTTGGCCGTTGACGAACAAATAGCGAACGCCGGTCGCGTATTGGTGCGGTTTGTCGAACGTGGCCGTGTCGCGGAACGTTTTGGGATCGAAGACGACCACGTCAGCGAAATGGCCCGTCTTCAAGTAGCCGCGTTCGGGCAAATGCAGAACATCGGCCGGTAGACCGCTGGCGCTGCGGATTGCGTGCTCCAGCGTGATGATCTTGTCCTCAATGGCGTAGCGGCCGATCTTGCGTGGGAAGCAGCCATAACTACGCGGGTGTGGCACGGTGTCGGACGACGGCAGCATCGAAGCACCGTCGCTGGCCGTGGCGACGAACGGCTGACGCATAATCAGCCGAACGTCCTCCTCGTTCATGGAAAAGATGACAACCTGCGCTCCGCCGTGACGTTCTATGTTCAACACGATTTCGGCGGCCGGCTTCTGCTCCAGGGCAGCGATCGCGGCCAGATCCTTGCCTTGCCAGGCGGGCTTGGGAGCGTGGCGTGCGACGCGGATGTCCTTTCCGCCCTGGCTTCTTTCGAGGTTGCGCTCCAGAAGCGGACGCAGACGCGCTAACTGATCTGCGTCGTTGAGACGGGCAACGTATTCCTTTTCGCTGCCTTCGCGGAACGAGGTTGGGATCAGAGTGGCTTTGAGGCTCGTGCTGCTGGCGATGTAGGGGTATTGGTCGGCGCTAACGACCTGGCCCGACTTTCGCGCCTTGTCGATCAGGGCGATCTCGTCGCCGGCCATGCCCCAGACTCGACGGCCAGATGCCTTCAAGTGCGAGATATGGACCGGCAGTCCGGCCTCACGGCCGATCGTCAGGGCTTCGTTGAGGGCGCCCAGTACACCGGTACTTTCGTCGCGGATGTGACTGGCGTAAAACCCGCCGTGCCTTGCCGCCACGCGTGCCAGCGCGATCAGTTCGTCCGTCTTGGAATAGGTGCCCGGATTGTAGATTAGTCCGGTAGACAATCCCCAGGCGCCGGCCTTCATGGCGCGATCGACCAGTTCTTCCATCTGCCGCAGCTCGTCGGCCGTGGGAGCGCGATCGGCGTTCTTCATGACGCGATCGCGAACATTGTTGTGCGGCACCTGATGGATGACGTTCGTGCCGATCTTGCCGCTCTCCAACGTCTGAAAATACTTGACAACATCCACTGGACCGGAGCCGCAGTTTCCCGTTACTACCGTCGTCACTCCCTGATGCAGATAACAGCGATTGGCGCGCGTGTCCTTGCGCTGGAGCGGAGAGTCGCTGTGCGTGTGCAGATCGATGAAGCCGGGTGCGACAATCAGTCCCTTGCCTTCGATTATGCGCGGCTTGCCGGCGACGGTGAATTCGCCCACGGCGACAATACGTTCGCCACGGATCGCGATATCTCCAACGATGCCACCTGCTCCACTGCCGTCGTACAGCGTGGCCCCGCGGACGACAACCTCCGCATCAATCGCCGGGCCCGCCGGCACGAGAACACACAAAACCAGCGGAAACAAAGTAGACATGATTCCCTCGCGGCAGAGAGCACAGGTGAGACACCAAAGGACTGGCCTGATTGTACTTGAGGCAAAATCGCCCGGAAAGGGGCCGGCAAGAAAAGCTCAGCCGTTTCCTTCCGCATATCCGGCGCAATCGGAACGAGATCGAGACCGCAAGGTCCCCCTTTCGCAGGGGAGTTATTGACGAGTTTATTTTCCAGATTTACTATATTATCATCTTTACGCATCTTCTCCCGTTTATCTAAACGGCAGAGATAGGCAGAAGCGCAAGGGACAGTAGTACTTGCGCGCTCAGAGAAGGTGCGCCGTCACTCAGGGTCAAAAGCCCAAAGACTTGAACGTGTGTTCAAGACCCGTTGGGGCTTCGTTGTACCTAGGTTTCCGGTTCCCTTTCAGTACTGGGAGGCGTTGCACGATGTACAGTGTTGTGTTGATGATGGCTTTGACCAGCGGCGGCGACGTGCCGGCGCTGGGCCACGGTTGTTGCGGCGGTTGCCACGGCTGCTGCGGCGGCTGCCATGGCGGACGTATGCATGGCTGTCACGGCTGCTCCGGGTGTTGGGGTGGCTGCCACGGCTGCCACGGCTGTCACGGCTGCCGTGGCTGCCATGGTTGCCATGGTTGCTTCGGTGGGCATAAGCACGGTTGCTGCGGCGGCTGCTATGGCTGCTACGGTGGCTGCGGCGGTTGCTACGGCGGCTGCTATGGTGGCGGCTGCGGCGGTTGCTACGGCGGCTGCTACGGTGGCGGCTACGGTACTGGATTCGGTGGTGTCGGCGGTGGCCTTCCTGGCACGGTAGCCCCGCAGATCGCTCCGGCCACGTCCGAGCCCGCTCCGGCTCCTGCTCAGAAGAAATCGACGAGCATTCAGGGCGCCGCTCCGGCGACCTTGATCGTCAGCGTCCCGGCCGAGGCTCGCTTGAGCATCGACGGCGAGGTCACCACCTCGACGGCCACGCAGCGCGTGTTTGTCTCTCCGGCCCTGAACTTTGGCCGCGAGTACACCTACACGTTGCAGGCTGAGTTCAAGATGAATGGCAAACAGGTGACACGGAGCAAGGAAGTTACCATCAAGGCCGGCGAAGAGACTCGCGTCAGTTTTGACGACGAGACGGCGACCGAGATTGTCAGCCGTTAACGCCAGCGACTCGCTGCGGACATGCCTCCTCATTCGGTGAGGCCTGTCCTTTCCAATGGGGCATCGCCGCGACGAAAGGGGGGAGTTCGCCCAGCTCCCCCCTTTCGCTTTAATTTGCTCGTTAATTGCTCATTGTAGTGGCGACAGGAACCAGTTTCTTTGCACCTGGCGGATGGGCCTACCGGGCGGCAGAGGCTGTCCCATAATCTGTGCGATGGACCATCCGCAGGCATTGTTGATAAGTTCGCGGTTCAACTCACCCTGGACGAAAAACCTTCGCAAGCTCGGTAAGGACTTTCTCGCTTTCATTCGGCCGAGCGTGAATGCCGACATCAAGCGAACCTGCGTGAACTCCGGGGGTATCGAGCCAAGATCTTCCAATCGCTGGGCTAACGCAGTAGCGAGGTCGTCAATCGTCTCTCCGTCATGGATCAAGCCCAACGCCCAGACCGCCGCAGCGCGAGCCTCGGTGCCTAGCCTCGGGTTCTTGGGGACGAACTCGCGTAATACAGCGTCCGCCGGTCGATACTTTCGCTGTCCCAGGAGCTGGTTGAGCTGGCAGAGGGTATGTTCGTAGACCCAGACCGGATCTTCTTGTTGTGCAGAAATCCCCTGACCCGCCCGAGCGCTCGACCTGCTCGAAAGTTGCTGCACCAGAGAAACGACAAAGCTCCGGACGCGGGGCAGCGTTTCCGGCACGTCCAGTTTTCGCACACCCCAGGCAGCCGTGATTCTTACCTCAGGGCGGCTGGAGGTCAGCAGGGAGAGGAATCGTTCGACCGCTGGCTTGTGATCGAGCTGGGTCAGGAGAATCGTCGCCTGCTCAAGACTCCACCAGTGTTCTGTCCGGAGCACGCGCATGCCTTCCGCAATGACCGCATCGTGCCATTTCTTCTCCACTGCCAGTTTCTCCAGGTATTGGCGGGCCTTGGCCCGCACGCCGATGTGCTCATCGTCGAGCCGATCGCCCAGGAGGTGAAGGTGTTTGTCACTTGGCCGACGGCCCAGGACATCAACGGCGAAAGACCGGAGATTAGCGTCTGGACTGGCGAGAAGATGTTCGACGGCCGGCACGAGGAGCTGCGGATCGATTTCGAGAAGGCGAGCGACAGCGATGGCAGCGACAGCCGGTTCCGGGTCGCGCGTCAGGCGCTGCAAGAGCTGAACGGCTTCTGGACTACTGTGCCGGCGCAACAGCGAGCCAGAAGCCAGGCGCGGTACAAGCCCGCGCAGCGAGGCATCGGCCGCCAGGCGTTCAGCTTCCTTCTCCAACCCTTCGCTGCGCAGCGCTCCCAACGCGCGGGCGGCTTCCAGGCGAATCGGGCCGTTAGTGCGCTGTGCAAGCACCATCTCGCGGAGATGCTGGCTTGCTTTCTCTTCCCGAACAGTCGCCAGTCCCTGGATGGCCAGAATGAGATCTCGATGCCCAGTGGCCGGCTCACCGAGACGTTCGAGCCATAGCGCACGGATAGGCTGATAATCCCACCGCGCAAGCGCCGGCTCAACTAGCTCGCGTAGATCGCTGCTACCTGCCTGAGCCTGACGGAACAGACTGGGTGCCGAGTCGCGCGCCTTCAGAATGATTAGCGCCCGCGCGATCGCGAGGCGGACGGTGGCATGCTGGTCCGGCCGATCAAGTAGGGCGGTGAGAGGGGCAATGGTCGTCTCCAGACCCTTCATGCCGCTCTGGTACGCCTGGCCGATCGCATCGGCCGTCTTGCACTTCATGTCCGCCTCCGGACGCTCCAGTGCCCGTAGCCACAGCTCCTTTAGCCCCTCCGGGAACACCTTCACCAACGGCGGCATCGGTACGTCCGGGATATGATACATCGGTGAATCGATGAGCGGATCGAACTCGGGGTCGGCGCCGTGGCAAATAAGACACGGAGTCCAGAGAACATAAACACCAGCCCAGAAACACACCCTCCCAATCCAACGATCTGCCGGCATAATCTTCGCTCCGAGGATCGCCTGGTTGCTTACTCTGGTCGATAGAGCTGCCATGTTCGAACACCCAAGAACAAGAGCAGGGCCACGCAAGTCAAACCGATGATCCACCAGTTGAAGGGCAAGAGTTCATACTGATTGAAGCCCGGTGCATCGGCGGCTTGCAGGGCGGCCGCCACCGGATCAATCCGCAAGACGGCCTGGACTGTCGAATGACCGAAAGGCGCTTCCCGCCCCAACCAGATGAGCAACGGGGCCAGGCAAACAGCCAGCAAAGTCAAGTAGGAAGCAGTCGTGGCTGCGGCGGTCGAGCGGAACAGCGTGCTGGCGGCTGCGCTGATGAGGACGGCAAACACCGCTGTCAGGGACAGGCAAACAACCACGCGCTGGAACTGGTAAATCAGCGCCGGACGATACGCGATCATGGCCGCATAGCCGGGCAACGTGGCGCACAAGAGCAAGAACAGAGGCCAAGCCACGCTAAGCAATTTGCCGCGCAGGATCACGCCCGGAGCCAACGGCGTCATGCGTAATAATTGCCACGAACCGCTCTCGCGCTCGCTGCTTATCAGGCCCGCCGCCAAACTGGGGGCGAACAGGATCAAGAGAGCGATTTGCAGCAAGACAAGGGCGCCGCCGATAACCTCGACGCCCCACCCCAGGACACCCGCGGCGGCGACGTAACTGAGACCCAGCGAAAGTATGGCACAGACGGCGATCAGGCGGAGCATCCAGTGCGACCGGCCGAAACGCCGCGAACGAAATTCCTTCACCATCACGGGATTGATCCACAGGCTCATACTTCCTGAGCGGCGCTGGGGATCTATCAGGAACATAAAGCGGCGGATCATGCGTTGCACCAGGCTACGATCTTGCGTCATGACTCCTGCCGACCGCGCCCGGTCGAGCAGTCGGTGATTGAGCTGGGTGATGGTCGCCGCCGCGCAGACGAGACTGAAAATCGGGGCCAGCAGGGCGTAGCGGCCGAGGGCACTGAAGCCGGTCGCCATACCGTGGGAACCCAGATCGCCCTGGGATAGAACTTCCATCAGGGCGGAGATCGGCGAGACGCAGCGGAGCCACGAAGCAGCCTCCGCCGCCACTCCACGTTGGCCACGCAGCAACTCGTAAGGTCCCAGCGTCAGCACACAGATCACCAGCACAAGCGCATAGGTGCCACGGAGGGCGCCGTCGGTAGAGCGGCTACGGCAGCTCACGAGGAGTCCCAGCGTAGCCAGTTGCACGGCCGCAAGGGCCAGGACCCCGTACAGATTGAGAATGCCGCCGCTCGATCCCGTACCGCCCAGGGCATAACAGGCGGCCGCGGCGGGCATCGTCATCACCAGCAGGATCGCCGTGAAACCGAGGATACCGCCCAGCTTCCCCAAATAAATCGACCACGGCCGCATCGGCGAATTGAGCAGCAGAGCCAACGTCCCCTGCATCTTCTCGCGTACCAGAGATGTGGCCGGAAACGCCGGTACCAGTAAAAGAATGCCGGCCAGCAAGCCGTAGCCGAACACACGGAGGACCTCGAGGGACCGCGCGCCGCTGAGATCCGCCGTTGCCCCCGTCGGCCAACGGACGAGCACCAAGAGCGCGCAAAGCAGGGCCAGACCCAGCTGCAAGGCCAGGGCCTTGCGTGTACGCAGCAGCTCAAGCAATTCACGACGGATAATGGGATTCATCGCGCTTCTCCCGTCGAGACTGCTTTGGCAATGGGTTGTGACGCGCTCTCTGGATCTTCGCGATCGGAGAGGGCCACCGTCATGAAGGCTTCTTCGAGGTCGGTCTGCACCTCGCGGAACTGAGCTACACGCAGATCCGCCGCCACCAGAGCGCGGAGCAAACCGGCAAGTTCCTCCTCGCGCTTGGCGGTGCGGAACCAGACCACCGCCTCGGTCGGCGAAGAACGGACCTCCGCGCCCGGCTCGATGTAGCGCCGTACCAAGTCCGCGACGGACTCGATCTTCTCGGCGCTGGTCAGCTGTACTTCCATTGGTCGCAGCTGGATGAGTTGGTGTGTGATCTCGTCCAGGGTGCCGAAGGCCCGCAGCCGGCCACGGGTGATGATTGCAACGCGGTGACAGATCCGCGCCAACTCCGGCAGAATGTGGCTGGTGACGAGCAAGGTCTTGCCCCGGTTGGCGAGGTCGAGGAGCAGTTGACGCATCTCGATGCGCGCTTGCGGATCGAGGCCGTTGGCCGGCTCATCCAGGATGAGCACTTCCGGGTCGTGCAGCATGGTGCGGGCAAGGGCGACACGCTGCTTCATGCCGTGGCTGAGGGCTTCCACATAGAGATCGCGGTACGAAACGGCCCCGGCTGTCTCCAGCACTTCACTGATCCGCCGCATCCGATCGCGCCGAGGGATGCTGAAGGCGGCACCGAAGAAATCGAGGTACTCGCCTACGCGCATGTTATCGTAGGAGCCGAAGGTATCCGGCATATACCCCACCAGGCGCTTGAGCTTCCGCGCCTCCTTGACGCAATCGATTCCGGCCACGCTCGCCGAGCCGCTCGTCGGCCGCGCCAGACCGACCAGGATCTTGATCGTGGTCGTCTTGCCCGCCCCATTGGGACCGACAAAGCCAAGGATCTGCCCGCGCTGGACCGACATTGTCAGCCTGTCCAGAGCCACGATGCGACCGTACTTCTTCGTCAAATCCTTGGTCTGGACAACTGCTTCACCTGGACCCATGCTCTCTCCTCTTGGATAAATGAATGAAGGATCAACGCGCTTCTCACCAGACACATCCTTCATCCTTCCGGAAGTCCACTGACCTCAAGCTCGAGGTATTGGATGGTCCATTTCTCTTCTCGGCGGGCGACGCGCTCCGAATCTTCGGCCAGCGAATCGCTCACACGGAAGTTCACGTGCAGACCTCCCCTCTCGTCCAAGCGCAAGAAACGCTCGTCGAAGTCAACATGGATGGAATCGAGTGGGCTATCCACATGCTCGATCTCCTGGAGCTGGCCGCCGACTTGTCCGGAGATCGTGACGCGCCGCGCAGGGGCTTCGATCTTGACGGACAGACGGGCGCGCTCAGCGTGGAACGGCAGCACCTCGACAGGCAGCTGGAAACGCAGGTGCATATCGATGCCTCGATTCGATGTCAGCGACGGCCGGGTCGGAATCCCATCAAGAACCCGCTGGTAAGAGAGGAATGGCCCCGGAATGGTCACGCGCTCCCCGTTGGCGGGACGTTTGAACCGCAGGGGGATGATGAGCAGAGCGCTCCCGACGGACCGTGCTTCGGGGCCAACGCGAAAGTGTGTATCGATCGGCTTGGCCCAGGCCAGCATAATGTTACGTCGTTGCAAGTATTCTGCTCCCGGCGGCTTGAGAAATTCGCGGAAAAGGTTCTGCCGCTGCCGTTGGCGGTCGTTGAGCACAGCACTGGCCAGGAACTGCTCCTTGGGGAGAATGTCCTGGCTGCCGGCGCGAAACGAGCCGTCAGGATGGAGTTGGACGGCTAAGTTGCGTCCGGACGGTGTGGCTAGAAGCACGTCGTTTAGATCTTCAAACGGTCCTGCTTCGATCCGTCCCTCGATCCCCGCCGGCCCGAAGTGAGCGAGGGCCGTGATCGGCTTTACAGTAGAGACGGCAGTTTGAAACGGCGCCATCCGCACGCCGGCGGGCAGGGATACGTTTTCCCAGTGCCAGGCGTCCTGATCGGTCAGGACCAGACGGCGCGTCTGACCTTCCAGTCCCGCCATGTTCAAATCGAAAAACCCTCCGCGCGTCGCGCCCAGTTCCGCCGTCCCTGAATCGGATCGATAGACTGCCATCAGTCCGTGGATGGATGCTTCCTCGTTTTCGGAGACGGCATTGACGACCTGGGCAACGGCCACGGTGGGTGGCGCCGCCCGGCGCGATCTTTCTCCGATAACGATAAACAAGCTCATCGCCATCAAGGAGGCCGCGGGAGCCAGCCAGCCGAGCAACTCCGGGCGACGCGATTGCCGCATGCCAATCCCCAACGCCAGCACGACGACCAGGAACCCGCCAAACACCAGCACGACGGTACCCCGATCAACAACAGAGTAGCCGATCTCCTCGGTCAAAAGGGATTGAAACGCCTCTACGGGGAAGGGCGGATTGTTCTCCAGGTGATGCAGCTCATAGCCCAGGTCTTCCATATGGCCTAACGGCACAGGGAAGGACGGGAATTGCCTGAAAGGTGAGCGCGAATCGCGCCTCGTCCGCTCCCGGAACCAGCCCCGCGGGCCGAGAGTGCTGAAAACGACCTTGCCCCGGCCTATTTGCCGGCTGAACCACACGGGCCAACCATCGATGTTGTACCTGGCCTGCTCGTGAGCCGGCAGGAGCACGCGGACGAATTCCACTGGCCGCTCGTGCTTCTGCAACGGCACCTCGAGTAGCACGCGCTGTCCGGTCGGATCGTGCTGGACCCGGAACGACGTCAAGCCAACTCGATCCACTGCCTGAAAATCGAGCGCATCACCCAAAAGAGGAGCAAGCTGATCCGGCTCGACCCGATCGAGCATCACCCATACTTTGCCACCCTGCTCCAGCCAGTGGCGCAACGCCTGCATCCCGGCGGGATCGCGAGCGATGCGGTTGGAGGCCAACACGAAATGATCAATGCCATCAAACGACTCGGCCATGGGTGGCAAAAGTCGGGAATTGATTCGGGGAAGATAGTCCGACAGCGAGCGTGTGAGCCGAAAGGAGAGGGCCAGCTGGACCGATTCGTCATCGAGCGAGTCGGGCTGGGGGAGCCGTCCGGGGATTTCTTCCGGGAGGGCTTCCTCATCGAGCAGGATGACGGTAAAGGGATCGCGTTGGCGGTAGAGCACTCCGCGCGAGCGCATGTACTCTTCGGTAGGAGGAGGTATGCGTTGCTCTTTGCCTTGGGTGCGGTCGTAGAGGTCCATATGCAGTTCGCATACGTTTTCGTTTTTGGGCCGGGGCGTGGGCCCGACGAGCATCCACGAGGACAATCTCGAATGCGCGGGCACCCACACATCGCGGCCATACTGCACATCCGGCCGATCCACGAAGAAGACGAGGACACGGGCTAGGTGGTCCTTCTCGCTCCAGTTGGTCACAGCGAAGTCGTATATCCCCCGGCTTTCTGTCGCGGAGGTGCGGAGACCGCCCGGAACGACGCCCTCCAAGCGGAGAGATGGTGCCGCGCGATCCTGAGCCGATGCTGCGGGACAGCAAAGCAACGCTATTGCGCACGCCACGACGCGGCAACAATGGTCCGGCCAGCGGAAGTACTGCCCCGCGAATCGTGACATGTTCGCGGAGAGAGTATGCCATTCGAGAGGAATGGGAATTGTCTGCGCGGAGAACTCTGAAGGATCGGAGAGCATCGGAGAGCACTGGTAAGCAAGTCAGCAGTGCGGAGTCATCAGCTTTTATGAGCCTATGCATTCGGTGTCAAAGAATCAAGGAAATAGCGATTCGGCCCAGTGCGACGTTTGGGTGCATGAATTGTTTCTGGTAGTGGGCTCGTCGATTTTCTCCCGTCCCCACAAGCGGGAGGGAACAAGAAACAGCGGTGGAGAAGACTGCCAGAATCGGCGCAGACATCCCCACCGCATTCTAGTTGCTTTTTCTCTTCACGACGCCATTGGGCAAGGTATAATGAAAGTATCATGTGATCTTTCGCCAGATCTAGCCGGAGAGAGGCTTCTATGAACTTCGAGGTGCATGGAGAATTGCAACCTGTGGGCGGCGGCGATCCCATCCCCCTGATCCGTGAGGTGATGACCATCGGCCGGCGCGAGTCGTGCGATATTCCCTTGAAATTCCCGAACGTTTCGGGTGTTCACGCACAGATGTCGTTCCGCAACGGCTACTGGTATATCCGCGACATGAACAGCACAAATGGCGTCAAGGTGCAGGGCATTCGCGTCACCGAAAAGCTGCTGCATCCGCGCGACGAAATCACGATCGGCAAGCGCAAGTACATCATCGAATATGAGTTGCCAGCCGACCGCCGCGCTCTCGATGAAGTGGTGGAAGAGGACATCATGAGCCAGTCGCTTCTGGAAAAGGCCGGCCTTGAGCGTCCCAAGCCGCAGCGTTCCTCGCGCAAGTCGGATGAATTCGACGCCGGGGATTTCCTACTCGCCGACGAGTGAATGAATGTTCATGCGATTTATCGTTTTGCGCGAAATGGTAAATCGCCTTAAGCGGGCCACAGCAAGTCCCACCCGATCGCAAAAATCCCTGCATCGATAAGCAGATGACTCAGCCACGGCGAGTAAATGCTGTTGCTGCGCTCATAGAGCCACGCCCAGACCGCGCCGCCGGCGGCAATGGCCAGCGAGAACGGCACCACCGCTGTCCAGAAGTACTCTGGTAAATACACGTACAGAACGACCACATGATGGGCCATAAACGCCAGGCTCGACAGGACGATGGCCGGTGTCGGCGCGGTCAACCTGCGCAATTGTCCGAACACGAACCAGCGCCAGTAGTATTCTTCCAACAGCGAGTGTGCCGCCACGATGAAGGCAGCCAGCACAGCATAGCGCGCCGGCGTGGCCAGGTTGAACTCGCGCAATTTGTGCTCCAAGCGAACTGGCGTTTGCTGCAACAACCCCGAACCGCGCAAGACTCCAAAATAAATCCCCAACATGAACAGAACGACGAGCAGGCCAAAACCCAAACCGAGGGCCAAGCCCTCGAAGCGCGGACGGCTCAAGCGCGGCCAGCGTCGCTCCACCACAGCCAAAAATACCAGGGGAAAGGCAAACTGAACGATTTTGCCGCTTATATAGGCGGCTTGCTGCCAGACATTGGGCTTGCCCTCCTGTCCCGCCAGGGCCATGAAGTAGCTCCAGGTCGCCAGGGTTGGAAACGTCATGGCGAACAGCACTGCCAGCAGAGTTCGGATTTCGGATTTCGGTTTTCGGTTTTCGGTGGCCATCGCCGATCTTTCCTCTTCTCTGAAAACCGAAAACTGAAAATCGAAAACCGAGTTAACACTCCTGCACGAGGCGGCGCACCAGGACGCGCAGTTTTTTCTCGGCGGCGTTGGCCGTGGCGATGATGTCGGCGATATCGACCGGCCCCAGGGCGTCGGGCAGGCACATATCGGTGATGACGGAGATGCCGACGTTGCGCAGGCCGGCATGGACGCCGACCAGGATCTCCGGCACCGTGGACATGCCGACCGCATCGGCGCCAATGCCGCGCAGAAAACGATACTCTGCCCGCGTCTCCAGATTCGGCCCTGCCACTGCCACGAACACGCCCTGGTGCAAAACAATCTTCTCTTCCAGGGCGATGCGCCGCGCCAGGGCAAGTAATTTGCGATCATACGGACAATACATATCCGGAAAGCGCGGACCGAGCCGTTCGTCGTTCTTGCCGATGAGCGGATTGTCGCCCAGCAGGTTAATGTGATCTTCAATCATCATCAAATCGCCCTTGGCGAACTGCGGATTCATGCCGCCGCAGGCGTTGCTGACAATAAGAGTGTCACAGCCCAGCGCCTTCATGAGGCGCACCGGCAGCGTGATTTGCTGGAGCGAGTAGCCCTCATAGAAGTGAAAGCGTCCTTCCATGGCGACGACACTCTTGCCGGCGAGCCGGCCGCAAACCAGCCGTCCCGCGTGTCCCGGCGCCGTCGATACGGGGAAGTGCGGGATGTCGCCGTACTCCAGGGCTGCTTCTACTTTGATTTCTTCGACTAGCCCGCCAAGGCCGGTACCGAGAATGATGCCAACTTGCGGCCGGCCTTTCCAGCTCGCTCCAATCGTCGCCTTGGCCTCCTGGATTTGTTCGTACAACTCTGCCATGAGTTTCTCCTGCGATCCTGGTTAGCCGCGACGCGCAGCGGAGCGCGAACACGCTCCCCTTCGGGTCGCGGCTAACCGATGTTTTTGTTGGACAATTCCGGTTTGACGACATGAAGCAAGAACGTCGGATTGACCGCCTCGAAGCGCAGCGTCTCCAGTTGTTCGGTGGCCCGTGCGATGTTGATGAGTAGCACGCGCACGCCGCCGGCCAGACGTTTCAGAGCGGCGTGGGCGGCGCTGAGGCTCTCCAGCGTGGCCAGGTTTACGACCATGTTCCCTCCCGGTCGTAATGCCTCCCAGGCCGATTCGAGCAAGCGCGTCACTTCGTGCCCGCAACCACCGACGAAAACCGCATCCGGCGCCGGCAAATCCGCGAACACATCTGGAGCGATGCCGTGGATGGCGTGCAGATTGGACACGCCGAACGCCTCGGCGTTGGCCAGGATCAAGTGATAGTCGGCGGCGTCCTGCTCGATGGCGTAGACGGGACCGGGATCGCTCAGCCGCGCCGCCTCGACGGCCACGGCGCCGGAGCCGGCGCCGATGTCCCAGACGACGCTGGCCGGCTGAATCGCCATCTCCGCCAGGGCCAGGCAGCGCACCTCGGCCTGTGTGATGAGGCCGCTCTTGGGCCGGCTCTGGGCGAACACGTCATCGGGATTGCCGAAAGGTCGGAATCTCGCCGCCGGTGCGGGACGATCCGGCCGGCCCGGCTTGCGCTTGAGGATGACGACATTGAGTGGTGCGAACTCCATGTCCGCAATGTCGCGCAGCTCGCCCTGCGTGACGCGCTCATCGGGACCGCCGAGGTTCTCGCAGACGTACATGCGAAAATAATCGAGTCCGCGCCCCAGCAGTGTCCGCGCGATCTCCGGTGGCCCTTCGCTTTCGCTGGTGAACAGACCGACCGTCTCGGCTGTGCGGATGCGATCGAGGACGGTCTCCAGCGGATGCGTTTGCAGATTGGTGAGGTAGGCTTCTTCCCAGGTTTCCTTGACGCGCGCGAAGGCCAGCTGCATGCTGCTGACGTGCGGCAGCACGTCAAAATGCTCCTTGCCCAGCCGATCACACAGATAGCGCGCCACGCCATAAAACAGGGGATCGCCACCAGCGACAATGGCCAGGCGTTTGCGACCCATCAGTGCTGTCAGCGCGTTGACGGTCTCCTGCCAGTCGGCGCCGATGACGCGTCGCTCGGCCCGAAGCTCCGGCAACAGTTTCAGCGTCTGTTCGGAGCCGAAGACAATATCGGCGGATGAGAGCAGATCGCGCGCCCGGCTGGTCAGCCCCGCCAGGCCATCGCTGCCAACACCAATGATGTGGATGCGCGGTTCAGGAGTGCTCACGGTTGGGTCCTGTGGACGGGGAATGTCTCCCCGATGAATATACACCGGATCGCGTGGCTTGTCCGCCGCCCTGGCGAACGGCCGGCGTAAGCCGGCTGGTCTCGGCTTCCACCAGCCGGCTTACGCCGGCCGTTCGCCGAAAAATGCGTCTACCCCTTGCAACTGGATACCCTGCTTGAAATAATAACCCCTTCACTGAGGAGGAGACGCGAACATGGCTGAATCGTTGGTATTGCCGATCGAAAAACGCGAAGGAAACGGCACACGGACGGCGCGAAAGCTGCGCGCCACCGGGCGCGTGCCCGGTGTCGTCTACGGACATAAGGAAGAAACAGTATCGGTTTTGGTGGCTGCCGACGCCTTGATGTCGGCGGTGCGGCACGGGGCGCGAGTCGTCGATTTGCGCTACGATGGCGACATACAGAAGGCACAGATCGCCGAATTGCAGTGGGACCATCTGGGTGTGGAATTGCTGCACGTCGATTTCCGCCGTGTCGCTGCCGATGAGCGCATCCGTGTCACCGTCCACATCGAACTCAAGGGCATCGCTCCTGGAGTCACGGCCGGAGGCGTTCTCGATCAGCCGATTCACACGCTGAACATCGAGTGCGCCGCCGACAGCGTGCCGGAGTCGATCCGCGTCAACATCAACGAAATGCAGCTAGGCGCCGCCATTCATGTGCGCGAACTGCATTTGCCGCCGGATGTGAAGGCATTGGCCGATTCCGACGCCATCGTCGTCCACATCACGGCCCCGCAGGTGGCGCCGGAGGCCGCCGCGGTGCCGGGCACCGAGCAGGCCGAGCCGGAAGTCATTGGACGCAAGGCTGCCGCCGAGGAGGGCGAAGAGGAGAAGTGATGTTCTCCGAGCCGCGCACGCAGCGCAGCGGAGTAAGCGGTTGCGCGGGGCGGGCCGCTTACTCCGCTGCGC
>DATBHJ010000086.1:0-6968 GCA_036557565.1 Gemmataceae bacterium
GCGCAGCGGAGTAAGCGGCAGCCCCGCGCGGCCGCTTACTCCGCTGCGCTGCGTGCGCGGCTCGGACTTAGCGCGTTGCGGATTGCGATCCAACTGGCTCTTCCTCGCTCGCCGCCACCGCCGGTACGGTCTTCGCCAGGATAGCCCGCTGTCGCCAAGCCAGGAGAAACTCGACGACCATTGGCATCACCGAAATGACCACGATGGCCAGCACGACCAGCTCAAAATGTGCCGTGACCCACGGCAGCGTGCCGAAGAAATAGCCGCTCCACAAACAGATGGCCACCCAGGCCACGGCGCCGATGCAGTTATAGGCGAAGAAGCGCGCATAGCGCATCTGGCCAATGCCGGCGACGAACGGGGCGAAGGTGCGCACAATCGGCACAAAGCGAGCCAGGACGATCGTTTTGCTTCCGTACTTTTCGTAGAACGTTTGCGCCTTCAGAAGATGCTTCTTGTTGAAAAACCACGAGTGCTCATATTTGAACACCTTCGGCCCCAAACGATAGCCGATAGCGTAATTGACAGCATCACCGATCACGGCAGCAGCGACAAGTAGGCCGAACAGCAGTGCCATGCTCAACGAGGATGAGCCAGCCGCCAACGCTCCCACGGCGAACAGCAGTGAATCGCCGGGCAAAATCGGCGTCACCACCAGGCCGGTCTCGCAGAAGATGATGGCGAACAGCAACAAGTAAAACCAGGGACCCATCCACTCCGTCAAGTAAAGCAAATGATGCTGCGGATGAAGGAAATATTCCAGCAATTGGCTGATGTTCATGTATTGCTCAGATAAACAAAAGATCTCCCCTGTGCGGCCCCGATGCCGCGCTAGAGGAATCAATAAAGATTAACGATTATGGCGAATTGTACCAAGATCAATTGGCATGGGTCGGTCGTCAGCTTCTCGATGCTTGTTTCGCCAACTTGGCGACAAAAGCCGCGTGTTCGGGAGTGGCCAAACCATCCTTGAGGGCCGCAAGCACGCCTTGCCGATGGCAACGCAACATGGACTCCGCATCGAGCCACAATCCCGGAAATACCCGCGAACGAAAGATGCCGTCGGCAGGAAGCGGAGCTTCCTTATACTTGCCGCGTTGGCGGATAAACCAGAACACTTGCTGCATGCGCAACGCCAACACAACATACTCGCTCACGCCGGCTTGTTGATAATCCTGCTTCTTGAGGTGCAGGTCGATCGACTCGGTGGAGGAGCTGACTTCGACGATCAACTCCGGTGCGCCGTGCAGGTAATCGTTCTTATCCGCATAAACGCGGCCGCCGAATTCGGGAGTAACAAAAAGGCAGGCATCTGGCTCCGGTTCGCTGTCCGGCCCCAGGATTTGCGTGTTATTCAAGAGCGCTTCGGTCCCCGGCGTGGCTTCGGCATACTCATCCAACCATCGGACTACCAGTTGTTGTGCTTTGCTATGCGGAATCTTTTGGGGCGAAGGCATGTATACAATTCCTCCGATTAGCTCCGCCCGGCAGTGTTCCGGCATAGCTTCGTAACGGGCATGAAAGGTCTTCTGATCGAGTCGATCGCCGTTTTCCAGCGGCGGCATCCTCTTGCCCCGCGGCAGGTTTACGGTTGCCATGTCGTCCTCCTCCTGAACTACAATTCGCATGCTCCGCACGGATGAACAAGGCTGATTTGCCGCTGTTGAGGTCGCGCCCCAGCGCCGCCCATTCGTTTTCAACCCGAGGCGAAGCCTGCTCTGCTCCTCTCAATCGATTCACGACAGCGCTGCGCTTTCCTTTATCCTGCCCCGGTTCTGCATTTGCTCCTGCACATGCTTGAGCCACGTCTCCGAAGGTAAGCCGTAAGGCCGGAACTTATCGAGCCGGCCATCTTCCTCGTTGAAGAACAGCGCGCGATGCAGGCCGAGTTTGCTGGCCGCCGGGCTGTCGATGAGATTGCTTGAATCGCTGACGTTCATCTGGAACACGACGCGCATCGTCAATTCACGCATCGTGGAGCGATCGAAGGTGCGCTGGAGATTATTGAGCGTGTCGCACCACATCAGTGTATGTATGCCGAGGGGCGGGCTTTCGCGCAGCAGCGTGGCAAATTGCTGGGCGGGGTTGGCCGTTTCGTCGGCCTTGCGCGTGAAGCTGAAATCGTCCTCCGCCTTTCGCAGATCGCGCAGGCGCTGCACGCCGAAAAGCACGAGATACAGCGACGGCGCGGTTCCCGGTTCCTTCTGGCGACGCTCCAGTTCCGTGCTCAGTTCGGTCAAGATGGTAGGCACGTCGCGCCAACCAGACAGGCGGATCGAATGCGGCAGTATTTCCGGCAGTCGAGCGAGAGGACCGTCTGTCGGAGCGTCGGCTTGCCGGCCGTCCACGATGTAGAAGCGCGTCGATTCGCTCGGTCCCATCTGCGTGGCGAGGCCGATGACAGCGGTAGCCAACATGCCGAGCGACATTTCTTCTTGCTGGCCGATGAGCAGCAGATTGCTGCCATGATGGCGGCGGAAGGGCGCGGAGGTCAGGTCGTTAATCGCCATCGCTTCGCCCAGCCAGGCGCGTTGCTCCTTCGTGTCCTCGGCCTCTGCGGTCACGGGTTCGGCGAGACGCTTATTGAGCAGATGATTGCGCGATACATCGGCCGGGGCGTTGCCCTCAAAGACGATCGGCGATTCGCGGAGTTTCGGCGGTTTCCGGGCGATGAGATCCTGGATGCGGCCAAGGTATTGTTCGCGGCGGTCGTCGCCGAGCCAGACCACCTGGAAAGGATTGTTGCCCTCGATGAGTCCGTTGGCGTCGTTGTAGATGGCCTCGCCCGGACGCGACAACAAGCGAGCGGCGGAGTTGTCGTCGCTGAGGATCAAGTGTGCGTCGGCTTCGCTGCACTGCAGCGCAATACGCACCGCCATTTGATCGATGGTGCTGCGAGCCAGGGTGTACGCACCGCCGAGTGTCTGCGAGCCAAGCAGAATGTGCATGCCGAACGCCCGGCCTTGACGGACGAGACGATCGAGCAACTGGGCCGCCTCCTGAGAGATGCGGTCGTCCTCGGTGAAAAACTCTTGGAACTCATCGACGATCAGCATAAGGCGCGGCATGCGTTCATTGGGCATCGCCTGGCGGAAGCCGTTGACATCCTGGGCGCGGACATCGCGGAAACGTTCGCCGCGCATCCGCAACTCGGCGTCGAGGCGCTGCAACACACTCAGTCCGAATTCGCGTTCGCTCTCGATGGCGATGACGCGCGCGTGCGGCAAATCGTGGACAGCGTAGGTCTTGAATTCGACACCCTTCTTGAAGTCGATCAGATACAACTCGACCTCATCGGGGCTGTAGAGCAAGGAAAGATTGGTGATGAGCGCGTGCAGAAGCGTCGATTTACCGGAGCCGGTCTTGCCGGCGATAAGGGCATGCTGGGCCGTGCCCTTGCCCAGATCGAGGCATTGCCGCTGAGTCGCCCCAGCCCGACCCAGCGCGACGCGCAGCCCTTTGCGGCTATCGGCGTTCCACCATTCCTCCGGCGTCGGCGCGATGAACTCGAACGGCACTTCGACGCGCTGAGCGTTGACGGCGGCCTGGCCGACCTGCGCGAGAATGCGATTGGCAAAGTCGCTTTCCGGCGGCGCTTCCAACGTCAGAGGATAGGGGGCGAAGTCCGCGTCTTTCCAGCGAAAACGCTGGCCATCCCAGGCGAAATTGAGGCTGTTCGCCTCCAGATCGGCGAGGTCGAAACCCTTGGGCAACGGCAGCTTGCTATCGACGCTGGCGAGTGTGAGAACACCACAGCGCGGGCCGCTCTGCATGATGCTCAACAGCCGGCGGATCGCCTCGGCACTGAAATTCACAGGGAAGTTGGCGACGACCAACACGCGAAACGCCTCGGCCACTTCGCCGGCCTGGGCGTTGTAGTCCATGATGGTCTCGTACTGGTTACGCAGATACTTCTGGATGACGTTCTCCATGTGCAGCGTCAAGTCCGACAGACGCTGTTCGATGTGCGGCGTCTCGGTCCAGATACGGCTGGCAACAAGCTGCTCGTCGTAGTCGGCCAGATGCATGAAGGCGGCGAAATTCTGACCCAGACCGACTGGATCGACGATGATGAAGCGCACCTTGCCGGCCGGCAGCGACGTGAGCATCCGGAAGACGATCGCTTGCAGAGTCTGCACGGCGACGGCCCGGCCGGCGTCGCTGGCTTGCAGCAACAGCGATGAATGGGCCGGGAAATCGCACAGGGCCGGCAGATCGAACTCGGCCGGCGTCATCGCCTGCAAGTCGGGATCGTTGGGGATCGCTTGCGGAACCTTCTCCATGTCCACGTGATACTGACCCAGACGCAAGACCGGCGGCAGCTCGGCAGGCGACTGCCACGACTGCCACGAAGGATCGTCCCAACCGGGCATGAGTCGCTGCGTGGTTTCGTTGATGTCGGCGACGGCCGTTTGCAGGTGCGTCATGGCCTGTCGCCAATTTTCGGTCAGGCTGTCCCAGTCGCGGTCGCGGTGTTCTTGAATTTCCCCCAGTTGATGCTCGCGGCGAGCCGACAACTCCCGCAGGTCCTTTTCGTGCCGTAGCTGAATATCGAGGCGGCGACGTTCGTATAGCTCGTCCGCCTGTCGCAGATCCTCGGTGCGGCGAGTCTCGCTTTCGTCGCGGAGCTGCTGATAGCGCCCTTCGATCCCTGGCAATTCCTGCTCCAGACGGCGTTTGCGGGCGTCTCGTTGCGATTGATAGAAACTGTGGACGTTGCGGATCTCGTCGTTGTGTTTCTTCGTGGCCGCCAGCATGCGCTGCCGAAACTCGCTCTCGTAGCGGTCGAGCAAAAGCTGCCGGGTGCTATCGGCATGCACAATGATTTCATACAGTGGCTCGTACACGGCACAGACTTGTTTGCGGGCCATCGTCTTGAGCAAATAGCTCAGGAGCGGCCCGATCGCCAGCATCGTCAAGCTACTGGTTATCAGACCCAGGACGAGAATGGCGAGGAGCGTATCCCTCGACATAATCATTCCGGCGACGTACCCCAACGGCACGATCGACGCCAGCCAGAGCAGGAGGATCAGCAGCGTAAGCCGGCCGGCCTTCGCGTAGCGGGGCGCTACCAGTCTCTGCAATTGTTCGAATAATTGCCGTGCTTCCACGACGCACTCGGACAGCTTGGGCGGGGGAGCGTTCTCCGCGGGGGCAGTAACGCCGCTGTCGGCCTCGATCTCGTCGGCCGGCTGTTTCCATTCCGTGAGCTGGGCGCGGCCTTGCTTGTGGATGTCGTGCAGCTCATCCAGTCGCGTCTGAAGGCGCGACTTGTTCTCGCGCATCTCCTTTTCGGTTTCATTCTTGGTCCCTTCGAGAACGGCCGCGGTGGTCCAGCACGCTTCCTTGTACGCAGCCTGGGCCGCTTCTTTATCGCTCTCGTCGCGTTCCAGGATCTTCCCGCGCGCTGAAACGAACTCGCGGTGTGCGGCCTCTTGTGCGGCCTTGTAACGGGCCTCGATGCTGCTTCGCGCCTGCTCGATCTGCCGTTCGTTTGCTTCCAAGTCGCTGGCGCGGCGGCTTTCCAGCGCCTCACGAGCCTCGGCGAACTCGATCTCGACGTTGTCCACCTGCTCCTGAAAAGCGGCCGCGATGGCCGGTTCGCCGCCGGCACGCTCGGCAGATTGCTCAATCAGGTCGCGCAACAGCACTCGCTGCCGTGCAATCATGGACGGTTCAGACATGACGATCTCCACAAGCAGCCGGCGGACGCCGGCCGTTGGTCTAGGAACATTCTTGCCGGGCGCGGGCCAAGACGGGAGCGAGACGATCGAGAGCGCCGAGAGCGGACTCGACCTGGTTTTTCAACGGCAGCCAATAGTTGTTCTCGAAGGCCTGAGAAACTGGATCGTCCCAGCCGTCGCGGGCCTCTTCCCAGAGCGTGGCCGCGGTTTTCAGTCCTTCGGCCAGACTGATCGAGGTGGTGGTCAAACTCATGATGTTCCTCCCTGCGGGGGCGAGGGCGGGGGCGAGGGCGGGGGCGAGGGCGGGGGCGAGGGCGGGGGCGAGGGCGGGGGCGAGGGCGGCGGCTCGGCCGTTGACACGGCCATGTAGGCTTCGAGGATGTCGATCTTGTTATTCAGGATGGCCAGGCCCTGCTTCAAATCGGAGTCGAGCATCCCGGCCAGGCGCCGCGCCGGTCCCTCGTATTCGTTGACGGCCTGGGGCAGATGCAGTAGCCAGCGCTTGACGACGACTACTTTGTCCTCAGCTTCGCGCAGCCGCTTCCGGGCTTTGTTCAGAGCAATCTCTTGTTCGACGTAACCGGATTGTTCGCCCTTCCGCAGAGCGCGGGCGTGGGTCAAATCGGCGTGAGCGCGGTTGACGTCCTCGCGACACTTCTCGACCCGGCGCTGCCAGTGCTTGAGTTGATCGCTGAGATAATCAAAAGTACGGCGAATCTCCATTTCGGCCGCACCGAGCGCTTCCAGCGCTTCGGGTCCATAACGGGCCAGTGCGGCGTGCAGTGCCTTCAAGGCGTCCAGCGACTGGACTCGGGCTGATTGGCTCATAAGAGAATGTTAACGTTGTTGCAGGTAGTCTTCGATCCGCTCCGCCTTACGAAGCAAGTATGGGATCTGTTGGTGCGAGGCTTCCATGAAACGCGTCATCACTTGGATGGTGTCGGCGAACTGCTGGGCGAAGCGTTCGTGCTCCTGATCGCGCCAGGTGTCGCCCAGGCCCGCGAACTGCCCCTGGAGTACGGCAAGCTGATGCTGCAACTCGTTGTTGAAATTCTTCAAGTTATGAGCGAAGCGTCGCAGCTCCGCTGGATCGACGATGGCCTTGGACATATTTACCCCCGTGTCCGGGTCATAGGATTCATCCTCTAGTTTAGCAGGGAAAGGGACGGCTGTAAATCATCGCGAGTCCTGCGCGCAGAAGCGATGCCATTTCAAGTTGGCCAGAGCCGTAGGGTGGGTCGAGCGTAGCGAGGCCCACCGCCCGCCGGTGGGCCTCGTTACGCT
>DATBHJ010000087.1:0-22150 GCA_036557565.1 Gemmataceae bacterium
CCGCTGCGCTGCGTGCGCGGCTCGGGCAATCAGGGCATCAGATGCGGCCGTAGCAGCAGTGGTCCCTGTTCCTTGAACAATTGCTCGATGATCTGTCGATCCGTCAAACCCTGATCGATTCTCTTGGCCAGTTTCTCGCGCATGGCGTTGGGCATGCCGCAGCCGTTGGGATTGCAGCTCGCCAGCGTGTAAAAATGGCCGGTGCAGCCATCTCCTCCAATGCTGCACGAGCAATACACGCTCGCCAGCAACCACTCGATCCGATCGTTCTTGCTGCGCGGTCGATCCAGACCAGACGGCAGTAGAGCTTCTTGTACTTCCGTCGAAGGGGCCGGCATTTTTACTCGAAGGCGCTGCCCCATCTTCAGATCGGCGACATCGTGGCCGGAGAGCACCAAACGCAACTGCGTCCGCTCGCGCCATGGCTGCACCGTGCGCACGATGGCCGAGATGGGGGAATCGACTTGCAAACTCACCTCGGCGCCGGGCTGGAGTGAGCGTCCCCAGCGCATCGCCTCGTGATCAAGCATGACCTCGATTTCGCCGCTGAAAATGTGCAAGAAGGCAACGGCTCCTGGAAGTCCCTCATCTTCCCAGCGCTTACTAATCATTGACTTTTGCTGAGTTCGCATATTTTCAAATGTAGCCCCATCGACGGCCATTCGAGCCGTGTTGCCGCTGCTTTGTACGAAAATGGCTTTGCCGATAGGCAAGCGGCCAACCTCTTTCGACTTTATAAGGGTTCGCTCGGGTTTCTCGGCGGCTTTGATGGTAAGGTTGTTCTCATCCTGTCGAACAAGCGTCACGCCGTTGCCGTGCATGTCCTGCTCGGACAACTCGTCTGCCACCATGCAAACGGCCATCGGCTGCTTGTGGCGATTGAGGGCGAACCAGACCCACACGCGATCGCCGACACGGAGTTGATCGAGCCGGCCCCACCAGCCATTCACCTTGATCTCGGCGTCGGGCGTCAACGGCCAGACTTTCGATAAACTCTCCCCCTCGATCTCCAGAGATACTTGATGCCGCCCGGCATCAACGCCGCGAAGGGTGGCGAAGCGCTTGGGTAGGCTGCGCAAATACTCCGATGCACCCGAAAGGACCTTGGGTTCTTTGCGTGGGACGGTGTAGACGGAAGTATGAGGATACTCTGCCGACCATGCGAACCACTTGACCTGTGTGCCGTCCAGCCAGGTCAAGGTCCAGCCCTTCAGCGGTCCCTCGATGGCTCGTCCGGCGATGTCCCAGTGCGATTTCGTCTCCGCGTCCACAAACGGCGCTCCTTCCGCCTTGCGGTCCAGCGACAACGTTACTCGCTTGGGAGCACCGCCGTCCTTCTGGGGCGGAGTGGCCATCGGAAGGTATGCGGCCGCCGTGCGAGTGGTCGCGCACCAAAGGATCACCCAATCCTCTTCGCCCACTTTTTCCCGAATGAGACCGGCCTTGGCCAGCGACTCCAGCGGGTAGGCCCGCGCCTGCTTGTTATGTGTGACGCCGAGAACGAACGTGTCCGCCGGCAGACGCTTGTCGGTGTTCGTGGGTCGGCTCTTTCGTGAGTCCTCGTTGATATTGGTCGGTAACTCGCGTGGCTGATACTTATCGAACATGTGATACGCCACGGCACCCGGATAGTGCTTCAACCAGAATCCCCAATCGCTCACCAGCGTGGGCACGGGCGTCAGGCGTTTGCCCTTGTTTGGCCCGTCAAAGGCCAGTCCAGTCAGACAGGAATACAGCGTGCCGTCCTTGTGCTGCATGACCATGACCCCATTTCGCCAGCCGTAGAAACTGAAATCGAGAGACGGAGCAAAGCCACGGGCATATCCGGCATCCGGATCGAAAACGAACACGCCGTAGGTGTCGCTGATGACGCGATACGGATTAAGGAAGAAACGATAAGGAATGGCGCCCCCGTCGGAATAGCCGCGAATCCAGCACAGCACTCGATCGTCATCCTTGAGTTGATCGGCACGGCGTTGGGCCTCATCACGGCAGTGCGAGCACTTGGGATTAACGAGTGTTTGAAAGGCGTCGGGTTTGACGATCACAGGCGGCGCGGCCGGCTCGGCGGCCATCAACAACGGCGCCAGGAACAGGAGGTGTCTCATGATCGGTCCTCGCGGCTACGAAGGGAAAGCGGATTCGTCTGTAGCGTTACTGTACGCGGAGCAAGTGCAGGCGCCAACTCGCCGCGGCGAGTCGTCCCTTGCTATGCCGGTCAGAACCACAATCCGGAACTCCAGTCCTTGGGCCGAAAATGAGCTATCAACCCATCTCCCCTTCGGTGAGATGGGCTTCGTGTGCAGACGCTTACTGGAGAGGGAGGGAATTAGGGCAACTTTACCAGCATGATGGGATCTCGCTGCTCATCGCTCAGTCGCAGAAGAACCTGTGCCGGTCGCGGCCAGATCCATCGGTAAAATTCCGACTCGGTGAGGAGGCAATAAGCGGGGCCTTCAGGGCCCGACAAGAGTGCCGCTGTGGAAAGGCGGCGGGCAGGCCGGCCGTAATAGAACAGGATGCCCTCGTCCTTGAGGCGACAAAGATAGAGCGTGTGATCGGAGGGCACCAGGGCGGCGATTTGCTGCCCCTTGCTGTTGGATGCGCGCAGGCCGTCGCGGGCTGGTACAATCAGATTTACAAAGGCGATTTTGGCCGCCAGCCAGAGCGCGATCAGAGTGAGAAAGATCCAAGCCGGTTGCAGGGCAGGAAAGGGCCAGCGAAGTCGTCCGTCAAGCCAGGCGATCCACACAAGGGCGGCCAACCCGGCAAGTCCCGGCTGCAAAGGCAACGCATCACGAATGTGATGGCCGGGCACAAAGCTCCAGAACAACAAGTTTGGCCACGTCCAACAGTGCAGCAGTTGTAGGAGGCGCCCGCCGCGCTCATCCCACAGGTGGGCGAAACGTGGTGACAACGTCCAGAGCACCGCAGCGGACCACGGCAAATTCGTCGCAAGGAAACCGATTGGGAATGTGACCAATTCAAGCCAGGGATAGGGCCGCGTGTGATGCGTGGGGGACAAGCGCGGCAGCGCTTCGCCGCGAATGGCGGTAAAGAGCGGTGCCCAACCCGTCTGAGCCGCGACGGCAGCTGCCCAGGCCAGACACAGCAGGGCCGCTACAAGGATACTCAGACAATGAGCGTGCCTCAGTAAAAGACGCAACTGCCCGCGATGCCAGAGTAAAGGCACAACCGTGAGATAGAAAAATGCAGGCGCTGTCCATTTGGTGAGCAATCCACCTGCTACGCACAGCAGAGACAGTTGCCACCAGACCCATTCACGACCAAAGCGACGGCACTCCTGCGTCTCGGCGACTTCCAGGGCGCGTAAGAAACACAGAAGCGCAGCCGCTACCCAGGCCAGCTGAACCAGGTCGATTTCGGCAGACGGTACGCGCCCAAGCCAGAGTATTGAGGCCGGCAGCACCAGAGCCGCGATCAGGCCGGCGCGCCGGCCCAGACACCGACAGAACACTGCATAGAAAAGAAAGACCGTCGCACTCGCCGCCAGCGCCGAAGGGAGCCTTGCTGTCACGGCGCTGACTCGTCCGAACGGCCAGCTCGTCAGCGCAATGGCTACATACATTCCCGGCGGTTTCGTCAGCAACGGCTCGCCGTACAGTTTGGGCACGATCCAGTTGCCGCTTTGCAAAAACTCCGCCGCCAGGATCGCACGTAAACTTTCTGTCTGATATAGTTCGCTGGAATTCAATCCAAGGAAGAATAATACGCCACACAGTAGTAGTAAACAAAATATCAGACAGACGTGCCGAATCTTAACGAAATCAAACATCGACGTCCTCGCGCCGGAAAATGACTGGTCGTGTGCAACGCGGACTGTACCAAATAGCCCCAGAGCAGAGAAAGTCGAATCGATGTTAGTACACGAACGGCTGTAATCACTCTGCGAGGGCGCGTTTGATGTGCTGTACGAGGTTTTTCATGACGAAGCCCTGTTCGGGGCAAATGTCCGCCTGGGCGCCTCGGCGTCGTAGATTCATCGCTACTACAGGCCCAACGGCGGCGACGGACGTTTGCAAGAGGCCATTGCGCAAAGCATCCTGTAGTCCGCGCCGTTGGGCAACCTCATAGAGGCGATCGACTTGTGAAGAACTGGTAAACAGCATCACATCCACAACGCCGCTATTAAGTTGCGATATTAAATCAACAACACGGTCATCCTCCGTTGCCGGAGCATAAATGTATGGCATCACGGTATGCACATACGCTCCGGCCGATACTAGGAATTGTTCCAGGGCTGGATTGGGTTCGCCATACAACGTGACTCCTACTGTATGACCTTGCAGCGCTTCGCTTTGCAACGCGGCGATGACACCCTCGGTTGTGGGCGTCGGCGCAATGCACGTTGGCGTTAGACCAATTTCTTTCAATGCCTGAACGGGTTTAGGACCGCGCGTGATGATTTTCGTCCGCGCCAGAGCAGCGATGCAGGAATCGCGAAATCCCTCGCGTTCGGCAGAGTGAAGCAAGCGCCGCAGCGCCTCGCCGGTCATGAGCACGACATGGGAAAAACGGTCCGCGCACAACTCGCGAAGCCAGGCAATCACAGGTGCGGCATGGGGAGCTTCCAGAATGCTCAGCATCGGGCAGCGCAGGGCCGTCGCGCCTTCGGCCTCCAGCATTTGCGCCAATTCTTCAAGTTGCCGAGATTCCGCCAAAGCGACCGTGCGGCCTTCAAGCGAACGGGTCATCGTAGTCTCTCCGCATTCACAGAGTGTTGGGAGAGGCGGCTTGGTCTTATAAGCTATGAGAAGTAGGTGTGGACGGCCAGTTCTGACGGCGACGGTTTTTGACACTTGTGAAATAGTTAGTTGGGTTTTTGTGCAAATCTCCCAAATTGTCTATTATTGGATTGCATTGAACGTGGCTAAATGTAAGATAGTCGTTAGTTGGCGCTGCGGGTGTTTAGCGACTGTTTGTGCCAACGTGGGCAGCCCACCGGAAGCGAGAAAGGCTGGACAGGGGTGAACAAACCATGAGCGACATTTGAAAGGGGAGAAACGGAAATGGCACGAGGTAGACCGAACGCGGACCATGTCTCAGATCCCAAAAAGAATAAAATGGAGGCGGTGCGCCGCGCAATGGATGCTCTGAGTTATGACGCGTCGCCGTCGGAGATTCAGAAGTACATCAAAGATAGCTTTGATGTGGACATGAACGCCAACATGATTTCTTCCTACAAAAGCACGTTGCGAAGCAAGGCAGGAATTGCCGGCCGACGCAAGAAGAGGGGCCGGCCCCGAAAGCTCGCTACCGTAGCAACGGCTGCCTCTCCTGTTTCCTTCCACGATGCCGTGCCCTGGAAAGATCTGCGGACCATCAAGGACATCGCCGGACGCCTGGGCAAGAAGGGATTACGCGATTTGGTTGAATTGCTGGACTGAACATTTTCCGCGGGCCATGGTGAAAGTCGGCCGGTGCCGGAGAAGGAGTGCGTTTGCGTGTGTCCCCGAAGGGAACGCGCTCGTCTGCTCCCGCTTCCGCACCGGCCGATTGTTTCCCCGGGAGCCGGGCGCGAAGGCCCGGCTCCCGGTCCGACATGAGTTCCACTGTGAAGCGCTCACTGGAGTGGCCGACCCAGAAACCACTTGGTCCAGCGAGGCGTTTGCCTCTACCCAGGAGGGCGGGTAGTGCTGGCATTCCCGCAAACCCCAGCACACAGCAGAACTCGGCTGTTGCCTCCTCTTTGTCCGTGCCGAGTGCGCGGAGCCTCCCCGACAACGGCAATCGTCCGCCCCTGGCGTTGCCTTTTTGGCCCGCGCTTGTGTTCAACTAACGAGGAGGGCGTATAGCGTCGGCCCCTCGTTTTGGGAAGACCAGTTTTCGTTCCCGTCCTGGCAAGCACGGTATCCCATTTGCTTAAAATGAAAAAGGAGAGCAGGTAATCCCTTCGCTAATGGAGGAGACAACCATGACCTTTTCCGATCAGAGCTATAACTTGCTCGTCAACCTCGACATGAAACATTGCCAGTTGCCGCCCGACGAGCTGAACAAAATGGAGACAATGCTATCGCCCCTGGGCGATATGGTACGAAATTTCCCCGTCTCGAAGCTGCATGTGCTTATCAGCTACCGGCATCGCACATCAGACTACGCGGTCCGCACGAGTCTGATCCTGTCCGGTGAGACGCTGGTCAGCAGCGAACATCATGTTCTGGCCCACACGGCATTCGAGCACTGTATTAACAATCTGGTACGGGAGGTTCAGCGCTACAAGGACCGGCTGGGGGCCGTGGCCGAGCAAGCCAAGCAGCGTGAAGGCACGCACCACGAACTGGTTCCTACCATTGCTCCCGATGCCCAGGCTATCGAGAATGCCGTTCAAAACGGCGACTATACTATCTTTCGCACCGCCACAGCCGGCTACGAAGGGCCGGTGACAGCTCAGGTGGGACGATGGGTCGAGCGCTATCCCGAGGTCGCCGCTCGACTGGGCCGCGACCTGCACATCAGCGATCTGGTTGAGGATGTCTTTTTGATTGCTTTTGAAGAGTACGATTATCGTCCAAAAGATATCCGCTTCGGCGAATGGCTGAGAAGACACATCGACACAGCCATCCGAGCTATGGCCGATCATCCGGAGGAGGAGTTAGAAAACATCAACATGGTCCGTGTGGCCCGTCTGGCGGAAACCGGACGGGAGATCATCTAACTCCTTCGTTCTCGCGCGTTTGGGAACGAAAATCAGAGGAAATCGCTGATGAGTGACACTGAGGTCCGCGACTGTGGCGCTCTGAGCCAGCGGGATGGTACCGTCCGCTGGCGAGTCTGGGCGCCACGGGCCAAACAGGTAGAGTTGGTGCTCATTTCGGGAAACCGCCGCATCGCCGAACCGATGCGGCGCGAGGGGCGCGGCTTCTTCCAACACAACGAACCACAAGTTCTTGACGGTCAACACTACGCTTATCGCCTCGACGGCGGGCCGGAGCGCCCCGATCCCTGCTCCTTATGGCAACCCGACAGCGTCCACGGTCCTTCTGCTCTGGTCCGCTCCGAACGGTTTGCGTGGACCGATTCCGGATGGAAAGGTGTGACTCGTCAAGACTTGGTTTTTTACGAATTGCACGTCGGCACGTTTACGCCGCAAGGAACCTTCGAGGCCGTCATCCCCCGTCTAAACGAGTTGCGCGATCTGGGCGTGACGGCGGTAGAAATTATGCCGGTAGCGCAGTTTCCAGGCAGCCGTAACTGGGGCTATGACGGTGTACTGCCTTATGCCGCACAAAACACCTACGGCGGCCCGCACGCCCTTGTGAAACTGGTCGATGCCTGCCACGCCGCTGGTTTGGCTGTTTTTCTCGATGTCGTCTACAACCATCTCGGGCCCGAAGGCAACTATCTTGCCGAGTTTGGACCTTACTTCTCGGACCGCTACAAGACGCCGTGGGGACAGGCCTTTAACTACGATGGTCCGGGATGCGACGCCGTGCGCAGCTTCGTGCTTGACAATGCGCGCATGTGGCTGGAGGAATTTCACTTCGATGGCCTCCGGCTCGATGCCGTCCACGCCATTTTTGATTTCGGGGCGCGTCATATTCTGCGCGACATCCAGGAAGTAGCGGAAGGGGTGGCCCAGCGTACTGGGAGACAGATCCACATTATCGCCGAAAGCGATCTGAATGATCCGCGTTTGCTCTATCCGCGCGAGCGCGGCGGCTATCAACTCGGCGCACAGTGGAGCGACGACTTCCATCACGCGGTACACGTATTCTTGACCAGAGAGCGCCGTGGCTACTACCAGGACTACGGCGAGCCGCGGCAGATCGTCGATGTGCTCAGGCAGCCTTTCCTTTACGCCTGGGATTACAGCCCCTTCCGTGATCGCAGACACGGCGCGCCGCCGGAAGGGCTTGCGGGCGATCGCTTCATCGTTTGCCTGCAGAACCATGATCAGGTCGGCAACCGTGCGCGCGGCGACCGCATGACGACGCTGCTTCGCAATCCAGCGAAACAGCGCCTGGCGGCGAGTCTGTTTCTCGTTTCGCCGTATCTTCCGTTGATCTTCATGGGTGAGGAATACGGCGAGGAGAACCCGTTCCCCTTCTTTTGCTCTTTCGGCGATCCGCAATTGATCGAAGCCGTACGACAGGGTCGCAAGCAAGAGTTTGCCGAGCTGGTTGGTCAGGGCGAAGTGCCCGATCCGCATGCCGAGGAGACGTTTGCCTCCGCGCGACTGAGTTGGTCGTGGCCGCAGGGAACGCCTCAAGCAGGACTGCGTCGCTTGTATCAAGATTTGTTGGTGGCACGCAAAGATTGGGAGGCTCTGCGCGATTTCGAGACGCGGAGTGCTCGTCTAATACCAGACGCCGCAAACGGTCCTGTGCTGGAGCTTCTACGTGGTAAGGCTGATCCAGAACGACAGGCGCGGGTTCTCGTCAACCTCAGCGAACAAAGGCAACCACTGCCGGACGGTCCCCTTCCTGGACAACAACTCCTCTTTAGCTCCGAATCGTCGCGCTACCACGGCGGCCGTCAAGAGCCAAGTTCCCCGGACCATTTGCTTGCTTGGGAGTCCATGTTGTTTGGCCCAAGCGCCTGGCGCGGGTTTGTCTGAAATCAACTTGGATTTCCCTTGCCGGCCGCTCATCGATCCGGCTAGTATTTAGGCAGAAATGACTGCTGCTTGCCCTCCGCTTTTCGCCCACCCGCCATCGCCCAGGAGGCATCATGATCGGCTCGCGATTTTCCTTCGGGCTGTTCCTCCTGGTGGTCGCGATACCTCCTGTTTTCTCCGAGGGCACTCCCACCCGGAGCGGCGGAAAGGAGGGTCGGGAAGACAAAGGCCGCGATCACTGGTCGTTTCGACCTCTGAGGCAACCGCCCGTTCCTGCCGTAAATCAACGAGAGTGGCCGCGTTCGCCGATCGATGCCTTCCTGCTGGCGCGTCTGGAAAAAACAGGACTGCAACCAGCTCCGCCTGCCGACAAGCGCACCCTGCTGCGCCGCGTTTCTCTCGATCTGATTGGTCTGCCGCCTACTCCGCAAGAACAGCAAGCATTCCTCGACGATGCTTCCCCTGATGCGTTCGCTCGTGTTGTCGATCGGCTATTGGCTCGACCCGAATACGGCGAGCGCTGGGCGCGGCACTGGCTGGATGTGGCGCGCTACGCCGAGAGCAACGGCTACGAGCGCGACGGCGCCAAGCCCAACGCCTGGCGTTACCGTGATTACGTCATCGACTCGTTCAACCGCGACAAGCCGTTCGATCAATTTGCCCGTGAGCAGATCGCCGGCGATGAACTGCCTGGCTCCAACGCCGAGACGCAGATCGCCACCACCTTCCTGCGTCTGGGAACCTGGGACGACGAGCCCGCCGATTTCCTTGTCGATCGTTACGATCAGCTTGACGATGTGCTCGGCACGACAGCGACGGCATTTCTCGCTCTGACGATCCGCTGCGCCCGCTGCCACGATCACAAGTTCGAGCCGTTCAGTCAGACCGACTACTATAGTCTGTTGGCCGTGTTCGAACCGCTCAAGCGGCCGCAGATCGTCGTTTCGGCGACGCACCGTAAAGAATACGAACGCTTTGTAGGCAGCGAAGACGAATTGCAGATCTACTGGCGCGGCGTGGGCAAGCAAGCATCGCTGTTGACAGGATCGCTGTTGCCTGCGCTCAGCGGCCAGCCGCGCTTCTTGGCCGCTCCGCAATTGGGCCTGGTGCCGAACGCCCAGCCACCTCAACCTCCTCAGGCGCATATCTGGTACGAAGACACGTCAGAAGCGCCGCAAACGCATCTGTTCCGTCGCGGTGATCCAAAGCGTGCGGCGGCGACCGTGGATGTCGGCTTGCCAACCATACTGGTCAGCCGGCAGCCAACGGCGCCGACACCCTTGGCCCATTCGACCGGGCGGCGACGCTGGTTGGCCGACTGGATCACGCAGCCGGATAACCCGCTGACGGCTCGCGTCATCGTCAATCGCGTCTGGCTGCACCACTTCGGCAAAGGACTGGTGGCCACGCCCAACGATTTCGGTCTGATGGGAGCGCGGCCGTCTCATCCTGAATTGCTCGATTGGTTGGCGGAGTGGTTCATGGCCGAAGGCTGGCATCTCAAAAAGCTGCATCGATTAATCGTGCTTTCTCGCGCTTACCAGACATCCTCCTCCGGAGAGGCGGCTGGCTCTCGCGGGGAGGAGCTAATCGCGCTGTTTGGTCGATGGCGACAGCGCCGACTGCAGGCGGAGGCCGTGCGCGATTCGATGTTGTCCGTCAGCGGACAGCTCAATCCCGAACACGGCGGTCCGAGCGTTTTTCCCTCGCTGCCGCAAGCCGTGCTCGATGGTCAATCGCGGCCCGGCGACGGCTGGGGCAAATCACCGCCTCGACAGGCGTCGCGGCGGAGTATCTATGTTTTCTGCAAACGTTCGCTGGCTCTGCCGGAGCTGGAATTACTCGACACACCTGACACCACCTCTAGCTGCGAACAGCGACCTCTCTCCACCACGGCCCCGCAGGCGCTGACGTTTCTCAACGGCGCTTTTGTGCAAGAGCAAGCAGCGCACTTGGCGGAGCGACTCCACCGGGAAGCGGGCGAGGATCCGACAGCGCAGGTACGCCGCGCCTTCACGTTGGCTCTGTGCCGGCCGCCTGGCCCCGACGAGTTGCGACTGGCCCTTGATTTTCTGACTCGGCAACAGCGACAAATCGAGAGTGACGCTCGCCGCAGCGGCCAATCCGCAGGCGACGCCCGCCGGAAGGCCCTCGCGGCATTCTGCGCCGTGCTACTAAATACGAATGAATTCTTCTATGTCGGATGATGCGAGTCGTGATGGGGAAAGAGATGCTCATGTCAAGCGCAGCAGATGGCCTTGCCCAAACGCGGCGTGATTTCCTGTGGCGCGCCGGCGGCGGATTCGGTGCTGTGGCGCTGACCTCGCTGCTTGCCGAGGATGGTTTCTTCGGCCCCGCCGCTCGCGCTGCCTCCCGTGACTCACTCTTGACTCCACGTTCGCCGCATCATCCGGCCACGGCCAAGGCGGTCATCTGCCTGTTCATGTACGGTGGAGTCAGCCACCTGGAGACGTTTGATCCCAAACCGGAACTGAATCGACGCAGCGGCCAACCGCTTCCGAACCTTGACCGTGATCCGTTGTTCAAGGTGCGGAATCCCGGCACGCTCTTGGGCTCGTTGTGCAAGTTTCGCAAGTCCGGCCAGTCCGGCATCGAAGTTTCCGACTTCTTTCCTAACGTGGCCCGCCGCGTGGATGATCTGTGCATCCTTCGCGGCATGCGTGCCGATAGCTTCGCGCACGGTTCCGGATTGTTGCAGATGAACACCGGCTATCTGCGCCTGGGCTATCCCTCGCTCGGCTCCTGGATCAGCTACGGACTGGGAACGCTCAACCAGAATCTGCCAGGGTTTGTGGTCATGCTCGACCCGCGCGGCGGACCGATCTCGGGACCGTCCAACTGGAACCAGGGCTTCATGCCGGCCGCTCACCAGGGCACACAACTCCGTGTTCAGGGCGATCCCATCCTCAACCTGTCGCCGCCAAAGGGAGTCAGCACGAAGCAACAACGCAATCAGCTCGATCTACTGGCCGAGCTGAATCGTCGGCACCAGCAAGCGACGCCCGACAACACCGAACTCGCCGCTCGCATCGCCAGTTACGAATTGGCCTTCCGCATGCAAAGCCACGCGCCCGAGGCCGTCGATCTGGCGCAGGAGACCGAGTCTACTCGTCGCCTGTACGGTCTGGACAATCCGCAAACAGCGCCATTCGGCCAGCGCTGCCTCTTGGCCCGGCGCCTCATCGAGCGCGGCGTGCGTTTTGTGCAGATCTATTCCGGTGGCGGGCACATCGATCAAACCTGGGATGCGCACGGCGATGTCCTCAAGAACCACACGCTGCACTGCGGCGAAACCGATCAACCCATCGCGGGACTCTTGACCGACCTGAAGCAACGCGGCCTACTCGATTCGACGCTGGTGGTCTGGACGAGCGAATTTGGCCGCACACCGACCGGCCAGAACGGCAAGGGCCGCGATCACAGTCCGCGTGGTTTCAGCTCGTGGCTGGCAGGCGGCGGAGTCAAGGGCGGACAAGCCATCGGTGCCACTGACGAGTTCGGCTACGCCGCCGTCGAAAATAAAGTCCACATTCATGATCTTCATGCGACCATTCTGCATTTGCTGGGAATCGACCATGAGCGATTGACCTACTTCCACGGCGGACGTGAACATCGCCTGACCGATGTGTCAGGCCGAGTGGTGGATGAAGTCTTGGCATAAGAGCGCTCCGCGCCGTAATGAGCCACTAGGAGAATTCCCTTGGGGATGTATTTCCGTACAGACACGACGCGTCTGAGTTTCGTCGAACTGTGGCGCATGTCGTCCAGTTTCCGCGTTTTTCTCACAGCTTGCATGAACAAGCTTTTCCACAGACAGAGGCCGGCAAGCTGGGCCATACGTCACGACGACTCCATTACGGTGCTGGAAGGAGATAAAGTTCCGACCGACGCGATGCGGATGTTGAGGCCGCTCATCGACGAATTCCAACAGTTGGGTGCCCGGTTAGCTTTTTATCATACACTCCAGACGACGAAGAATCTGGAATGCTTTGCCGCCGTCCTCCGATCCGCCGAACAAAACGCCGTGATAACCTGCGCATGGACGAGGACGCAAATTGCAAGACCTGGCAAGCAAGACGCCGTCTGCGCGCTTACCTCCCGGCTTCAAGATGGGACGTTTCTGTCAACCACAAATTGGAGGAGCCCCTTTGACAAGGCGCCAGGGTTGAAGACTCTGCGCTGCCGGAGAGCCAGTCCTGGGAAACTCTACCGCCGGCACGAAGAGGCCCTTGCGAGGTCCGACTCTGGGCCGATACCCGTCCGCAACGAACAGGATGCCATAAAAATCCTCGTGGAAGCCATCCGCCGCAAATTTGAGTGGAAGCTGCGCCGCGGGGTTTTGGTGCCATTGACTCCCGCGGAACAAACGAACCTTGGACTTTCGAGTGAGGGATAATCGTAGGCACAATCAACTCTGTTTCGCTAAAACGACACAACGAATCGATCGCGCAGCAAGGAGAATGCAATCATGGCCAGCGACGGCTCCGCATCGAACCTACCCCGCGGGACGGATCTTCTCCACCATCCGCGCCTGAACAAATCGACGGCGTTCACCGAGACCGAACGCGAGGCCCTGGGACTCATCGGCCTGCTCCCCGAGGGAGTCGATACCGAAGAAAACCAACTGCGTCGCGTCCACATGCAACTCAGCTATAAGTCCACCGATCTCGAAAGGTATATCTACCTTACGGCGCTCCAGGACAACGATGAGACGCTCTATTACAAGACGCTGATGTCCGACCCGGCCCACTTCATGCCGCTGGTCTACACGCCGACCGTGGGCGAGGCATGTCAGAAGTTTGGCCACATCCTGCGCCGTCCCCGTGGGCTGCACCTGTCCATCAAGCGGAAGGGACACATCAAGGAAATTCTTCGCAACTGGCCGGAGAAGGGCGTTCGCTTCATCGTCGTTACCGACGGCGAACGCATCCTCGGCCTGGGCGATCAAGGTGTCAATGGCATGGGCATTCCCATCGGCAAGCTGGCGCTGTACACTGCTTGCGCCGGCGTGCCTCCCCAGGTCACGTTGCCCATTACGCTGGACGTCGGCACCAACAACGAAACGCTGATCCATGACCCGCTCTACCTTGGTCTGCGCCAGTCTCGCGTCCGGGGAGCCGAGTACGACGACTTCCTCGAAGAATTTGTGACGTCGGTGCAGGAAGTCTTTCCCGGATGTTGCATCCAGTTTGAGGATTTCGCCAACTTTCACGCCATACCGCTGTTGGCCCGCTACCGCGATCGGGTCTGCTGCTACAACGATGACATTCAGGGCACCGCGGCCGTGGCGGTCGCTGGTATCTATGCCGCGCTGCGCATCCTCGGCAACAAGATGAAGGACCACAAGTTCCTCTTCCTCGGCGCCGGCTCCGCCGGCACCGGCATTGCTGACCTCATCTGCCTGGCGATGACGAAGGACGGTTTATCGATGCAGGAGGCGCGGCAGCATTGTTGGCTGGTGGATGTCAACGGCCTGATTGAAAGCAGTAGAACAGACCTGGCCGACTTTCAGAAGCCTTATGCTCATCCTCACGCTCCCTTGAAGCGCTTCCTCGACGCCGTGGAAGCGATTAAGCCCACGGGTATCATCGGCGTCAGCACGGTCCCCAAGCTCTTTAACCAGGCCGTCATCGAAGCGATGGCTCGCATCAATCAACGGCCCATCATTTTCCCCTACTCCAATCCAACCTCGCGCTCAGAATGTACGGCCGAGGAAGCTTACAAGTGGTCGCAAGGGCGGGCCATCTTCGCCAGTGGCAGCCCTTTCCCACCGGTCCAGTTCGGCGGCAAGATGTTCGTTCCGGGGCAGGGAAATAACGTCTACATTTTTCCCGCCCTGGGGTTGGCTATTTACGCAACTCAGGCCAAGCGCGTCACCGATGAAATGTTCCTCTGCGCTGCCAGGAGCGTGGCCGAGCAGGTCACGCAGCAGAACCTGGACATGGGGCTCATCTATCCGCCGCAATCGGAGATTTTGAAGGCTTCGGTTCATGTCGCGGAGAAGGTGGCGGCACTCATTTTCGAGAAGGAGTTGGCAGCGGTAGAGAAGCCGAGAGATGTGGGCCAGTTCATTCGGTCCAAGGTGTACCGGCCAGAGTATCATCGGTATGTTTGAAGGAGATCTGCCCTCATGTCTTCGTTCCTTCTCTCCTGTCGAATTTCATCCACCCTCTGGCAGTCCATCCAGGATCATTGTCGAGCGACGGGAGAATCTGTGGATCACCTCATCCGAACCGCACTGGCAGATCATCTGCAACTCGATCACGGAACGTTGTTTCAAGTGTCTACCGCCGGCGCTCTCGTCGAGGGGCTCTATCGTGGTGAGGTCACGATCGGCGCTCTGCGAGAACACGGCGATTTCGGCCTGGGAACTTTCGACGGTCTCGACGGCGAGATGGTGGCTCTTGACGGCCATTTCTATCAGGTGCGCGACGACGGTACAGTCCGCGAGGTCAAGGACGACGCCCGGACTCCCTATGCGATGGTGACACACTTCCCCGCTGGGGAAGCGGTGGAACTGCCCGACTGCGCCGACCTGTCCGCTCTCCAAGCCCAACTCGACCAGCTTCGCGATTCCCAAAATGTCTTCTATGCCGTTCGCGTCGATGGCGAGTTCGAGACGATCACCACGCGATCGGTCACTCGGACTCCTGAAGGCGTACCGTTGGTTGCGGCCGCTTCGCAACAGCGGGAGTTTCATTTGCGGAATGTCCGCGGCACCCTGGCCGGCTTCTGGTCGCCGGGTTACTTGCAGACAATCCTCGTGGCCGGCTATCACTTGCACTTTCTTTCGGACGACCGGCGTTCGGGCGGTCATTTGCTCGACTGCGCAGGACACAACCTCCGCGCCCAAGTGAGGCGCGAGGCAGATTTTCGCGTCTCGCTCCCCGAATCCCCAGCTTTCCTCCGCGCCGATCTCACGCGCAATCCATCCTGGGACCTCGATCGGGCTGAAAAGAAGTCCGCAAAGGAGTCCGAATGATGGCAACACCGACCGGCGCCGATCTGCTGATTCGTGCCCTGGAGGCACAAGGGGTGGAGTACATCTTCTGTATCCCAGGTGCGAAGATCGATAAAGTCCTTGACTGTCTGGTCGGCTCAAAAATCAAAGTAGTTGTATGCCGTCACGAACAAAATGCCGCGCTCATCGCCCAGGGGATCGGCCGAATGACCGGGAAGGCGGGCGTGTGTCTGGTAACTTCCGGTCCTGGCTGTACCAACTTGATGACCGGCCTGGCCACTGCGGATTACGAGGGCGATCCGGTGGTGGCCCTGGGCGGTGCGGTGCCGTTGGCCGATCGCCTTAAGCTGGCCCATCAATCGCTCGACACGGTAAGTTTGTTCCGGCCAATCACCAAGTTCGCGGCCGAACTGACGACGGGACACGGTATCCCAGAAGTGATCGCCTCGGCCTTTCGTGCCGCGGAGGGTGGCCGCCCCGGCGCTGCCTACGTCGCTTTGCCCAGAGACGTCATGGAAGCCGCCGCACCCTACGATCTCCCCGGACCCGTCCCGCAGCCACGCCTGGGTTGTCCCGACTCGACGGCGATCGGCGAGGCCGCCACTCTCATCAACCAGGCCCGTCTGCCGGTCCTGTATCTCGGAATGCTGGCAAGTGTGCCGCGAGTTGCTGAGGCAGTGCGTGGTCTTCTTCGCAAGACGCCGCTACCCGTGATTTGTACCTACCAGGGAGCAGGCGTTGTGCCGCGAGACATGCTTTCTTGTTTCGCGGGACGGGTCGGTTTGTCTCACAACCAGCCGGGCGACAGCCTGCTCGATGCTGCCGACGTGGTCGTGACGGTCGGCTTTGATCCGATTGAGTACGACGCGGTCTTGTGGAACAAGGGCAAGAAGCGCCCCATCATCCACATCGATTGCACACCGGCCGAGATGGACGTTGACTACTGGCCGACCATTGAACTGATCGGCGATACGGCGGCAATCGTTACTGCGCTTTGTGCTCAGTTATCGCCCCTGGCCGTTCTCACGGACATTGCTGAGTTGGGAGCCGCCGTTCGCACACTGGCCCATGTAAAGCAGCAAGGGGCGAGCCGAAATGGTTCGCCCGTTCACCCACTACGCCTCATTTACGAGCTGCAGGAGATACTCCCTGACGACGCCACGGTATTGTGCGATGTCGGCTCGCTGTACATGTGGATGAGCCGCTACTTCTTCTCGTTCAATCCGCGGCACTTTCTGACGAGCAATGGCCAGCAGACGCTTGGTGTCGCACTGCCGTGGGCCATCGCCGCCAGGCTGGTACGGCCGGGCAAGCCGATCCTGTCCATGTCGGGGGATGGGGGCTTTCTGTTCTCGGCTCAGGAGCTGGAAACCGCCGTCCGTTTGAAATGTGACTTTGTCCACCTCGTCTGGACCGACGGTTACTACGACATGGTGAAGATTCAACAGGACCCTAAGTATGGCCGTCACACCGCCGTCGAATTGGGTCCAGTCGATATCGTCAAACATGCCGAGTCATTCGGGTCGGTTGGCATGAGAATTAGCTCGCCGAAGGAAATCGCTCCGACTCTCCGTAAGGCGTTCGCCACCCCGGGTCCGGTCCTGATCGATGTTTGCATCGATTACCGGGATAACGCCAGGCTATTCGAGACCATGCACAAGGATGCGTTGCATTGATCTCGACTGGAAGATGGCAACACTGACTAGCGCCGACTGGTTGGTTCGCCGACTCGAAGGGTTCTTGCGGCCGTTACTGGCGACGGCAAACGGAGAGAACCGCTAATTGGACTCATGAATGACGGACGGAGCCGTTTGCGCGTCAGGTGGGGCATTCTGATGCTGCATTGTGTCTTTGACTTTCTTTTGAAAATCTGCGTTCGCCTTCTCCATTGCTTGCTTCTGCAAGATCACCATTTCCTCATGGGCCCGCTTCTCCAGATCTCGGTGGGCAGCGACTTCTTTCGGGCTAAGACTAAGCCGGTCGCTCGTGTCCCAGTCTATCAGGGGAATCCTCTTCACCTTCGCATATACTTCCCTCGTATATGCGTCCCGAATAATGGCCTCAATAGGAATCAGATTCCAAGTGAGTTCGCGAGACAGTTCTTGAGTGTGGGTGGCGATATACTTGTCTTGCTGCTGAGCTGTCATGGCATCCCATCGGCCGGTGATATCGATCGGCAGCGGCGGGTGCTTCACCCACAGACTATCAAAATCATTCTGTACGGTTTGTTTTAGAGCGCGGAATTCGGAGGGAGGGATCGGTACCTTGTAGGTTGGAACCATATCGTCGCCCATCTCACGGGAGAAGTCCTCTCTGACCCTTGCGTGCACTTGCTCTGCGACAGCGGAACACGAGAAAAATCTCTCATAGCGTGCCGCCAGACAGGTACACAAAAGATCCTCCAGTTCTCGGAACTGCGCAGGAAGTTCTGGGGAAGGATCACGTTCGCAGATTGGAAAGATGAAATAAGAGTTAAGGCCATGTCGAAGAGTCTCGATCTGGTAATGGCGCTGAAGTTCCGTGTCGAATGGTGCTATAGGGAAGCCGTCTATGGTCTGCTGAATTTCTTCCGCCATTCGGCGTCGCCGAGACTCGGACATCTTGTTGTAGAGCGCCGGAGCGTTCGGTGCGGCGAACTGCACGCGCAGTATGGCGAGGATCTTTTGCTTGTCCTCCGTCCGGATTGCCGAGTTCTTTTCAAGGGCCGCCCGCGTGGTTGCGATCAGATCGCCCCCGGTTGGCATTGCCGGCTTTTCAGCTCGCGCGGCCACCGTCTCGAGCATCGCGAAAACCACAGCCAGCAGGATAAAGCGGGCGCGGGTAGGAAACCTTGAGAGACCCATGAGTTAAGCCTTTCGTGCAATCACAGTTCGCGCTGTTGTGATGAGCGATCTAGCAGCAGATCAGCCAAGGTGATCCGGCTTATAATCGATCCTCCGATTTGGAATCAATGTGGATTGGGCAATGGGGAGAGGCGGCGCTGATGCGCTGATGCTGTTGGGATGCGGACGATAGGGTGAAATATCTCTTCGGCTACCTAACAAGACGAATCGGTTACCGTGCGGCCCGGCGTTCTACGGGCGCTAGCGCCAGAGCCAGGGACATCGTCGCCCAACTGCTGGCGGCCAGGGAGATGAACTGGTCCTTCCCGTGCGGGAAGCCACTTTCAAAATAGGTCTGGAACGGTTCACTGCGCGAGCGGACGTGCCAGGAGCCATCCGGTAGTTGCTTCTTCAGCAGGTATTTCACACCGCGTTGATAGACTTGATCTTTCGTGGAGAGTCCCGACGCCTGGTGTAATACGACCAGGGCCGTGCCGGTGGCGTAGGAGTCGGATTTCATGTCGTCGCGCTGAGACCAACCACCATCCTCCCGTTGCTTGTCGATCAATTCTCGCGCCGCTGCCCGCAACTTATCCGCCTCGCTACCGGCACGCTGCAAGGCCCACAGTCGGAATACCCGTTCCTCATTGTCGTCAGCCGGTGTCTTCTCTAACCAGACGCGTGCCTTCCGGATGCGTTCGTCGATCCGTTTCTTCTGCTCGGTCGTGCCGAAGGTCTGCAAGGAGCGGATCGCCAGGTAAGTTGTGGTGAACGAGCTGATCTCCGAGGGTGGACGCTTCGAGGTTGCCTTCCAGTGGTCGAAATCCTGGTGGCGCAGCAGAAGATACTCGGTCACGGCGGCAGTCGTCTCGTCCGGTTTCCAGCCGCCCATCTCCAGCGTCCACAGCGCGTAACCTGCCGTGTCCACCTGTCCGCCCTGCCCGGTGCCCTTCAAGTAATTATCACGGTTCTTGTCCAGGAAGTCGGCGATAAACCGCAAGTGCTTGCGCACGTCTTCTTCCCGGATCGAGAAGCCCCGCGAGCGCGCAGCAGTCACGGCGAATATGGGGATGGCTTGATGATGACAGGCGAAGCAAGTGCGCTGCGTACGATGCCCGTTGCTGCCTTTCTCGATGAGCGGCAGCGCCTTGGAGACGGCTGTCCGAATGTCCTCGGCCGTCGCCGCCGGCTCTGCGGCAGACAAGGGAGAAACCAGACCGATCAGGAGGGAAGTAGAGAGCAAGTAGCGAGTCATCTCGGATAGCCTCCGTATCTCGTCTCTAGTTGACGGCATCCCTGCCTATCATCTCGCGCCGGGCCTCGATTGGCAAGCAAGAGCCAGCGATGTTGAATTCCGTCACCGACTGAACGAATACCAGCGCTGCATTTGCTTGACAATCGTTGAATCCGATAGGCTGATTCATAACCTCATTCTCTGGATGCTAATTCTCTCCTGGATAATCGATTTATCAACAATCGGAGCGGTGCAGCTGCTTTCTCGAAAAGAGCAATCCGAAGGAGTTTCTCATGTCCGCGATCACGGCACCCACTGGCGATCGAACAAAGGCGGCTGCCAGGGCCGGTTCGCGCCTGAACCTCATCGGGGGACGCTGGGTTGAGGGCGAGGGAGCGATGGTGCGTGCCATTTGCAACCCGGCGGATATTGCCGAGGAGTTGGCCAGCGTCCGAGAGGCTTCCGCAGGCCAGGTGGATGAGGTCTGCGCCGCGGCCGCACGTGCCTTTCCAGCCTGGCGCTCGACGCCATCGCCCGATCGCGCTCGTATACTCTTTCGTTTCCGCGAACTGCTGGAAAAGCACTATCTCGACCTGGCCAGGAGCATCGTCCGCGAGAATGGCAAGCTCTTGAGCGAGGCCAAGGGTTCGGTGCGGCGCGGGATCGATGTTGTTGAGTTCGCTTGTGGCATTCCGTCGCAACTGATGGGACACGTGTTGCCGGATGTCGCGTCGAATGTCGATTCGTATGTTGTTCGCGAGCCGGTCGGAGTCGTCGTCGGTATCCCGCCATTCAACTTCCCGGCGATGATTCCGCTATGGATGATGCCGATCGCCGTGGCGTGCGGGAACGCTTTCATTTTGAAGCCGGCGGAGAAGGCTCCGCTGACCGGCACGCATTTGGTCGAGTTGTTCGCCGAGGCCGGACTGCCCGAAGGCGTCGTCAGTGTGGTGCAGGGCGGCAAGGAAGTCAGCGAACGGCTGATTACCAATCCGAACGTGCAGGCCGTCTCGTTCGTCGGATCGTCCGCGGTGGCAGAGTCGGTCTACCGCACGGCCGCGGCACACGGCAAACGGGTGCAGGCGCTGGGCGGCGCCAAGAATTACCTGATCGTGCTAACCGACGCGGACCTCGCCCGCTCTTTACCGGCACTGATCGGCTCCTGCTATGGGTGCGCGGGACAGCGTTGCCTGGCGGGGAGCGTTCTTGTCGCCGTCGGCGACAAGGCTCGTCAGGACGCGGTGGTCAACGGCTTCGTGCAAGCCGCTCGCGAATTGCGGCTAGGCGACGGTCTCGATGAGTCGGCGACGCTCGGCCCTGTGTTGAACGCCGAGCAGCGGCGGCGCATCCTTGAAGCGATCGATGCAGGAGTTCGGGAAGGGGCCAAGTTATTGCTCGACGGCCGCGGGGTTCGAGTCGCGGACCGGCTGCGAGGTTGCTTCGTCGGTGCAACAGTCTTCGATAACGTCGCCCCCGAGATGTTCGTGGCGCGAGAAGAAATCTTCGGCCCTGTGGTGAGCGTGATGCGCGCCGCCGATCTCGACGAAGCCATCACGTTGGCCAACCGCAGTCGCTACGGCAATTCCGTGTCACTGTTCACGCAATCGGGTTCAGCCGCGCGCACGTTTCGCCAACGCATCCAGGCCGGCATGTTGGGGATCAATCTCGGTGTACCGGCCCCGATGGCGTTTTTCTCGTTCGGCGGCTGGAAGCAGTCGTGTTTCGGGGATCTGAACGCTCACGGCCCCGATGCTGTGGCGTTCTACACGCGCAAGAAGGTCATTACCGAACGCTGGTTTGGCGCCGAATCGCCCAAGGATGGCTGGGTGTAACGACCATCAAGAATAGGGATGCAGGAGAAATCATCATGGCAAAGAGTTTCAAGGAACTGACGAATTATCTACTCGATCGAGGTGTAGAGCAGGTTGGCCACACGGGCAAGTCGTATCTGGCCCATTTGATTGGAGCGTACAAGCTCATGGAGGCGCAGGGTTGCCCGGAAGAGTTGTGCCGGGCGGGAATGTTCCACTCGATCTACGGCACGGAGCGCTTCCAGGGGTTCAAATTACTTCTGGATCGCCGCGCCGAGGTTCGTGCTCTCATCGGCGAACGTGCCGAGCGACTCGCCTATCTCAACTGCGCCATGGATCGCTCAACCTTCGATCGCGCTGTGAAACAGTCGGGAGACAGCTACACCATCACCGATCGCCTTAGCGGCGAGGAGGTTACTCTCTCGCGTGACGATTTCGACGATCTGTGTCGCATTCACCTGTACGATTGGCTAGAGCAGGTGCCGCGCTCGCAAGAGTGGGACTACCGGCGCGAAGCATATCGGGACATGACCGCACGCTTGGGAGAGACAGCACAACAGGTGTATGATCGTGTTTTCGCAGCGGAAACGTGCGGTACCTAACGAGCCGGAAGCGTAAGCGACGAAATGCCAGCCGCCGCTTACGCTTCCGGCTCGTTCTTAGTGCTTGTCCAAAAGCAAATCGATGACCCAGCAACCACGATAATGTTCGCCTCCGCTGCGC
>DATBHJ010000088.1:0-7059 GCA_036557565.1 Gemmataceae bacterium
CGACAGGCGGCGCGGCCAAGATGCTTTCAAGACTCTACCTTGTATGCGGCGTCAGTCAAACGGCCGGCAGCTTCTTCAACGAGTTCGTGTCGAGTTTCATCAGGATGGTTTCCAGCTTCGCGGCATGGTCGCGGCGATGAAGGTCCAGATCGAAAGGCTCGGCGATGATGTCGAGAGAGCCGCTCACTCGGACGCCATCTGTACGTGCGCTGGCGTTCGCTATGGGGGGCTGGTGAAGGATGAGGTACTCACGATGCTTTTCTCCACCGCTGAACCATAGCTGTACGGCCGCAAGCCGGTCCCGTCCACGCGGCACAACCAAAAGCCAGATAGAACCGACAACCCTTCGCACCAAAGTCCGCAACCGCGTACGCGCGTCGTTTGGATCGGGCGCCGAGTCGATGACTTCGAGGAGGGATTGCATCTCTCCCCAGGCCGACGAAAGTGGGTTAGCGGCCTTCTGCCTGGCTTCGGCCAGGAGCTTTGTTACTTCGCCCAGGCGAGCCTCCCTCGCACGCAGGCGCGCGTATTGAGTCGGGCTTTCACCGTGAGCGTCTAAGTCCGCAGAGATTTTGGCGATGTCCGACCTCAGTTCTGTTTCCTCGCCTTCCAGGGCCATCACCTCATTATGTCCGTTTGTGCCTTCCAAAATGTCCTTCGCCTTGATTTCCCTGAGATGCTTCAGGATGGCCCTCTCGAACGTCGGGAAGGGAAAGCTGACCATCGGGGCGCGCCCCTCGATATGGTCGTAATTGACCAGTACCCTTTGCATCCGCTTCGCCGAGCGGTTGCCGCCAGTGGGAGCAGTCCGGCAGTAGTAAGCGTCGCCGGCACGTGCGTTGAAGAGCATGCCGGCGAAGGCGTTGACGTAGTGACCTGGCCGGCCGCGATGCTTGAAGCGCTGTTGTTGTCCCGCTCTGGCGGAGAGCCATTCCTCTTCCGTTACGATGGCGGGGAAATAGCCCTTGATCGCCTCGCCGTCCGCTTCGCCGGTTTTTCCCTTCCGCGGCTGGAACTCACCCAGGGCACGGCGATCGTTCAAGATGCGATTGACAGTGGCACGGTTCCACGACGATCCGAACGGCGCCACACCTTCTTCGTTCAGCTTCTTGATGATGAGCAGTTGTCCGTAGCCGGCAATCGCCAACTCAAAGATGCGCTTGCCGGCAGCGGCACGCTTGGGGATCACGTGCAGCTGTCCGTCTCTCTCTTCAATCCACGCAGGGAGTCGATGCGTCATGACGTAGCAGTTCTTTCCCATCCGTCGCGTCGCCTCTTGCGCCTCGCCGTTTCGAGCGCGCCGCTTCTTCTCCTGCCACGCCTTGCCGATGCGTTCGCTCTTGATGGCGCTCTCGCCGTGACCTCGGGACAGCTCCATCATCATCATCATGACGGGAAGGGTGTCCGATTTGTCGTCAAAGATCATCTCGACCGGCTTTAGCTGCACAATGCGGACCCCAGCTTGCAAGAGGTTCAAGCCAAGCAACAGGGCCGGCTGGATGTGTTCGCGGGACAGCCGGTCCAGGTTTTCCAGGATGAGATAGCTCCCGCGCAGCACCTTGCCGGTTTCGACCAGTTTTAGGAAGGCAGCCAGCGCGTGCCGGTCGGGGTTCTCCCGGTGCTTGCCTGTGTAGGCGGACTTGCCCAGGTCGTGAAGAGTGAGGGACGTATCCAGGTTTACCTTGTGGCGCTTGCACCACTCGGCGGCCGCTTCGGTCTGACGCCGAAGCGAGTCGCCCTTGGCCTGATCGGGATGCGAAAAGCGGATGTAGCTGTACGCGATCACGAATTCGTCTGCGGGCGTTGTAGAATGACGGGGCATGACCCTTGCTCCTGTTAGCTGGGGTTGTGAAGAGGCGGGGGAGTGTTACCAGCACAATCCCGCCTCGCTTATCTTAGTGACCCGCGTTGATGGAGTCAAGTAATGATTCTGTCATATTCAAATCCGTGTAGACGTTCTGCACGTCGTCATGGTCATCGAGGGATTCGTGCAGACGGAGGACTTTCTGTGCAATTTCCTTGTCAGCGTCGATCGGCGCCTTGGGCAACTGGCTGATCTCGGAGACCACGGTTGGAATGTTGTTTTTCTGCAGCGCTTCCTGGACCTTGCCGAATGCCGTAGGATCGCATGTAATCTCGAACGTGCTACCGGAGCGCTTCAGGTCGTCGGCGCCGGCGTCGAGGGCAAGGCCCATCAGCGTGTCTTCATCGGTGACATCGACATTGACACTGAACAAACCCTTGCGTTCAAAGCGAAAGGCCACGTTGCCGGCACTGCCCATCTTGCCGCCGCCGCGCTCGAAAATCTTGCGAATCTCGCCCGCAGTGCGATTGCGGTTGTCGGTGACGACATCGACCAGGAATGCCACGCCGCCGGGGCCGATACCCTCGTAGGTGATCTCCTCGAAGGTCAGTCCTTCCATCTCGCCAGTGCCGCGTTTGATGGCGCGCTCGATGTTATCTTTGGGCATGCTGACTTGCCTCGCCTTGTCGATGGCGTAGCGCAGCTTCAAGTTCATGGTCGGGTCGCCGCCGCCGTGGCGCGCAGCGATGATGATCGCTCGGCTGAGCTTGCTCCACAGCTTGCCGCGCTTGGCGTCGATGGCCCCTTTTTTGTGCTTGATTGTGGCCCAATGAGAATGGCCGGACATGGCTTCTCCTTCACTGATGCGGTTTCACCGGCCCGAAGCGGACACTCCGGGCTAGTTGAGATGTTCCAGTTTTTCCTTGATCCCTCGATAGCGTTCATCCGGACGGCGGCGACCGCCCGATTCGTACAGTTCTATTGCCTTTCGCCAGGCGCTCTTGGCTTTGTCACCCTCCTTGAGCCGGGAATAGACATCTCCCAGATGGTCCCATACCACCGGATCATCGTCGCCGACGGGCAGCGCGACGGCCTTCTCCAACTCATGACGGGCGCCCTCGCAATCTCCCTTGCGGAACAGCACCCAGCCCAAACTATCAATGTAAGCGGCATTGTCGGGGTCGCCATCCGCGCTCACTCGCGTCAAATTGTTGCGTTGCCGCTTGTCTAACTCCAGGGCCCGGCGAATCCGCTTCTCTGCCTCGTCCAATTTCTTGCTTTGATCCGCCCAGAGGTATCCCAGGTCGTTGTTCGCCGTGGCGTCATCGGGATCGTCCTTAAGAATCAGCAACAACTGCTCCTCGGCTTTGTCGATATCCTGGGCGGTGGAATAAATCGCCGAGAGCACGTAGCGAATCTTGTGTACGTCTCCCGATTGATTATACTCTTTCAGGAGCGCCTGGCACTCGGCAACAGCCTGTTTGTGGCGTTCGGCCTGCGACAATAGTTGGACGCGTTCGAGGCGGCAAGTCAGTTTGTGGTCCGCTCCGGCCGTCTGCACGGCTTCATCGATCGCCGCGAGCGATTCATCAACCTGGTTCAGACCCATGTGGGCCGTGGCCATTTCCAGGAAAAAAAGCACACGATTGGTGTTCTGAGAATTCTTCAAGCCCTGCTGACACACCGTGATGATATCTCGGTTCTTGTGGGCCATCGACAGCACGCGCAGAAGGCCAACGTAAACCTGTGTTTCGTTGGTGCTCCCCACCCTCAGACAATGGCGGTAAAGCGCCTCCGCTTCAGCGTAAAGTCGGGCACGTCCCGCCATCTCGGCCAACATCAACGAGGTGGTGACGCCCAAGCTGGCTCCGCCGCTCAAGCGCCGCTGGGCCGCCGGTAGTAGATGCTTGACCAGCTCAGGATCCTCGCGCAACACCTGGAGCATGGCCCGCGCATGCACGGCGGCTCGCCGAGCTGCTTCGCGCTGCGGCTCGTTCAATTCCCCTTTCTTCGCCCTGTTATCGTCGCCACTGGCCTTGGTGATCTCTTCATCCAGGACGGTTAACAGACGCGCCGCGCCGCTCTCGTTCTCTTCTTTGTAGACCTGGAACAGGCCGCGATAAACCTCTGCCGTCGGCGATTGCTCCAATAACTTTCGGTAGATCGGCTCTGCCTGTTCCGCGTGTCCGGCCTTGCGATACTCCCGAGCTAGTAAAAGTTGGAGCGCCTGATTATTCCGATCGGCGGCCGCCGATCGTGCCAGTTCCGGCAAAATGTTGGCTCCGCGGTCGAGTTGTTTCTGGAGCTTGATGCGCAGCTCGTAGCCCTCCATGCCCTGCGGCTGCGAACGCAGGTATTCTTCGACCTGTGCCAGTGCCTTGTCCGGCTCGTTCTGCGAGATATAAACCTCGGCCAGGTTGAGGGCCAGTCGCGCCGAGCGCATCGGATCTTTTTTCAGAGCTGCCTGGAACTCTTCAATGGCCTCGGTGGATTTTTTGGATCTGAGATAAAGCTTTCCCAACCGCTCGTGGGTCTCAGCCGCTTGCGTTACAATTTCATCGCGATTGTAGGGCCCCTGCTCCATCAGTGCCGCCGGGTTGTCGAGAATCGACAGCACTTCGCGCAGACTCTTCTCCGCCTTTTCCAGTTCTCCGGCCTGTTCTTGCAACATCCCCAGATCGTAGAAGATCTGGGCGCGCACCTCCAGATGATCCTTGAGGCCCGGACAGTCGGCGATGCGTGTCAGCACGCCAATCGCTTCCTTGTTCCGGCCAAGCACGCGCAGTTGCCTTGCGTAACGATAGCCGGTCTCGAAATCCTTGGGATCGAGTTCCAGGACGCGCCGACAGCTTTCCAGCGCGTCATCCAGGCGATCGAGGGCAAAATACAACGGGACCAAAGCGCGTTGTATAGCCGCCGAGTCGGGATCGAGACGCCGTGCTTCTTCGAAGGTGCGCATCGCTTCGACGAGCCGATTCTGGTGTTCCAAAGCCACGCCGCGGCCATACAGCTTCACGGCCTGGAGATGGTCCAAGTCATGACGCGTGGCCGGCTTGACGGGCACGTGTCGAGTGGGCGGGTCCGCGTCGGTCGTCTGTGCCGAAAGAGGCGTCAGGCCGACGAGTAGCCAGCCCGCCAGGGACGAAGCAACGAACCGCGACATGGCAATGCCTACCTCCCACTGTTCGCCGCAGGTCCGACCGGCGAAACGCCGATCGAATGCGGTGCGGAAGGATTGTACACGGAGCTTGCGAGATTTCCTAGTTTGGATTGGCAAGCAGAAAAGCGATCGGCCGGCGTAAGCCGGCTGGTATCGTCACCAGCCGGCTTACGCCGGCCGTTCGCTTACTATGCATTCTCCCTCAATGATCGAACACGTCATCGCCCAAGCCGACGTTGAGCCGCATGTTGGCGAAGCTATAGACCTCCACAAGTTGACCGGGGTCGCCGGCCTGACGCGGCCAATCGTAGAACTCCAGGCGAATAGGTAAGTGCGTCTCCTTGTCGAAGTAGATGATGTCGCGGTAGTAGAGGAACTGCCCGTTGGCGTTATCGGGATGGGTGATTTCGACGCGGTTGCAACGGCGTCGATTGTACTCATACTCGGCGACTTGCACCTGCCTGGTCAGATTGAGGCGGCGTTCATGCTCCCAGGCGCGAGCGAAGCGTTCGATCATGTTGCCGATGCCGGCCTCGGTGATGTTGCGCTTGCTGGTCTGGCGGGCTCGAGGATCATTGGGATCGAGTGAGACAAAACCCGCGACCGAGCCAATCACGCCCTTGGGATGAACGCGCATTTTGCCGTCGTTCTTGCCATCGACGTAGCAAACTTCTTGACCGGCTTCGTTGCGCGGTTGCAGCCAACGCAGATAGACACTGAAAGGCTGCGTCCGCACCTTCATTTCCATGACATTATCCGGCGGCAGTTTACCGTTCATGCGTTCGCGCTTGATCAGCAAACAGGTGTAATCGCGCACATTCGCATACGCTCTTTGGGCTTCGTGAATAAGCCGCATCGGTTCGTCCATCGGCGAAGGCTGCTGGGGCGGGACCGTGGCGGCTCCCCGCGGAGGTGACTGGTTCGCAGGCGGCGGCACCGTCGGCTGACCGGGAGAGGGAGGCGAGACCGGAGGTTGACCAGCGCCGAGCAAAACCAGCCCCACGACGCCGGCTGTTCCGTAATGCCACCAGCGCCGGCCCACTAGATTCCTCATAGGATTCGCTCGCGTGTTCGTGGACATGTGACCTCCCGAGTCCATAATCCGAGCCATGCCGAAGGCGCGGCTCGCACCACACCCCTTAGCAGATGCCGTGCCGTCGTTTGGCGAAGCCTCGACGATTGACGGGCACAGAAATGGAACCGCCGAAGAATCAGTAAGTTGCGTCGATTGGCGCTCTAGCGTTAGGGGAGTCTTGAAAGCAACTCTCTGTGCCGCTATCCGCACTTTCCGTGTATAATTTACACGACGCTTGCAAATTGGGAAAAGTAAGAGACGGGATGTAGGGAAAACGACGAATTTGCCGGCGCACTCTCCTTTCGAGTCGTCTCCCCATCAACGAGGATGAACTTTGTAATCGAAAGAGTATACCATGTCGGCTGCCCTCCACATCCGCACGCTTGTATCCATGCCTTTTGAAGAGAATACCTACGTCATCTGGCGGCCGCACTCGACCGAGTGTGTGGTCATCGATCCTGGATTACAGCCGGAATTGATCGAGGAATGTTTGCTAGAGCAGGGACTGACCCTGCGAGCGATCCTGAATACTCACGGTCACGCCGATCACATAGCCGGGAATGAATCCCTAAAACGGCTAGCCCCAGATGCGCCGCTAATCATCGGCAGCGGGGACGCGCGAATGCTTTCGGACGCCGAAGCCAACATGAGCGCCTCCTTCGGATTCGCGGTTGTTAGTCCCCCTGCCGATCGCACCGTGAAGGAGGGCGACACCATTGAAGCGGCCGGCGTCACTTTCCGTGTGCTCGATATTCCCGGCCACTCCCCCGGACATGTTGTGTTCGTGCATGAGGACACGCCGATGCAGGTGTTCGGCGGCGACGTGTTGTTTCGCGGCAGCATCGGCCGCTACGATTTTCCTGGCGGCAACGGCTCACTCCTGTTGGAGGGCATCCGTCGCAAGCTCTTCACTTTGCCGGCAGATACGGTGGTCTACCCGGGTCACGGACCCGTGACCACGGTTGGACACGAGATGCAGACGAACCCATTTCTGTCGGGCGGGTAAGTGCAAAAGTAGTC
>DATBHJ010000089.1:0-12961 GCA_036557565.1 Gemmataceae bacterium
GTGACCGTGAAGTCCGGTCTAAGCCGTGTCCCCGGTCCGGGTTTGGGCGTGGTGTGTGCGGACTTTGACGGCGACGGTTGGCAGGATATCTTTATCGCCAACGACGGCGAGGCCAACCGGCTCTGGATAAACCAGCGCAACGGCACCTTCAAGGAAGAGGGCATCGCGCGGGGCGTGGCCTACAACGCTATGGGCCACGCTGAGGCCGGCATGGGCGTGGCCCTGGGCGACCTGGACGGCGATGGACTATTCGATTTGTACGTCACGCACCTGACCGAAGAAAGCAATCGCCTCTGGCGGCAGGGCCCGCGCGGCTTGTTTCGCGACCAGACGGCCCAAGCCGGTTTGGTGCAGGGACGGGGGCATGGCACTGGCTTCGGCACGGTTCTGGGAGACTTCAACCTCGACGGCGCCCTGGATCTGGCGATCGCCAACGGGCGGGTCAGCAAGACCACCCAAGGACCCATCGCCGAGTTGGGACCGCACTGGGGCCTGTATGGGGAGCGCAACCGACTCCTCACCAACGACGGCACCGGCCAGTTCCGCGACATTTCCGCTTCAAACCCGGCGCTGTGCGGCCACGCCAACATCGCGCGCGGCCTGGCCTATGGCGACATCGATAACGACGGGAAGCTCGATCTGCTGGTCACGACGGTCGCCGGACCTGCCCGTTTGTTTCACAACGTCGCTTCACAGGGCGGACACTGGCTGAGTGTCCGGGCCATCGATCCGGAGCGCGGCGAACGCGATGCCCTGGGTGCCGAGATCCACGTCCGCGCGGGCAAGCGCCGTTGGCTGCGCTGGATCAACCCGGCCACGAGCTTCCTGTGCAGCAACGATCCTCGCGCCCATTTCGGTCTCGGTTCCGCCGCGGAGGTAGACGACATCGTCGTCGTTTGGCCGGACGGCAGCCGAGAAACCTTTCCGGGCGGACCGGCTGATCGCCAACTTACGTTGCACAAGGGAAAAGGGATAAAATGAAAACCAAGAGGTTGTGAGAACAATGCTGTGGCGGCACGTTTTCGACGTGCCGATCTGCCAATTCTCCAGCACGTTGAAAACGTGCCGCCACAGCCTGGAAAGACGAGTTTAGGGTGCGGATCGATGGGACGGCGTGCATGGTTTGTGATCGTGCTTTTGGTCGTCGTTGTCGGCGTTGGGGGCTGGTATGCCTGGCGGCGCTACTCGGCGCCGACGCCGCCCGAAATTTCCCGCGAGGGGATTGATTCCGAGGTGGCCGAAGCGATCGAGACAGCGCGGCGAAAAATACATGCCGATCCCTACTCTGTGCAGTGCTGGGCTGATCTGGGCAAGCTGTTGCGAGCGTCCCAGCTTTATCCGGAAGCAGTCGCCTGTTTCGCCCAGGCGGAACGACTCGATCCGAAGAATCCTCGTTGGCCGTACTTGCAAGGCGAATCATTGCGCATGAGCGACAACAACGCGGCGCTGCCACCCTTGCAACGCGCCGCTGCTCTGGCCGACTCCCCGACTTCATCTCCCAACACGAGTGCGGATCAAGGGGGGGGCATCGCTCCCTTCTTGCGCTTGGCCGAAGTACACCTGGCCCTGGGGCACAACGACCAGGCGGAAAAACAGTTGCGCCGTGCCCTGGAGATAGAACCGGACGATCCCACAGTCCATTACTACCTCGGTCTGTTGTACCTGGCCCGCGACGACCTCTCCGCCAGCCTCGATCACTTGAAACGCTGCGAACACAGTCCTATCACGCAGCGCAAGGCGTGCATCCAGCTGGCCGCCATCTACCGGCGGATGGGCCAGACGCAAGAGGCCGATAACTATGGGCGCAAGGCCGATACCCTGGAGCAAGATCGCAACTGGATCGATCCGTACCTCTCCGATGTGCTGGCGGCGAGCCGGCGTACCCTTTTTGATGAGATCCAATACCTGGAACAACGCGGCGATTATCGCGCGGCGGTGGAACAGCTCACCGACTTGATTCAGAAAAAACCGGAGTATCGCTACTACATCGCCCTGGGAAGCGACCTCCTTGAGTTGGGTGATCTCGACCGCGCTGAACAGACGTTGCGATCGGCCGTCGCTCTCGAGCCGGAGAAGCTAGCGGCGAAATACGCACTGAGCCGGGTCTTGTGGTCGCGCGCCGACAAGGACGAACCGACCGATCAGGCACGAGCGCGGTCGGAGTTTCTGGAAGCCGCCGACCTTGCTCGGCAAGCGCTGGCCGGCCGGCCGGACCATGCAATGGCCTACGGTGTCCTGGGGCAGTCTCTGCGGCGGCTAGGCAAGCGAAAAGAAGCCATCGACGCCTTTCGCAAGGCGATTGAGTGCGATCCCAACCTGAGCCTTGCCCACTTGTACCTGGGCGAAACACTGGCCCAGGACGGCCAAATCGCCGAGGCACGTGCGTCTCTTGAACGCGCCCGGGAGTTGAGTCCGAATGATGAGCGTGCCAAAGCTGCGCTTGAGAAACTAAATGCCCGTTAAAGCGCGTTAAAGCCGAATTGTCTTGTCCTTAATGCCAGTGGCCGTTACGCTGAATTCATCTTTCGACTACGTATCGTGAGCCGAGGGCGCCAGGGGTCCGGCTCGGCTCGTCGCCCACGGCATTTTTTCCATCAAGCAATCCGGCGCGCCCCCGTCCTCGTCTTTAAGAATGACAGTATGAAGCGATCTGTCACGGATGCGTCTGCCCAGCCCACGAACGAGAAGCCTGTGCAGCCGAACACTAGTGATGTTTTGCTGCGCACCTTCAACGACTTGCGCGACGAGCTGGTTAGTACGCTTTGTTACATGCTGGGCAACGCTGAAGATGCCCAGGATGTAGCCCAGGAGACGTTCCTGCGGTGCTGGCGCTCGCAGGAAGGTCTGCCGGACGTTCACGACTTGCGCGCCTGGATTTTTCGCGTCGGATTGAACGCCGCCAAAGACTTGCAGCGCAGCGCCTGGCGCCGTCGCGTCAAACAGCTGGTAGAGGCGGAATCCATGCCGATGCTCAGCAATCCTTCGCCCTTATGTGGGCTGGAAGACCAGGAAACCGTGCAGCGCTTGCGCGAAGCCCTGCTGAACCTGCGGCCCGAAGAGAAGGAAGTTTTCCTCCTTCGGCAGAACGGCGATCTGACCTATGAACAGATCGCCGAGCTGCATGGCCGACCCGTGGGCACGATCAAAACCCAGATGCGCACGGCATTGCAGAAGCTGCGCAAGATCCTCACTTGAACCCTGAGAGGGTCAACGCTGACCGGAGTTTCTCTCATGTTAAGTTGTGCAACCTGTTCCTCTCAGATGCTGGAATACCTCTACGGCCTGCTCGAAGGCCAGGAGAGGCAGGCCTGGGATGCGCACCTGAAGGAGTGCGCCGCCTGCCAGGCTGAGCTGTCACGAGCCGCGGCACAACGTCAACTCCTGGCTCACGCCGCGAAGATGAATTTTGCCCACGTGACCTTCGCGCCCCCCAACGCACCCGATACCGTTCCCATTCGTCGTCCAGAAATAAAACGCCCACAGCGCTGGCGCTGGCTCGCCGCCGCCGGTATTCTCTTGGCCGCGGCGCTCACCACCGTTGTGGGCGGGTATAGTCTTGACTATCGTCGTACCCAGGACAGCGTTGCCCATGCCGAGAATCGCCTGGAACTGGCCAAAAAGGGGCGTCTGGAAGCCGAATTACAAATCGCGCACTTGCCGGAACAGAAGCAACGGCAAATCGCAGCCATTCACAAGACCCAGCAGGATGCGCAGCTCCAGGTTGAGGTGCAAGGTCCGGCCGCTCTTCGGGTCGGTGCGCCGACGGATTACTTGATTTTCACGAGGGATCTCAACAACCATCAACCGACGGCGGCAAAGGTGGCCGTGGAAGTGAAGGATCACGGCAAGACGATCGCCCGACCGATGGCAGTGGTCAACGAGAGGCCCGGCATCTATCGTCTGACGTTGCCTCCCGATCTTCCGGTACGGCCCGACAGTCAGCCAACTCTGTTCGTCTCCGCCCGCCGCGACGATGGTCCGGAGGTTGATCTGAGCGAAGAGTTGCAGCTGGCCGCGCCCGTCTACATAACGCACCTGGAAATCGACAAGCCGATGTATCAGATCGGCGAGACGGTCCATTTTCGCTCGCTGACGTTGGATCGATTCAGCCTCAAGCCAGCCGAGCAAGATCTGAACCTGCAGTTTTCCCTGGCGACGCCGGAACCGGGCAATCCACAGCGGCCCATCGCTCAGGGACGGACCGCCCTGGTTGAGGAGGGACCAAACGGCATCCGCCCCGTGCTTGGTCCCGACGGTAAACCGATTCGAGGCATCGCTGCTGGCTCCTTCCAGCTCGACCCCAACGATCCTGGCGGCGAATACACGCTGATCGTCCGTGAACTCAATCGTCGCTTCCCCGAACAGCGCCGCAAATTCCTCGTCAACAAATACGAGAAGCCGAAACTGAACAAGGAGCTGGATTTCAGCCGCAAATCCTATGGTCCCGGCGATGAAGTCGTCGCCCGGTGCAAAGCGACACAACTCGACGGCCGGCCGCTGAAGAATTGCCGCGTCGAAGCTACGGTCATTGTCGATAACAAACAATACGGATCGCATGGAGAGGAAAAAGCCCAGAAACTTGTCTTCCAGACCGATGACGAGGGAATTGTCAACGTCCGCTTCTATCTGCCCAAGGAGATCGAACGCGGCCTGGCGACGGTGGCCGTTGCGTTCGCCGACCCGGCCATGCCGGATACGATGATTCGCCCCATTCCGATCGTGCTGAAAAAGCTGGACATCGAGTTTTGTCCGGAGGGCGGCGACCTTGTGGCAGGACTGCCCAACCGTGTGTATTTCCAGGTTCGCAGCATGCTCGGCAAGCCAGCCGATATGCAGGGCCAGCTACTGGAAGACGGCAAGCCGCTTGGCGTGAACATTGAAACGCTGGCCAACGAGAAGATGCCGGAGCTGAACCAGGGCATGGGCCGATTCGAATTCACTCCGAAGGCCGGGCACAAATATGAGTTGAAAGTCGAATCCCCGGTCGGCATCACCAAGCTGTACGAGCTGCCGCCGATCAAGCCGGACGGCGTCGTCCTGAGCGTGCCCGCCCCCGTCGTGAAGCAAGGGGAAACCATCCCCGTGACGGTCCGCAGCACGGCGAAGCGTTCGTTCAAGATCGGTGTCTACTGCCGCGGCCGGCTGCTTGATTCGACGGAATTCATGGGCACCGAGACCCAGGCAGTTCTGCGACCGACCCACGGTGCCGGTGGCGTCTGCCGTGTCACTGTGTTCGAGAGCCTGCCTGGCGAGGGTGCTCAGCATTCCTTACGGCCGGTCGCTGAACGCCTCATCTATCGCCAACCTGCTGAGCGCGTAAATCTGGCTCTCAAGCCGGACCAGAAGAGCTATGTGCCGCGGCAGGCAGTAAAGCTGGGCGTCGAAGCAACAACTGAGAAAGGCGAGCCGACCCCAGCGGTGGTGCTGCTGCGCGTGATCGATAAGAGCGTGGCCACTCTGGCAGACGACAAGACGTTGCGCGGAATGCCGACGCATTTCCTTCTGACTACCGAAGTGCGCCACTCCGAAGATCTGGAATATGCCGATTTCCTGCTCGGTCCCCATCCGCAGGCAGCCGAGGCACTCGATCTCTTATTGGGCACGCAGGGCTGGCGCCGCTTCGCCGAGCAAGATCCCAACAAGTTCCGCCGCGAACAGAAGGAAGAAGCGGATCGCTTGCTCGTGACCATCGGCGACTCGCAGACAAAAACGGCCGATTTGACGCAGCAAAAATTGCAGCGCGTCGAGGCGGAATATGTTCGCCAGACTGCGGAGCTGACAGCACAGGCGTCAGAAGCCAGGAAAATGGAGCAGGAGGCCCGCGACAATCCGGACTATCGCGCTGCAATTGCCAAGCTCGACTCGTATGGCGAAATGTTCAATCGCATCCAGCTCGTAGGCGCGCCGATCGCCGAAGCGCTCCTGGTGGTGTCGGCCCTCGTATTCCTGATCCTGGGTTTGCTGCGCCGCGTGTCTCATGCAGTGCCATACTACGCTGCCGCAGCCTCTTGTGCGGCGCTGGTCCTGGTGCTGACGCGCGTACCGTTGCCTAACATGCCGCATCGCTCCGGAGAGGAGCAGATGGCGAAATTGACAGAGCGCGATGACCAGCCAATGAAGCAAGAAGCGAAAAACGTGGAGGTGAGACGCCAAGCCAATGAACAGGCCGACTTCGACCTTGCGAAGGCTGGTCCCCCGATGCCGCGAGCGGCCGTAATGGGAAAAGCGAGGCCCATGGCGGTGAGGAAGCAAGACCCGGTCGCGAATCGGGCAGCAGCCATGCCGTACGCGGCCGGCCCGCATGCGGGAGATGGCAAGCGGGGAATCAACGGGCAAGCCAAACGTCAAAACGAAGTACGAGATCAGCGAATGGTCGGCGGTGTGGCGAGGCCGATGGCAGAAGATAGGAAAGAGCAACCTCGACAGGAGTGGGCGCCCATGACGGTGCGCGAATACAAGCACGTCCGCGCTGACGGTCCCAACGGCGAACGCTCCGATTTCGCCGAGACACTGTACTGGCACCCGGTCCTTGTGCTGCCAGGCGGCAAGGCCGAGGTATCGTTCGACATGTGCGATTCGCTGGGTTCATTTGAGGTGACGGCATTCGCCCATACGCTGGACGGCCGGCTCGGCTCGGCCAGCCAAATTCTCACGTCGCGTCTGCCTTTCACCGTGCAGCCGCGCACGCCGCTGGAAGTCACCGCCAGCGACAAAATCGACATCCCGCTGGCCATCGCCAACAACACACACGAATCTCGCTCCGCTCGAATCTCCACGGAGCAGGCGAATCTGGCACTGCTGGACGGTGCAGAAGCTACCGAGTTATCTGTGCCTGCTGAAAGCGCTGTCCGCAAGTTGTATCGCTTCAAGCCGACGATTCAGGAAGGCAATGCCACACTGGCCTTCACCGGCAAGACCGACGGCTTCCCCGCCGACAGCATCCGCACTGCATTCCGCATCGTGCCGGAAGGTTTCCCCATCGTCAGCTCCCACAGCGACGTGCTGGAACAGTCGGCGACTCAGGAAATCGTGCTGCCCCAGACGTGGATCAAGGGCACGCTGAAATGCCAGCTGCAGGTCTATCCGTCAACGCTGGCCGATCTGCAGAAGGGTCTGGAAGCGCTCCTGCGCGAGCCGGGCGGCTGCTTCGAGCAATCCTCGTCGAGCACCTATCCCAACATTCTTGTCTTGCAGTACCTTCGGGAAAGCGATCAAACCAAGCCCGACATCGAGCGCCGAGCATCGGAGTTTCTCGATCACGGTTATCAGAAGTTGGTATCGTTCGAGTGTACCAACCCGGCCGAACGCAAGAAGGAAGGCTACGAGTGGTTCGGCGGCACGGCCCCGGCCCACGAGGCGTTGACGGCTTACGGCCTGATGGAGTTCCGCGACATGGCTCGCGTCCGTGAGGTCGATCCGGCCATGCTGGAGCGAACGCGCGAGTATCTGCTTCATCAGCGCGACGGCCAAGGTGGCTTCAAGCGCAATCCGCGCGCTCTCGACTCTTTTGGCCGCGCCCCGGAGAGCATCACCAACGCCTACATCGTCTGGTCGTTGACCGAAAGCGGCAAAGACGACGAGATCACCAAGGAACTGAACGTCCTCCACGAACAGGCGAAAACGTCCAAGGACGCTTACTTTCTCTCGCTTGTCGCCAATAGCCTCATCAACCGGGCCAGGACAGCGGATGCCATCGTCTTGCTGAAAAAAGTCAGCGACCTGCAGAAACCGGACGGCCATCTCGACGCCGAGCAAACGAGCATCACTGGCTCCGGCGGCCGCGATTTACAAATTGAAACGACATCACTGGCGCTGTTGGCCTGGCTCAAGGCGAACCCCGGCACATCCAACGCCAACGTCCAGAAAGCGATCAAGTGGCTCGGTCAACAGCGCGGCGGCTACGGCGGCTTCGGCTCCACGCAATCGACCATCCTGGCGCTCAAGGCACTGATCCTCTACGCCAAGGCCAACAAGAAAACACCAGAAGCCGGCGAACTGCGACTCTTTGCCGGCGACAAGCAAGTCGCCTCTCAGTCGTTCGCCGCTGGAGCCACGGATACATTGACTCTGGCAGTGCCCGACGCCGAAAACATACTGAAACCTGGCAAGACCAATGTTCGTGTCGAGATCACCGGCAAGAACGTCTTCCCCTACACGCTGACCTGGTCGTATCAAACCCGCCAACCTGCCAGCGCCGCCGACTGCCCGGTGAAGCTGTCGGCGAAACTCGACCGCACCGAAGCCCACGAGAGCGAAACCGTGCATCTCATCGTCCACGTTGAGAACGCCAGCGGCAAGGGCCAGGGCATGGCCACGGCCATAGTCGGCCTCCCCGGCGGCTTGACCATCCCCGAGGACATGAAGCAGCTCAAGGACTACACTCGTGCATTCAGCGACGGCCAACGTCCGCTCGTGAGCGCCTTTGAGATCCGCGGCCGCGAGCTGGTGCTGTACTGGCGCGACCTCGCACCGGATCAGAAAATCGACGTTCCCATCGACCTGATTTGCCGCATTCCCGGCGAATACAGCGGTCCCGCCAGCCGGGCCTATCTCTACTACAACGCCGAACTCAAACACTGGATCGAGCCGCTGAAGATCAACATCGCGGCCAAGGTGGAATAATAGGACTGTCGAGAAGAGGATCGAAAGAATCGGGGCTTGTTGCTGGATTTTCGGCAGCAAGCCCCGAATTGTTTTACCAATCTTGCCCGGTCGCGGTGCGAAGTGATAACGCAGGAGAGAAAAGTCGGAATAGACCGCACATTGCTGACTCACGACAGTTCTGTCGATCCATTATGTTGTTGGTCAGGCCGTAAGAACAACGCCTTCGCATCCGAGGCGAATGACAGAAGGGCAGAACAGACGCCTCATTTACTCCGGTATCTCGATCAACTCCTCGAGAGCGCGCGGTCGATGCGGGCCAGGCAACGCTCGTGGCCCAGCAGTACCAACGTCTCGTAGGCGCTGAAGCCGATCGCCTTGCCGGTAACGGCCACTCGCAGCGGCTGGTTGATGTCGTTGAGCTTTACCCCCTCGGATTGGGCAAACTCCTGGATCAGTGTTTCGAGTGCCTTCGTCTCAAACGTCGCTGTCTCCAGGCGCTGGCGGATCTTGCGGAGCAGTGCGGTTGCCGCCGGCTTGCGGATGTATTGATTGAAGGCTTTTTCGTCGTAGTTCAGGCGCTCGTCGGGCACAAAGAAAGCGTCGAAATCGAGGATGTCGCCAGCCACTTTGATGCGCTCGCCAGCGGCGCGGACGATCGCCGTCACGCGCTCCACCACATCGGCGGGCGCCGGTTCAGGGATCAGCTTGGCCTTTTGCAGAAACGGCATCGCCATCTCCGTCTTGCGATCGACCGGTTCCAGGGACATGTAGCGTTCCTGGAAGGCGCGGAGTTTTTTGGCGTCGAAGCTGGCCGCCGACTTGGTGACGCGCTCCAGCGAGAAATGGCGAATCATCTCGTCTCGCGTGAAAAACTCTGTCTTGTCGTCCAGCGACCAGCCGAGCAGCAGCAGGTAATTGACGATGGCGTCGGGCAGGTAGCCGACCTGACGATAGAAATCGACAATCACGGGATTGAACGTGTCAGCCGACGCGGTCAGACCTATGGCGGAGGCGATGGTCCGTCCATGCTCGTACACCTGCCGGAAATCGGGGTTCTTCAGGTACTGTGCCAGTTTCCGCTTGCTCAGCTTGTTCTTGCTGCCTGGCTCGGCGACGAAGGGAAGATGGGCATAATCGGGCAGCTCGTAGCCGAGTCCCTGGGCGATGAAGATTTGCCTTGGCGTGTTCGAGAGATGTTCCTCGGCACGGATGACGTGTGTGATGCGCATGTCGTAATCATCGACGACATTAGCGAGGTTATAAAGGCACGAACCGTCGGTGCGCTGAATGACGTGGTCGGCCTCGTGCGCCCATTCGACGGATATGTCGCCGCGGATATGATCGTGGAAGCGGCACACGCCGTGGCGCGGCATGAGCAGTCGCACAACGGCCTTGCGGCCCTCCGACTCGAAGCGCGTGCGGTCGGCGGGCGTCTGGGCCATCCAGCGGCGACTGTAGAGAAAGGGCCGTTTCTCCTTCTCCGCCGTCTCGCGCTCCGCTTTCAGTTCCTCTGTCGTGGCGTAATCGTGATAGGCCAAACCCTTGTCTATCAGCGCTTTCACCGCCTCCTGATAGCGGTCTAGCCGTTCGGACTGATAGTAGGGTCCGTAAGGTCCGCCGACTTCGGCGCCTTCGTCCCAATCGATGCCGAGCCAACGGAAGCCATCGAGGATGGGTTGCAGCGCCTCCGGCTGATTGCGGCCCATGTCGGTGTCGTCGATGCGCAGGATGAACTGGCCGCCGTGACGGCGCGCGAACAGCCAGCAGAACAGAGCGGTGCGAACGCCGCCAATGTGCAAATAACCCGTTGGACTGGGAGCAAAGCGTGTGCGGACCATCGGGTTCCTTCCTTAGCATACCAGCCCGAAGCGTAAGCGAAGGAGGCCCTCGCTTATGCTTCGGGCTGGTATTTTAGTGTGCTTTGCCGCTCGATTTGCCGAAGGCGCGGAAGCCGCGGCGGCGTTGGGCGCTGTAGCGGGCCAGCGCTTCCTCGATAATCGGCAGCGTCGCCGACATCGGCTCGATGTCATCCACCTCGACGGCCTTGCCCTCCAGCTTCTTGTAATCCTGGAAGAAGCGGCGCAGCATGGTCAGACGATGGGCCGGCAGCTCCGAGGCGTCGCGGAAATCGTCGTATTCCGGATCATCGACGGCCACGGCCAAAATCTTATGATCCTTCTTGCCGCTGTCGATCATGGTCATCAGACCGATGGACCGTGCCGTCACCATCGTCAGAGGCGCCACGGGTTCCTGACAGAGAACCAGCACGTCGAGTGGGTCGTCGTCCTCGGCCAGGGTTTGCGGGACGAAGCCGTAGTTGGCGGGGTAATACACGGCCGAATAGAGGATGCGGTCCACGCGCAGGAGGCCGGTTTCCTTGTCCAGTTCGTATTTGACGCTGGAACCCATCGGGATTTCAACGATGGCGGTGAATTCGCTGGGCAAGTGCTCGCCGGGCGTAACGTCGTGCCATGCGTGGGTCATGCTGCAACCCTGAGTTTGGGGATGGTGCCTTGCATGGTCAGTGTAGCAACTTGGGAACACGGGCGAAAGTCCGTAGAAAGACGTAGCATGCAGCGCGAATATCGGCTAGATTCGGGGCGTCGGCGCGTGTTCTGTCAGAGGAGGTGCGACGGATGCGATTCAGTCTGATTCCGCGCGAAGAAAAATTCTTCGACATGTTCGATGAAGCGATGGCCGTGATCACTCGGGCGGCGGAAAAGTTTCTCGCCATGGTCACGCAGTTCGATCGTTTGCAAGAACGCAGCCATGACCTGAAAGAAGAAGAACATGCGTGCGATAAAATCGTCGAGCGCATCATAACGGCCCTTGATCGCACCTTTATCACGCCGCTGGACCGCGAGGATATTCACACCCTGGCGACTCGGTTGGATGACATCATGGACAACATGGAAGAGACGGCCCATCGTTTCGTCACCTTCCGCATTGAAAAGCCAACGGCGGCCGCCGAGGCCATGGCCCGTATCATCCACGAATGCTGCACCCATCTCTCCGAAGCTCTGCGCCTGTGCCGCAATATGAAGGGCGTGGAAGGAATTCAGCTGCGCCTGCGCGAGATCGGCCGGCTCGAGAACGAGGGCGATAACATTTATCGCGAGAGCGATGCCGCTCTGTTCGCCAATCCACCGGACATCTTGTTGCTCATCAAATGGCGCGAGTTGTACGGCTGGCTGGAAGAAACGATCGATGCCTGCAAGCACCTGGCCATGAGTATCTCGGAAATCGTAATCAAGGGGAGCTGACGTGCATTTTCTCGAATCCGCCGCCGACAACTTCGGGACGGTGCCGTGGGGACAGCTCACCATCGCTGTCTGGCTACTGATCGCACTGGCGCTGGTTTTCGATTTTCTTAACGGCTTTCACGATTCGGCCAACTCGGTGGCCACGGTTGTTTCCACGCGCGTGCTGTCGCCGGGCAAGGCCGTCATCTGGGCTGCTTTCTTTAACTTCGTCGCTTTTCTCGTTTTCCATCTGCGCGTGGCCGATACGATGGGAAGAGATATTATCGATCCGGAATATGTCAATAACAGAGTGATTGCTGCGACGCTCCTGGCCGCCTGTTTCTGGGACCTTCTGACCTGGTACTGGGGCTTGCCGACCAGCTCATCACACGCCCTGGTCGGCGGTCTGATCGGCGCGGGGTTGATGAAGGCCGGCACCGCCGCTCTGCGCTGGGATGGCATCGGCAAGACGGCGTTCTTTATCGTGCTGGCGCCGATGATCGGATTGGTGACGGGTTTGATGATCGCCGTAGCGGTGTTCTGGCTATTCCGGCGGTCCACACCGCGGCACGTCGATCACTTTTTCCGTCGCGGTCAGTTGCTCTCGGCGTCGCTCTACAGTCTCGGCCACGGCGGCAACGATGCACAGAAAACGATGGGCATAATTCTTGTGCTGCTCATCGCGGCCAGCCAGGGCGGCTCGGCCTTTGCCCAGCCGGCGCAAGTGCCGACCGAAGTGGTGCTGGCCTGCCACACTGCGATGGGCCTCGGCACTCTTCTGGGCGGCTGGCGCATCGTCAAAACGATGGGGCAGCGCCTCATCCACCTGCGGCCGGTGGATGGTTTCTGCGCCGAAACCGGGGCAGCGGCGACGTTGGCCCTGACCGTCTTCGGCGGCGTGCCGGTCAGCACAACGCACACGATCACCGGGGCGATTGTCGGCGTCGGCTCGATGAAGCGCCTCAGCGCCGTTCGCTGGGGCGTGGCCGGCCGTGTAGTCTGGGCCTGGATCTTGACCATTCCCGGCACGGCCCTGGTGTCTATGATTCTCTGGTGGGTATTTTCACTCGTATGATTGGGAAACAGCATCCGTAGGGTGGGGGGGGGGGGGGGGG
>DATBHJ010000090.1:0-3336 GCA_036557565.1 Gemmataceae bacterium
GACAAGTCCTTCTCGGCCTCGCGGAGCACAGCGATGATGCGATCGGTCCATTCCTGCGTCACTCCGCCGAAGTACGGCTCGTTGCAGACCTCATAATACAAATTGTCATATTCCCTCAACTCGGCAGCGAGCTTGCGTACCAATCCCTCCTGGGCGGCGGTCAGTTCTTTGTCCTTAAGGGTGTACACGTCTAGGCGGCCGATCTTGCCGATGCCCTGAACATTGTTAGCCGCATTCATCGGATTGACCGCCCAGAGTTTCTCGTCATAGATGGTGCAAAACAGCGACAACTCCACGACGATGCCGCGCCTCCCTGCCTCCGTGATAAAGTCTTTCAAACGAGCGAAATAATCGGCGTCCCATTTAGTCAGATCGAACTTGTTGCCGCCGTCGCCTGCCCCCGTCTTGCCGCTACGCGCCCACGGACAGAGGAAGCGCCCCTTCGTTGGAGCGAGTGTATTGTCCACGATGCCGAAGGAGCCGGGCACCTCACAATAAACTCCGGAGAACGTGCGCGTCAGGTTGAACTTGCTAGCCTGTAGCTCGTTGAGATAGCGGACATAATCGAAATCTCGATTGAGCACAGCCCCGTAGTGTTCACCGGAAGTGAGGAGAATGGCCGGCTTACCCCGGAAGAGCAAGTAATGGGGATTATCTGGATGTAACGAAAGAGGTTTGTCGGCCGCTGATGTCTGGCAGTTCGTCGTGAGAAGCAGCCAGAGGACAATCGTTGCATGGAGGGGGGGTCGCATGAAAAGCCTCAACGAGTCGCATGGATCTTTCTGTTATCGATAGCGGAGCACATGCCTGGAAGCTATGCCGAGGTGGTGAAGCTGTCAAGGGAGCCAATGAAAGTGATCGGGCCGACTCGTCTGTATCCGAAAAGGCAATCGAGAGAGACGACGGGTCGAGAGGAGTTGAGTTCCATAACTACGCCGCCGCGCCGGCAAGGGAAAGAGGGTTCCCTTGCCGGTGCAGAGGGCTGGTGAGCGGCCATTACTTGATAAAAAGCATTTCTCGATAGGTCGGCAATGGCCAAAGGTCGTCGGCGACCATCGTTTCCAACTTGTCGCCGCAAGTTCGGACCTCGGTCATCGCCGGCAGAATCGCGTCGCGGAAGTACTTGGTGTGGGCAAGCACATCGCCGTCGGCATGGTGCGCCGAAGCCCGATCGAGCGCGGAGGTCGCTTTCTGGAAGTCGTTGATGGTCGAAGTCAACGACTTGAGCAGCTCCAACTGAGCGCTGTTGTCGGCGCCAGCCGCCTTGGTTGCGTTGACCGCCGATGCCACTTCCCCCTGGTAACGGAGTGCTGCCGGCAAGATCATCGTCTTGGCCATCATGCTCATCAGACGCGCTTCGATGTTCACCGTCTTGACGTAATTCTCGCAGAGGATGGCGTAACGGCTCTGCAATTCTCGTTCGCTGTAAACGCGGTATTTGGTCAGGAGCTCAATGGAGTCCTTGCGAAGAATGATCGGCAGAGAGTCAGGAGTGTTGCGTAGATTGGGCAGACCTCGCTTCTCCGCGTCCTGATGCCATTCTGGGGTATAATTGTCGCCGTTGTAGATGACCTTCTTGCTTTCCTTGATGATGCCCGGCAGGAGATCCTGGATTGCCTTGTTGATGTCCTTGCCCTGGGCCTTGGCCTTCTCCAGATTGCTGGCGATGTAATCGAGCGATTCAGCGACGATGGTATTGAGCACCGTATTGGGTCCGGCAATCGACTGTGAGCCGCCGACGGCCCGGAACTCGAATTTGTTGCCTGTGAAAGCGAATGGGCTGGTGCGATTGCGGTCGCCGGCGTGCTTGGGCAACTTCGGCAACACGCTCACACCGATTTCCAAGTAGCCGCCCTGTTTGGTGGACTTGGCCGAGCCTTTTTCCAGCTGATCGATAACGTCTTGCAGTTGATCGCCGAGGAAAATGGACATGATGGCCGGCGGCGCTTCGTTGGCCCCAAGTCGATGGTCGTTATGGGCACTGGCCACCGAGACGCGCAGCAATTCGGGATACTTGGCGACGGCACGGATGACAGCCACGCAGAAGACAAGGAACTGAGCATTGTCGTGCGGCGTGTCGCCCGGCTCCAGAAGATTCTCGCCCGTGTCGGTGGACATCGACCAGTTGTTGTGCTTGCCCGACCCGTTGATGCCGGCGAATGGCTTCTCGTGCAACAGGCAGGCCAGGCCGTAGCGCGGCGCCGTCTTGCGCAGCACTTCCATAATCATCATCTGATGATCGGTAGCGAGGTTCGAGTCCTCGAAGATGGGCGCGAACTCGTGCTGACTGGGAGCGACCTCATTGTGCCGCGTTTTGACTGGGACACCGAGCTTGAATAGCTGGGCTTCACAGTCTGCCATGCAGGCAAGAACGCGTTCGTGAATGTGAGCAAAGTACTGGTCCTCCATCTCCTGTCCCTTGGGCGGCGGAGTTCCGAAGAGCGTGCGCCCGGCGTTGATGAGGTCCGGTCGAGTGTAATAGAAGTACTTGTCTATGAGGAAATACTCTTGCTCGGAACCCACCGTGGTAAAGACGCGGCGCGCTTCCGTATTGCCGAACAATCGCAGGATACGCAGAGCTTGATTGGAGAGCGCTTCCATAGAGCGTAACAGCGGCGTCTTCTTGTCGAGTGCTTCGCCGGTCCAGCTGAGGAACGCGGTGGGGACGACAAGAGTGGCGCCATTAGGGCTTTCCAAAATGTACGCAGGGCTGGTTGGATCCCACGCCGTGTAGCCACGCGCCTCGAAGGTGGCGCGGATGCCGCCTGAGGGAAACGAAGAGGCGTCCGGTTCGCCGCGCACCAATTCCTTGCCGGAGAATTCGAGAATCGCTTGGCCGTCGCCGGTCGGCACGACGAAGCTGTCGTGTTTCTCGGCGGTCAGGCCGGTCATCGGCTGGAACAAGTGAGTGAAGTGTGTAGCACCGTGTTCGATGGCCCAGTCCTTCATGGCGGAAGCGACCGTATCGGCGATCGCCGGATCGAGCGGTGCGCCTTGCTTGATGGTCTTTTGCAGCGCTTTGAAAACTGGCTTGGGCAACCGTTCTCTCTGTACGGCTTCGCTAAAGACATTCTTGCCAAACAGATCCTTCATGTGCGTGTCCGTGAAGTTGACCTGTTGGAGTTGATACTCAGCAGCGGCGATCGCTTGTAAGGCGGCGTGGCGAGGATTCAGGTGACTCATAAAATTGGTTCTCAGAACAATAATGGTGGGGAAAGACAGTTTTCCTGGTCGAAAACATTCCCCCTATCCTAGTGGGAATGTGGGGCCTGGGTAGGGCGGATTTCGCCGAGCCGCGCACGCAGCGCAGCGGAGTAAGCAGCTGTGCAGTCTGTC
>DATBHJ010000091.1:0-97171 GCA_036557565.1 Gemmataceae bacterium
TGTGAATGCCGATCAAGAAGCGCAGCGCCGTGACGACCAAGAAGTGCAGCGCTCGGGTTTAGGGTAGCAGGCGACTGCGGGCACTGACAACAGCGTAGAGGAATCTTCCCTTTTGATATCTTCAATTATTTTTCTTCACGACCACCTCCTTTCGCCGACGACTGCCGCCGCCACCGCGCCTCCTTCAGTCGGTAGCTCTCACCCGTCGCCTCTAACAGGTGACAACGATGTGTCAGTCGATCCAACGTCGCTGCCACCAACCGCTCGTTGCCCAGCACCTCCGTCCAACGCTCGAACGGCAGATTCGTCGTCACAATCACACTCGTCCGCTCGTAGGCGGTGCTGATCACATCGAACAGCAGCTCGGCCCCGACCTGGCTCGCCGGCACGTAACCAAACTCATCCAGCACCAATAGATCCAGACGCGCCAACTGGCTCTGCAGCCGACCCAGCACGCGTTCCTCCCGCGCCTCCAGCAACTGCGTCAGCAGTTCCGTCACCCGGAAGAAACGCACCTTCTTGCCACGCTGGCAAGCGGTGCTGGCCAAGCCGATGGCCACATGCGTCTTCCCCGTCCCCGGACCACCCAGCAAGAGGACCGACTCACGGCGGTCGAGGAAGGCGCACCGCGACAGCTCCACGAGGAGCGCTCGGTTCAACGACGGCTGGGCCGTGAAGTCGAACTCGTCCAGCGACTTCATCTGCGGGAACCGTGCCGCCTTCAGCCGACGAACGCAGGCCCGCCGCTCCCGATCCGCCAGCTCTTGCTCGCACAACCCTAACAAAAAGCCGAGGTAATCGACGTTTTCACTCGCACATTCTCGTGCCACCGCCTCACATTCGGCCTTGAGCGTCGGCAGGTGCAAGGCCGTCAGGTGATGCCGCAAGAGAACCAGATCGGCCGCGGGCACCGGTTTGGCTTTCATCGCTTCACCTCCTTTGCGGAGGTCAAATTGCTGTAAGCAGCCAGATCGGGCGGCGGTACGTTGACCGCCAGCAACTGCGGCCGACCCGTCAGGTCGAAGCCTGCCGCCGGTCGCTCGCGGGCACGCTCCACCCGCAGGCGTACCGCATCGGCGTCGCTGACCGACAGGGCCAAGGCCCGCTCGACGGCGGTCGTCACCGCCGCCAAATCGTACGCCTCCAACAGACGGAGCACCCGGATGTATTGCCGTGTCCCTCCTTTCGGATTGGCCTCTTCCAGACGCCGCCGTAACGCCGCGAAGACGTCGGGCAACGACCAGCCGGCCAGCGGCCGGGCATAATCCAACGCGCCGGGCTTGCGTTCCAACAGGGCCAGGTAGTGCAACGGCTCGAAGGTCACCTGGCCTTTGCCCCAGCAGCGGACGTGTTCCGCTACCACCGTGCCGCGTCGCTGGAAACGCACGCGGTCGATGGTGCCGATGGCCGTCAGCGGCTGGTAGGCGAAGGTCGTCGGCACGGAGTAGTCATTGCCGTCGAAGCGGCCCAACGACAGCGAGTTGATGATGACCGGCTCGATGCGTCGGGCCTGGAACGATTCGGCCGGCAAGGGCAAAAAGGCCGCTCGATCCGCAGCCAACAACTCGGTCGTCGCCCGGTCGCGGCCGCGGCCGGTACGCGTGAACTCACGCTGGCACGCCGCAGCCAGTTGCCGGTTGAGGTCGTCCCAGGAGTCGGCCTGGGGCACCGGCACCAGGAAGTTGCGACGCACGTAGCCAACACCGTTTTCGACGTGGCCTTTTTCATGGGCCTGACGCAGCCGACAAAAATGAGCGCTGAAGGCGAAATGAGACTGGAGCCGGAGAAATTCTCGGGTCAGATGACGCTCGTGCGGGCCGATCAACTTGATCCCGGCAATTTTGCTGTTGTCGTAGCTGATCCGCGTGGTCACGCCGCCGAAGAAGGCGAAGGCCCGAGCATGGCCCTCGTGGAACGTCTCGGTGCATTCCCTCGGAAACAGACAGCCGAAACGCGCGTTGCTATGCGGTAGGGTCAGAACGAACAGAGCGGCTTTGTGACGCACGCTCGCGATAACGACCTCGGCGCGGCCGAAGTCCACCTGGCCTTCGCCGGGCGGGTGCAGCAGGGGCACGAAGACTTCGGCCTGGGACTGCTTGTAGGCGTGGACGGCATCGCGGACGATGCTGGGGCAACCGGGATAGCCGTGTTCGTCGCGTAAGCGTTCATAGATGCGTCGTGCGGTGTGGCGTTGCTTGGGGGGTGCCTGGCGATCGTCATCGACGAGTTGGTGGACGATGGCGAGGAAGGGGCCGAGGACGGGCTTGGGTCGTGGTGCCAGGGCGTGGAAGGGGGTGGGCTCCGGTTGGCGGACGATCTTGCGGATAGTCCGGAAGTTGAGGTGATATTCGGAGCAAGCTTGTCGCATACGGATCTCGCCGGTGCGGACACGGCGGCGGATCTCGGACCAGAGTTCCCTATTGGTGAGCACTCCTGCCTCCCGCAGTCAGGGTCCAGGGCAACCCTGAGCGTAACGAGAGAACGGTTAGGAGCGCTGCACTTCTTGGTCGTCACGGCGCTGCACTTCTTGATCGGCATTCACATCGCAGAAGCGAGCGGAGTTGGCAGGACGCCGCATCGTAATTCAGTAAACCAGGAGGCGGAGATGCGACCCGTCTGGCTGATCGAGGCCGGCGTCTACGGTGCCGAAGCGGACCCGCTGCTGGCGGAGATTCGCCGGCAGGGCATGGCGGCGACGCTCGTGTCTCATCAGACTCTCCAGAAGGAGAGCAATCTCAGCGTTCCCGGCCAGCGGCTCGCGGATGGCGACTGCGTCCTCGGTTACGGCACCTTTCCATTCGCCCGCCAGATCCAGCTACACCGTCGCTGGTTGCCTGGTGCCTGGGTGTGACTGACTTCTCTGGTGTTGGTGGGGCAAAGTTGGTCGAATAGGCAAGCTCACTCCCCCAACCCTGGAGGCTTGCCATGTCACGGAAGACGATCACTCTCGAAGTCGATGGCTCCGCCCAAGAAGAACTGATCCGCAACTATCACGCTCTGGTCATGGAACTCAACGACCTAGCCCTCGCCGCGCCCGACGGCGTGGTCATCGACCAACTCGAAGACCTCGCCATCCAGCGCGGACGCGAAACCCTCCGCGCCCGTCTGCAACAGGCCGTGCAGAAGCGTATCGACGACGCCGAAAAAGGGGCGCCGATCCGGCAATGCTGCTGCGGCCAGAAGCGTGAGGACCGAGGCAAGGGGCGGCGGCAACTGACCAGTTGCCTGGGGACGCTAACGCTCCTGCGGCACTGGTGGGGCAACCGCTGCCCCTGCGTCACGCCCGGCGGCTATCACCTCGACGCCGCCTTACGCGTGGACGGCCACCTCAGCCGACGCTTGCAGCGGCACATCTGTCGCCTCAGCGCCGAGCGTTCGTTCGCCACAACCCGCGACGACCTCCAGGAGTTACTCGGCGTCTGCCTCAGCGCCGAGACGTTGCGGACGGTCAGCGCGAAACACGGCCGGCAGATGGCCGCCTGGCAGGCGCACGACACGGCGAGCATGGAGACATTCCAGGCGGCCGAGGGGGCGGTGGAATTCACCGTAGACGCCGGCAAGGTCCACACGATCGAGGCGGGTTGGAAAGACCTGAAAATCGCCGTGCTGCAGAAGCGTCCGCTGGCCGAATCGGCGACCGTGGAGTAATGGGATCAGCAACGCTTGCCCGCCGCGACGGCCCGGCTGAGCTGGGGCGCGATCGCTCCCTCGAAGCATTCTCGCATGGCTTTCCAGACATTCACGAAAGGAAGATGTTGGCGAAGTGACGTTCATTCGGTCTCCCCTTCTTTCTGGCGGGTTGCCAGTTCCCACTTGCGTTCAGCGGTATAGGCCCACCACGGCTTGGCCAGTTCACCATCCATGAAGCGAACGGTGGCGAGGAAGGTATCCAGCAAACAGGGATCATGCCGCTGCTTCGTCAACCGACACAACTCATCGTACATCGCGTACGGATCGCGTCCGAGCAGATCCTGCGGCCGGGCCACGCCCAGGAGTCGAAGATCCGCGGCGACGGCTGGGCCGACGTTGGGAAGCTGTTCCAGTTCGGTGAACTCCGATCGGTTCACGTCGGCGGCATGGCGTGCCGATTTCTTCATGGCTGTCCTCCCGTCTCGCTGCCCTCGCAGGCCTCGCAGAGTACGAAGCAGCACAGCGAGCAACGCAACAGGCCGCGGATGGGGATCGTGTAGCTGCCGCAGACCGGGCACAGGGATGCCCCGATGGGTTCCTCGCTGTTTTGCCGTTCTTGGGTTTGAAATGACAACTTGCTCGGCTCCATCTCGCTTCCTCCTCGCCGAGTTGCCCTGGGACCGACGGACTCGCTTGGTGAACATAAAAACAGTATAAGCTCTCCGGTCGAGTTGGGTCAACGATTTTCTTGAGTCGGCTATCGAGTCCGGAAGCGGCCCTCCTCCCTGTGTAAAATGGCCCCTGCTGATAAAAGCGGCCTGAGGTGGGATGCTGTTCCAGCCATGCCATGGGTGTATCCTCGGGGGTAGCGGATTCTACGCCGCCAGCCCGGCAGAAGGCCTGCGACGCAAACCCAACGCAACCCCAGTGGTACCCCAAATCCACCCCAAACGCCGGGGGGTGAAACGAACAAGGACTCACGCCTCGCGACGTAAGTCCTTGTGCTCTTTAGTGCCGGAGACAGGGATCGAACCTGCACTTCCAGTTATGGAAACCAGGCCCTCAACCTGCCCAAGCCCCTATTTGCCTTGCGATGAACCTATAGGGCAAATGCAGGGAAACCGCTTGTCGGTCAACACTTTCGGGCTGACCATATAACGCTCTTGCATTGTATCAGCAGGGGCGTTGGATGGGCAGCATAGTGGCAAAAAAGTGGCAACGACCGGCTCCAGGCTCGTGGATAGTCCCCCTTTGCCACTTTTTGCCACATTGCCACTTTCTTGCCACATGACCGACCTTCCACCAAGGAATCAAGCTATCCGCCGCACCGCCACGAACCACGCCTTCGGCCCGCCCTCGCTGAAGGCCAAGTCCTTCAGGTCGGGCCGGACCTCGTACCGGGACGGCTCGACGGACTCGATGTTCCAGCCTTTGGCGAAAGCGTCGTGCAGTTCCGCCTTCGACACCCGCCTCGGTCCCTGGGTGCCCGGCTCCTCGTCGCTGAAGCACAAAAGGCACAGCCGCCCGCCCGGCTTTAGGACGTTCGCCAGCCCCTCGACGTAGCGGCGACGATCCTCGTCCGAGAAGACGTGAAAGAGGCCGCTGTCAATCACGTTGTCGAACCGCTCGCTCCAGTCCCCCAGCATCAGGGCGTCTTTCACCAGGAACGTCGCCGGCAGCCCCCGCTCGGTCGCCTTGCGTCTGGCCCTGGTGATCGGCTCCTCCAGGAAGTCGATGCCCGTGACAGTGCAGCCCCGCCCAGCGAAGTACAGGGCGTTCTCGCCGGTGCCGCAGCCGGCGTCGAGGACGCTGCCAGTGATCTGGTCGGCAATGCCGAGTAGCGCCTTCTGCGGCCTGCCGATGTCCCAGGGCGCTTGGCCGGCGTAGGCGCTCTCGAACGTGCTTCGGTCGGGAACCACGGTGACTCTCCTTATGGTCGAGCGGTGGCTATTCTATCTTCACGGGCACGATGAACGAGACGCACCAGAAAAGCGGGGCCGGGCATGGACAAGGTGAACCTCAGCGAGAAGCTGGCGCAGTTCAGCGACCAGTGGAAGCCGAAGATCGTCGGCGAGTTGAACGGTCAGCAGGTGAAGCTGGTGAAGTTCCAGGGGCCGTTCGTCTGGCATCACCACGACCACGAGGACGAACTCTTCCTCGTGGTCAAGGGCCGCTTCCGCATGGAGTTTCGGGAGCGGCACGTCTGGCTCGAAGAGGGCGAGTTCCTGATCGTGCCACGAGGCGTGGAACACCGGCCCGTGGCCGACGAGGAAGCGCACGTCCTCCTCTTCGAGCCGGCCTCGACACTGAACACGGGCAACGTGCAGAACGAGCGGACGGTCGCCCACCTGGACCGCATCTGAGCGAGGGGTTCGATGGCGAAGCGTAGCGAAAGAACGGAGATTGGCCGCTGCCCGTGGGCGAAGACCGACCTGTATGTGAAATACCACGACGAGGAATGGGGCGTGCCGGTCCACGACGACCGGCTCCTGTTCGAGTTCCTGATCCTCGAAGGAGCGCAGGCGGGCCTGAGTTGGGAGACGATCCTGAAGAAGCGAGGAAGCTACCGGGACGCCTTCGACCAGTTCGATCCCGTCATCATCGCCAAGTACGGCCAGAAAAAGTGCAAGAGCTTGCTGTCGGATGCGGGGATCGTCCGCAACCGGCTGAAGATCGAGGCTGCGATTCAGAATGCGAAGTCGTTTCTGGCCGTGCAGGAGGAATTAGGCACGTTCAACGAGTACATTTGGAGATTTGTCAGCAATGAGCCGAAGCAGAACGGCTGGAAGTCGCTCAAGGAAGTTCCGGCGAAGACTCCGGAATCGGACACCATGAGCAAGGACTTGAAACGCCGAGGGTTCAAGTTCGTGGGCAGCACCATCTGCTACGCCTTCATGCAGGCGGTGGGTATGGTGAACGATCACCTAGTCGGCTGCTTCCGACATGGAGAACTGTCGAAGAGAGCCAGGGAGTCGAAATGAAGAAGCCGTCCGACGACTCCTGGAATGTCTACATGCTTCGCTGCGCCGATGGCTCGCTCTACACCGGCATAACCAAGGATGTGAAGCGCCGCTGCCAGCAGCACAACGACGGCAAGGCATCACGATACACCCGGAGCCGTCGCCCGATCAAGCTGGTCTGGCACGAGGCCCAGCCAAGTCAGAGTTCGGCCTTGAAGCGTGAGGCAGCGATCAAGGCAATGACGAGGCGAGCAAAGTTGGCGATGATTCGCTTGAGGAGAAAGGCAGGATGATTCCGCTCCACAAAGACCCGCATTTCACTTTCCGCTTCGCCGAGGACCGCATCATCCCTCGCTTCCACTTGGAGGGCGTCGAGACCGGGCGGCGTGTGTTGGTCTTCAAGATCGACTCTGGCACCGGCGAGCGGCTGGGCCTCCTGGCGACGGCTACCGTAGGAGAAGGCGGCTGGGTGGACCTCACGGAGCCGATCATCGTGCGGGCCGGCGAGGCGTTCGTCGCCGTACCGGAACAGGAAGAACGACCTGGGAAGGAGACGATGCCGTGATTTTCCGCCTCTCGGAGAAGCTGAACGCCAAGATCAAGGCAGGAACCTTGGCGATCCTGCCCCTGGACGAGAATCCGTTCATCGACTGGTCGGCTGGCTTGTTCCTCGTCGGACGCTCACAGTACATCCTTTTGACGAACACGAAGTCGCTGTACTCCACGGTTCTGCCGGGCAAGGGCATCACGGACGAAAGCACCTTCATCGAGCGTGCCTTGAGCAGCATCCGAGAGTTCATGGACGCCGATGGGCAGGAGGGCGTCTACAAGCGATTGGTCGCCCCTGTCAGCGGATCGGTTCAATTCGCCAAGGCGCTGAATCGCTCGATCACAGGGTCTATGAACGACATGACGAAACATGCGGCGTTCTGGCTGGCGGCAGGAGACGTTTCGCCTATCGAGATCGGCTCCCGGCTCAAGGGAATCCCCATGTCAGCGCTGAAGCATGGCCGCTCAACCCACGGCTTTCCACGAGATGCTTTCAAGGCAATGGTGGACAAGGCGGGATCGTGACGGCGGGAGAACGACCGATGATTGAATCGCTGCTCGATGCTTGTCAGTTCGTCCTGGACAACCTGGGAGAGCCGCAAAGCAGCTATTGGCTGGCATCCCAGGTCATGGAAATGAAGTTGTGGCGGGCCAGCGAAGCCGATGTGCGTGATGCTCTCACCAAGGACATCGAGGAACATGGCGAGCGCTCTCGCTTTGTGTTCGTCGGCGATGACGAGTTTGCGCTCCGGTCGTGGAGAGCCGACTAGGCCAACCCGGATACCGAGTTCACCGGAGGAGAACGCCAGGGATCAAGGTTTCGCCAACGCCTTCCGCTTCTCTGCCACGAACCGCAGGTGGTGGCGCAGGTGGTTGATGGCGTGCAGCAGCAGTTGCCGCAGCGTCACCAGGCCGCTTTCGCTGTGGACGGCGGTGCGCTGCCAGGCGTCCGGGGCGACCAGCCTGAGCGTGCGGGCCGTTTGTCGCCGGGTGACGGCAACAAGGTCGAGTTCTTGCTCCAGGTCGTGGTCCTGGTAGCGCAGCGGCTCCGGGTAGCGGAACCCATCGGCACCCAGCAGAAGCGGTCGGTCCATCGCCACGGTGCGTTTCATGCGGTCGGCGAAGAACTGCTCGCAGTCGGCGATGTGGCAGACCACTTCGAGCGTACTCCATCTGCCGGCGACCGGACGAGAGCGCAGTTGCTCGCCGGTCATCCCGGCCACGGCGAGCCGCAGTTCTTCAACGCCCTTCTCGTAAGCCGAGATCAGGTCTGCGGCGGTGTGCGTGCCGTCGTCCCGTTGGGCATCTGCGGCCACTGGCGTTTGCATGACATGAGCCTCCCAGGATTACTTGAACGCCGTTGCCACCAGCGTTTCCAGCTTGGTGTCGAGCATGGCGGCGGTGGGGCTGATGCGGTCATTGCCGAACTGGCCGAACAACGTGGACGGCTTGTCGTATTCCACGCAGGTCTTCCCCTCATCGTTTTCGTAGATCAGGACACGCAGCGGAGCGTACAGGCTCGCTCGGATGTCGTGCTGCGTCATCTGAAAGGCGAACAGGGGATTCCCCACGACGTACTGAATTGCCTTACGCTTCTGACCAGCGAGGCGCAGCAATGCCCCGTGGTTATGGGTGGCGAACAGCATGAAGCCACTCGGCCCAGCCATTTTCTCGATCTTTGCCTTTGCTTTCTCGGCGTCCCCGTACTCGGCCAGCGCCTTGTACACGTCCGGGTCGAACCGCCCCACCTGTTGCTCGAAGGCTTTGGTCACGTCCCCGAAAGGCTTGTCCGTTGTCAGGCGAACATGGTCCACTGAAATTCGAGCGGTGTTCATTTCTTTTTCCTCTTGGCGATGTGTCGCAGAGCGACCAAACACGAAAACGCAGCCAAGCACGGCAGCGCTCACGACCACGGAGATAACCGGAATGATCCAGCGCCGTGGAATCGTCATGGTCATTCCTCCCTTGTCGTTGGCGGGCGGTCCTGACGTAGCTTCATGCAGGTGCTTGCCGCCTTTGCCACCAGCTTACCGGCGTCATCCTTGACATCGCACTCGACGTAGCCCAGGGTGCTGCCCGCCTTGACGACCCTGGCCTCGGCGGTCAGCCTCCCCTGGCGCACGGGGCGAAAGTAGTTGATCTTCAACTCGACGGTCGTGAAAGTCTCGCCCTCGGCCAGCGTGGCGGCGTAGGCGTAGCCCATCGCCGCATCGGCCAGGTCGCAGTAGACGCCGCCGTGCAGCGTCCCCATCGGGTTGTGATGGCGCTCGTCGGCCTGCATCTCGAAGATCGCATGGCCCGGCTCGATGACCTTCAGCACGAAGCCCAGCAGCCGGCCAATCGGTGGCGGCGGCGCTTCACCTCGCTGCATTTTCTGAGCAAGTTCGAGGATCGTTGCCATGTGGTTTCCATCCTTTCCCGTTGTCCGTCAGTTCGGCCAGGCGGGTTTGCCCTCGACCTTTTGGCCGTCAGCGGTGCCGCCTTCGATCACGCTGTCCGCCCGGTACTGGAGGCACAGGAAGTACAGCGGGGCATCGAAGGTGTTCCGCCAGGCCCGTGCCGCTGCCGGGGCGAGGCGCAGGACCGAACCTTCCCGCACGTCGATGCACTCGCCGTCCACGAGGAACTGGCCCCGGCCCCCGACCACAACGTAAACCTCGTCGTTCTCCCGGTGCCGGTGCAAGAAGGGGATGCTCTTGCCGGGTGGGACCACGTTCAGCGACATCTCCAGGCCCGCCGAACTCAGCAGGCTCCGCAGGAACAACTTGCCCCTGGCCGGCATCGGCACGTCGGGTGGCTCCAGCCGGAACTCGGCCCAGCCCTCCATCGGGCCGGCGTGGAAACAGGTGAAGCTGGTGCCACGGACGTTCTTCTCGTCGGTCATCCTTTTCTCCTTCGAGGTTCAGATGGCGTGGATGCGGCGGTTCACAGTTGGCCCATGCCGCCGTCGATGTTGAGTTCGACTCCGGTGATGTACGACGCATCATCAGAGGCGAGGAACAGAACCCCCTTGGCGACTTCTTCCGACTCTCCCAGGCGCTTCATCGGCACATGCTGGGCGAAGCCGTCCGCCAACTCCCTGGCTGCCTCGGCGGAACTTGTATTTCTTCCAAAGATGGGTGTCGAGATCGGGCCAGGGGCGACAGCGTTGACACGGATTTTTCGACCGAGCAGTTCGGCTGCCAGAGTCCGGGTCAGCGACCGCAGCGCCGCCTTGCTCGCCGCATAGACGCTTCCGTTGGGCATGGATTTCCCGGCAACGACGGACGTGTTGATGACAATGGCCCCGCCGTCCTTGAGTAGCGGCAGCGCCTTCTGGACCGTGAAGAACGCCCCCTTGAAGTTGATGTCCAGGATTTCGTCGTGCATCGCCTCGGTGGTCTGCTCAAATGGGGCGAACTTGGCGATCCCGGCGTTGACGAACAGCACGTCGATGGAGCCGAAACGCTTCTTCGTGCGGGCGAACAGGTCATCGAGATCACCCAGCCGGGACACGTCCGCACGGACGGCCAGCGTGTCGCCGCCAATGGACGCAGCCGCTTCGGCCAGCGTCTTCTCGTCCCGACCACTGATGACGACCTTGGCCCCACGGCGGGCAAACTCCTGGGCGGCTGCCAGGCCCATCCCGCTGTTGCCGCCCGTGACCACGACGACCTTGTTCGTGAACGTGTTCATGTCTTGCTCCTATCTGGATGGTTGTTGGTAGAAACCCAGGTGAAACCGGACTCACGAGGGAAAACACTTCCCGAAGGCGACCAGCAACTTGGGCGACCCTTTGATGCGGATACGTCGGCGCAGCAGCGCCCACAGCAGGCTGCGCTCTTTCGCCAGGAAGCCCAGCCACGTTTCGCTGTCTGCTGTCACTTTCAGGTCAGCCTCGCCCTGGTGGCCGTCCTGGACCTGCAACGTGCCCTCCCGGATCGTCACGGTCGCCTGTTTCTCCTCCTTGCCGGTGAAGGTGAAGTGATAGACGGCATTCAGTTTTGTCGCCTTCCCTGGCTGAAACACCAGAGGCAACCCCGACAAAAAGCGCTGGATCGTCCGGGGCCGCAGGCCGTTGCCGACCCGCTTGATCGTCTTGAGCGGGAAGCGGCGTGCCACATGCTCCTCGGCGTCCGAGCCGGGGACGACATAGACCGTCTCCTCCTTCTCCTGCAAAGGACGGACGATCTCCCGAAGATGAGCGGCCTTGTCGGTGAGGTAAGGGCCGATGACTTCTTCTCCTGCCGGGCAGACGCTCAGGCAGTACGCCGCCTTGTAGTTGGCCCCGAAGGACAGGCTTTGCCACATCGACGCCGATTCCGGGTCGGACACTTTCTTGCGATAGTCCAGAGCGTCCTTGCTGTCGGCGATCTGCTCGACCCAATCGGTGAAGCCGCCCATGAACTCCCGGTAGTTGTGCGTGTAGCAGGCCGAGAAGTTGAAGTGGCCGTCCGGGGAAATCGCCCCCACCGGACACGCCGCCACGCACAGCTTGCATTCCAGACACGGGTTGTAGGAGATCGGCTGGTCATAGGCGCTGGCTTCGGCACCGATCAGCACCGTGCCCAAGAGGATGAAGTTGCCGAAGCGGGGATGAATGACGTTGCGGTGGATGCCCATGTGACCCAGGCCCGCAGCGACGGCCACCGGCTTATGCGAAACGACCCAAATCTTGCCGCTGGAAAACCGATCCATCTCCATCGGGAAGCCCATCGCCGGGTTCAGCGCCCGGATGCCCTGCTTCTCCAGGGTTGCCACGACCTTGCGGGCGACCTCGTTGACGTGATCGCCGGTGTGGTGGAACTCCAGGTTGGCGACGGAGCGGGCGGGGGTGCGGATCGGCTCCCGGTTCATACGGCAGACGAAGCTGAGGAGCGTCTTGGTCGGCGGGAAGGCACGCAGGATGTCGGCCCGCTGGTCGTCCAGGGCCGGACGGCTGATCTCGACCAGGCCGGCATCGTCGGCCCCACAGTCCAGGCACAATTGGCGCAACCACGCCGCATCGAGCGGTTTGGGCGGCTCGGCGGTGGCGGGCCGGCTTGTTTCTCGGAAGCGCTGCACGGTCGGGTGTTCAGCCAGGATCATCACTACTCTCCCCGTTAATTGCATATACAAGCGTCGGTCGAAAAAAACACAGGCCGATCAGTGATGGGCCTGCGCCAAGCCCACCTTCTTGGCAGCTTTGTCGAGCAAGGCGATTCCTTCGCTCCCTAGCAGTTCACTGGCCTGTTGCTGGGCCTTCTCCCAGGCGGGGATCGCCTTCTCGATCAGCCGCTTCCCTTGGGCTGTCAACCGGAAGGGCTGGGAGCGAGCGTCTTCTTCCGGGACGACCTCCAGCCAGCCGTGGGCCTGCAACGGCTTGACGTTGCGGCTGAGGGTGGACACGTCGAGTTGCAGAATCTCGCAGACCTGAGCGGGCCGGGCGAGGCCGAGTCGGGCCGTGACGATCAGGATGTTCAACTGACTGACCTTCAGGCCCAGGGGGCGCAGGGCGTCGTCGTAGAAACTCGTGATGACCCGGTTCAGCAGCCGCAAGCGCACGGCGATGCACGTCTTGGAGATTGTGTCAATGGTGGTCGGTCCTTTGTCCATGATCGTGCGACTCCTCGTCCGTCACGATCATTGTATATGCAACTATCGGCTGGAGTCAAGGTGATTCTTGACGAAATTCGCACGGCAAGGCAGGCGATCAGCCGCCCCGCTTCGCCGCCTCCAGGGAGTAGGTCGGGTCGGCCTCGTCCCACTTCACGTCGCCGGAAGGCCCGTAGATCGCCGGGACCGGCTCGTGCCCTGCCAGCCGCAGCCACGTCTGCACCTGTGTCCGGTGATGGCAAGTATGCAATACCCGACGCCAGAAGACCCAAATCCGCTCCCGCTCCAAGCCGCCGAAGAAGGGCCGGCTCTCCAGCCACCAGGCGGTTGTGCCTTGCGCCAACTGCGGCAGACGTTGCTTCACCAGCCGGATGTACTTGTCGATGTACGCCTGGACGACAGGCTTCTCGCCGGGCGGGAGTAGTTCTTCGACAGGCGGCTCCTGGGTGCCGACGAACTGAGCGAAGAAGCGGCGCTCGGAAAGAAGTTGGTGGACCAGGATGGTGCGGATCGGGTTGGTCTTCTCGTGCGGCTTGAAATCGAGCAGGTGGTCCGGCACCGCCCGCCACACTCCAACCGTCTTGTTCGCCTCGCTGGCATAAGTAGCGAGGATGTGCTGGAAGATCGGCTCGACGGCCTGGGGCACGTCGGCGTCGGGGATGGCAACGAAGTCGTACCGCACGGTCGGGTTCCTCCACAAGTCCTCGGCGAGAAGGGAGCGCCGCTACCTGGTTGCGACGTGCTTCCGCAAGAACCCTCGCATGAGGTCAGCGATCTGGTCGCCGTCTTCCTCCAGGGCGAAGTGGCCGGTGTCGAGCAGGTGGAACTCGATGGTCTTCAAGTCCTTTTTGTACGGTTCGGCTCCAGCGGGCGGGAAGATCGTGTCGTTCTTGCCCCACACGATGAGGGTCGGCGGCTGGTGCTGGCGGAAGTAGTCGTGCCAGGCGGGGTACTGCGCCGGGTTGCTGCCGTAGCTGTAGAAAAGCGCCAACTGAATCTCCTGATTGCCGGGCCTGTCGAGCAGCGCCTGGTCGATGGTCCAGGTGTCCGGGCTGATGGCCTCGACATTGCCTACCCCGTGCATGTACTGCCACTTCGTCGCCTCCAGGGTCAGGAACTTTCGCAGCGGCTCGGCGTTCTTCTCGGAGCGGTCCTGCCAGTACGCCTTGAGCGGCTTCCAGAAGTCGTTGTCCAGCCCCTCGTCGTAGGCGTTGCCGTTCTGCACCACCAGGCCCGTCACCCGCTCCGGGTGCCTGACCGCCAGCCGGTAGCCGACCGGAGCGCCGTAATCCTGGACATAGAGGGCGTAATGCTTCAGCCCGATCTGCTCGGTGAATTTCTCCACCACGTCGGCCAGGTTGTCAAAGGTGTAGTCGAACTGGCCCACGGGCGGGGCTGAACTGTACCCGAAGCCAGGGTAGTCCGGGGCGACCAGGTGAAACTCGTCGGCCAGGGCCGGGATCAGGTTGCGGAACATATGCGAGGAGGTCGGGAAGCCGTGCAACAGCAGGATCGTCGGGGCGTCCTTCGGACCAGCTTCCCGGTAGAAGATGTCCAGGCCGTCGATGCTGACTGTGCGGTGGGCGACTTTCGGAAGCGTCATGTTCAACTCCTTGAAAGGGAAAGGTCCGTCGTGAGCAGCCGTCCCTCGGCGACCGCCCAACATGGATTATTTGCCTGGGCGTTGACCGTCTCAAGCGGGCGATGGGCTGGTGTCGTGCGACTGCCGTTGCGCCAACTGCGCCTCCAACTCGCTGATGCGCCGCTGTAGTTGCTCGATCACGGGCTGGACTTGCTCTTGAGAAAACCTCTTGTGGATGTGTTGGGGGCAGTTGATGTCCCAGGCTTCGACGGTGAACACAATGGCCCGCTCGACCTTGGCCGGATAATCCGGGTCACGGAGTTGGTCAAGTAGTCCGGGATCATCCTCAACAATCCTGGCGGTGCCCCACAGCTTGACCCGCTGCTGGTTGGCGTAGTCCATCAGGAAAATGAACGCCTTTGGGTTTTCCGACAAGTTGCCCAGCGTGATGAACTGACGGTTGCCGCCGAAATCGGTGAAGGCGAGCGTTTTGTCGTCCAGCACCTTCAGGAAGCCAGGCGATCCTCCCCGATGCTGGATGTACGGCTGCCCCTCGACGCTGGCCGTGCCCAGGTAGAACATATCCAGTCCGGCCAGGAACTCGGCCAGGTCGGGGGTCACACGAGTTTCCCAGCCCCGGCGCTCCACCTTGGCGTAGCCGGCCCGTGAGCCTTTTGCCGTCTGAATGTCCTTCACGGCGGGCGTGAAGGCGATGTCGCTCGGATACTGTCTCATGACTCCTGCCCTCAATTCTTCTGCGATACAGACAGGTCTGTATATGTAATGCGAAAAAGAGAGACGGCTCACACAGCCTTCTCCTCGGCCACCAGCTTCAGGGCGGCGTCACGGGCCACGTCGGCGGCGTCGGGTTTTTCCTGGATCACGGCGGTCACGATGGCCCCTTCGACGAGCAGCGCTACGGCGGCGGCGACCTTCACCGCCGACTTGCCGACTGCCTCTTCGACCAGACCACGCAGGAAGTCCCCAAACCGCTGCTTGTGCCCCCGCACGAACTTGGTGCCGGGGTGGGTGGGGTCTGCCAGTTCGACGGCGGCGTTCTGGAAGGCGCAGCCCCGGAAGCCCGGCGTCTCGAACCACTCCTTGAGGGCTGTGAAGAAGGCTCGCAACGGACTCTTCGCCTTCTTGCCGTGCCGCTCCATCGCCGAGCGAAAGAACTCCAGCACGCCTTCTTCCCGGTACTTCAGGACAGCCAGAATCAGGTCATCCTTGGACGGGAAGTGCTTGTACAGGCTCATCTTGGCAACCCCGGCCTCGGCGATGATCCGGTCGATGCCCACGGCCCGGACGCCTTCCTGGTAGAACAGCCGGTCAGCGGTTTCCAGGATGCGTTGCCGGGCTTCAGATGTCTCTCGTGTGCGTCCCATGCCCGAAGTATACAGACCTGTCTGTTTATTGTCAAGCCCATCGGTTTGCGGTCGCACTCCACGGCTCTCATTTCTTCTTGGCGGCTCTGGCCTTGACCTTGCCCTTTTGCAACTTCTTCTGGAGGTTCGGGTACTTGGTGGCCGGTTTCCGGGCCGTTCGTTGATTTGTCTTTGCCATGTGCAATTCCCCATTCTGGATGCCAGCGGCTTCGGTCACAGCTTGTACCCGATTTGCCGCAAAAAGTCCTTCCGCCACTTGATCTCGCCCTCGTCCTCGACACCCTTCGGCGAGAACCCATCCACCACGCCCAGAATGCCACGGCCCTGGTCCGTCTCGGCCAGGACGACCTCGGTGGGGTTGGCGGTGGCGCAGAAGATGCGGCAGACTTCCGGCACCATCTTCAAGGAGTTCAGCACGTTGAGAGGGAAGAAGCCGTCGCCCAGGAACACGATGAAGGAGTGGCCGGCTCCGATGGCGGCGGCGTTCTTCTTTGCCAGTTCGGTCATGGCCGGGTCGGTGCCGGACCAGCGCACCAGGCACTTGCCAGATGCTTCGCAGAAGGACAGCCCGAACTTGATGCCCGGCACGGCTCCGACCAGCGCCTCGTGGATGTCCTCGACGGACTTGATGAAGTGCGTCTGGCCCAGGATGAAGTTGGTGTCGTCGGGCTTCTCGATTTTCACGGACTTGAGTTGCATGGCACGCTCCCCTCGACTTTCGGGCCGTCCTTTCAGCCGATGCTGCTATCTTAGGCCGATGTCGAGATAGCCAGCAGGCGATGATTTCTCTGCGGGCCTGGCGAGCCGGTCAACAGAGCGATTCTGAAGCGAACGGTGCTGTGCTGAAGGCGGCTCATTCTGCAAGATAAAGACGGGCGACAGCGCCCGGACGAAGAAAGGCTAACCCCCGACCTCGCAGGAGAAGAACGCCGGACCCACCGTCCTGCTAATGGTCAGGAGCGTGTGGCATGACCACGACGAACACACCAGCGATTGCGGCAGCGGGCTTGAGCGCCCAGGAGGCCCAGGAGCGGCTTCGTCGGTACGGCCCCAACGCCGTGCCGGAAGAGCGGCCTCACCCGCTGCTGCTGTTTCTGCACAAGTTCTGGTCGCCCGTGCCGTGGATGCTGGAGGCCACCCTGCTGCTGGAACTGGCTCTCGGCAAGTACACCCAGGCCGTCATCATCGCCATTCTGCTCGTGCTGAACGCCGTCCTCAGCTTCGTTCAGGAGCGGCGGGCGGGCAACGCCCTGCAACTGCTCCGACAAAACCTTACCGTCCAGGCTCGTGTCCTGCGTGATGGCCGCTGGCAGTTGGTCGTCGCCCAAGACCTCGTGCCGGGCGATGTGGTTCATGTTCGCATGGGCGACCTGGCCCCGGCAGACGTGATGCTTCGTGACGGGAACATCCTCGTCGATCAGTCGGCGCTCACTGGAGAATCGGCCCCGGTCGAAGTCGGTGCTGGGAACACGGCGTATGCCAGCAGCACGGTGCGGCGTGGCGAGGCCACCGGGGAAGTCACCGCAACGGGACGGCTTACCCGCTTCGGCAAGACCGCCGAGTTGGTGCGGACCTCTCGCACGCCCAGCCACCTGGAAGCCCTGATCTTCACGGTCGTCAAGTACCTGGTCGCCCTGGACGTGCTGCTCGTCGTCGCCATTCTCGTCTATGCGGTCTCCGGGGGCGTCCCCCTGGTCGAGATCATCCCCTTCGCCCTGATCCTGCTGGTCGCCTCGGTTCCGGTGGCGCTGCCGGCGACCTACACGCTGGCGAGCGCCCTCGGCTCGCTGGAACTCGCCAGGCGTGGCGTGCTGGTGACACGCCTTTCCGCTGTCGAGGAAGCAGCGGCAATGGATGTGTTGTGCAGCGACAAGACCGGCACGATCACGAAGAACCAGTTGGCGGTGGCGGCGTTGCGGCCCTGCGTTTCTCACTCCGAAGACGAACTGCTCGAACTGGCCGCTCTCGCCTGTGACGACGCCACGCAAGACCCCATCGACCTGGCGATCCTCGACGCCGCCAGGAAGCGGAACGGCCCGACTCAGCAGCGACAACGCCTCCGGTTCTTCCCCTTCGACCCGGCCACCAAGCGCTCGGAAGCACTGGTGTCCGGGCCGGCTGGCGTGCTTCACGTCGTCAAGGGCGCACCCGCCGTGGTGGCTGCCCTGACCGATGGCGACCGGCTTGCCGACGCCGACGTGGAGGCACTGGCGGGCCAAGGTTGTCGTGTTCTGGCTGTCGCAGCGGGGCCGCAGCGCCATTTGCGTCTCGTTGGCCTGGTGGCCCTGCAAGACCCGCCACGGGAAGACTCCCAAGCCGTGGTTCGGAGCCTGGGTGATCTCGGTGTCCGGGTCGTGATGGTCACGGGAGACAGTGCGGCCACGGCCCAGGCCGTTGCCGCCCAGGTTGGCATCCACGGCGGCACTTGCCTCGCCGGCGCATTACGGCAGGACCGAGACGCCCGGCCTCTGGATTGCGCCGTCTTTGCTGGCGTCTTCCCGGAGGACAAGTTTCATCTCGTGCAGGTCTTTCAGCAGGCCGGGCATGTGGTGGGCATGACCGGCGACGGCGTGAACGACGCCCCCGCCTTGAAGCAGGCCGAGGTCGGGATCGCCGTTGCCAACGCCACCGACGTTGCCAAGGCGTCGGCGAGCCTGGTCCTGACGAATCCCGGCCTGACCGACGTGCTGGCTGCGGTCCAGACGGGGCGGTGTATCTACCAACGGATGCTGACGTACACCCTCAACAAGATCGTCAAGACGTTTCAGATCGCCCTGTTCTTGACCCTCGGCCTTTTTCTGACCGGCGTGTTCGTCACAACGCCGCTGCTCATCTTGCTGCTGCTGTTCGCCAACGATTTTGTCACCATGTCCCTGGCGACTGACCGAGTGACATTCTCTCGCAAACCCGACCGCTGGCGCATCCGACCTCTTGTGATGATCGCCCTGGTGCTGGCCCTGGCCTGGGTGGTTCTCTGCTTTGCCGTCTTCCTGGTGGGGCGTGATGTCTACCACCTGGACCTGGCGCAACTGCAAACCCTGGTGTTTCTGACCCTGGTGTATTCGGGCCAGGCCACGGTCTATCTGGTCCGTGAGCGGCGGCACTTCTGGATGTCCCGGCCCGGCCACTGGATGCTCGTGAGTTCCGTCGCCGATGTGATCGTCGTCAGCCTGCTGGCGACGTGCGGTGTTCTCATGGCCCCGGTCAGCCCGCTGGCGGTTCTTGCCCTACTTACACTCGTAGGAGTCTACTTGTTGCTGCTCGACTTTCTGAAATTCCGGCTGTTTCGATGGCAGCGACTTCACTGACGCAATGGGGGTGTCCGATGTACCGCACTCTGCTGGTTCCCCTCGACGGCTCGGCCTTTGCCGAACACGCCCTTCCACTGGCGCTGGGCCTCGCACGCCGGGCCGGGGCTGCACTCAAACTGGTGTCGGTGCATGTACCGCTGATCTCGCTGGCTGCTGACAGCATTGCGCCCGGCACCTGCGAGGCAGAAGCCAGGATGCTGGCGCAAGAGCGTGCCTACCTCGACGGGATCGTGAGTCAGTTGGCAGCCCTGGGGACGGTCCCCGTGACTTCCGCCCTGCTGGAAGGTGCGGCGGTCGCCGAACTGCTCGCCGGACAAGCCGCCACGACAAACGCCGATCTCGTGGTGATGACCACGCATGGGCGTGGCCCCCTGTCCCGCCTGTGGCTGGGCAGTGTGGCCGACGAGATGGTGCGGCGAGCGACGACACCCGTGCTTCTGGTGCGGCCCCATGAGAAGGACGTAGATTTCGCCGCCGAGCCGCAAGTACGCCACATTCTCGTCCCGCTGGATGGCTCGGCCCTGGCCGAGCAAGTCCTGGCATCGGCCAGCCTTCTCGGCGGTTTGACGCAAGCCGAGTTCACGCTGCTCCGGGTCTACGGCCCGACCATCGACGTGGACCCCTTGGGGTATGCGGCGCAGGAGGGCGTCGAGGGGGCTGACGAGCAACTTCGTGTCCGGGCACAGGATTACCTCCAGCGGGTGGCAGAACGGTTCAGTGGGCAGGGTTGCAAAGTCCAGACACAGGCCGTCGCTGGGCAGCACCCGGCCACCGCCATTCTCGATGCGGCGCAAAACCTCGCCGTCAGCCTCATCGCCCTGGAAACGCACGGGCGGCGTGGCCTGCCTCGACTGCTCCTGGGGAGCGTGGCGGACAAGGTGATCCGTGGGGCTACGGTGCCGGTGCTGGTCCATCGCTCGCCGACGAAGTAAAACGGAAAGGCTCGAATGAACGGAGGAACGAGAATGACCCAGGAGACGAGAGATCAGGGTGCCCCCGTTGACCCACGGGTGTATTTCGCCGCCGAGCGGACCTTGTTGGCCTGGGTGCGGACGGGGCTGGCGCTGATGGGATTCGGCTTCGTCGTCGCCCGCTTCGGGCTGTTCTTGCGGGAACTGGCTGCGGTGCGTGACGGCGCACCACAGCACGGTTCGGGGCTTTCCCTTTGGGTCGGGACGACGCTGGTGATTCTCGGAGTTGTCGTGGACGTGGCAGCGGCGATCAAGCACTGGTACACGATCCGGCGACTGCAACAGGGGCAGCCCCTTCAGTTCAGGCCGTGGTCACTCGGCATGATCGTGGCCTTGCTGCTTGGTCTGTTAGGGTTGGCGACAGCGGTTTATTTGCTCCTTGGTTTGAGTCGTTGACAAGCCCACGTCTGCCTCCGGGTTCGGCCACTCAGTTCAGCCCCCGGCGTCCCTCCTGAACCCGTCGCTCAACCGACACCATTTTTCTCCGGGTGGAACAGTCGATAAGTCTTGTATCCGCCGCCGACGTTCGCTGCGTGAAACCCAGCCTGTCTCAAGATGCGGGTCGCCAGGTAGCCCCGCTGGGCTGTGCGTTTTCGGCACTTCCTCTCGCCAGGCCACGGGTTCGTCGCAACCGGGTGGTCAAGTAGCCCGCACCCACAACTCTAAACCCACAAGCATGTTCTGGATTAGTCGAGCAGCCTGGGGTTCCCGGCAGCATACGTCGGCACGGCAGTTGCCCTTCTCATTCTCGAATCCCTCGGAAGGAGAGTAGACGTGCCGATTGTCTGGGGATGGAACGGGTGATGCGTCACCAGGGGCACCTGTCGTCCCGCCAGGGGCGGGCGGTGTCCACACTGAGAGGCGGCTCCACCACAACAAAGGAGGGGAGCCGATGAAGCGACTACTCGACAACCTCTATATCGACCTGATCGCCGCCAGCCTGATGATCGGGATGGCAGCCACCGGCTACATTCTGCGCTTCCCGCTGCCGCCCGGCTCCAACAAGTCCCTGACGCTGTGGACCCTCACCCGACACCAGTGGGGGGATGTCCATTTCTGGATCAGCCTCACCCTGTTGGCGGTCATCCTCCTGCACATCGTCCTGCACTGGCAATGGGTGGCCGTCACGGTGAGGCGAAAGGTGTCCGCTGCAAAGGCTGCCCCCGGCTCGGCGTGGCTCGGTGGCCTGCTGACCTCTCTTGCCTTGGTGGCGGGGATGGCACTGTTCGCCTGGGCCGCTCACCACGGCGTCGAGCAGATCACCGAACCGAGAGAAGGCGTGTGCCCCAATCCTACCAAGCCGGGGACGAAGGAGATGACGGCTGAACCCGACTCGGCCACCGGCACCACTTCGGCGGGCCGCACGGTCGGCTTTTGGAAGGACGTGTACCCGATTCTGGATCGGTCCTGCCTCTCCTGCCACGGCCCGAAGAAACAGCGAGGCGGCTTCCGGGCCGACCGGCGAGAAGACTTCTTCGGTGCGGGCGGCGGGACGGCACTCGTCGTTCCCGGCAAGAGCGCAGAGAGTCCGCTGATCGCCATCGTGTCCGGCCAGAAGGACATCCCCAGGCCGGACGTGCATCGCCTCCCCGCCGAACAGGTCGAAGTCCTGCGGGCCTGGGTTGATGCCGGTGCCTCGTGGCCGGAACGACCTTGACCGCCGAATGAGCCGGGAGAACGCCCACCTGCGGCTCTTGTGCGTGTTGCCGACCAGCAAGGACGGCAACACGGTCGAACTGCACGTTCGGGGCGCTGCGCTCAGGGCTTGACAGCGAACACCCGCACGCTGGCGGCGTAGTCGTTCACGTCGTAGCGGCGCAGCAGGTCGAGCAACCTGCGATGCAGGCCGTCGTCCGCAGGCGCTGTCGCACAGCACCCCGCTTCGGCCACGGACAGGCTCGACGCCGCTGGCGAGCAGCACCCACCCTGGTTCTCCACCTTGGCGTAGGCGTTCAGGTCCGCTCCGGTGTCGATGACCTGCACGGCGGCGAAACCCGCCTCGGCCAGTTGGCGGCGGTATTCGTCGATAAGCACGGCCCCGGCGATGCAACCGACGTAGGCCATCAAATCCTGGCCGATCTCGGCAGGCAATGGCTTCTTGAGCGCAATGTCGCTGACGGCCAGCCGCCCACCCGGCTTCAGTACCCGGACGATCTCCCGGAAGACGGCGGGCTTGTCCGGGGCCAGGTTGATGACGCAGTTGGAGATCACGCAATCCACGGAAGCATCCGGCAGAGGCAGCTTGTCGATGGTCGCCTGGTGAAACTCGACATTCGGAAATCCTCGTCCGCCGTTCCCCCTGGCGGCGTTCTTCCGTGCCAGGTCCAGCATCTCGGTTGTCATGTCGATGCCGATGGCCCTGCCGGTCGGCCCCACCTTCGCCGCCGCCAGGAACACGTCCAGCCCGCCGCCGCAGCCCAGGTCCACGACGACCTCGCCAGGCCGCAGGTTGGCCGTCGCCGTGGGGTTGCCGCACGACAGCCCCATGTTGGCCTCGGCGGGGATTGCGGCGAGTTCTTCGGGCGTGTAGCCGAACGCCTCGGCCACGGCCCGCACGCCTGAATGCTCGGTGGACAGGCCGCTCGTGGCGACCGCCCCGTACTTCGACTTCACGGCCTGCTGAATAGCTTGCGACATGAAATCCTCCTTCACAGTGTTGCGATCAGTTCCTTGACCATCGTTTCGATCAGGTTCCGCACGTCCCGGAATTGGCCGGGAGTCATGTCCCTGGGGTCGGGAATCTGCCATTCGAGCCGCCGCCTGGCGAGGACCAATGGGCACTCGTCGCCGCAGCCCATCGTCACGGCGGCGTCGAACTCCTGGCCGTTGAACTCGTCCAGCCCCTTCGACGTGTGCGTGGTCAGGTCGTAGCTGACCTCCTTCATCGCCTCGACTGCCTTTGGGTTCACACGGCCCGATGGCCGAGAGCCGGCACTGAAGGCTTCCACCTTGCTGGCCCCGTGGATGCGGGCGAACGCCTCGGCCATCTGGCTGCGGTTGGAGTTCTCGACGCAGACGAACAGGACTTTCTTCACGAGGCTATCTCCATGACGGCGTTGTTATTCGTTGACGATGGCCGACTCCAACAGCAGCTTCGCCATGCTCAACTGGTAGCATCCGTCGAACTCCGGGCATTTCCGACATTCATCCCACTGTTCGGTGTTGACATTCACTTCCCTGTTGCAACGGATCATGCCCCCGGCCCGTTGCAACAGGATCGAAAACACCTTTCCCCGGTGTGGCCGGTCGCTCTCGACGTGCAGGACATCCGGGAACATCGCCCCGTAGCAGGTCTGATGTTTCGACTGGTTCATGGCTGTTCCTCCCTCACGGCAGCCCTTCTCGAACAAGCGGTCACTTGTGGACCCCCAGCGACGTGGGGCACGCTGCACGAGCCGAAGCTGCGACAGTTTCTTCTTCTGCAACCTTGCCGCTGAAATAGCGGCGCTGGAAATACAACGCCACGTTCACGAGGCCGATCAGCACGGGAACCTCGACCAAGGGGCCGATGACGGCGGCGAAGGCGGCACCGGAGTTGATCCCGAAGACAGCCACGGCCACCGCAATCGCCAACTCGAAGTTGTTGCTCGCCGCCGTGAACGCCACCGTGGCCGTCTTGGAGTAATCCGCCCCAATCTTCTTGCCCATCCAGAAACTCACCAGGAACATCACCACGAAGTAGACCAGGAGCGGCACGGCGATGCGCAGCACGTCGAGCGGAATCTGAACGATGAGGTTGCCCTTGAGGCTGAACATGACGAGGATCGTGAACAGCAGGGCGATCAGCGTGATCGGGCTGATCCGGGGGATGAAGTGCTGCTCGTACCACGTTCGCCCTTTGGCCCGCAGCAGCACGAACCGGGTGCCCATCCCCGCCAGGAACGGAATGCCGAGGTAGACGAAGACACTCCAGGCGATTTCGCCGATGCTCACCTGCACCGTACTTCCTTGCAGCCCGAAGAGAGGAGGCAGGACGGTGATGAACACCCAGGCGTAGACGCTGTAAAATAACACCTGGAAGACGCTGTTGAAGGCCACCAGCCCGGCTGCGTATTCGCTGTCGCCCTTCGCCAGTTCGTTCCAGACAATCACCATCGCAATGCAGCGGGCCAGGCCGATCATTATCAGGCCGACCATGTACTCCGGGCGGTCGTGCAGGAAGGCGACGGCAAGGCCGAACATCAGCACCGGGCCGACCAGCCAGTTCTGCACCAGTGACAGGCCGAGAATCTTCCAATTACGGAAGACTTCACCCATCTCCTCGTAGCGTACCTTCGCCAGTGGAGGGTACATCATCAGGATCAACCCGATGGCGATGGCGATGTTCGTGGTGCCTACCTGAAAACCGTTGATCCACGCCTCGATGCCGGGAACCAATCGCCCCACGGCGACCCCCGCCGCCATCGCCAGGAAAATCCACAGCGTCAGGTAGCGATCCAGAAAAGCGAGGCGTTTAGTGGGTTCGTTGCTCATTTTTCCCTCTCCCTTCTTGATGCCGTGCCCCGTCTCCCTTGATGCGCCGACCCGACCGATGGCAACACAAGATTGCCGGCTACCACGCCGCCAGCATTTGCATTCGATGCCCTTTACGAGCAGCCGGTCCTGTGCCGGCCTTCGCTTCGGTGACTGACTTCTTCCATCAGGCACAAGCCCTGGTCCAGCAGGGAGCGCACGCAAAGGTCCACGAGGCGGTAGTAGATGTTGTTGCCGTCCCGCCGAGAGGCCAGGATGCCCAGGTCGGAAAGGCGTTGCAGTTGGTTGGAGACGGCCTGGGGCTTCATGCCGAGCGAGGCGGCGAGGTCGGTCACGCACAGTTCGTCGGCCCGGACCAGGGCGTGGAGCAGCCGCAGGCGGGTGTCGTTCGCCAGCACCTTGAACACGGCTGCCAACCCGCCCGCCTGGATCGGGGTGAGCAGGGGGCGCTCCTTCAGCGCCGGCTTCGTGCAGCAATCTTCTGCGGCGTTTACTCGTTTCATGGCTGCCCGCCTCCCTTGTTGATCCACTATTACACTATACGGTGTAGTTGTGTTTTAGTCAAGGGTTAGCCGGGCAGGTCAAGGCAGCGGTGGCAGTCACATCAGAAGCATCGGCAGCATGACCACGGGCATCTTGGCCTGGACGCCGTGGCGCAGGCCGGTCGGCATGTGGACCCAGGTGCCGGGCCTCGCCTCGTGCCGGTCGTCGCCGAGCGTCACCGCCGCCTTGCCCTGAAGGAAGTGCAGGACGGCGGGCATGGAGGCCGTGTGTTCGGTCAGTTCCTCGCCCTGGGCGAAGCCGAAGACAACAATCTTGAGTCGGTCGTCGCTGAACAACGTGTGGCTCAGGATGCTCTTGTCCGCTGGCTGGAGTTCCTTCGCCAGATTGCTGAAGTGCGTGTAGCTCGTGGTCAGGGTTCCTCCCCGGCCTGCTTCTCCGCCAATGGCTTTGTGGCGGTGATGAGCGCCCCCTCGGTCTGCGACGACGTGTGGTAGCCGGTCCAGCCGTGAATGCGGCCTTCGACGAAGCCGGCCTCGGCCAGCATTTGCAGGAGCGACCGCCCCCATACGGCCCCGGCGATTCAGTCTGACCACTCGCCCAAGCAGGCCACCTGTTCCGGCGTCACGTCGTCGTGCAGCAGGATGTCGGCCATCTGGAGGCGACCGCCCGGACGCAGGACACGGAACGCCTCCTTCAGCACGGCGGGCTTGTCGGGGCAGAGGTTCAGCACGCCGTTCGAGATCACCACGTCCACCGAGCCGCCCGGCAGCGGCACCTTCTCGATCCCGGCCTCCACGAACTCGACGTTGTGCAGGCCCAGCAGCAAGGCATTGCGGCGGGCCTTCTCCACCATCTGTGGGCACAGATCGACGCCGACGACCTTGCCGGTCGGCCCCACCCTGCGGGCGGCGAGAAGGCTGTCCATCCCCGGCCCGCTGCCCAGGTCCAGGACGATCTCACCGGGACGGACTTCGCCAAGGCCGAGCGGGTTGCCGACGCCGCAGAAGGATTCTGTCACCGACGCCGGCAGGGTGTCGATCTCCTTGGGGTCGTAGCCCAGCTTCTTGGCGCTGGCGGGGCCGACCGGGAACTTCTTCTCTTTGCCCGGTGAGGCGGCGACGGCGGCGAAGCGCTCCTTCACAGTCGCCTGTATCTCGGCGCTGGTTGGGTTCATGTCACTCTCCTTCCTTCAACAACACCAGCAGCATGACCACCGGCGTCTTCGCCTTGATCGAGTGCTTCAGGTTGGCGGGCATGTGGACCCAGGAGCCGGCCTGCGCCTCTTGCACGTCGTCGCCCAGGCCGACGCTGGCCTCGCCCTTCACGAAGTACAGCATCGCCGGTTTCGCCGCCGTGTGTTCGGAAAGCTCCTGGCCCTGGCCGAAGCCGAACACGACCGCCTTGATCCGGTCGTCCTGAAAGACGGTGCGGCTCAGGATGCCGTCCGCAGGCGGCTCGGCTTCTTTGGCGAGATCAAGGATGTGCGTGTAGGTGGAAGTCATGGTCGTGTCCTCAATCAATGTCCCGGCAATCTGATCTCGATGCCGTAGCTCGGCGCAACTGCGAGCAGCTTCTCGATCTCTTCCTTGGTCGGAGGCAGCGCAGTTGTCGCCCCTTCGGGCAGCGGCACGCCGACCTCGAAGAACATCTTCTCCAGGCCAGCCGGTGCCACCGAGATCAGCATCCTCGCCGGCTTGTCGCTTTCGTTCTTGAAGCTGTGCGCCGTACTCACGGGCATATTGGCGAACATCCCCGCCTTCGCCACGACCCGCTCGCCGTTGATCGTGAACGTAATCTCGCCTTCGAGGACGTAGAACCCTTCCTCCTCCCGGCTGTGGACGTGCGGCGGTGGCCCGCCCCCTGGACCCACGAGCGCTTCCCATAAGGCGTACTTGCCGTTGGTGTCGTCGCCGGTCGCCAAAAAGCGGTACACGTCACCGACAACAGCAACGGTTCGGCCTTCGGTCGATTGCCTCACGACGGGTGGGTTCATCACTCGACCCTCCATTCACACGCTCCCAACAACATTGTCACCAACGGATCGACAGCCGGTGGTCGCCCCGCCTCACTTCCGCCGCCGTGCCTTTTTCCGATTCTGCCGGACGGCGGTGAGTTCGTCGGGGTGGTCGGTCGCCCACCGGCACAGGCCCGTGACCGGCTCCAGAAAAGCCCGGCCTAACTCCGTCAGGTCGTATTCGACCTTGGGCGGGACTTCGGCATACACGGTCCTTCGCAGCAGCCCTGCCTCCTCCAACGCCCGGAGCGTCTGCGTCAGCATCTTCTTCGACACGTCGGGCAAATGGCGCTGCATTTCGCCGTACCGCTTCGTGCCGCCACCGAGGACGTACAGGATAATCGGGGTCCACTTGTCTCCGATCAACTCCAAGAGTTGTCGGGACGGGTAGTCCTCGCCGTAGACCTTGATCTGGCTGCTCATGGTTGCCCTTCGGTAGCTAAGGAACCAAATGGTGCCTACTTGCTCTGTGGAATCTATGACTCCTATCATGGTATCAGGAGCGAGTTCAGGCTCCAAGTTCCCATGAAGGAGGCCCAGCTATGGCTGTGCGAGTGGACGTGATCTCGGACGTGATTTGTCCGTGGTGCTACATCGGCAAGCGGCGGCTGGAAAAGGCCATCGCCCTCTCCGGGCGTCGGGATGTGCGGGTGCGCTGGCTTCCTTTCCAACTCAACCCGCACATGCCCAGGGAGGGGATGAACCGTAGGGAGTACCGCACCGCCAAGTTCGGAAGCTGGGAGCGGTCGCTGGTCCTCGACGCCCAAGTGACCGAGGCGGGACTGGCCGAGGGCATCCCATTTGCCTTCGACAAGATCGAGCGGACACCCAACACGCTCGATGCTCACCGCCTCATCTGGCTGGCCGACCGGGAGGACGTGCAGGACGCCGTGGTGGAGGCGCTCTTCCGAGCCTACTTCACCGATGGCCGGGACATCAGCCGCACACCGAAACTGCTGGACGTGGTAGCCGAAGCCGGGCTTGACCGAAGCAAGGCCGAAGTTCTTGTGAGCGGCGATGGCGGCGTGGGGGCGATCCGGGCGGCGGAAGAGCAAGCCCATCGTTCCGGGGTGCTGGGCGTGCCGTTCTTCGTCATCAACAACACGCTGGCCCTGTCCGGGGCGAGAGAGCCGAGCGACTTCCTCGCCGCCTTTGAGCAGGCCGCAGCACTGCCCGACGATGAGGGGAGCGTCTGCACCATTGGGCCGGGAGGGAAGCCGTCATGTTGAACGGACATGGCCCGGCCCCGAAGGTCGTGGTGGTCGGCGGCTCGCTCGGCGGGCTGTTCGACGCCATCGCCCTTCGGTCGCTCGGCTACGAGGTTGATGTCTACGAGAAGTCGTCCGGGCTGATGCAGGATCGGGGTGCTGGCATCGTCTTCCAATCGGAAGTTGCTGAGTTCTTGACCCGCTACAACGTCGCCCCCCTGGAGTCGGTCGTCGTCCCCGTCCGCACCCGCCGTTATCTTCATGCGGACGGCTCGATAGCCCAAGAAGGGCCGATGCCGCAGGCAATGACTTCGTGGGATGCGCTGTACCGGAAACTGCGTGCCGCCTTCGGGGAAGACCGCTACCACGTCGGCGTCCGGCTGACCGGGTTCGATACGACCGGCGAGACGGTGACAGCCCGGTTCGACGGCGGGCAGGACGTGACGTGCGGCCTTCTGGTGGGGGCAGATGGCCCCGGCTCGGCGGTGCGGCGGCAACTGCTGCCCGACGTGCATTCGGAGTACGCCGGGTACGTCGCATGGCGGGGCGTGGTGCTGGAACACGACGCCCCCGATCTTGCCGCCGAGTTCGCCGGGCGGTTCACCTTCTTCCAAGCCCGCCACACGCACATCCTCTGCTATCTGATCCCCGGCCCGAACGGGTCGCTAACGCCGGGCGAGCGGCGGCTGAATTGGGTGTGGTACTTGAACGCATCCCCCGGCGACGAACTCGACCTGGTATTGACCGACAAGGACGGGCGGCGGCGGGAGTTCTCCGTGCCGCAGGGGTTCGTCTCACCCCTCATGGCCGATTGGCTCCACGACCACGCCCGCCGCATCTTGCCGCCGTTGTTCCTGCGGCTGGTGGAGGCCACCACGGAGCCGTTCGTGCAGACCATCCACGATCTCGCTGTGCCAACGATGGCGTCCGGGCGGGTGTGCCTGACCGGGGATGCGGCGTTCGTTCCCCGGCCCCACACGGCGGCGAGTACGGCGAAGGCGGCGGCGAACGCCCTCGCCCTTGCCGACTGCCTGACCGCTACCAGCGGGAATGTTGTCGAAGCCCTACGGCGCTGGGAGCCTGCCCAACTGGACTACGGCGAGCAACTGCGGGTCCACGGCCAGCGGCTCGGCAACCGCTCACAGTTCGACTGACACTCACGACGGAGGAAGACGACGATGGCGAACTTGAAGGACAAGGTGGGGATTGTGACCGGGGGCGGGACCGGGATCGGCAGGGCGACCGCTCTGGCAATGGCGAGGGCCGGGGCAGTGGTCGTGATCGGCAACCGGGACGCCACCAAAGGCGAAGAAGTCGTGGCCCTCATCCGACAGGCCGGGGGCCGGGCCGTGTTCCAGAAAACCGACGTGAGCAAGCCCGCCGACGTGAAGGGGCTGGTGGACAAGGCGGTTGCCGAGTTCGGACGGCTGGACGTGGCGTTCAACAACGCCGGGGTGGACGGCCAGCAAGTCCCGCTGCATGAGCAGGACATCGAGAAGGCGTCCTTCCTGTTCGACGTGAACATCAAGGGCGTGTTCTTCTGCATGAGGTTCGAGATCGAGCAGATGCTCAAGACCGGGGGCGGCAGCATCGTGAACACGTCCTCGATCTTCGGGTTGAACGGCTATCCCGGCTGGAGCCTGTACGTCGCCAGCAAGCACGCCGTCACCGGCATGACCAAGGCGGCGGCATTGGACTACGCCAAACAGAACATCCGTGTCAATGCGGTCGGCCCCGGCCCGGTGGAGACGCCGCTCTTGGCGAAAGGGACGGGCGGCGACCCGCACAGCTACGCCGCCTTCGTCCCGATGGGGCGGATCGGCCAGCCGGACGAAATTGCCGATGCCGTGGTGTGGCTGCTGTCCGATGAAGCCCGCTACGTCACCGGCCACACCCTGCCGGTCGATGGCGGTGTCTGTGCGATGTAATGCCACGAGACAATTTCTCCCTCACCACATCGGAGGAAATCCCAGGTGGCGGCGCAGCAGGCCGATCTGCCCGGCGTGCAACATCTCGTGGTGGGCGCACCAAAGCAGCGCCTTCAGCTTCGTAGTCGCAAACGGGTGCGGGTGCGGCACCGACTGATCGAGTTCTGCTTCGTCGAGGCCAGGGAGTTCCTGAAGTACCTGCTGATGTACACGGTCCAGCACCGCCCGAAGTTGGCCTGGCGGGTATGTCGAATCCGCTTGTGGCACCGAGTCCGCCCCGAATAGACGCTTGAATTCGGGCGAAAAGAAGGCGTCGTCGCCGGGTTGCTCGCCCCGGATGCGCCAAAGCGCCAGGCGGTACTCGGAGAAGGCGACGTGGCCGACCTGCCAGGCGACGTGGCTGACGCCGCCAGGAGGCTGCTGGAACCACTCGTCGGCGGGTGTCTGGTCGAGCAACCCGATGGTGTAGTTGCGGGCAAAGACGATCTGCTCGATAGCGAGTTGGAGTCGAGACACGATTACTTCTCCTTCGCCGGCAGTGTCTTCACGAACTTCAGCGCCAGGTCGATCCAGCGGGTCAACTGGTCGTCGTCCTCGACGGCCTCCAGCCCGACCGCCACCCAATTCCTCATCGGCCTGCCGGTGATGTCGAACGCTCGGACGTGCGGCTCTCGCAGCGATGCTTCCCCCTCGTCGGGGCCGAGGCGGGCGATGAGCCGATCTTTCCAGACCCCGACGAGTGCGTTGCCGTTGATGAAGAAGCAGATGCAGCCGAACATCTTCTTCTCCTCGATGTTCCTGCGGCGGGCCAGGGCGTCCCGGATGCGGGCGGCGAGGGATTCATCGAAGGCCATCAGTCATTCCTCGTCGTCCTGTCCCTGCTCTTTCCTCACTTCTTGTACCGATACACCCACATCACTCCGTCGTCCTTGCTATCCCCGGCGACGTGGCAGAAGTAGGCGTTCAACTCCCGGTCGAAGAACGTGTTGGCGGCGAACGGGAACTTGGGGCCGTCTGCCGGGAACGGAATCGGGTCCGCCCAGGAGTTGCTTTTGGGGTCGTAGACGTAGATACCTGGCTTCTTTCCCTTGAAGTGGATCGCCACCACTATGTCGAGGCGAGGGTCGTACTCGTAGAACGCTGCGTTGGTGTTGGCCGGCTCCGGCGCAATTCCCGTGGGCTTCAGGTGGCTCCAGGTGTTGGCCCCGATGTCGTAGGCCATCAGTCCTTCCCCCTTCGAGCCGTCGCCGTCGTTCCGGTAGATGCGGCCCCGCTTCGTGTCGTGGCAGCCGCAGGCGTCGTACCCCTTGGGCGACGGCCCCTTCGGCTTGGCGTCGGTCCAGAGGTTCTTCGCCGGGTCGTAGATCGCCACCGTGTCGGACCCCACGGCGAGGAACTGCTTCCGGTCGGGGAGGTAGTGGAGTTGCGGGAACCCGCCTGCGCTGATGGCGGTCGTGTTCGCCGTGGGGGACCGCTCGAACCGGCCCGACGCCACATCGTAGAACCAGGGCGAGAAGACCGCCTTCTTCTTGCCCTTCAACTGCCCTTCGAGCAGTTTCAGCCCCTCGTCCATCAGCTTCTCGCCGCCCAGGAAGTACCGTGGGACCGGGCCAGCCGACCAACTGAGGAAGGCGAACTTATTGCGGTCGGAGTCGTAGGCGAGGTAGCCCCAGGCGTGGACCAGGGGGTGCAGCGGCACGGGCCGGTTGCCGTCGTCGGTCAACTGCCCGTTCTCGTCGATCAACAGTTGCCCGTCCTTCACCCGCTGCGTGAACGTCTTGGTGTCCGTTCCGGGGTAGAGGCAGAGCCAGGCGTGCCGGTTGATGTCGTAGAACCACAGGTCGTCCATGACGTGCCCATCCGGCTTGACGTAGGCGTGGACGCCCTCGCCGTAGAGGAAGGCTCCCCGCTTGTCCGGTGCCAGGATCAGGGCTTTAGCGCCCCAGGCACTTCCCCGTGCCTTGCCCCACTTCGGGTCGGCGGCGGGGGCACCGAGCTTCAGCCACTCGTTGTCGCCCATCGCCTTGATCTTCTCGACGTGCGCACCCGGCTTGCTGGGCAGGTCGGCGAGCGGCCCCTTCTTGTCCTGGGCACTCCCGTTCAGGGTCACGAGAAAGACGGCAGCCATCACAGTTGCGCTACGGATCATCCAGAAGCCCCCTTTCGTCCTGCGGGAACACGACGGCTGTTTCGCCAGTCCCTTGCCCGGCAAGTTCTGCGGCTACGCCCCCGCACACGCCCTGAGCATCGCCGCCAGAGGCTCCGGGTCGGCCAGGCGGTGATCGTTGCCAACCTCGATCAACGTCGCCCTACTGGCCCTCGCCAGTTCCTCGCTGTCGGCGAACGGCACCACGTCGTCGGCCCGGCTGTGCAGGATCACCGTGCCAGGCTTGACCGTCCTGGCCGATCCCCACTTCTTCCAGGCCGGGCAGAGCAGAACGAGTTTCGCCTCGCCGCTGTCGATATTCATCGCCACGGCCCCGCCCCGTGAAGAGCCGACGACCGCCTGCGGCTGGTGCCGGTCGAACTCGGCCTGGGCGATCCTGACAGCCTGGCTGAAATCGTCGTCGGGGAGTTTTGGGTTGATGACCTCGTGGCCGTGCCGGGCCAGGTACGTCGGCTTGACGCCGCCTGGGACTGACTGCCAGCCGTGGAGGAAGAGGACTTTCACAACACCACCTGTTTCATCCGGCTCGCTCACACAAGCCAAACAAGAATCGAGGATACTCCCAGGGATGCGGATACAATGCCTCGATCTCCGGCCTTGGAATCGGCTCGAACATGCGGCAGATGCCAAAGCCTGTCTTCGTCAGTTCTTCAACATAGCGCTCAAGTGGGCGGTGAATGTGAGTCGTTGTGAAGTAATCATTGGAATCAAGCGAGATGCGAAAGGGAGCCTCGATCACGTTCTCTTCACGGTAGCGAAACCACTCCTTGCTGTAATTCCAATACTGCGGCCAAAAGCATGGGTGTGTGATTGCGAACGCCAGATGGCCTCCTGGTCGGATGAGACGAAAGAGTGAACTGAGAGTAGCATCGAGACGCAGAATTGCCATGAGCGACATGTTGGCAACGGCCAAGCTGAACAGGCCGACATCTTCCGACCTTATGTTCTCGATGGCCCCTTCGACGAAGTTGATGTTGTTGCACTGCTGGCAATGCTTCCTCGCAAGTTCAATACTCTTGGCACTAATGTCTATGCCAGTGACATGACCACCTAATTTCGCAAGCCTCGCTGTCAAGAATCCGCACCCGCACCCCACGTCAAGAACCGCAGAGGAATCACAATCTCGGATCAACTCAAGGATCGAAGGGATCAAGACATGCTCGTAGCTGATGTCTTTTCCGCTCCGAATCTGGTCGGAACGGTGGACGGCAATCCGGTCCCACTCCTGAGCGATTTCGGCCTGTGTCTTGTTCCACACCCGACGCATGATGACCTCTATGAAGTTCGGCGGGTCTGGCTGTACCGAGTCACGATCTCGACAAGATCGGAGGCGACAGCAAACACAGGATGATCTCCAGCACCAAATTCTTCGATCACATGAACGCCATCCATCCTGCGACCCACTGCCACCTGGGAATCCAGCCGTCCACAGTTGATGATGGTAAAACGAGACTGCGGCACAACTTTCAGCGGGGCATACGTCAGAATCGTTGCGCCGTTGGCCTTCAGTGTTTCGGCAATTGGAATCATTTCTGGAATGCAGATACTCAACTCGTTCTTTTCGGCTTTTCGCCGGAGCATATCTATCATTTCTGAATCATCATCCACCCATGACAAATCGTTCGAGAAAATGCAGACTTTACCACCGCCGTCAATCCAGTGATACATGTAATCCCGTATCTGCTTCTTGGTCTTAAACGCTTTGGGACGATGGCTTACGAAGTCTCGTATGTCCATGAAAACCGCAACGGCAGTTAGGACGACGCCGAAGCCGATTAAGATGCCTTCGATGGCTGAAAATGCTTCGCCTGACGGATGGAAAACGAAGATCAGGCTCAACAGCGAAGCGCTGGAGCCGAGGACACTGAGAAGTCGGACGATTAGATTTGTCATCATTTCCTCAGCACATCGTTAGCTGCCCAACTTGTTCCACGGCATTGTCACATCCCTTCGAGGATTGACAACGCCTCGGTGTATTCGCACGCTGGATAGTTCTCGCAGCCCAGGAAATATCGAGTGCCGCTCTGCCGGACAGTCAGCGGGTGCTTGTTGGGGCATCTCATATCGTGCAAGCGGACCTTCAGTTTGGCGTCGTCGAGTGAGAGCCGCCTTCGGTGATAGCATGTGTGCTTCTGGCCGTTCGTGCAGACGAGGAACCATCCCTCCCCCTTTTGCTGGCGCAGCACGAGGTCGCCGTCCGAGCATTCCGGGCAGAAGAACCTTCGAGCTTGGGCCGGGTCCACTTCATCGTCGGCCAGGTGCGAGAACCCGATCCGCCACACCACCCGGCTGACGTTCGGGGAGGGAAAGGCCAGCCACTTTCCCCCGTAAGGGAGGCACACCGTCCCGCCCGCCACAAAAACGGGTGGGCAGTTCGGGCTGGTCCGCACGATGTAGTCACCCGCCCCCACCGAGCCGCTGCTTTCCGTCAACACCAGCAGTTTTCGGCTGGCAGCCGTGTTCTTGAGTGTGTCGATGCCGGGCCGGGCAGCGCCGAGCGCAGGGTGGTGCGAGTAGATCGCCGGCAGGCTCTTAGCTCCTGTCAGCGGGACAGCCGGCAGGCTGTCGTATTGGTCGAGGTCGTCCAGCACTTCATCGCACGTCAGTTCGCTGATTCCTCGCCCGAACTCGCCCAGCACCCGCCCCCAAAACGGTATCGTCCGGCCCAACTCTCGGAGCATGGCCTTGTTGCCGATGATGAGGAGATGGTCCCTGGCCCGGCTGATGGCGACGTTGAATAGACGCTCGCAGTGCTTGTCACGGAAGAAAGCGACGAGTTTTTCCGGGGAATGGGTCGTCAGGTCCACAACGACCGCCCTGGCCTCCGACCCCTGCGCCCGGTGGATGGTGCTGCCCGACGTTTTCCGCCCGGTCGCCGATTGCCGCAGGTCGAAGGCGAGTGCGGCCAGGATTGACCGCTGCGGGCGGAACGGAGACAGAAGAAGTAGCTCGTCGTGCTGGAGGAACGGCGACAGGGCGTGCAAGAGGGGGACCGCCCCCAGGTGGTAGTAGGACTTCTCCTGCACTGAGTAGTGGGTCGTTTGCCACTCGCCGCCGATGTCGATGAACTCGACCTTCGGCCCCTTCTCTGACCGCCCGTGACGGAGGAGGTCGCCGTAGCTGAGTCGGCTGACGACGCCCCCGATCTCGTCGGTCATGCGGTACTGCGTGCGGAGCAGGCTCAGGCGGGTGGCTTGTACGTCTTCCCCGACCGCCACCCCGAACCAGTCGTAGACGCTCCACCCGAACCAGCGGGCAGCGTTGCGCCCTTCCGCCTGGACGATGGGCGGAAGCTGTTTCGGGTCGCCTGCGTAGACCAGGTGTTCGGAGGCGAGGAAGGCGGCGGCGACGGCGTAGAGGAGTGAGGCCATCGACGCCTCGTCCAGCACGACCACATCGAACGGTTCTTGGCGCAGATCGGCGTCAAGAACCATCTTGGCGAGGGTGCAGCCCGTGACGAGGACGCCGCTGGTCAACTGCGGGGCTGCCTGTGCGGTCTGCTTGTTGAACTCCTCGATCTTCTTCTCGTAGGTTTGGGCCTCGGCGTAGAGTTCGTGGAGACGGTCGTGGGACAAGCTGCGGTTCTGGACCAATTCTCGAATCTGCCGCAGCCGCTCCTGTGCCCTGGCGATCCCACGAGCCAGGGGCACGTTCTGCGCCGCCAGCTTCCCGCCGAGCGTGATTTCCCGCACCACGGGGTCCAGCGACGTGCCCAGCCGCAGCACTCCCCGTTTCTCATCGGGCCGCAAGTTCTTGAGGACTGCCCGCAGCGCCACGTCCACTGCGGCGTTCGAGGTTGAGACGACCAGCACTCGCTTCCCCTGCCGCATCCACCGAGCGATGGCGGTTCCGATGGTGGTAGTCTTGCCGGTGCCGGGCGGTCCCCAAAGGAGATGGAGTGGCGTGGTAGCCATCTCCTCCACGGCGAGGGCTTGCTCGTCGTTGAGGCCAGGGTAGGAGCGTGGCCGGGTCGGGCCGGGGGCAGGGAGCGTCCTGCCGGCTACGAGGCTTGCGATTCGACCGCCCTTGGGTGCCATTTCGAGGACGAATTTCTCCAACGCCCGCAGGATGAACGTCGGGTCGAACGACAGGCTGAGGAGTTTGGCGTCGGTGGGCAGCGGCTTCTGGCACTCGACCACCAGCCCCTCATCATCGGAGCGGACGATGACGGCCTGGATGGTGTCCTTCGGATGGCGAGTCTGAAAAGTGACCGACTGATCGGGACCGAAGTGCGCAGGGGAGGAGAGGATCAGCCGGTACACGAAACTGCCGGGTGCGTCGTTCAGGTGTTCGATCCCGTCGATGTCGAGCCATGCCGTCCTGACCGTCTCCTTGGCGGCAGCGATCTCTTCCTTGACGGCGGCGGTGATCGAATCCAGGTCCAAGGTAGAGAAGGCTTGTTCCAGGGGCGCAGCAGCGGGAGATGTGGTCATCGTTGGGCGGGAATCGGCCCCCGGTGCCTTTGATCCATGACCGGCCTCTCTCGTGGCCCGTTCTGCGGCGAATGCTTTCGCCTGACCGAGAGTCATGGTTTTGACGATCCCGATGTTTGTAGGCAGGGCGAGACTCGTCAGCAGTTTTTCCCACCCGACCCGGCGTTCCCGGTAAAGGTCGCTGAGAAGATGGTCGTCAAGGGCAGGATCGGTTTCGGGCTGCGACATAGACTGCTCACGATCAGGGATACGGGCCAGTTCAGGCTCCTCTTGCTGGACGTTCTGGATATTACCCGATACACTACAGTTCGCAATACAGGAAGGCAAGATGGCTGCCTGGTTGAAATCTGGCCTGCGAGCCTGTAGACTGTTCTTCATTGCGACGTGGATGTGCTTCGGGATCGTCCCGGACAAGGAGAGCATCGAGTGACGGGCGTAGGCGAGCGGATCAGGAAACGTCGGCTGGAACTCGGCTGGACGCAGGATCAACTGTGCCAAAAAGCTGGGATTTCCAAGGGATTCCTGTCCGACCTGGAGAACGACAAGCGCAACGTCAGCGCCACGAACCTCCTTGACATCGCCCGTGCTTTGAGCCTTTCGCTCGACTACCTGATGACCGGGGACGCCACGGTGAAGCCCGTGACCGAGGTATCCATCCCCGCAACGCTGGCGAGGTTCGCTGCTGACGAAGGGCTATCTTTGCGGCAGACCTTGATGCTGCTCGACATGCAGAAGCAGATCGTGGCCCACCGCAGCGCCAAGAAAAAGGACGACCTTGAGGCGGTGGACTGGCGGAAATTCTACGAGGGCGTGAAGGAATTCCTGGAAAACGAATGACCCTTCTCGACGCTGCGCCTGAAATCCTTGACCTCGCCGCACAACTCGGCGTCAGCGCAGCTGCGCCTGTGGACGGCATCCTCGATTTTTGCCGCAGCCGAATCGACCGCTGGGTAGCCGAGGCCCGTGGCGTGACCACCATCAGCCAGCTTGAAGACCTCGTGACCCTGCGCCTCCAGATGGTCTTCGAGGAAATCCGGTCGGACGACGATTTCTCCCGCATCACCGACAAGTACGCCAGGGGTAAGAGGGATTTCGTCTTTGCCGCCATGCGGTCCAAGTTCGACGACGCCGGCAACCCGACCTACGGGACGCTGGTGCGGCGGAACGTCGGCGACGACGCCCCGGATCGGTTCGTGGCGGTGATCGACTGCCGGGGCAGCAAGCTGGCCCGGCGCTTTTTCACCAGATGGCACGAGATCGCCCACCGACTGACCACCCACGCCGACGAGGGGAGCCGGGAGCCGGCCTACCGCTCCGAACACGATCCCATCGAGAGGATGATGGACGAGATCGCCGGGCACGTCGGCTTCTACGAGCCTTTCTTCGAGCCGGTGTTCGGTGCTGCCCACGCCGGCAAGGCGCTGCTAACGTTCGAGACGGTGAAGGCGGTCCTGGACGGCGGATTCCCGGAAGCCAGCTTCCAGGCCACACTGAACGCCTGCGCCAAGCGGCTGCCGACCCCGGTGCTGTACCTGGAGGCAATGCTGGCCCACAAGAAGGCAGTGAGGCGGCGGCTTGCCACGCCCAGCCTCTTCGGCGATGAACCGCCGCCCGGCGAACTGCGGGCCGTGAAGCTGATCCCGAATGACGCAGCGCAGGAAGACGGGTTCATGATCCCGACGAATATGCGGGTGCCGGAAGCGTCGGTCATTCACCGCATGTTCCTCGACGAGACGGCAGGCGACGGGTCAGGCAGGGAGGATTTGTCCTGGTGGGAATCCCAGGCCAGGAAGCTGGAGCGCCGTGCGATTGCGGTCGAGGCCCGCAGGGTTGCCGACCGGGTGATCGCCATTGTGCAGCCGGTCGAGCCGGTGCGCCAGCAAAGGAAGGAAACAAACGCCCATTCACTATTTGCCGTGTGAAACGGCTGCGAATGGCATGAGCGATCAGTGATGCGGACAAGTGTTATCCGTTGAAGGGTTGTGGAAATGGCTGCTCCGTCAAAAACGCTGTTTGACAACGCACCCTTCGCCTTTGCGGATCGGTTTCTCCAGGACCACGCCGGGCAAATCATCAGCGAACCCCGCACAGCGATCCTTGAATTGATCGCCAACTCCTACGACGCCGGGGCCACGAAGATCGACATCAATTGGCCGACCGAGAAGGGACAGAAGTTCTCGGTCACGGACGACGGCATCGGCATGACCAAGACCGAGTTCGAGCGGCGCTGGCGAACCCTCTGCTACGACCGGGAGGCCGAACAGGGCAACGTGGTCGTGTTCCCGAAGGGAGTCAAGGGAATTAAGCGGACGGCCTTCGGGCGAAGTGGAAAAGGCCGTCACGCCCCGTTCTGCTTTGCCGACTCGTATGAAGTCGTCACGATGAAGGACGGAGCCTGCATCCAAGTTCGGGTCGGACTGGCGACCACGGGGACGACGCCATTCGAGATCATCCTGCTCGCCGAGACGAAGAAAAAGGGCCACGGGACTGAAGTATCCGCCGTTCTCGACAGACACTTGCTCGCCGTCGAAGAACTGCGTCAACTGATCGGCTCGAAGTTCATCGTGGACCCGTCGCTCTGCATCCGAGTGAACCAACAGCCGGTCGAACTCATGTCGCTCGAAGGACTGAAGACGACCGAGATTCCCATCGAGGGCCACGGAACGGTCACTGTCCACTTTATCGACTCCATCGAGCATTACCGCAGCGCCAAACTGCGGGGGATTACCTGGTGGGTCAACCAGCGGCGGGTCGGCGAGCCAAGCTGGGACCGGCTGGATGACGAAGGCGCTTACCTCGACGGTCGGACGGAACATGCGAAGAAGTTTAGCTTCATCGTGATGGCTGATTTTTTGATCCCAGGTCAAGACGTTAAGGCGGACTGGTCCGACTTCCACGCCAACCAGCGGACCAACACCGTCCGGGACGCCGTGCATCGGTACGTCATTAAGGAAATTCAGGCACAGTTGGCGACGACCCGGAAAGAGCGGAAGAAGACCGCCATCGAGAACAGTCGGGAATTGATGGGGGAACTACCCACCATATCGAAGAAGGCTATCGGGCAGTTCATTGACGAAGTGCAAGAAAAGTGTCCCACCATGTCCGACCGTGATCTGTCACGCACCGTGCAGGTCTTGGCGAAGCTGGAGCAAAGCCGTGCCGGGTATGACCTACTGACGCAGTTGGCTGCCTGTTCCCCAAACGATCTGGACACCTGGAACACGCTGATGCAGCAGTGGACGGCGAGCAACGCCGAGATCGTGCTGAATGAACTTGATCGACGGCTGAAGCTGATCGAACGCATGGAAAAGCTCGTCGAAAACCCGCACGCCGACGAACTCCACGACCTCCAGCCGCTTTTCGAGCGGGGTCTGTGGATTTTCGGGCCTGAATACGAAGCGGTCGATTTTCGATCCAACCGAGGGCTGGCCGAGGTCATCGGCAGGTTTCTTGGTGGCGCTGACTACAAACCGCCGAAACGCAGGCCCGATTTCGTTGTACTGCCCGAAACCTCCATCGGAGCCTACTGCGCTGACGCCTACGATGCGGCAGGCGAAATATCTGGAATCCGCAAGGTCGCCATTCTTGAGTTGAAAAAGGGCGGCTTTTGCGTGACGCAGAAGGAAGCGGATCAGGCCCGTGATTACTCGAAGGAGATTCGGAAGGCTGGCCGAGTCCATACTTCGACCGAGATTGTTGCTTACGTCCTCGGCGCAACGCTGGAGGAAGGGTTGGAATCGGCAGACTACGGTGAGAATACCCACATTATTCCGATGGTCTATCAGACCGTGCTTCGTAAGGCCCATCAGCGGACGTTTAATCTTCAAAAGCGCCTTCAAGAAACCCAGCCAACAATGGTTTCTGACCCGGAAGTTGATGCAGTGCTGCGAGTCGATGAACAGAACAAGCTATTCGACGATGTTGTGCCGCAGCCGCATATTCCTTCAGCGAATGGCAGTGATAAGCCCGTCGAGGCGACCATTCAGACGGAGGGGGACACATGACCACGACAACCACAACTTCGCCGCACCCCGAACAAGGGCAGATGGTCAGCGTCCGGTCACGCACCTGGATGGTCACGGACGTTTCCGCCAGCACGCTACCACTCGACCGCCTTCAAGCCGGGCTGGAGCCACCGCAGCATCTTATCTCGTTGTCGTCGGTCGAGGACGACGGCATGGGCGAAGAACTGAACGTCATTTGGGAGATCGAGCCTGGGGCCAGGGTCGTCGAAAAGGTTGCCCTCCCCGATCCCACGGGCTTCGATCCGCCCGACCGACTTGACGCCTTTCTTGACGCCGTGCGCTGGGGTGCCTCGTCGTCGGCAGACGTGCGCACGATTCAGGCTCCTTTTCGTTCCGGCATCGACATTGAAGACTACCAGCTTGACCCCGTGGTGCGGGCCATCCAGATGCCACGGGTCAACCTCCTGGTCGCCGATGACGTGGGCCTCGGCAAGACCATCGAGGCGGGAATGGTGGCGCTCGAACTCATCATTCGTCACCGCACCAGGAAGATTCTGATCGTCTGCCCGGCTTCCCTCCAAGTGCAGTGGCAGGAGCAGATGAGGGACAAGTTCGGCCTCGACTTCCGCATCGTGAATTCGACCATGATGGGGTTGCTTCGCCGTAGCCGGGGAATTCACGTCAACCCGTGGAACCATTTCCCTCGGCTCATCACCAGCATCGACTTCCTAAAGCGAGAGCGACCGCTGCGGCTGTTCCGGGAACTGCTGCCAGGACCAGACGAGCCGGCCTTCCCCCGCAAGTTCGACTTGTTGATCGTGGACGAGGCACACAACTGCGCCCCATCGGGTGTGGGTCGCTACGCCACGGACTCGCTGCGCACACAAGCTCTGCGACTGCTGGTGCCGCACTTTGAACACAAGCTGTTCCTCACGGCCACTCCGCACAATGGCTACCCGGAAAGTTTCTCGGCGCTGCTCGAATTGCTCGACAACCAGCGGTTCGCCCGTGCCACACCGCCCGACCGCAAGCAACTCAACGCCGTCATGGTCCGGCGCATGAAGTCCGAACTGCCGCCGAAGTGGGACGGCTCGCCACGCTTTCCGAAACGGGTGCTGGACCCCATCGAGGTTCCGTACACCGACGAAGAGCGTGCCGTCCATGCCGCTTTGCGGGAGTATGCTGAATCAAGGTCCAGCCGGGCACAAGACAACTCCGAGAAGTTGGCGACCGAATTCGTTCTCAAGACCCTGAAGAAGCGCCTCTTCTCCAGTCCCGCTGCGTTCCTCACGACGCTCGATCAGCATGAGAAGTCGCTCCGAGAGGCCAAGCGTGGCAAGACCGTCCGCAAACCGTCGATGGGCATCTTGAAGCAGGAACTCGACCGCATCGACGAAGATTATGCCGACGACACCGAGTACGACGAGGCCACCACCGACGCTGTGGACGCTGCCTCGCTGCTGTTCAGCGAACCGGCAGCCAACGAAATAGCCCTGTTGAAGCAAATGCGGCTGTGGGCAGAAAAGGCGTCGGGCCAACTCGACTCCAAGGTGAAGTGCCTCATCGACTGGCTCAACACGCACATTCGCCCCAAAATGAAATGGAGCCACGAGCGGGTCATCATCTTCACCGAGTACCGGGCCACGCAGAACTGGCTCAAGGAAATCCTTGCCCAGCAAGGCTTCACCAAAGACGACCGGCTGCTGACCATGTTCGGCGGCATGGACCTGGAGGAACGGGAGGATGTCAAAAACGCCTTCCAGTCTGGTCCAGACGAAAGTAATGTCCGCATCCTGCTCGCCACGGACGCCGCCGCCGAAGGCTTGAACCTTCAGAACCACTGCTACCGGCTAATCCACTACGAAATCCCGTGGAACCCGAACCGGCTGGAGCAGCGCAACGGTCGCATCGACCGCCACGGTCAGAAAGGCTTCCTCGCCGCCAACGGCGAGCGGCAAGTCTTCGTCTACCACTTCGTCGGTGAAGGCTACAAGAAGCGTCAGCAATCGTCGTTCTCCAGCCGGGCCTCGGACCTGGACGCAGACCTGGAGTTCCTGATGCGGGTGGCGCAGAAGGTGGAGACGATCCGGGAAGACCTGGGGAGCTACGGCACGGTGCTGGCCGATGATGTCGAACAGGCCATGCTGGGGCGTGGCTACACGATGCCGGGCGTTGGTCGGGCCGATGCCAAGGTCGAACCTGTGCGGAAGATGCTGAAGTTCGAGCGAGACTTGGCGAAGCATATCAACGAACTTCTGGAGCAGTACCGGGAGACGCAACGAGAACTCCGAATGTCGCCCGACAATATCCGCAAGGTGGTCGAGGTCGGCCTGGCGCTGGCCGAGCAGCCGGCCCTGGTTCCCATCAAGCATCTATCCGGCAAGCCGGTCTTCACGCTCCCCTCGTTAAAGCACAGTTGGGCAGCGTGCGCCGAGGGGCTGGAACATCCTCACACGAAGGACATTCGCCCGATCACCTTCGACCACGCCGCCGCCGATGGCAGGGACGACGTGGTGTTGGTCCACTTGAATCACCGTCTCGTCCAGATGAGCCTGCGGTTGTTGCGTGCGGAAGTCTGGTCCGTGAAGGGTCGTAAGCGCCTGCACCGCATCACGGCCCGGCTTGTTCCGAATCATGTTCTCAATGCGCCTGCGGTTGTCGCCCATGCTCGGCTCGTGGTGATCGGCGGCGACAGTCATCGGCTACACGAGGAGATCATCACGGCAGGCGGGATGCTGAAGGAAGGCCGTTTCGCTCGTCTGAACGTCGGCGAGTTGGAAAAACTGCTGGCCGCTGCAACCACCGATGAAGCCTTCGAGCCGATGCAGAGGCACCTGCTGGAACTTTGGGACAAGTTCGCATCGGCGCTGGCACAATCGCTGGAGGTCCGCATGAAGGACCGCACCAGCGGCCTCCAAAAGAAGCTGATGGAACGATCCGACAAGGAAGCCGACGACATCCGAGCCATCCTGCTGGAACTCAAGAAGGCCATCGACACCGAACTGAATGACCCGGAGTATCACCAACCTTCGCTGTTCGACGACCTTGAAAGGGACCAGTTCGAGCGCAACAAGGATTTCTTGCGGAATAGGTCGAAGGCAATCCCCGCCGAAATCGAACGGGAGACGGCGGCGATCAAGTCACGCTACGCAGACCCTCAGCCCCGGATGTTCCCCGTGGCGGTGACGTTCCTGGTGCCGGAAAGGATGAGGAAGGGATAAGCCGTGTCCATCACTCGTCACCACAATGAATGGCTGTCGCTCGTACCGAACTCAGGCCCGTTCCTGAGTTTGCCGGTGCTTGCGCAGGCGTTTCCGCAGGGGCTTGATGCTCACGATGCGGATCACGCTCGACACCTGCGCATTGCGTTCGGTGAATGGGAAGACAACGAGTTGAGCCAGAGGCCCGATCCGTCCATTCACAAGTTGTGGATCAAGTTCGTGCTGGGTGAGACGCTTGGCTTCAAGGAACTGCTGGCCGAAGGCCAAGAAATCCCGCAGACGCTCAGGAGTGAGATTCCCGAATACGGGGTGACGCTGAAGCCCGATTGGATCGTCAACGACCCGGCATCGAAGAAGGCTCGGCTTATCGTTCAGGTTTTCCCACGGTCGCAATCGCTCACCAAGCCGGTGAAGTCCTCTCGGTGGAATGCTTCGCCCGACACCCGGATGATGCAACTCCTGCATGATACTGGCATCCGGCTCGGCATCGTGACCAACGGCGACCACTGGATGTTGGTGAACGCTCCAAAGCACGAAACGACCGGCTATGCCTCCTGGTATGCCAACCTCTGGTTGGAGGAACCGATCACGCTTCGGGCCTTCCGCACTCTCCTTGGGGCCGACCGCCTCTTCAGCGTCCCGGAAAACGAAACGCTCGAAGCCCTGCTCGACAAGAGCGCCGACGATCAACAGGAAGTCACCGATCAGCTTGGCTATCAGGTTCGCAAAGCTGTCGAGGTCTTGATCCAGGCGCTCGACAAGGCCGACCAGGACCACGGGCGGAAACTCCTGGCCGACGTGGACGAGAAGATTCTCTACGAGTCGGCGCTCACCGTCATGATGCGGCTGGTATTCCTCTTCTGCGCTGAGGAGCGGGAACTGCTGCTCCTGGGCGACGAACTCTACGACAAGAATTACGCCGTCAGCACATTGCGTGAACAACTGCGAGTCACGGCGGATCAGTTTGGCGAAGAAATCCTCGGCTTGCGCTATGACGCCTGGACCCGCCTGCTCACCAGCTTTCGAGCGGTTTACGCCGGGGCCAAGCACGACCGGCTGAAGCTCCCGGCCTACGGCGGCAGCCTGTTCAACCCTGACCGCTTCCCCTTCCTCGAAGGCCGCAAGTTCGGCACGAGTTGGAAGAACACCGAGGCCACGCCCTTGCCGGTGAGCAACCGCACGGTGCTGCATCTGCTCGAAGCGCTCCAGGTGCTTCGAGTCCGGTTGCCGGGCGGCGGCGCTGCCGAGGCTCGCAAGCTGAGTTTCCGGTCGCTCGACATCGAACAGATCGGCCACGTCTACGAAGGTCTGCTCGACCACACCGCCAAGCGTGCCACGGAGCCAGTGCTGGGGCTGGCCGGGACACGGGACAACGAACCGGAGATCAAGTTGGCGGACCTGGAGAAGATCGCCGCCAAGGGGGAGAAGGAACTGCTCAAGTTCCTCAAGGATGAAACAGGCCGGTCGGAGTCGGCACTCAAGAAGGGCGTGAAAGCCGAACTGGAAGGTCAGCTTCCCAGCCGGTTCCGCACGGCCTGCCAGGACTCCGACCTGTGGAGCCGGGTGAAGCCGTTTGCAGGGCTTGTCCGACTCGATGACATGGAATACCCGGTCGTCATCACTCCTGGCAGCGTATTCGTCACGGGAGGCACCGACCGCCGCAGTTCCGGCACCCACTACACGCCCAAGAGCCTGACCGAACCCATCGTGCAGTACACGTTGGAGCCGTTGGTCTACGTCGGACCCGCCGAGGGCTTGCCAAAGGAACAGTGGAAACTTCGCTCGGCCAAGGAACTGCTGGCCCTCAAGGTCTGCGACATGGCTTGTGGGTCCGGGGCATTCTTGGTTCAAGCCTGCCGGTATCTGGCGGCAAGGTTGCTCGAAGCCTGGGACGCCGTGCAGCGGGCCAATCCCGGCACCGTGCGGATCACTCCTGAAGGAGAAACCTCCACCGGGCTGCCCGGTGAGATGCTGATTCCCGACGATCCCGATGAGCGACAGACCTACGCCCTGCGGATCGTGGCCCAGCGCTGCTTGTACGGTGTGGACAAGAATCCGTTGGCGGCGGAAATGGCGAAGCTGTCGCTCTGGCTGCTCACGCTCGCCAAGGACAAGCCGTTCGAGTTCCTGGACCATGCGATCCGCTGCGGCGATTCGCTTGTTGGCATTCACAACCTGGACCAGTTGCGGAAGTTTAACCTCGACGGAAAAGGAGAGGATAACAGTCTCTTTCTGCAATTCCTCGATCCAAAGATCAAGGAAGCCATCGCCCTGCGCCGCCAGATCACCGAGATGCAGGCCAATACGGTCGAAGATGTTGAAGCCCAGGACCGGATGCTGCGGGAGGCGAACGAGAAGATCGACCGGCTCAAGTGCGCCGCCGACATGCTGATCGCCGCCGAGTTCGTCCCCGGTTCCGCTGCCGACAAACGAGGAGCCAGAGACGATGCGGCGATCAATGTCGCCGTGCATTTCAACGACAGCGATCTGCCGACGTTTCGACGGGAAGCTCGGAAGGCACTCACCGAACAGATGACATTTCACTGGCCGCTCGAATTCCCGGAGGTCATGGTCGAACGTGGTGGATTCGATGCCTTCGTAGGGAATCCGCCCTTTATGGGTGGTGGCAAGATAAGTCGAGACTTTGGAGCCGAGTATGCGGATTGGCTGCACAAAGCAAAATGGCCTCATGGTCACGGGAACGCAGATATTGTCTCGTACTTCTTTTTGCGAGCCTCAGAATTGCTTCGTGCAACTGGCGGCTTCGGCCTTATTGCAACAAATACCATCGCCCAGGGAGACACTGCTGATACGGGGCTGCGCTTCCTCACTGCAAATCAATACATGGCGATCTACCGAGCCAACGCAAGCATGAAGTGGCCGGGAACGGCTGCTGTCTTGATTTCCGTAATCCACGCCACGCATCGCAAGTGGAACGGCCCGAAAGTTCTCGATGGCACTTCGGTCAGCGTGATCTCGCCAACACTCGACCTCATTGACATCTCTTCACCACCAAATCGCCTTGAATCAAACATGGGCCTCAGTTCGGAAGGCTCCAAGGTTTACGGCAAGTCATTTATTCTGGACGAGCCGTTAGCACTGGAACTGAAGGCTAGCGATCCAAACAGTGACGCCGTAATCCTCCCATTCAACACCGGGGACGATTTCAACAAATCTCCGACTCAATCGGCTCAACGATGGTGCATTGATTTCCGAACCCTTTCGCTGTCGGAGGTTCAGGCCCGTTGGCCCAACATATGTCGCTTCGTAGAGCTTCATGTGCGACCAGAACGGGAAAAGGTCGGAAGTGGACGGACACGAGACATTTGGTGGCAGCATGAGTGACCAAGGCCAGAACTCTATTTGCAGGCACGAAGGATGGACCGAGTGCTGTGCCGTGCCTTGGTCACAAGTATTTGGGGATTTGCTTTTGTTTCTCCCAAGCAAGTGTTTGCAAACAAATTGACGCTCTTCTTGCTAAATGGGTGGGCCGAATATGCAGTGTTGCAATCGGCCTTACACGAACACTGGGCTTGGGCCTGGGGATCAACCATGAAGAGCGACCTCAATTACTCCCATTCCGATTGCTTTCAAACATTCCCATTTCCGAGTCATGTGCTTCGTTCCGAGCCGCCGCATCCCCAACTCGCCTCGGTGGGTCGTTCACATCACGAATTGCGGTCGAAGGTAATGAGGGAAACTGCGGAGGGACTTACAGCGCTTTTTCATCGACTTGCCGATCCTCAAAACGTCAGCACCGCAATCCAAACGCTCCGGCAACTCCAGGTCGAGATGGACAACGCTGTGACCGCCGCCTACGGCTGGACCGACCTTGACCTCGGCCACGGCTTCCGTGAGACGAAGCAAGGCGTCCGCTACACGATCAGCGAATCCGCCCGCCGTGAAGTCCTCGCCCGCCTGCTCAAGCTGAACCACGAACGCTACGCCGAGGAAGTGAAGCAAGGACTGCACGAGAAAAAGAAGAAGACTACCAAAGGCAAAAAGAAAGCAAAAAGTGCCGACAAGAGCGGCTCGATGTTTGAGGAGGACGACTCATGAGTTGGGATGTTTTCATCAGCCATGCAAGTGAGGACAAGGACGCCGTTGCCCGACCGCTGGCGGAGAGCCTTCAAACCAGCGGCTATAAGGTGTGGTACGACGAGTCCACACTGACCCTCGGTGATAACCTCCGTCGTAGCATCGAACACGGCTTGGCAAATAGCCGTTTCGGAATCGTCATCCTCAGTCCAAGTTTCTTCGCCAAGAAATGGCCGCAACTGGAGCTTGACGGGCTGTTCGCTCTCGAACGTCCCGACCAGAAGAAAATACTCCCGGTCTGGCACAACGTCACAGCCAGCGATGTGGAGCGGTTCTCTTCGTTCCTTGCCATGCGGTTGGGCGTGCCGACCAGCACCGGGCTGGAGAACGTCGTCAAGAAGATCATAGATGCGATCAATCGGGAGAGTGCGATACATAGTGAACCGGCAAGTGCCGTTTCCACGCCTCGCCTTCATCCACATTCCATCGAAATGCTTCAGGTGGCCTTGGAGGCGAATGGCGAGATCATGACGCTCTGGCACCTTGGAGGTTTCTCGGTCACTGCGGGCAATAAGCCACTCGGCCACGAAGCCGATCCTAGAGCGATTGCGCTGAACCTTCACTGCCTCGAAGAACTTGTCGCAAACGGACTCGCTGACCGACGAAGTGAACACCTTTGCGTGCTGACCCAGGAAGGCTTCGACTACCAAATCCCTACTGGAGTGACTGAAGCTCCGGCCCCGCAATTCCCGACCTTGACTGAGGCGAATCTCGGAAATGCCAAAGAACTCATGAAGGCAGCGGTCGCAGGCAATGGGCGAATCATGTCACTGGCTCACCTGGGAGGACATGTATTCCAGGCCGGAGGTCGCAGCATTGAGACAGGCGGTGATCGGCGAGCCGAAGCTCGATGGAATTCGGTGTTGAATGAACTCGTGACCAAAGGGTTGCTGCTTCAACACGCAACTCAATCGTATCTGGTGTCGCACTTGGGGTTCCTTTGGACGGACACCGTGAACAAACAGGACGCACAAAAATAGGCATGAGGCTTTGATTGAGGATCGTTCCATGACTACACCACTAGCAAATACTCGATCTGAATTGCAGCTTCGTGATGAACTCGAAGCAATGGTCCTCAAGGAACTGCTCGGCCCTGGCAGCGCCGAAGAGGAGATCATCGAGCCACCGGCTACCCGGTATTTTGTCGGCGTGTTGGCTCCTCGCAAGAAGGCCAAGGCGGGTACTGCTCCTCCCGCTGCTGCGGTCGCCCCATCTCCCTCCGTTGAACGGGAAGACGTTGTTGATGATGACGCCGACATCCTCGACGGCGATGAACTGGCTATCGGTGGTCGAGACACCACCCAGGACGGCACCACCGATCAGACTGCCTCCCAGGAGCAGGCCAAGGCGCTCATCCCATCGTCACTTGGCATGACGTTCTCGCTCAACCTGGAGGCCAAGGAACTGCAACTCTCGGCTGGCTGGGGCCAATACGTCAAGGCGGTCAGCGAATACCTCGTCAGCGAAAAGACCGGCAATCCCCGGCGAGTCTGGAAGCGGCAACCTCGTGGCGGCACCCATCGCCTGAAGCTGGTCGAAGGCCCGATCCAGTCAATTTCCGTCGATAACAATGCCCCTGATGTCGTTATCCAGGGTCTTATCCGCAAACGCAAGGATCACTGGTGCGTCACGCTGTTCCTCGTCAACGAACAGCAGGAACCGGAGAAGCTGAAGGACACCGCCTGGGTCTTTCAACCCGAACTGATGGCCGAAGGCGTGGGCGGGGCAGCGGTCATCCACAAGCGGCACACGATTCTGGAACTCACCGGCACGGACCCCGCCGTGAAGGGTGAGAACGATCTGCTGGCGATGCTCTACCGCCGCCATGTTGAGTTCGCCGTGGGTCATGGAATCGGCGTCCATGTCGATGGATCAACCGACCCCAACCATGCCGTGCGGGTTCGCACGAAGGTCGTGCCGAGCTACGAGATTCCGAAGACGACACCGCCCCGACCCGAAGACGCCGAGGTAAATCCGGCCTTCGCCAAGCTGGAGGGATTGGTCCTCGACATGAAGCTGTTGGCCGAGGCCAACCCGAAGCAATACCGCTCAAAGTTCAAGCCGTTGGTCGATGCCTACCAGGACTGGATCGACCGAGAAGAGAAGCGCATCGCCAATCCCGCCGAAGGGCTGGCGACCTTCAAGAGCGCCGCCCAACAAACGATCTCTCGCTGCCGTGGCACGCTGAAGCGAATCGAGGCCGGGCTGGATTTGCTGGACAAGGACGAGAAGGCAGCCCAGGCGTTCCAGTTCATGAACCGGGCCATGTGGCTCCAGCGAACGCATTCGATGTTTGCCGAGCGGGTGCGCCGGGGCGACGAGAAGCCCGACATGGGGACCATCGACCTCGCCGAGAATCGGTCATGGTATCCATTCCAGCTTGCCTTCATCCTCTTGAACCTGCCTGGGATCACGAAGTTCGATCACCCCGAACGCAGCGAGGCACCGGAAGCCGTCGCCGATCTGCTCTGGTTCCCTACAGGCGGTGGAAAAACTGAAGCGTACCTGGGCCTGACGGCCTACACGCTGGGCCTGCGCCGACTGCAAGGCGTCATCGAGGGGCGATCTGGCGAGAACGGCATTACGGTGTTGATGCGATACACGCTGCGGCTGCTGACGCTCCAGCAATTCCAGCGAGCCGCCGCCTTGATCTGCGCCTGCGAGGACATTCGCCGCACGGCAATGAGCAACGGCGACAATCGCTGGGGCAAGACGCCGTTCCGCATCGGCCTATGGGTCGGCGGCAGCACGACGCCCAACTGGACCAGCGATGCCGATGAGTCGGTCAAAGCAGCGCATGGCGGCAAGCCGAGGTCGGGTGCGGTCGGCGGCGTGGGATCGCCGCACCAACTGACGAACTGCCCGTGGTGCGGTACGAAGATCGACCCCGGCAAGCACATCAAGGTCGAGAAGTACAACGAGGGCGCAGGACGGACGCTGATCTATTGCGGGGCCAAGTTTGGTCAGTGCAAATTCTCGATGAAGGAAGCGCCGGGCGAAGGGCTGCCGGTCATGGTGGTGGACGAGGAGATTTATCGTCGGCTGCCGTCGCTGCTGATTACCACGGTGGACAAGTTCGCACAGTTGCCGTGGAACGGCTCGGTACAAATGCTCTTTGGTCAGGTGGACGGCCTATGCGAACGGCACGGGTTCCGGTCGCCGGGCCTGGCGGACTGGTCCGAGGAACTGGAGATCAGCGGCGTTCACCGGGCGAAGGGTAATTCACCTTCCGCCAAGGTGCTGGCGCAAAATCCGCTGCGCCCGCCCGACCTCATCATCCAGGACGAGTTGCATCTCATCAGCGGGCCGCTCGGCACCCTGGTCGGGTTGTACGAGACGGCCATCGACCGGCTCTGCACCTGGGAAGTCAACGGCAAGAGAATCCGCCCCAAGGTGATCGCATCGACGGCGACGATTCGGAATGCGAAGGATCAACTTCACGCTCTGTTCTTGCGGCGGCTGGAGACATTCCCGCCGAACGGACTCGACATCGGCGACAACTTCTTCTCCCTGCAACGAAAGTCGAGCGAGAAGACGCCGGGCCGGAAATATATCGGCATTTGCGCCCCTGGCAGGAAACTGAAGAAGGCGCTTCTTCGGGTTTATGTCGCTCTTCTGTCTGCCGGCCAGGCGATGTTCGAGAAATACGGCCTCGATGCCGACCCTTGGATGACGCTCGTGGGCTACTTCAACAGCCTCCGGGAACTCGGCGGCATGAAGCGCATGGTCGATGACGACGTGCGCACTTTGCTTCGGCACATGGACGAGCATGGTCTGCCACGCCGGACGCTCTACACGCCCGACACGGTGAAGGAATTGACTTCCCGGCTGGGTTCGACGGCGATCCCCGAAACCCTGGACCTCTTGGAGAATCGTTTCGATCCGGTGATTTTGGACCAGATAAAGGCTCGGAAAGGTGGCGGTGGAGAATATGTCGCCCGCCCGCTCGATGTGTTGCTCGCCACGAACATGATCTCTGTCGGCGTGGACGTGCCTCGCCTGGGTTTGATGGTCGTGGCCGGTCAGCCGAAAACGACGGCAGAATACATCCAGGCCACCAGCCGTGTCGGTCGCAAACACCCCGGCCTTGTCTGCACGGTCTTCAATTGGGCACGGCCACGGGACTTGTCGCATTACGAATCCTTCGAGCATTACCACTCCACCTTCTACAAGCACGTCGAGGCGCTGTCGGTGACGCCATTCTCGGCAGGGGCGACGGCTCGTGGGCTGGCGGCGCTCCTGGTGTCGATGGTCCGGCAGTCGGGGTTCGAGTTCAACTCGAACGACAAGGCGATGCAGATGGCGACTCAACGAGGCCATCAGTACGTCACCGACGCCATTGAAACGATCACGAAGCGGGCTGAGTTGATCGCCGGTCCCGAAGCCGCCGAAGAGGTCAAGCAACAACTCAAACGGAAGATGGACCTGTGGCAGAAACGGGCGCAACGGACGGCTCAGGGGAACCAGCTTGGCTACGAGACGAAGAAGGATGGGGTGACGATTGGGCTACTTCGCAAGCCGAGCATCGAGCCGTGGGACGAGTTTACCTGCCTCAACTCGCTGCGAGAAGTCGAACCGACCGCCAACCTGATCCTGGATGATTTCGGCATGGACGACGATGGCGGCGATGACGCCGACGAAGGAGCCGCCCCATGAATACCAAAGACTCAAAACGCTGCAAGGTCGGCGAACTGAGGCCCAGCCAGGCGCTCACCACGTTTGGCATCGGCTCGATCATCGACCTTCCAAACCTGTCGGTCATGGTCATGGGCCTGGAGGACTGGCCGCTCAAGGACACCGTGGAGATCGGCGAGCAGCGCCTCCTGGCCTCGGTGAAGGAAGTGCTGGGGCATCAAGTGGCGGCGCTGCGGTCGGCCCCGGTGGTGCCGGACACCTATCAGGTCAACCAGTTCGACGCCTCGGCCCTCGTCGGCATCCCGGTCGCTCCGTTTCCACGGTGGATGGTCTGCCCATACTGCCGGCGCTTGGCCCCGCTCGGCAGCGGCCTGTTCAAGCTGGAGACGCCGTACCGTACCGACCAGATTCGCTACGTCCACGCCAACTGCACCAAGCCCGGCAAGTCGCCGACCGTGGTGCCTGCCCGTTTTATCGTGGCCTGCAAGAATGGGCATTTCGATGATTTCCCCTGGAGGGATTTCGTGCATCACGGCCCGACGAATTGCAAGGGCGGGTTGAAACTCCTGGAAACGTCAGCGACCGGGGAAGCGGCGAGCATCTTCGTGCAGTGTGAAGGCGAGAACTGCAAGGCCATCCGGCCCATGTCCGACGCCTTCAAGATGGACCTGATGGCGCTGCCGGTGTGCAAGGCTCGTCGGCCTCATCTTCGAGATCACGACGAAGAAGGTTGCAAGGCTCCCAACGGCCAAGACATGCGCATGGAGCCGATGCTCCAGGGTGCGTCGAATTCGTGGTTCGGCATCATGCTGTCGGCATTGGCGATCCCCCAGGCATCCGGCAAGCTGAAGCAGCTTATCGAAGATCACTGGACCATCCTGGAAAAAGTGCAGAGCGAGCAGAACATCGAATTGCTCCAGCAGGTGACGCCACAACTGCGTGACCTGGCCGAGTACACACCCGCCGAAATCTGGCATGCCGTGCAAGCCAAGAAGACGGCGGTGCCGGATGAGAATGGTGAGCCGTCCGACCTCAAGACCCCGGAGTGGGAAGTTTTCATCGACCCGGACTCGGCGGAAAAGGGGCGGGACTTTCAGTTGCGGATCGCAGCGCCGCCGAAACGCTACGCCAAGTATTTCGAGAAGATCGTGCTGGCCGAGCGGCTGCGGGAAGTGCGGGCGCTCGTCGGGTTCACCCGCATCGAATCGCCCAGCGATTACGACAACCCCGCCGCATTCCCTGCTAACCAGCGAGCGAGACTGTCCCGCACGCAACCGACATGGGTTCCGGCCTCGGAGATTCGGGGTGAGGGCTTGTTCTTTCACTTCAAGGAAGACGTGATCCAGAAGTGGGTGAAAAAGGCGAAGGCGCTCGATGGAGTCTTCCTCGAAGCCCACCAGCGGTGGCGTATTGCCCGGAAACTCGAACCGCCGCAGGAGTTTTACCCTGGTGTCCGTTTCGTCCTGCTGCACTCCTTCGCTCACACCCTGATCCGGCAACTTGCGGTCGAGTGCGGCTATACCACGGCTTCGTTGCGAGAGCGCATTTACTCACGGAATCCTGGCGAGGACGGCCCGGAAATGGCCGGCGTGCTGATCTACACCGCCGCCCCGGACAGCGAAGGCACTCTTGGAGGGCTAGTATCGCTCGGCAAGCCGGAGACGCTGGAGCGGCACCTGGACCAAGCCCTCGACAACGTGAGGCTGTGCGCCAGCGACCCGCTCTGCGCCGAGCATCATCCGTACCACGAGGGCAACACGCTGCACGCTGCCTCGTGCCATGCCTGCCTGTTTGCACCCGAAACGTCGTGCGAGCGTGGCAACAAATACCTGGACCGGGCCGTGCTGGTATCCACGGTCGAGCGGAGCGACTTTGCGTTCTTCGAGTAATCCCATGAACCACGAACATCACGAGATTGGAGCAGCGGCGACACGACTGGCTGATCGTCTGCCCCATGCGGTGATGATCTCCGTGGCTGGAGCCGTGACGCAGCACGGCAACCTGGAGCGAGCCGTGGCACGGCAGGCGATCCTGCAATGCCTTCCGACACCCGACTTCCGAGATGCGACCGCCGACTTTCTCGACCTCTGGCATTCTGGTGCCGGCAATGTCGGGGCCGAAGCGGTCGCCGTGGCCCTGGTGACGGCAGCCAAGAGCGAACTCGATCACCGGCACCAGGAGTCGGTTGAAATCGTCTGGACCGGGCCGGAAACCGCAGAGACTCGTTTTCGCCAGACTGAGCAGGCCATCCTCGAAGTCATCAACTCGGCGACGAGACGCCTGACGGTCGTGAGCTACGCCGTCTACCGCATTCCTCGAATTCGTGATGCCCTGGTGGCAGCCGCCAACCGTGGCGTCGGCATTCGGCTGATTGTCGAAACGCCGAACAAAATCGAGGGCCAGGGCGAATACGACTGCCTGCTGGCCCTTGGCGACAACGTGGCCTCGGCCTGCTCGGTCTACTACTGGCCGCAGGAGAACCGGGGGAAGGATGACAACGGCAAGATCGGCATCTTGCACGTTAAGTGCGCCGTGGCCGATGGGCACCGCATGTTCCTATCGAGCGCCAACTTCACCGAGTACGCCTTCACCATCAACATGGAGTTGGGCCTGCTTGTGACGGGCGGCAAGCTGCCGGGCCAGGTGGAGCGGCATTTTGAGCGGCTTCTCGTGGCAGGGACGTTGGCGAGGGTGTAGGGCGTTTTCATCTTGAGAGAGTTGAAGGTCAAGGGAGGTTTGGAGCAGGAGAGTTTATGTCCGGTAGTTCTTCACCATCCGACGCCTCGGCCTCCGCATTGGGCTACCTGTATCAATGCCGGTACGCCCTCCTGCTGGCGTTGGAGCGGGCTGAAGAGCCGAACGTGTCCATCAGCATCGAGAAGCTGGATGATGTTTCGTTTCACCTGGACGGCGCTTCGCAGCCGGTGGCGACCGAACTGCGCCAGTTCAAGCTGCACACCAACCGCCAAAGCGGGTTGGGCGACAAAAGCCCCGACATCTGGAAGACGTTGAAGATTTGGGCCGAGGCCGTTCGGGCGAAGAAGATCGACCTGGACCGGGTGACGCTCTGTCTGGTCACTACGTCCACTGTGAATGACCAGAACGCCGTCCGGTGGTTGCTACCCGACCGTGTCAGACGCAACCCGGAGGAGGCGAGAAAAAAGCTGGAGGAGGCGGGTGCCGACTCTACCAGCAGTACCATCGGTGACGCCTTTGCTTCCCTCTCCTCACTGTCTGAGGACGAACGAAAGAAACTCTTTCAGGCAACTTATCTTCTGGAAGCGTCACTACCCCCGACCGACTTGCAACAAGAGATCGGGCGCTGCCTTTGGGCGGCCACCTTGCCGCAGCACCGGGAGGCATTCGTCGAACGTCTGGAAGGCTGGTGGATCAATGTAGTCGTGAACCATCTAAATGATGCCTCGCCCCCACCTATCCTGCTGCACCGGGTCCAGCAGCAAGTACACGAGATTCGTGCGCAGTTCCGCCGAGACTGCCTCCCCGACGATCTGTTCAAGGAAGCAGTCCCGCCAGAAGCAACGAAGCCTGACGATGACCGCATCTTCGTATGCCAGTTAATCCTTGTCGGCCTTACCCCGGCCCGCCTCCGTCTCGCACAAGAGGATCACTATCGAGCCTTTACTCAGCGATCCCGCTGGGTGAAACAACAACTGCTCGGATTTGATGAAGAGGTCAACTTCGAGGCGAGGTTGATCGTCGGGTGGAAAGAACGATTCGCCATCATGCAGGAAGGGATGGCCGGCAACGGCGACGAAACGCTGCTGTCCCAGCACGGACTGCGACTCTATGAGTGGATCGTGCTGGAGGCACCTTCCAAGGCTCAACTGTGGGTGCGCACCGACTTCCAAACTGAGTACATGGTTAAGGGTTCCTACCACATGCTGGCCGACCAGCTTCGAGTAGGTTGGCACCCGCACTACGAGGCTCGGCTGAAGCCCCCGGTTCCTGCCGTTAAGCCTGCAAAACAGCGAAAGAAGAGAAGTTCAAGAAAGAGGGCGAAGCCATGATGAATCCGTGGGGCGAACGCCCGACTGAAGTAGCAAACCTGCTGAACCCGGCCTTCGTGGGGGTGCTGCTCCGAAAAGCTGTCGAAGGGTACGCCGAGGAGGCAGAGGACGGGTTGCCGTTTGAACTTGCGTTCCTCGTCATCCCAATGTGTTTGCATCCTGACACGGTGAGCCGGCTGCCGGCCAGGGCTGCATCGACCCCTCTGCATACCTGGCTGTTGCGGGAAGAGAACCGGGACGTGCTGGTGTCCTTTGGCGAACGGGTGTCGGCCCTGGTCCCGTTCACCCGTGAAGCCCTCGTGTTTGCCGGACAGCGTGGAGTCATTGTGTTCGATGATTCCGGGCGTCTCCGGGCGGGGGATGCTCCCCTTCGAGGCATCACGACTTACCCGAACACGAGCGACGAAATCAAGCTGGCCGTTCGTCGGGCTGAGTTCGTTGGCCGGTGGTTAGCCCTGGCCGGCACGACCGCCACGATCTACTCGCTCTTGGGGGTGCGACCATGAGCCTGCAAATTCTGGCGCTCGCCATCTACAACCGAGCCGGGCAGCGGCGAGAACTTCGACTCAAGCCAGGCAAGGTCAACGTCATCACAGGGGCGTCGAAAACCGGCAAGTCAGCCCTCATCGACATTGTGGACTACTGCCTGGGACGGAACGAGTATACGGTCCCGTCCGGTGTGATCCGAGACACCGTGGTTTGGTACGTCCTCCACGTCCAGATGCCGAACACGCAGGCGGTGATCGGCAGGCCCGCCCCCGCAGGCAGCGAGACTACTTCGACGGTCTACCTTGAAGTTGGCGGCGACCTGTCGATCCCGGAGTTCGAGAACCTGGTTGCGAACTCGAACACGACGGCCTTGCAGCAATTTCTCACTGAGGGCGTGGGCATCACGGCGAACGAGTCAGTGCCCCCGGAGGGTCAGTCTCGTGCCCCGTTGCAGGCCAACATCAGCCATGCCCGGTTCCTCCTGTACCAACCGCAGTCCCGGATCGCTGACCGCAACTTGATGTTCTACCGTCAGGAGGAACAGTTCATTCCCCAGGCCATCAAGGACACCCTGCCGTACTTCCTGGGAGCGTGCGGGGACGACCAGTACGACCGGCTCCAACAGCTACGGCGGCTCAGACGGGAACAGCGAATCCTGGAACGGCGGTTGGCGGACGAACAGTCAGTCCGAGGACGTGACCATTCGAGGGCGAGAGCGCTGATCGCCGAGGCCGAGAGCGCTGGGCTGCTGGCTGCGGGCACGGCGACGGCTGAAACAGATGATCCAGTCGGGGTGCTGCGAAGTTTGACGGGTTGGACCCCGAACCAGGAAGACGCCGTGGCAAACACCACCTTGTTATCGCTGCAAGAGGAGCGGGAAGGGATGCTTGGAACCGCTCGGACATTCCAGAACGAGATCGACGCCGCCCGTTCCTTCGTCGCCGCCGAACAAGGGTACGAGGCAGAAGCAGCCGACCAAAAAAACCGTTTGACGGCCATTGGCCTGTTTCGAGGAGAGCCAAGCGGACATAAGTGCCCACTCTGCGAACAAGACTTGAATGGGTCTGTACCCAAGGCGGACGAGATCAACTCCAGCCTGTCCAGTCTGGAACGGCAGATGAGTGCCGCCACCCGACAGCGACCTCGCCTGGAGGCGTTCCTTGCGGAGCGGGAAACCCGGCTGAGTGATCTACGACAACGGCTCAAGGAGAACAAAGCTGCCATCGACGCCGTTGTGGCGCAGGAAGCTGCTTTGGAACAAGAGCGGAATCGAGTGGTCGAACAGTCCCGTGTAGTTGGGCGGGTCAGTCTGTTCCTGGAGAGCGTTCACGTCGCCGAGGCCGACAGCGGCCTTCAGGCACAACTTGCAGAACTGCAAGGCCGGATAGAAACTCTCGAAGCTGGCTTATCGGACGATGTTGTTGAAGACCGCCTGACTTCTATCCTTCAAGTGATCGGCAGCGACATGACCGAATGGGCAAGGAGGCTGGAATTGGAACACAGCGAATGGCCCATCGGCTTCGAGTTGAAGAACCTCACGGTCGTTGCTCACCGGAGTTCCGGTCCAATTCGCCTTCCGCAGATGGGCAGCGGAGAGAACTGGATGGGCTATCATATCGTCACGCACCTGGGCCTTCAAAAGCTATTCGTAGAGAGAAAGCGCCCCGTGCCAGGTCTGCTGATGCTCGACCAGCCAACGCAGGTGTATTTTCCACCCGAACCCACAGAAGACAGGTCTGTGGACGAACTCGAAGATGAAGACCGACAGGCCGTTCGCCGGCTGTTCACGCTGATCTTTGAAGTGGTCGAGAAGCTGGCCGGTGGCCTGCAAGTCATCATCACGGACCACGCAGACCTCGCCGATGGCTGGTTCCAGGAATCCATCGTGGAAAAATGGCGTGGAGGGAACAAGCTCGTCCCCAATGATTGGCTCACGGGATCGACGCCGGGAAGCTGATCCCACGAACAACCGAACCTTGGGACTGAGGCGTGATAGGAGAAGGACCATGACCGACCCGACCATCCGGGAGCCAGAAGACATTCGCCTGGACTGCGCCCGGAAGCTGCGGGCCGTCCAGGTCAGCGACCACTTCCAGGCGATTCTCGGAGGCTTGCTCGGCGAGGACTGGACGACGCCCCGGTTGGTGGAGATGGTCCTCACGCCGGACGGGCACCTTCTCGGTCGCTGCGACGGCGAGGCGGCATTCCAGGTGTTCCTCGGCGCATCGACGGATTTGCTGAAGAACATCCACGGGGTCGCCGAGGTCGCCGAACTGGATGGCGATGAGATCGGCTATCTGGTCGGGAAGGTCGCCGAGATCAAGAGGCAGAAGTAAAGGAAGGATGCCATGCCACGCAAGAAAACAGCCGACATCAGCAAAGCTCTTTCCGTGGAGCAGGCAAGGGACAAGATCGCCAAGGCGATGAGTGACTTGGCGGCGGGCCACGATCCGGGACCAATCACGTTCCGCCTCAAACGCACCAAGAAGGCCGACGAAACTTACCCGCTCAAGCTCACCCAGCAGCAGCGAGAGAGCATGATCCACGCCACCCGGATCAAGAACAAGGTGAAGGAACGTCTCCAACAAGCCGGGAACCGCACGCAGATCGTCGGCTTCACCTTGAAGGAACTGGACCACCTGAACGACGAACTCGGCCAAGCAGCCATGTACGCCCCAGGCCCAGACAAGAAACGGCTCGTCGCCGTCCTCCACAAAGTCACCGACCTGCTCTCGGAGGAACATGCCGGCGTCTTCGAGGGCTTGGTTCCCACGACCCGAAAGACGGCCCCGAAGACGGGAGACCTCATCTACCAATTCAAGGTCACGCTGCTGGACATCAAGCCGGCCATCTGGCGGCGCATCCAGGTGCCCGACTGCACGCTGGCCGATCTACACGAATACATCCAGGGGGCGTTCGGCTGGTGGAATTACCACATGCACCAGTTCGACATTGACGGCGAGCGCTACGGTCCCCCGGCCCCCGACGACATGGACTTCAGCCTGGAAATGATCGACGAAACGGACGTGCCTCTCAGCAAGCTGATCCCGAAGTCGGGCCGGAAGTCCCGGTGGGTCTACGAGTACGACTTCGGCGACGGCTGGCGGCACGAAGTCTTGTTCGAGGGGTTCGTCACCGTGGACCCGAAGGTGAAGTACCCGCAAAGCGTCGAGGGCGCACGGGCCTGCCCGCCCGAAGACTGCGGCGGGCCGTGGGGCTACGCCGACTACCTCGCCGCCATCGCCGACACGCAGCACGAGCGTCATGAAGAACTGCTGGAGTGGCGTGGGCCGTTCGACCCTGAAGCCTTTGATGCTAAGAAGGCGACCAAGGAGATGAGGAGAGTGAAGTGACTGTGTGGAGTGTGTGCCGATGAAAAACCAGGACCACTGTTCACGTCGCAAGCCCGGCGCAGGATGCCTGCCCGCCGCAGACATCCAGACCGTTCAGGTGTTTCCGAGCGACGGACGACTCGGCAGCAACCTGGGCCTCCCGCTGCCACTTCTCACCGCTCGCCTGGGCCAACTGAACGACCGAGCCTATTCCTACGTCGTCCGAACAGTGAAATGGGATCACGAGACGGCAACCTTTGAGCAGCACGGCTCGGCCCCGAACTTTCAGGGCGACGTTCTAACTCTCTGCACCTGTAAGCATCAGATGCGGGCGAGCCAAGCCGCCGAGGACTGGCGGGGTGTCTGGCTGGCTGGCTTCACGAGTCGCACGATTCACGACGCCAAGCACTGGCTCTTCTGCCTTGCCAAGATCAAGTCGGCTCACGAGTCCCATGCCGATCTGTGGGCCAGCATGACGCCAGCTTCTCGCAGAGCAAAGGCAGCGCACGTCAACTACCTGGGCGATCTCTTCAAGCCGAAGACGCCGCTCCCCACCGCCGATGCTCGCTTCTCGCCGTTCCGGTATGTTTCACCGCATCTGCACTCCCACCGATGGCGGGACGAAGACGGGTGGCACAACGACTGGCACAACGACATCAAGTACCATCTTGCTGGCAAGTATCGGCATCCTCCGCTGCTGGTCGCCGACCCCCGGCGAACCTTCATTTGGAACGAGCCAATGATCTACTTTGCCCACGACCACTGCCGCAACTACCTCAAGTGGTCGTCCTTGAAAGAACTGGCGGCGCTGCTGCGAGGAGTCCGCCCATGAAGAACGTCGTCCTACTGCGGGTCGGGATCGACGCTGGCTGCGGCGGCATTCAGGGGCCGCTGTTCAAGAACGGCTCGTTCGACTTCGTGTGCATCCCGGACAACAAGGGGGTGAGTGTCCACACCTACGGCAACATGATGGGGAGGAACGGCACTGCCCACGTCAGCTACTTTCCTGCAAGCCGGCGCAGAGTGATGGCCCAACAGCACGTCCACGTTGACCCGGAGTGGGAGACGTACACCTACGGCGACCCCACGCCCCCGAAGCGATCCTTGCGAAGCCTGAAGCCCGGCGACTTCCTCGTGTTCTACTGCGGGCTGCAAGAGTGGGACGCCGAGAGTGGCTGGAACCGTGACCACCGCCCCGCCCTCTACCTCGCCGGCTTCTTCGAGGTCGCCCTGGCGGGCATGGCCGGTGACTTCGAGCAGAAGGTGCTTGCGAGAGAGTTCGGCAAGAACTTCCACGTCCGCTACCCGACCGTCTTCAAGCAGCAGAAGGACGCCCTGGTGCTGGTCAAGGGCGGTGCCGGCAGCCGGATGTTTCAGAAGGCGCACCAGATCAGCGCCGAGGGGAAGGACCGAGCCGGGAAGCCGCTCAAGGTACTGTCGCCCAAGATGCAGAAGTTCTTCGGCGACTTCGGGGGACACATCTCGATCCAGCGGAGTCCGCCCCGGTGGGTCGAGCCTGCGTTCGTGGACAAGGCGATTGGGCACTTGAAGGGGCTGGAGTGAGTTGGGAGGGGGCCGTCGTGAAGGACCAGTTCGCCGAGTATTACCGACCCTCTGAAGCGGACTTCGCCGCCCTATGGGCCGAGGGCATCGTTGCACTCGACGCCAGCGCATTGCTAAACCTGTATTTCTATTCGAGCGGCACGGCGGAAACGTACCTCACGGTGCTGGAACTGTTCAAGGACCGCATCTGGCTACCCCACCAAGCCGGATTGGAGTTCCACCGGAATCGGATTGGTGTCCTGGTGAAAGCGGCGAAGGGGTACTCGGATGCCAAGAAGTCCTTGGCGATGATCCGCAGTCAGTTCCACGCCAGATCGCAGCCACCGTTCCTCGATCCCGACCTCGTGAGGCGGTTCGACGACATCGCTGACGAAATTACGGGAGCGGTCGATCAAGCGGTCGAGGCACTTGAATCTCGATGGGCGACCGACCCCCTCCGGGACCGGCTCGACGCCTTGTTCGCCGGGCGAGTCGGGAAAAGTTTCGTCGAGAAGGAATTAGCGGCCATCTACAGCGAAGGTCGGGAGCGGTACAAGGCGAAGGTGCCTCCGGGGTACAAGGACGAAAAGGAGAAGCCCGGCAACGACGCCTTCGGCGATCTGGTCATTTGGAAGGAACTCATCGAACGGGCAAAGGTTGAGAAGAAGCCTTTCATCTTCGTGACCGACGACGCCAAGGAGGACTGGTGGCTGCTCCAGGATGACAAGACGGTAGGGCCGAGGCCGGAACTGCTGAAGGAGTTCACCCAGGAGGCCGGTCAGCGGTGTTATCTCTATAGCTCGGAGGGGTTTCTCAGGTACGCCGACCGGCACTTGACGGCAACGGTCGGCCCCGACGCCTTGGCGGAAGTCCGGGACGCCCGCCTCCGTGATCGCTTACTCTCGTTTGAGCGTGGCTTCGAGGACTTGCCCCTCCCCTCCGACGAGGAGATTGAAGAAGCGAGGGAGGCGACAGAGACGCTGGACCCGGAGAGCGACGAGTACATTGAGGCATTCAACCGATACCGCCGCCTGGCGGACCAGCGCCTCGCCGATGTGTTTCAGTCTTCGATTCACCCGACCCTTTCACCGGGAGTCCAGCGGGTTCGGGCGGACCTAATCGGGTCAATACACTCCCTCCTGTCCGAGTGCCGCCAATGCCCCACCTGGAATGACCGCAGTGAGTACAAATTGCCGAGTTGGCTGGAATACGTTGAGGAAGAGATGATCCCATACACGTCGCTGCCCAATCTGCGGCGGATCAAGACGAATCTTGAAGAATTGTTGGCAAGGCATCGGCAACCTGATGCACGTTGAGCCAGCCGAGCCGCCCATGCGGGAGACACAATGGCAAAGCAACAGAAGAAACCGGCCTCGCCCTTCACCGGGCGCTGGCGCATCGTGTCGATGAGCGCCTGGGACCAGGACTTCATCGACGAGGAAGAGGAGGGGTTCTTCGAGTTCGACGAAAAGGGCTGGGGCGAATTCCACTTCGGCTATGTCCACGGGAGCATGGACTGCAAACCGACTACAAGGGATGGCGAGCCAGTCCTGGAGTGGACCTGGGACGGCAATGACGAGATGGACCCGGCGCAGGGCCGAGGCTGGGCCGTCGTGAAGGGCGACGAACTGCACGGCATGATCTTCTTCCACGGTGGGGATGAATCGGAGTTCGTGGCGAAGAAGAAGGGAACGAGCGGGAAGAAGACGAAGCGATGACGACGGGAACGACGACACCTGCCTACTCGCACAAGCAGGCGGCACCGCTCTGTCTGATCCTCTACGGCGTCGGGATCACACCCGTCACTGTGGCCGTGCTGCTCGGTGACGACCTGGGCATCGTGATTGGCGGGAGCGTCAGCCTCGTCCTCCTTCTCCTTGCCCCCTGCTTCCATTACCTGGCCGTCGAAAACCAGGGCGACGTACTGGCGGTTCGCTTCGGCCCGGTCCCGCTGTTTCGACGAACCGTGCAGTACGCCGACATCGGCTCCGTCGAGGTTGGGCGGACCCTACTCCTGGACGGCTGGGGCATTCACCTGAGCATTCGTGGGGGCTGGGTGTGGAACCTGTGGGGCCGGACGTGCGTGGTCGTCCACTTCAAGGACGGCGGCACGCTGCGGATCGGCACGGACGACGCCGAGAATCTGGTCGGGTTTCTCGAAGGGAAGGTCGCCCAGCAAGGAACGTAATATGGCAATCGAACACCCCAGGCTGAAACTCGGTAAGAGCGCCGCCTTCGTCAAGACGCAGATCAAGCGGTTGCCACGGGTGGACGAATCTTGGGAGGCGGACTTCCGAGCGCTGCCGAGGCCAGCCGGCCAGACCGACACCCATTACCTGGGCCTGGTTGTCGCACTGCCCAAGGGTGATCCCCTGGTCTACATGCCGGTGGAATACACCCCCACGGTCAACGACTTGGCCGACCTGCTTGCCGACGCCCTGCGCCGACCGCTGACCGGCTCGGCCCGACGCCCCCAGCATCTTCACCTGCGGGGCAACCCTCGCTGGGAGGAGTTGTTTCCGCACCTGAAAGAGATCGGCGTCGAAGTCTCGATCCAGGATGACCTCCCCATGCTGGAGATCGTCCATGAAGACTTTCTCCGACAGATGCGCAAGGGCGGTGCCGGTTTGAGGATTGTGTACTTCCCAGGCCCGCCGCCTGTCGCCGACCAGTTCCCGGCGATCAGTACATGGGTCCAGGAGCGTGGTCGGATCGAGGTCGGGCGGCGGGAAGCTGGGTTCGTGGCCCGTGCGCTCGACGACGCCGGGCTGGTCTTCGAGAATAACGGCTGCGACACGCTGGATGAAGCAATGGCCGCTCTGGACGAGGGGCTGGCCGGGCAGTTCAAGGACCATGAACCTGCCTTGCGATCAGCCTCGCCCACGGTCAACAAGAAACTGCGGAGCATAAACTGACGAGATTGCAAGGGGAGAATCAAGTGGGCCGAGCCAGCAAGAAACTGCACGCCAAGTTGTCCAAGGGCGGACTGTCGGACCTGCCGACCGGCAAGATGCCTCGCCGACCGGACATGCCGGACATGGAGGCGTGGATCAAGCAGGGCATGGACCCCGTTCATGCTGCCTATGCCTTCGTCCAGAACATCACGTCGTTCTTCGCTGAGGGCGCTTCCCGGCTGCCAGAGATGAAGAAGTTCGCCAACATCTACGCCAAGGCCGAGGACGACTACTTGCCTTCGGGACCGCCGATGAGTCCCCTGACAACCAGCTTCTTCACGTCCTGGGCGTTCTTCGACCTGCAATTCGACGACGGCGATACGCTGGCCTCGTGCCTGATCGAGTCGAACGACGTGGTGAGCATGAACCCGGACCAACTCGACGCCTTGAAGAAGATGGCCGCTTCCCGGATGGGCATCTACGAGCATGTTGGCATGGACGGCCAGCACGTTCGACTGCGAGAACTCGTCACGAACGCCGAGTTCACCTGTCATTCGACTTCTGGCTATCGAGGCAAGAGCGGCGAACTCTGGTACGTCAGGCTCCTTCCTCCATTGCTGCCCGACCTGGCCCGCTACCACATCGCATTCACGACGCCGTACATCCTGATGGCGAGCAAGGACGACTGGCTCCAGTTCCTTGGCAGGGCGATACCCGGTGCCGGCAAGGATGTGACGGCGCTTTATCGGTTCTTCAAGAATGGCCCTGACATGCACTACTGGAACGAGTTCGTTTTCAAGGCGTATCATCACCATCAGAGCGATGCGATCTTTCTCGCCGGGATTCCCGACCTGAAGGCGACGTTGCCCCATGCGGAATGAACTGCGTCGGATGAAGGAAACGGCTGATGCGAAAACTCGAATTCATCGGGATGGTGCAGACTGGTCGGTGCCGGTTCGCACACGAAATGGTCATCCCAGGACGAGATAGCCTGTTTTTGAAGCCAGACGACTGGCCGAGGCGACTTGCGCCCGGAACCCTGAACATCAAGATCGACGACGATGGTTTTCCTCCAGGCTTCGATGGGATCGGGAAGGGCGATGGTCTGACCAGGCTCGATGAAAGCAACTTCGGTCGGGCGCTGCTGATCTCGCCTTGGAAAATCGCCGGCAACACGATCAAGCACGACGACGACAATCCGACGAGGGGCATGGGAGAAATCTGGCGGGCGGAACTCCAGGTGATCGCCACGGGGCAAGCGACGAAGTGCTGGATGTTTCGGCGCATCGGCTCGGACATCACTTCAGTAATTGAACTCGTCGCCGAGGAAAATCTGCGGACTTGCTTGAACCTCAGTGATGGAGCGCCGGTCAAGGTCACGGTTTGGGAAACCGAACAGCGCACGAAGACGAAGACGCCCGAAGAAATCATCGAAGAGTGGTGTCAAGCGGCCCGAAATGTCGAGGGTGGTTTCGGCGACGAGAAGGCGATGGGCTACCTCATCGGCGAGAAATTCTTGAACTTCCTGGAAGTGGCCGAGACGAACCGTGATTGGCGGGAAGCCATCCCGGTCTTCGTCGCCGAGATCAAGGACATCTTTGAGTCCTGGAAACTGGCCGAGTTCTTGAACACACCCCGCCGCCTTGGGGCGCTGGGTCATGCAACCACGGAAGAAGGCCATCGACTGCTGACTGCGGAGTGGACAGAAGAAGAGCGAATTCGACAGGATGCCAGAAACCTGATGTTGCTGGAGTGGGCGAAGGAGCTTTTGCTGGAGGAGTCGTGATCTGGCCCACAGACGGCACCTTCGAGATCGTGCCGCCAGGCCCATAGGGAAACATGCAGCAATGACGCTGAAACGAATTACGATCATTCCGCACATCCACGGCAAGATCACCCGTGACGGCAAGATGAGCGAGCCGGACATCCACTGGATCATTGAGAAGTGGCTGGAGAGGCACCCGCAAATCAAGAAGCGGTCGAAGGATATTCGGGTCGTGCGAGGGGTCATGACGTTGCCTCAAGGCGTCAAGACGGACCTCATCTCGGCTACGGTCATTGCGGCTGACGACATCGACGGCTACGATCCGAAGCAAGACGAAGACTTGTATGCGTACTTTCTGTCTGAACAACGAAGCGATGAGACGGCCAAATAGGGCTGGTGTATCTGTGTGGGGAAGGCGTCCGCCAAGCTCACCGAGGTCATGGATCGGATAGAATAGTCGTGGGCGGTGTGCGAGGGGCAACCACCCGCTCAAGATGAAGGGACGGACGGATGAACTGGTTCAGATTGAAGTTTCTGGAAAACAAACTCGCCTTTGGCGAGTTCGGCAAGCACAAGAAATTCTTGCGGCTTTGCCACGAGCGAAAAGCGACCAGGAGCGCCGACAGGGTGAAGATTGCCCAGGAAGTTCTCAACGGCCCTGCGATCAACAGCTTGGAATCGTGGGCGCACGCCTTGTACCTGAAAGCCCACGGCTCGTGAAGCCCGCCGACCTCGAAGCCGAGCGCTGAACTGAAACGCCAAGATGAGGGCAGCCGACGCCCGCCGACGTGAGAAAGCCCAAGCGACTTTACTCTGTATCGCCGGGGCTTCCCAGCGAGTCTTTGATCGCCTGCACCAGTTGATCGGATGCTGCCAGGTGAGCGGCGGCAATCCGTCTTTCTTCTTTCAATTCGCCCATGTCCAGGTTCTCGGCCAGCGCCATTGCTTCCTCAAGAGTGGGTGCCCCTCGTCATCGAACAGGAAAAAGCAGTGTATGCCCTCCACGATGATCCAGCCGGTTTCCGCTGATGCCCACATCTTCTGCCACGTCATCGTTCTCTCCTTGTTTACATATCGTCAATTGTTCGATACTGGCGTTTCTTCATCTCGGACTTTGTGGGTACGGGTACGCCGGTAATGCGATGGGCTTGATCCACGGCATCGCCGAGCATCCGGGTCAGTTGTGCAATGCGGTCCTTGTGACTTGCGAGCGATTCCTTTGCATTCAGGTACAGCCCGTTCCGCCCCTTCTTCAGCTTCGTCTTGCGCTGGCCATCCATGACCAACCAGGACTGTGCCGTTTGTCCGTAGACAGGGTACTTGGAGATGTGTGGTACTCCGAAATCATCGGCCCACAACGTAAACACTTCAGTCGGCGTGTTCATCGGTCAACTCTCCCTTCACCCACTCGTCGGCATTTACCATTCTTTGGCTCGTTGCTCCCGTTCCTTTCAATGCCGATGCTGTCCATCCTCTACAGTCGGTTCGGGAGGAGGCGGATTGAAGCCAGCAGTTTCCACCGTGCCATCGGGGCCATGTGCAACCAAGTACGGCCTTGTGGGCGTTTTCAGAAACGATTCGGCGCTGAACATTTCCTCGGTCACGAAGCCGTACTGCGCCTTCGGTGTCGTGATTACACACAGAGTCCTGTTGTGATAAACCGAAATCAGAAAGTGCTTACCGTACTGTTTCGAGTAGTGTGCCCATTCGGCGGGAGAGATAAGTTCCTTTTGGGTTCTGACGCCCGCCTGGAACTTCTGCCGTGAGCGCTCGAACAAGCCGAATACCTCGAAAAGCCCCTTGTAGGCTTTCGCCTTTTCGCTAAGGCTTCTGCTTTCTCGGATCATTGAAACACCCCCTGTTCAGTTAGTCCCCCAGGTTGGGCGAGCATTCCAGCAATGCTGGCCGTTGTGCATGACGCCCCTTCGGAGTTCCGGCCTCTACTTCTTCAGTCGGTGCTGGCCGTCTTCGACAGTCGGCTCCGATTCCGTAATGGTCGTGACATCCCGCCGAAACCCGTTGCCTTCTTGGCGGATCGAAAAGGCGACATTGCATTCCCACAACTGCATTGATGCGCTGATAAACCCTTCGACGTACTCCGGGAAGACGTGAAGGACGTTGTAGCCTTCCAGCTTCCGAACCCTCTTGTACGCCCTGGCCGCTTCCAGCGTGGGAAAGAAGACGATCCCGGTTTCGCCCTTGTGGGTTTCCCGGTAGGGCGGCTTGGGCATGTCGAGAGGATTAAGGAGAGTCCTCTCAAAGCGCTTCACAGGTTCCCCCTCAAGAAGCATGAAACAGTAATCCTTCCAGAAATCACTTGCCATTGGTGTTCTCCTGGATGGTTCGGGGCGTCACGTCCAGAAACAGGGTCATGTTGCCTCGCTCCTTCAGCGGTCGCTTCAGGTAGGTTTTCAGCACTTGTTGCTCGAAAACTTCGTAGGGAACGATCCGCCAGTTTTCCCGGCGAAAAATCTCCCTGTCGTAATCTTGCATTCCACGGAGGAAGGCGGTGGCGTCTTCCCTCGCCTCGAACTTGCCCACAGCGGCCAGGTCGTGCGAGAAGTGCCCACGGCTGCCGCCTTTGCCCGTGCATCCGATAGTCTTTGGGTGGCAGACTGCCGGGCCGTAGACCGCCAGATAGGCGTTGTCATTGTCGGTTTCCATGAGGACAAACATCTTAGTCTCCTGTTGCTGGTCAAGTTGGAGTTGCACGACCTTGTAGCCACCATAGGGCAAACAAGAAAGGCCGTTCGGCAACACACACAACTCAGGCGCAGTTCCCCCGCTGGGAACTAAGCGCACTGAGCGTGTCTGTTGCCGAACGGCCTATGCGTAGGTCTTTCGGCGGCGACTCTTGAGTGGTACGCTCCGACCCTTTTATTCTTCTGCCAGCATCTCTGCCGCCGAGGGCGATAATACCACGGGTTCGGCGGTTTGTATAGCAACCTGCCTGGCTCGCTCACGCTGGCTGTCGTCCTTGACCTTCCGCTGGATGGGAGACGCCCGAAGTTGCGGCTAGGTTCGCAATTCTGCCTTGGTTTTCAAGTGCGGGCGGGTGACACCCTGATGTACTCTCTCAGCACCCTCGCCACAACCTGGGGCGCACAGTGAAGCCCCATCCGGTCAATCTCCTCGATTCTTGCGGCGATCCGCTTCACGACCCCGGCAGGCTCGTGGCCCGTGTCATCCTGGTAGGAACGAATCAGCAACGGGAACAGCCGGCTGCAAACATCCGTCCTGCCGACCAACTCGGCCAACTCCTCCAGTTCCGCCACATCCTCCTCGCTCAGTGCCTCGCCGGCCTTGATGATCTCGGCGGGGAAGCGTTCGTACTCTCGTTCGTTGTCGCCGGGTGCTTTCGGTGGGCAGGAACAGGTCGTAGCACCCTTCTCGGTTCGGACGACGTAGAGAGGGCATGGCGGCTCGTACCGGACATGAACTTGTGCTTCGTCGGTCCATCGGTACGGCCTCGAAGGCGCATAGAACGCCTGCCTCCATTCCTGCTTGGTCGGGTCATCGACGGTCGCCATCGCCCCGCACTCGACGCACTGGAGCATCAACCAGCACTCCTTCATGGCGGTGCTGTACACAACCCATTCATGTTCGTGGTTCATGGATGTCACTCCCATCAAGGTCGCCCCATCAACATTCCCACTTGCTTTTCCCCTCACATTTCAGTCGGTGGTTCTTTCGCCCGGCTCGATCTGTTCCTCGATCACAATTTCATTGGAGCGACTCCAATTCCTTCATGAACTGCTCGTCGCTGAGAATGTCGTCCGCCGCCCGCTTCCTGACCTTCGGCGTCATCCTGATCCTCGCCAAGATGCCTCGCACATTTTTGAGGATTACGACCGGGACGCCATTCACCATCTCGACCGTGCTGAGTTTCTTGTTCGGCTGTTGGTGAACGACCGTGCCTTCGTGCTTCCGCCTTCCGATCCGGCCCCAATAGATCGTGGTCGCTTCCTCGATAAGTTGCCACTTACTTATGATGATCTCTCCTGTCACTAACTGGACGCCATCATTGTCTGGAAAGAACAAGGGGGCCAATAATGACCCCCTTGTTGGCTCTCAGACGATCTTCTGCAACAACAAGTAGAACGGTTGTACTTCCCGTACTCTTGTTGTACCTTATTCGGGGTGAGCCTTTTCCCCGTGGCGGAACCCGACACATGGTCGGGAATTGGTGTATGGGTCTTAACCCCATCGCAACGGCAGATAGAACCCGTTGCCGGTAGCCTATCTCATCCGTCGTCTCGCCGTTCCGCCCAACGGCCAGATGTCCTTCATGTTTCAGTGGAATTAGTCTCCATTCATGTTGACGATCACGATTTCCCCGGACTCGACACGGGAACGCCAAGACTCATACATCTTCCGAATCTCGGCGAGGGGCGCTTATCAAAACCTCCTAAGCCTGGGCCACGCATGGCTACTTATTCATTGTTGCTTCTCTCTCCCAAAAGGTTAAGTATGTCAATCATTTCCTGCTCGCTAATTGTGGCAATCACGTTGTTGTTTACATCGAGCAGGTCGAACAAGTCGGCTTTGGCGTCATAATCGACAGTGCCGGGGTACTTCTCAGCCAGTTCGTGAATGACCGCCGAAAATTCCGGTCCCTCTTCCTCGTCGTCAAGTACCTGATACAGCGTAGTGCCCTCTATTTCGGAAGCGAAATCGTACTCTATTTCTGCTTGCCGCAAACCAAGTGTCTCCAACTCGTCCTTCAGGATTCTCATACGCTGTCCCAGCGCCTCCCATTCCTTAGCGAGTTCAATCTGTTCTTTCCGTGTCATGATTCATCTCCTCATAAAGAACCGGCCCAAACGAAAGCTACCTACGTTCCAGGGGCCGGTATCGAATACTCGTTGGTAGCTCACTTCTCGAAGACGTTTGCTTTCGCTATATCCTCAACGAAAAACAAGTCGGGTAGTTTCAACAACTCGTCCAATGCCACCGCCGACCACGCTTTGTAGAGAAGGCGGTAGGTGAAGGAATGCCCTTCCAGTTCGGTGGTCGGCACAAACGCCAGCCACGGCTTCCGATCCCGCTTCCAGCAGAGCATCGGTTTCCGCCCGCAGCGCTCGCTATCCTTCGTCACCTGCTCCAGAAACCCGTCGAGTTCCTTGCTGCCGCCGACGAATACCGAGTTCAGGTCGATGTCCTGGTAGCCGCCTTTCGACTCCAGCGCCCACTTAAAACCCTGCGGCACGATCAGGTCGCCAGAGAAGACCTGCTGGGCGTGCTTGGGCAAGTGTGCCACCTGGCCCCAGCGGTTGCCGGACCCGACCGACCGGGAGAAGCCGCCACCAAAGCGCTGGTTGAGAATCTTCGACAATGAAAGCTCGACCCGATTGCCTTTCTTTTTGCCGTCAGCCTTCCGCTTCTTCGGCTTCTTCCTCTCCGTCAACAAGTCGTCGGTGAAGAAGTCGTCACTGGCGTTTGTCATCACTGCTGCCATTCCTTCCTTGCCTTCTTACGGTCGTGGCGAAACTCCAGCACTTCCTTCCGACCCTTCCCTGTGATCCTCGTCATTACTCGTTCATCCACTCTACGTCGCTTTCTTCCTCATCGTCCCAATACCATCTCCCGCCTCCACCCGGCCACAACGCATCAACGGGGAAAACCGATTTGATCTCGTTCATTGCTTTTGCGATGGCCTCTTCATCCGTGCCGGCTTCAACCGTGGCAATCATTTTCACGACAACGCTGGTGTCCTTGTTAGCACGGTAGAAAGTCACAGTGGCGTATCGCTCATCGCTCATTGTTTCTCCTCTGCCTGGTCTTTGGGTCGGCGCATGTTCCCCGTGGCCGGGTCAATGGCTGGCACGCCGCCGCACATCGTAAAGCAGGAAACGATTGGGTAGAAAAACGGCCTATCGTCAATGAAGAACATCGGGATGATGCACTTCACACGAGTATCAATCAGAATGTTGTAATAGACGCCTTCGGCGGTATAGATGCCGATGGTATCCTCGTAGCTCTTCTCGTTGCCAGTGATGGCCCCGTGGCCCCGACAGACTCCTTCAAAGGGGCCGACATCAACATCATCTCGTCCATAGACAAAGAACGGTATAAACATCTTCTGCCCTCCGAAGTCATCCCAATTTGGTGCAGTACGCTTCCCCATGTTCACGTTTCCTTTCTCAAAGTTTCCGGTCGTCACGGTCGGGCTGCCAGCTTTTCCATGATCTCTTGGGCGATCTGTGGCCCCTTTCGCAAGGCCACGTCGGTCAGAACCGATACCATCGCCATGTTCTTCATCACATCAGCAGACACGATCTGCTTGTTGAAAGTCTTGCCGTCGTCACCGAAAAACTCGATCAGAACATTGCCATCATCGAGCGGCTGAAAATCGAATCCAGTTGCGATTGACACGTCTACCTCCAGATGGAGTTCAAGAGAGAAGGCGAGGGCAGCGCCAGTACAAGCCGGCGTCGAGAGACACATTCGCTCGCCAGGACTGGCGAGAATCCTCGGCAGACCAGGACGCCGCCCCCCTTGATTCATTGTTGAAAACATTGAATCACGTTCCCTGGGGCGGATTCAAAGCGGATTGCGGATCAATCCGACTCCCGGTGTTTAGGGCCGAAATGCCGGTCCCACGTCTTTCTGATCTGGTCCTCGTTGTCCACTCGGTCGTCGTCGGGCCATTTCTCCCGGCACGCCTTTAGGACGTGTTTCCAGATCACGCCTTTGCGCCTCAGTTCGTTGGCGTATATGGCGATCTCCAGCGTCTCGATCCTGCGGCCTGGCCTGCCCTTCGCTGGCGGATTGGCCCTGCCTTCGGCGAGCCGCTGCCTGCTGACGAATTCGGCGATCACATGGTCAACTTCGCTCTCCAGGTAGAGCAGGGTGCCATCATCCTGAACCACGGCCACCGTAAGAAGCGCTAGAATTTTGACGGCCAAGGATTCGGGCAGGCCGTAAGCCGCCCGAACCTGCTCCAACGTCATGAATCTGTTGATCTCAATCATCATGGCTGAATCTCCTCCAGGTCCGCTGCCAGCTTCGCCTCGGCGTCCCGAAGTCTGCGCCGAGCGATCTCGACGTACTTCGGGTTGATCTCGAAGCCCAGGTAGCGGCGGTGGTTCAGCAGCGCCATCTTCAACGTCGTGCCGGCACCGGCAAAAGGATCGAACACCAGGTCGCTCACCCTTGACCACGAGAGGATGTGGTCCTCGGCCATCTGTTCAGGCATCAAGGCAGTTTGGTTTAAGGCGTAGGCATCTTTGGTGGTGTTGTAGAGTCCAGTCGGATAGGACCATACCTGTGACCTGATTCCAAAAGGATGAGTCATCCGTGGCTTCCTTCTGCGGTCGGCGCTGCCATCCGGTTTTCGAGACTTCCAGCGTCTTATCCTGCCCGCTTCCCGGTTCTGCTTGTCTCTCAGTGGGCAGAAGTACCGTGGCTTGCCTTTGGTCAAGATGAAAGCGTACTCTAACGGACGCCCGTACCGACCCTGCGAATGTTGATGACCGCCCAGCTTCCCCATAACCATCGTGTGGTGGAGACGGAAGCCTATGTTGGCAAAGGCCAGACGTTGCCGAGAGGATTCGCCACTCTCAGAGCCGTCGATGATCTGCTCCTGCACCACCCACACCACGACCCCGCCCTGCATCGTGATTCGGTACAGTTCTCGTGCAACGGCCATGAAGTCCCACTTGGAGAGGCCATCGTAGGTACGAATGCCTTCGTAGGGCGGGCTGGTCAACGTGAAGGGAATGCACTCGTTGGGCAGGCCGGCCATCCCTTTCAGGCAGTCACAGCAGATGATCCGGTTCTCAAGCATCGGGTTCTTCATTTCTGAGCCTCCGGTGGATACCCATTGCGCTTTGTTTCACGGCAGCTACAGCAATCATGGCCTTGCGAATCTTCGCCTTCGTCCAGTGAACCTTCCCGAAGGTGTCTTGGTTGATTTCGCTCAACCGCTGGGCGATCTCTTCAAGTTCCTTTGCCAATGTATCGGCCTGCTCATCAGCACTGTCGGTTTCACCGTCTCCTGGTGCCCCGCCTTTGTCAGCCTTCTCAGACGTGCCAGCCCCATCACTGCCTGACGGTGCCGACCTACCGCTCTCTTTCGTCACCGCTGACTCGGCATTGTTCTTGTCGGTTGCGCCTTCGGCATTGCCGGGTTGTGAATCAGCACCAGGCCCAGCGCCGGCTTGCGGCGGCGACTTCGGAGGGGGTGGAGTCTTTACGTTCCGGGGTCGGGTGACGCCGAACTTCACCTTGGCCTCCGTAATTCCCAGGCCGGCAAGGGCGTCCTCGGTCTTGGCGTTTTCGTACAGCCGAATGGCGTCGTTGGCGGTGGTGTCAGCGAGGGCGTGTTTCTTCTTGAACTTCTTCCAGTCGCCGTGCTGCTCGCCCTTGCACTTGGCACGGGCCAGCGCCAGGGCGTGGCCGGCACGGAACAGGTGAACCGCTGACTTGTGGGCCTGGAGGACGGCTTCTTGTTCGGCGTGGAAGGAACAGGTCACTTCGTCCTTGGCGTAGCTCGCTAGGCGTTCGAGCGACCAGGACGGATCAGGACGGTCATCCCCAGGTGGGGTGCCGGCTTGTTCGTTGGGAACGTGGCCCGCTTTCTGCGGATCATCATCAGGGAAACGTGCAGAAGTCTGCATTTATCGGCTCCGATCACCAGGTCCAAGGTAAGCAAGCACGGCACGTTGCCGTGGCATCGCAGTTCCCTGGTCCCCGTATCTGATCGGGACCGCTTACGCAGATAGCCGGTGGGATCGACGGCTACCAGATGTCGTCGTGCTGCAACAGATGTGAGCAGCATTTCTGCATGGAAGACGTGGCCTCTTCGCCCAAGGTTCGGAAGGTTTTCCGGTTTCGGGTCGCTCGTTCTTCGGCGACCGTTTCCATTTGCTCCGCTGGCATACTACCCCGATTTTTGCCAAGGTGTAAAGTCACGGGCCAAGTTTTTGACGATCAGAAACCATGCTGACGCCCCCTCACCGACCAGCCCCGCCCCTGGCCTGGAAGACCTCGATCTCGCCCTCCCACCGCACCGTCAGCAGCCCGGCCTGCACGAAAGCCGCCAATGTCGCCGACAGCGTATCACGGTCGAGGTCGATGGCCTTACCGATCTCGGCTCTGTTCCGCCCCGCTGGCGATGCCTGCACGAAGGGTACGATCTTATCCACTTCAGGAATATGCTCCCGCCGCTCTCGATCACGACGCTGTACCCAAGACTGGAAGTCAACTACGTTCATCGGCAGTATGTATGTACAACCACATCCTTTCTGGCGCTACAACAGACACAATAGATTCGGGTAAATTCTGCTATTTGATGCTCTTGATGTGTTCCTGGGCCTGGCGTACTATTCTTTAGTGACGACAAAACACCTGACCTTCACCAACCACATCACCACCTTCTCTCGACCTTCTTCTCACTGAGTCGTCGCCGGCTCGTTTTTGATGGATCGGGCTGTAGCTGATCCCGCTGCCTTCACGGCTGCGTGGGCCGGCGATGGCATCTGCAAGCAACTACGAGAGAAGGTGTCCAATGGCAAAATTACACGAACTGTGTTCGAGAGACGGCTCCGAGCGGGTCGTCTTGATCCCCTGCACCTGCGGCGACTGCGACGGCACCAGCCTGATCGTCGAGCAGCAGGTGAGCAGGAAGAAACGGCGTCGTCTCGAAGTGACCCTCAACGTCGCCGCCCTGGAAATGCTGGAAAGCATGATCGAGGAGGTCAAGGCGTTTCACCAGGCCAAAGACGACGACTGGCCGTGCGTGGAAGCGAATTGATGGAATTCCGTGCGCCGGTGCCCTCCCGGCGCACGATTTCCCTTCTTGCGAGAAAAAACAGCGGCAGGTGGATAGATACCGACACCTGAACGGAGGAAACCATGACTCAACAACATTACATTCTGCACGAAGTCGCAAGGGCGGTGGGCCGAAAGCCCTACCAGATCGCCTACATGATCTCGAACGGCGAACTCGACGAGCCGAAACTGCGGATCGGCAACCGTCGAATCTTCACCCACGAGGAGGTTGTTCGCATCAAGGAGATCATGCGGGCCAGGGACCAGGCCGACCTGAAGAAATCCGACGAGGCCAAGAAAGGGGGACGGCTATGAAAGCGGAAAACTACATCGGCCTGATAGTCCTCGGCCAAATCTACGGCGTGAACGCACGAGATGTCGGAACATGGCTGAAGAACCTTTCCTTGCGCCACCCGGATGGACGGCCCACGAGGGATGCCGTGCAGCAAGGACTGGTGCAGGAACGGTCACTGGAGTACGGCGGCTGTTTCTGGCACTGGCATGAACAAAAGACCTGCGCCATCCTCGACGGCATGGGCTACAAGAGGGCGAGCCAGCAGGCCGGCGAGCAGCACGATGGGTTCGTGCTGTACCGAGGATCGTGAACGACAGAAATGAAAATGCCCCGGCCAGACGATGAACCCTGGCCGGGGCGGTGAATAACGGTGATGCAATGTATTATAGTCATCTGGACATCAAAGACTTTCAAGAAAATCCGAAGCCGGACCCGTTTTCCGGCAGGTTCTCGGACCTCTTCCTGGAAACTTACCCCACCCTCTTTCCTGAAAGCTACACCCAGGAAATCTACGACTTCTTTCGCATCTATACGCACTCCTATCGGCGTTGCTTCGATACGCCGGCAGCGTCACCACGGAACGAGGAGATCGAATCGGCGATCCTGAACAAAGGCAAGGATGGATGCTGTACCTTCATCCGGGAGAACAACATCAAGTTCATCGTCCGCCTGATGCGGGTCGAGATGTACGAGAGCGAGAAACATCACCGGAAGCACTACTACACGTCGGACATCCGGCGCACGATGCTGATGTTCGACGCCGACTGCCACGATGCTTACCAGACTCGTGCCATGACGAAGGAGGCGCAGCGGATCATCAAGGAGGAGATGCGTGCCGTCATCGGCGCTGCGCCGTGCTTCGTCGGCAGTGGCCGGGGCGAGAACGGCTACTTGAAAGTGAAGATCGACGGCTTCACAACAGATGAGGCCAACGAAGGCTACGACGACCTGCAAGAAGCTATCCGGCTCCTGCTCGCCAAGCACGGTTGTCTGGCCGACTTCGAGATCAAGGGCACCATCACCTGGATGGATGACGCCGGCAAGCTGCACGCCGGACGGTACGGCAAGCTGCCCATGTGTTCCCCCGACTGGTCCTACGCCTGGTTTGATGATTTTCGCCGGGCCAGGACCGTGACGATCAAAGACTTGAAGAAGCTGATCGACGAGATCAAGGCCAAGGTCACAGACGAGGATGAGCGCCGGCACGATGCCGCTGTCCATGCTGCCATCCTGGCTCACTACCTGCCGCTGGACAAGGACCACGAGTGGAAGCTGAACCGGGATGTCGGGAACGCCTGGCAGGACGACACTATCATCCACGAGGGCCGTTCGTGGGTCGCCCGGCGAGTCTTGCCCGATAACGTGATCGAAAAGCTGTGGCCGAATTACCATCCCGATATTGACAAGGAAGCCACCGATAGCCAGGCCACATTTCATTCTCGCTCGCTTCGCTCGCTCGATGCCGGCGTCCCCTTCGGGGACACCGGGTTGGAACCCTTGGTGGAGGGCGACAAGATCAAGATGCCTGCGCCGAAGCCGAACCTGGTGGACGAGCCGGATTCCTACAAGCGTCAGCACGCCGCCCTCTTGGTGTTCGCCCGGTCGTTGAAAAGGGTGCCGTCCCTGAAGGAAGCCCTGGGCTACATCCAGCAGAACGGCCTTTTCACCGGCTCCTGGCAGCAGAACGAGGCCCGGAGGAAGTCCAGGGTCAAGAACATTTTGAAGAGAATCGCCAAGAGCTTCGACCCCAGCAAGTGCAGCACGAGGACGGTTGATGCGGCCAAGCTGCAAGCCTGGGCGGCGGCGAACGCCAGCAAGTACGAAGCCTGGGCGAAGAAGAAGTTTCCGACAGGCATCATGGGCGGCAAGAAGCACGTCGGCGAGGATGGTGAAATCTACCAGCAGACCCTTCATGTCGGGCCGCAGTTCATCGGTATCTTCATTGCCGTCTGCCAGTTCGGCCTGTTGGTGGACAGGAACGAAGACGACAGCCTGCCCCACGAGCGGGCGAAGAAGACCTGGAAAGCCCTTCACGACAAGGGGCTGGTGACGGTTCCGTTCTGCGACCGGAAGTGGGCCGTTTGCCGGGACGTGCTGGAAGGCTACGGCATCGTGAAGGTGATCGACCGTGATTATTGCAGCAACAAGGCCATGAAGTGGGCGGTCGGTCGGTTCTTTCCTGGGCTGGGGTTGTGGAAGAGGAGAAAGGTGCCGTCTTTGCTTCCTCCGATCACCTTGGCTGAGTTCGCCTTGATGTGTGGAGGAAGAGAACAAGAAGGACTTAATTCTTTATTGCGCCAGCAATCAGCAGAAATGGGCAAGAGGAGCTATCTCCACTCCATCCGACCACCACCAACCGTCCTGGGCGCATGAAAAGAGCGAAAATCAGTGCGGAAAACACGCTTCCGAACAGAAGCGAGCGATAAAGGTGCGTCCGTTGCCGAGGTCGAGGCCAGAACTGCCCTACTAACGGTAGGCCAAGCTGGCTGGCGAGGGTAATAGCATTGAAACCGTGCCTTTGGCTTCCGCTGCTCTGGTAAGCGGTTAGGTCTGATTTCCGACTCGGCGCTGGTCCAGGCGCAAGAACGGGTCAAGCCGCCCTTTGATTACCGGCTCCTGCCGGTCAAAGATCGTCGGGTGCCACCACCCGGTCATCGTTATCAACGTGAAACACGACAGCAAGCCACCTGGAGGCCATGCTATTATCCTTGCGGTGGCCCCGCCTCGTCACGAGGCTGATGGTAATAACGTGATGGCCCACTCAACGACCGATGACGGTCATTCCGCCGTTTTCGGCGCACACGTTATCAACGACAGGCGACGGCGATAATAGACATCCCCGCAGGCAGAAAAGCCAGCGTCACACGATCTCGTCCAGCCCCTCCCCCGACCCTTCTTCCGGCAAGTCAACCTGCCCCCAAGTCCTTCGGTGTAATTCCATCACGAGGTCGATCTTTTGTTGGACTGCCTCAAGGTGCTTTGGGTTGCCTGAGTCGATGTGTTTCAGCAACAAGTTGTAGAAATCCTCGTCGATCTCCTCCCGAAGCGCCTCCAGGTCGGCCCGTGCCTGCTCGAATGGCTCGGCTCGCTCGATCTCTTCTTGGTCCCATGCCTCCATCGAACCGGCGCTCCGCTCCAGAGTTGATGTATTATCGCCCCACGTTCAGGGCAGGTACAAACCTTCAAGTTGATGCTACAAGGCCATCGCTGCACTTCTTGCTGGTGTCAACGCAACCGATCCGGGCCTCAAGCGGATTCGCCGAGGAAAAACACCTGCGGATTCCGAACCTTGCACGCCAACGGGGGTCTTCCCAGCGTGAGGCAATTCTGACCACCAACAGCCTCCTGCGTAATTTCAACCCCTTCGCAGGAGGATTCCGTGGTCAAGCAACCTTTTCCGTACTTCGGTGGCAAGTCTCGTGTCGCAGGCGAGGTCTGGCGTCGTTTCGGCGACGTGAAGAACTACGTCGAGCCGTTCTGTGGCGGCGCTGGCGTACTGCTCAACCGGCCCACGCACCATGTCGGCTACGTCGAGACGATTAACGACGCCTGGGCCTTCATCTCGAACTTCTGGCGGGCGGCACAACAGGCTCCGAAAGAACTGGCCCGTTTGTGTGACTGGCCTGTGAACGAAATCGACCTTACCGCCCGGCACGCTTGGCTGCTCGACCAGGCCGACGATCTGGAGCGCAAGCTGCTCGCCGACCCGGAGTGGTTCGACGCCAAGATCGCCGCTTGGTGGTGCTGGGGCCAGTGTTCGTGGATCGGCTGGGGATGGTGCATCCGACCGAAGCGCAAGCTATCTGAGATCACTGCCAGGGGCGTTTATCGCCGGGTTCCAAACGTGAGGGTGGACGGGATCAACCGGCACGCACGTCCCACGATGAGGTCGCAGGGCATCAATCGCCGCCGTCCGTCCATCGCCGACGAAGGCCGGGGCATCCATCGCCAGGGGCGCAACGGCACCGAGGCCGAGGGGCTGGAATCCTACTTCCGCCAACTGGCTGCCCGACTACGCCGGGTCCGGGTCTGCTGTGGTGACTGGTCCAGGGTCGTGACCCCCGCCGTCACGACACGCTTCGGATTGACCGGCGTGTTCCTCGACCCGCCGTACACCGCCAGGGCCGGCAGGGAGAAGAACATCTACGCCAAGGACAGCGCCACGGTTGGCGACGAGGTACACGCTTGGGCGGTCGCCAACGGCACCAATCCGCTGCTCCGAATCGCCATGTGTGGCTTCGAGGGCGAGTACGCCTGGCCCGCAGGCTGGACCTCGTTTGCCTGGAAGAGCCTGGGTGGCAGGAAGAGCAATCGGGAGCGAGAACGTATCTGGTTCTCGCCTCACTGTCTCCCTTGATGACGTGATCGAGATCGGCACAGGGCCGGGCGTTGTGAGCGCACTCGGCCCGGTGCCGGTCTTCTTGGTTAAACCCTTGTACCGAACCGGGCAGAAGGAAGCACCTGCCCTGGAGGTACGACGATGTTGAGCCACAGAATTGCCGTCTACATTCCCTCTACGGTGAACGGCAACGAGCCGGCACCAGCCGATCTGATCGCCAAGTGGGTGAAATCCGCCAAGGTCAAGTTCTCCCAACTGTTCGGCGGCTTCACCGCCCATCGTGCCGTTGGCGGCTGGATGTCGCTGATCCACGGGCTGGTCGAGGAGCCGGTCACGGTCGTCACGTCCTTCACGGATGACGACGGCCTGGACCGGCTCGGCGAGGTCGAGGATTTCGCCGCCGCCGTTGCCGAGGCGCTGGGGCAGGAGGCCGTGACGCTGGAGATCGACAACAGCCTTCAGTTCATCGGGGCGCTCGCCGCCGCAGCGTAGCACGTCGCAGAAAGTTCCGAACCTTGGCGTTTCGAGGGCGTCTTCCCAGCAGAAAAGAGACGAAGCCTGCCAGAAGCACTGGCAGGTTTTTTTGTCGGGCGAACTTTAGGCTTTTGTACCCCAGGTTGGCGTCACCATCACCTGGAGGAAATGAATCATGCCAAGCATCAGCGAGCTACGCCAGCAGATCACGGCGACCATCATCCACGCTATCGAAAAAACGCATCTTCTGCCTTGGAGGCGTCCGTGGGCCAGTGGCAAGGCTTCCGGGCGGCACCGCAACGTGCAGGGCCGGGCATATAGCGGTATAAACCCGCTCCTTCTTGAAATTCACGCCGAGAAGCACGGGCTGACTTCCCGGACCTGGGGCACCTACAACCAGTGGGCCTCACTCGGCTTGCAGGTCCAGAAGCGGCCCGGTGATGTGAAGCCCGGATCGTGGGGAGCAACCGTGCTTCTCTATCGTCCCATCAGGAAGACCAAGATCGACAAGGACACCGGCGAGCAGATCGACGACCGCTTCTTGGTCGCCCGGCAGTTCACGGTTTTCAACGCCGATCAGGTTGCCGGCGATGGCGTCGAGAAGTTCCAGTACCACTCTGTTGTTTCGACCAGCGGCTTCGATGCCGATTTCGGCCCTGCCGAGGAACTGCTCAAGGCGACGAAGGCCGTCATCATCCACACCGGGGAGAAGGCGTACTATCGCCGCCCCACGCCTGAAGGATCGTGGCCGAACCACACCGAGGGCGACTGGATCATCCTGCCGCCGAAGGAAAAGTTCGTGTCGGCAGGGGCGTACTACGAGACGGCCTTCCACGAGTTGGCCCACCATTCCGAGGTCCGGCTTGGCTGGGACCACCGCAAGCACGGGTACGACTACGGCGAGTTGGTCGCAGAGATCAGCGCCAGTCTCCTGTCGGCGGAACTCGGTGTGCCGCAGGGAGAGCCGCTTGAGAATCACGCTGCCTACCTCAAGCACTGGCTCGAAGCCATGAAGCAGGACTCATCCTTCATCATCCAGGCCAGCAGCCAGGCCAGCAAGGTCACGGACTATCTGCTGTCATTCGTCCGTGGCAGCGAGGAGTTGGCGGAAGGCGAGCAGGCGGGGGAACTCGTGGGAGCCGCTTGAATCCTTCAGAAGTGAATCTTTGTTTCAGTCCTGCCCAGCGGCATGTTGCCGCTGGGCCTGTCCTCAACACCAAACGGGAGATCACGATGAAGACGACGACCCGATCCAAGAAGGCGACCGAGGTTGCCCTGTTGAAGAATGACGTGGCGGGGGCGCACCAAACGTGGCTGAAGAAGAATCGGAGGGCCACGCTTGGCGATCTGCTGGCATTCCTTCAGGACGTGAACGACGATTTCCTGAGCTACGACCAGGATGACTTGCTTTCCGATTACATCCACGGACTCGGCTACGCCGCCGAGTACCTGGAGGAGTGGGGCGATGTCTACGACGAGGAAGGCGAGTCGGCGACTTTCGGCTACCGCCAGTGCAACGTCGAGGAGGACATCAGCCGTGTCGAAGACCTGATCGAACTCGTCGGGGAGTCCTTCAAGGTCAAGCGGTTGGGCAAATGGAAGAAGCCCTTGCCGACGAAGTGATGAGCATGGGGCGTCGGTGTCGCTTCAACGGCACTCCATCAGCTTGGGTCATGTGCTACTGTTTGACCTTTGTACCCTCACAGCCGGATAACGATGGCAACAAGGGGAGCAGCACATGGGACGCAACCTGAAACTGGAGATCAACTACGATGGCGACGTTGATGTTCCCGACAGCGGCTACGACGGCTGGCGGCTCGTATCCTTCGGGCGGAAGCACAGCAACTACGAAGACCCGGCGAAGTATGTGAAGGCATTCGACCCACGGACTGGAGAAGTGACTCCAGCCAACATCGGCCTCGCCAAGAAGCTGAACGTCGGCTTGGCGTTTTGGCTCGCCTACTACGAACACGGTTTGGGCCGCTGGTCCTTGAAGGGTGAAGGGCCGCAGTGCCCGTGGGATAGTGTGCCGTTGGCCGGCGTCCTGCTTTGGACTTCCAGGCCCGGCGACATCGGAGCCAAGAAGCTGGAGGATCGTGCCGAGGATGCCCGCAACTTCTTGGAGTCCTTCAACGATTGGGCGAATGGCAACTGCTATTGGATTCGGCTATCCGACGAGAACGAAGAGATCGAATCCTTCGGCGGGCTGAACGGTGCCGAGGCGGTGTCAGCGTTCGTCAGCGATGAATTGCGAGCCGGCGACAGCGTGCGAATAATCGGTGACGCCGCTTGGCTGAAGGAACATCTGGAACTGCCCGATGGCGTGACCGTCCTTGACGAATTCCCTGAACCAACTGCGGCATGAAGAGGAGCAATAGAGATGAGCGACGACAAGGCTTTCGACATCAACGACGCCAGGCCGAGTTCCGTGCGGCATCTGATAGGACAGCCGGGCGTGGTGGAGCAAATCGTTGTGGCGCTCGACAGTGCCCAGCAGGACAACCGCAAGTTCGACCATTCGCTACTGGTCGGACCTCCGGGTTGTGGAAAAACCGCTGCCTCGCAGATTGTCGCTGCCGAGATGGGCACCGACTTCCTAGAGGTTTTGGGGCAGTCGGTCAACAGCGTTGCAGACTTGAACGCCTTGCTCCTCCAGGCGACCGACCGAGCCGTGGTGTTCATCGACGAGGCACACGAGTTGGACAAGAGCCTCCAGACGGCGCTCTACCTTGCTCTCGACCAGCGGCGTGTACTGCTTCAGGGCAGTCGGAAGGGTTCAACGCCCATCGCCGTCCCGATCAAGGACTTCACGTTGCTTCTCGCCAGCACGGACGAGTTCCAGCTTCTTCTACCACTGCGAGACCGGATGCGACTGGTTCTTCGATTCCAGTTCTACCAACCCGAAGACCTGGCGCAGATCGTCCGGCATCGTACTCGTGCGCTCGGCTGGGAAGTCGAGGAGTCGGTGTTGCCGCAAATCGCCCAGCGGAGCCGGGGCACGCCGAGGCTGTCGCTGAGATTGCTCCAGGCGGCTCGGCGAGTGGCACGGGCCGGGGGCGAGTCGGTCGTCACCGTGGCGCACCTGGAGCGAGCTTGCCAACTGGAGCAGATCGACGACCTGGGCCTGGGGCCAACCGAACAGCAATACCTGGGGATTCTGCTCGAAGGCCCGACCCGGCTGAACATGCTCGCCAGCCGGTTGGGACTTCCGGCCCGCACGATTAGTGAAGTCACTGAGAGTTTTTTGATTCGGGTTGGACTGGTCGTGAAGGATGACCAGGGCAGGCGGCAACTCAGCGCCGAGGGCCGGGTCCATGCAGGCAGGCAACTACTTGTTTAATTCATGTCGGAGACGTGCGCAATGTCCAAAGACAACCTGACGAATTCGACGGACGATCTCAGCGCCGAGAGCTTGTCGGAATTGATGTACCGACAGGTCGCAACCGATGACGCATTCGACAGCATCGAGGGAGCGAGCCGGGCGACGGCGACCATGTTCATCGTGTACCCGTTCGACGGCCCGCCGCTGTTGGTGACGGTGGCCCCGGTGAAGGAATAGCTCGGCGTCGGTGGAATTACTTGTCCATTTCTTATCGGAGTCGTGAGCAATGACTGACAACATCGTGACGAAATCTGCGGTGTCCGTGACCGAGATGGCGAAAATGGTTGGCCTCTCAAGAGCCAGATTTTACCAGCTTGTTCGCCGGGGCACCTTTCCAGTCGCCGACCAGGACACCGTGACCGGACGGCCCTGCTACTTCGAGGAGAAGCAGCGGCAAGTCCTCGAAGTGCGCCGGCGAAACTGCGGGGTCGATGGAAGGCCGCTGTTGTTTTACTCCAGGCGTCGTGATCTCGGCCAAACGAAGGCAGTGCCACGACCGACGAAGCCGAAGGTGAAATCGAACAACTACGCCGACGTGATCCACTGCTTGGAGCAGGTGAAGATCACCATGACAAGCGCCCAGGTGGAGACGACCTTGAAGGAACTGTTCCCGGAAGGGACCGATGGCATCGACCTTGGCTCCATCGTCGAGGCGATAATCGAGCGTCGTCGCCGTCAGAATTCGTCCGGTAGTGCGTGACCCGAAGCGGCTGTCAGGCCGGGTACATGGTCACTCGCCGCCGCAATTGGCCCGATAGTGTGCGGTGATAAGAGGCAATATCGGTCGAGTTTGGCGCACTGGCTGTCTACATCCTGGCAACTTCATGGAGCTAACCGATGAAGAATTCCACCGATAGTGTTTTCGACCCCCAGCAGCCCGGCGACCAGGAGGCGGCGCTCATCAACCGCTTCTTGACTGAGAACGATTTCAGTCCGAACACCCGGCGTGCCTTCGCCACCGACCTGGGAAAACTCTCCACCTGGTTTGAGCAGGCCAACAAGGAGCCGTTCCGCATCAACCGGGTCACGGCGGGCGACGTGTCCAGCTTCCGGGACTACCTGCGCCGGGACCACGGCCAGGCGGTCAGCACGGTCAATCGGGCGCTGGTGACGGTCAGGCGATTCTTCACCTGGCTGGTTGAGCAGGGGCACCTGACCACGAACCCGGCAATGAAGGTGAAGGAACTGCGCCGGCAGCAGCTTGCTCCGAAGGGACTGGACCGGGGCCAGGTCCGTAAGCTGCTGCGGGAGGTTGAGCTTCGGGGCGATGTGCGGGCGGCGGCGATCTTCAACCTCTTTCTGTTCACGGGATGTCGTGTTGGTGATCTGGTCGGCCTCGAACTCGATGACCTAATGATCGGCGAGCGCAGTGGCACCGTCGTCTTCCGGCTCGGCAAGGGCGGCAAGCAGAGGAGCGTTCCTCTGCCCCTGGCCGCTCGAAGGGCATTGCAGGCGTATCTGGAAAGCCGGCCTCCGGTAAAGAGCGCCCTCGTGTTCGTCGGTGAGCGAGGCCCGCTGACCGACCGAGGCGTTCGGAACTTGTGCAGCAGATACGCCGCCATTTGTGGGTTCAAGATTTTCCCGCACCTGCTGCGACATTCGATGGCGCACCGCTACCTGGAAGACACGAACAACGATCTCGTGGGCCTGGCTCAGATTCTCGGCCATGAAAGTCTGAACACCACTGCCCGCTACACCAGGCGCACCCAGGACGACCTCGCCGCTGCTGCGGACAAGATCAACTACTGACGCCGCTCGATTAAAGGCTTGTACCTCCGGGGTTGGCCCAACCCTGGAGGATACGGCGATGAAGGTCAATACGACGACCTTACTGCCCCTGGAGAGCTACGACCAAATTATCGTGAGCTTCAGCGGTGGCAAAGACAGCGTGTTCCTGGCCCTGGACATGAAGGAGCGGTTGGAGGCGGCTGGGCTGCCGCTGTCTCGCCTCCAGTTGTGGCACCAGCACGTCGATGGCGAGCCAGGCAAGGACGTGCCGTTCATGGATTGGCCCTGCACCGAAAGCTACTGCCGGGCCTTCGCCAAGCACCTTGGCGTCCGCATCCTCTTCCAGTGGCGTCACGGCGGCTTTCACCGTGAGATGCTGAAGGACAACGACCGCAGCGCCCCGGTCAGCTTCGAGCGCCAAGACGGCACGATTGGCACCGCTGGAGGGATCAAGGGCAAGATCAGCACCAGGCGGAAGTTTCCCCAGGTCAGCGCCAATCTGGCCGTGCGGTGGTGCAGTGCCTCACTGAAGATCGACACGGCTGCCCTGGCCCTCAACAACGAGCCGGCCTTCAAGAACAGCACGATCCTGTTCCTTACTGGCGAGCGCCGAGAGGAGAGCGCAGCCCGTTCGCAGTACGCCGAACTTGAGACGCATCGGTGCAGCACCCGGAGCCGGCGTGTGGATGGCTGGCGAAGCGCCATTGACCAGAGTGAGCGCCAGGTGTGGGCGATGATGGAAAAGCACAACATCAACCCGCATCCGGCCTACTTTCTCGGTTGGAATCGAGTGTCGTGCCTGGCGTGCATCTTCGGGATGGCGGACCAGTGGGCGTCGGTGCGGGCCATCGCCCCGGACCTGTTCGACCGCCTGGCCGCTTACGAAGGGGAATTCGGCTGCACCATCAAGAAGGGCCAGAGCGTCGTGCAGCAGGCCGACAACGGCAAGCCATTCTCGCAGTGCAGTGACCGTGACCTGGTGAACCTGGCCCTGAGCCGCAACTACCCGGAGAGCTATATCGCCGTGCCTGCGGGGCAGTGGCGATTGCCGCCCGGAGCATTTCGTCAAGGTGGCGGTCCAATCTGACCCGACTGGCGACCGGCGACCGATCAGCCGACTCGCCCGTTCGTGGTTCAACCTTTGTACCCTCCAGGCTGCCCAACCCTGGAGGTCACGACGATGGACAACGAGAAAACGCTGGTCGTCTTTCGGCGCTGGCGTGCCACGAAGGACATCATCGCCTTGTTCCCCGCCGAGCCGAGCGACATCGAAGGCTGGTATTGCCTGTCTTACGAACGGGTCGGCCAACATGCCGGGGCGGAATACTACGGTGTCATTCAAGCCACAAGGCCGGCGACGGACGATGAGGCGGCATCTCTGGCTCAAGAACTGACTCAGATCGGCTACAACCTCCAGCCCATCAGACGGGCATCGAAGGCCGTCCACGAGCGCCGCAGGGCAACCGCACGGGCGCTGAGGGCGACCCCTGTTTAGAGGAGTGTACCAGCAATCCAGCAGGGCAACGACAACCGAGATCGGGGACACGACGATGGCGACCAAACAGGCAATCGACTGGTCCGACGTGGAGAGCGCCGCTGGGGCGTTGGCCGGCAACTGGAAGGAGTTCGACTCTTTCGCATGGCACCGGGCTTATGACCTCGACGACGCCGACGCCTGGATGATCTGGTACACGAGCAGCCGGGACGCCGGTTTGTTGGAGCGAAGCAACGAACATGCGATCAACGACCGGCTTCGTCCATTTTCCGAAGGCGATGCCCCCGATCTCATCTTCGAGCGGCATTCGCACTTTGCGGTCGGCCACCTGGACGGCTTCAGCCTGAGAGTCTTCACGCCTGATGGGAGCATCACGCCCGCCTTCGAGGAGTTCTGCCGGATCAAGGAAGAACTCGAAGCCTACCCGATCCTGAATGAGTCGGATTACAGCGAGCGGGAGTACCAGGCCACGCTTGAGAACTACGGGGAGGAGTTGTGGCGGCTCCGTGGCGAATTACCGGAAGGGTGGGAGGCCGAGGTCTACAGCTACTTCTCTGACAACGGCCATGACGAGTTCATCGAGAACCGGGACCGGGGCGGCTGGGCACCACGGGAAAAGCTGATCGAGGAGCTGGAGGCGCTGGGCCTATATCCGCAGGAGGCAGATCAGCCGCTCATCGTGGACGTGCGGAGGGAATCACCATGACGACGACAACGACGTACACCGCCGAGGCGCAACAACTGCTCGGCGAGTTTGTGGAGAGGGCTGGCAAGAACTTTCTCGTTGTGAAGGTCAGCGATGTTTTCGGCGAGCCGACGACCATCAGGATCACGCCGACGAACCTGGCCGAGTTCTACGCCACGCAGGCCAACAACTTGTCGTCGGGCATTCGCACGCTTGCCGGGTTGCTTGGCGACTGGAGGCCGATTTCAGACCTCGCCGACCTCGCCCTGTCCTGGTTCAAGCAGGTGAACGTCGAGGGGATGCGACGAGCGGCCAGACGTGTCGGGCTGACCCCGAAGTTTTAGAGGAGTGTACCCTACGGGCCGGAAGCAACGAGGTTCTTGAAGAGGGAATTCACATGGCTGCTTTCTTGAAGATCGAGAACGTCGGCGTCTGCCCGCCCGAAGGGTTCACCGTCCTGGGCGTGAGTCTGGCCCACACGAGCGCCAACCCCGGCGTCATCGGGCAGTTCGGATCGGGGAATAAGCACGCCGTCGCCGTCCTGCTCCGCAACGAACTGTCGCCGGTCGTGTTCGCCGGCACACTGCGCCTGGAGTTCGGCACCCGTCCGCAGGTTGTGTCTGATGCTCAGGCCATGAAGGAGTTTTCCCGTGTCGTCGTGAAGTACGGCGGCAATGATCCCGTCACCGGGGCCAGCCGCTCAAGCACGGAAGACCTGGGGTTCGTGCTGGACTATGGCAAGCAGGATTGGGACGAGGTTTCCCTGGCCCTGCGGGAGTTCGTTAGCAATGCTATCGACCGCTCGATCCGGGAATGGGGCGATTGGAGCAGCGTCAAGATTGAGGTCGTGGACGAGGCCCAGGTCCGGGCGAAGCGGAACTTCACCCGTGTCTTCGTGCCGTTGAGCGCCGAGGTCTTGCAGTTTTACAACGACCTGGGCAAGTGGTTCCTGCACTTCAGCGAGCCGGAAGCGCTGGACAAGGCAATCCTCCCGAAGAAGAACCGCAACCTGGGCGACCGCAAAGCGGCAGTGATTTTCCGGCGTGGCGTCCGGGTCCGGGAATTCGAGAGCAGCGATACGCCGTCCTTGTTCGACTACAACCTGAACGACCTGCGGATCGACGAATCTCGCAAGTGCGGCGATTGGGACGTGCGCCATCACTGCGGCAAGGCACTCGCCAACGCTGACAAGCACGCCCTGGCCGTCCTTTTCGACCGGCTGCTGAACAGCGACCAGCCGGCCTGGGAGTTCACCTTCGACCTGTACTCCTTGTCGCCGTCTAGCGGCGAAAGCGCTGAAGTCTTTTCCCAGCGCAGCAAGAACTGGTCCGAGGCGTTCGCTCAGGTGGCCGGCGAGGACGCTGTGCTGACCGGAAAAGGCACGAAGGACCAACTCGAACGCAAGGGCTATGTCCCCGTCGTGGCCCCGGAAAACCTGATTTCAGCGGCGGGGGTGTACGGCGTTCAGACATCGGCGAGTGTCCTTACCGTCGATGAACTGGTGGGCCGGCAGATCAGCGACCCGACGCCGGACGCCCAAAACGCTGTCGATTTCGTCTGGTCGTGGCTGGAAGAAACCGGGCTGACCAACGGCAAGGAAAAGCCTCCGGTCAAGGTCTTCAGCAGCATTCTCGACGGCGGCATCATGCTGAACGGGTTTTGCCGGGACGGCGTGGTGTACCTGCATCAAGACCTCGGCGGCACCGCTTCGGAGTTCGGCGGTCGAAGGGCGTTGTCGGATCGCCTTCTTCATGTGGCCCTGGAGGAGATCGCCCACCACGTCACCGGGGCGACCGACAACAGCCGGGACTTCCAGAATTTTCTCCTCGACCTGGCGGTGAAGCTATGGCGAGGTCGAGCGGTCGAGGCGGTGGCATGTTAAAGGCTTGTACCTGCAAGGTTGGCCCGGTCCCCTGGTGAGATCGGGCCAGCATCAACCACTGTGAGGAGAACATGATCGTCATGAAGCCCCGCTTCAAATTAGGTGCCCTTGTCGCTACGCCAGGAGCGCTTGAAGTCCTTGAAAAAGCCGGTGTTCCGTTGTGGTCCCTCGTCAGCAGGCACGTCAGCGGAAACTTCGGAGAAGTTGACGAACACGACCGCCAGGCGAACGAGGAAGCCATCGCCAGCGGCGATAGAGTTCTCTCTGCGTACACGGTGGCTGGCGAGCGAGTATGGGTTATCACTGAGGCTGATCGGAGTAGTACCTGCGTTTTACTCGCATCCGAATACTGACAAGAAAGGGAGAAATACCACATGAAGGTCACACTTAGCGGGCCAGACGATCTCGGACGTTGGGTACTCCACAACGAGAACGGCTTGGCCTACCCACTGGTTGAGCGGCACGAGGATCACATTGCCGCCGCCAAACTGTTCGGCTGGTCGCCCCCGAAAGGCGTCAGCGATCAGGAAAAACTCGTCCAGAGCGCCCTCAAATGGTTGAGGAGCCGCATCGGGGCCGAAATCACAGCCCCTCCCCATGTCGTTCTCTTCTTCCGAGAGTGGGAGGGTGACGAGGGGTGAATCGTCGTCCCGGTGTGGAGCGGACGCCAGCAAGGAGGCGGGCGGGCAACCGGCATGATGCCGAGGCGTTTTAGAGGTTTGTACCGCATCGGATGTCGCTTCCAGCGAAGGAGAACACCCGATGGACGCATTCACCCGGCAGTACATCGCCACGGCGCTCTGGTCCTCAATGGACAACGCCGGTGACCAGGGCGGTGAGCCGCTGGACGCCAACTACGGCCCTGACGACATCGCCCCGGAAACGCTTGCCAGCATGATGGAAGACTGCCAGGCATTTCAGCGGGATCACCAGGACGACATCGCCCTCGATCCCGAACGTGCGGGCCACGACTTCTGGTTGACCAGGAATCACCACGGGGCCGGCTTTTGGGACGGCGACTGGCCGCACGAGGTCGGCCAACACCTGACGGCTGCCAGTCACGTCTACGGCGGTGTCGATCTTTACGTCGGTGACGACGGGCTGATCCACGGGACGTAATGACCATGAACGATCTTCGCTCCGACCTCCTGCGGTTGATCGCCCTCAATCGGCAGGAGAAGTGGGTTCCTTCTGACCAGGCACTCGAACAGGTTGCCGGCCACGGCGAGGGGCTGATTCCGGGCCTGGTTGCTGCGCTTGAAGACGACCACGCCGAGCTTCGCCTCCTCGCCGTCGAGCTTCTTGGCGCAGCAGGGGCACGGGCCGAAGCGGCGGTGCCAGCCCTCGTGAAGAACGTCGCTGATCCAGACCGCCTCGTGCGATTGGCGGCGGCATCCGTCCTGGCGCAATTTGGACTGCTGGCCGCTGCCGCCGTGCCGCTGCTTCTTCAGTGGCTCGACGACGAGAGCGAGTACGTCCGGCTCGTCGCCGCCACGACGATCCTTGCCCTCGATCCGGCGCAGAACGGGTCGCTACTCCCCAAGGTGAAGGAAGCTCTGTCGAGCGAGAACCCGGTCGTGCGGTCGCTGGCCGAGGAATTCTTCATGCAAAGGCCGGCGACGATCACCGAGTCGGCCAAGCTGAGGGCACCCGCAATGAGCAACATCATCGAGATTACCGGCGCAGAGTTCGAGGAGCGAGTCCTGCGGTCGCCGATCCCGGTTCTCGTGGACTTCGACGCCGAGTGGTGCGGGCCGTGCCGGTTGCTGGCCCCGACGCTGGCTGAAATCGCCGGGGAACTGCACGGCCAGGTGGAAGTCTTCAAGGTCGATGCGACGGAAAATGCCGACCTAGTGCAACGACTCGTTATCTGCGCCCTGCCCACGGTCAGCGTATTCAACGAGGGACGTGAAATCGCCCGCCTGGTCGGCTTGCAAACCAGGGAGCGCTTAATGGAGCAAATCCCGACAATTCCGAACCCAGGAAGGCGGTCGGCGTCTTCATGACAGTTATCCGGTCCCTGGATGAATTCGTCATGACGACCGATCCCCGCCTTACCGTTTCGTTTTTGTGGTCACACCCACCGACCGACCTGGGTGCCGTCCGGGGACTCATTGAGAAACTGCGGCAGAAGGCGATTGAACTCGGCTTTCGTCAGGTCAGCGAACTCGTATGTCTGGCTACCGAGCAAGAAATGCTCGGCTCCAGGTTCGGACAGCGACCGATTCGGCCAGAAGCGGCTGTCTATTTCAGCGGAGCGCTTTTCGACAGCGAGGCCGTCGAGTTCGGGTTGTGCAAGTTGCCCGTGCTGATCGACATCGGTGGGACGCAGATTCCCTACGGGGTTTCCGAGTGGACCTGGAACACTGTTGCTCGCACTCGTGACTTGCGAACCCTGTCGGACCTGTTTTCTTGCGCCGCCGAGAACGGTGTGTGGACCTCGATGACTATCGGCGGCACGACCTTCCTGTGCTACCGGGACGCCAACGGGACAGTGAAGCATGAGCAGGAGTTGATCGAGCTACCCGATGACTCTTGAGGCTGCCATCAAAGGAAGTGACTTCGATGATGTTTTTCTGGAAGCTGGGCCAAGGAGAGATCGGCGAGGCCCGCCGTGTCGTTGAGCGACTACGGGAGAAGGCCGTCGCCATGAAGTGGTTTCCGGTAGGTGACGTGCTTCACCTGGTCGAGCCAGACAGCGACAGATTGCCGGACAAGTTCTTGCTGATCGCTGCCGGCGACACCGTTCTTGCGCCCCACGAGGTCGTCTTCTTCGAGGCGACCCCACCCGGAGACGAGGCACGCCCTTTCGGCCTGGCCGCTTACCCCGGCTACATGGAAGGCAACAGTCAGGTGATCCCCACGCACCTGGCTGGCTGGCAGTGGATAGGCGTCATTCGGTCGGACGACATGCAGATCGTCAACGGATTCTTCCACACCGCTGCGGAACTCGGCCTGGAAGTCACGATGTCGTCGAGTGGAAAGTCCTGACGGCCAAGAAAGACGGCGCTGGCAAGGTCAGGTACGGGGAGAGGCCGGGAACAAGGTCGAAGTAAACAATCGAGAAACCTTTTTGCAAAAGGTTTCGCTGACACCCCTAAACCCCCTACCCCTACCCCCAATGACGGCTTTTCCTTTTTCTTGTTGCAAAGATTTTTCGGCCAATACGCAGAAAGTCTCGGCCTGGGGGCTGAAATCCTGGATTCGGGCCAATTTGCAAAAATACGCCGCCCCGGTTTTTCCCGGCTGCTAGGGTCGTTGGTCGTCATACCAGCCTTGGTTGTTCACCGCCAGTATTTCCACCAGGGCTATGAGGCTGGCGGCGCTGGAGGCGGCGACTGCTCGAACGGCGTGCTTAGGGGAGTCTCGGACTCCTTCATCTTCTTCGCTTCAAGTTCCATCACCTGGAAACGCAAGAGCGTCGAAGCATCGCTTTTGCGGGGCAGGAAGAAGCGGTAGTCATCAGGTTTGGGATTCTCGCTGCTGAGGCCCGTCCGAGCCAGTGCTTTCCGCATCGAAATGGCCCAAATCTGTCGGGTGCGCTGGGACCGGGCCTCCCAGGGGCGATCCATTCCCGGCACGCCTGTCCAGGGTTCGTAGTGGTTCACCAGTTCGTCGCACAGAATCCCAGCAAGCGTGTAGAAGTCCGGTTCCCGCTCCATTTTTCGGTTCATCAACGCCTTCAGCACCAGCGATGACGGTCCCTTCTCACCTTCGCCACTGGCGGCACGAACGAGCGCCCGCTGGATCGCCTCTTCCCAGCAGCGTTGAAACTCGGCGGTGCAGTAGACCCAGCCATCCCCCACGACCACGAGCGTCGGGTTGGCCTTGAAGACCTCGTGCAATTCGCCATAGACAATCGGCGTCAAGTGGTTGATGTCGTCTTCACTGAAAGCGGGCCGACCGTAGGAGTCAAGTTCCATCATGCCCTCCTGATTTCGCACTTGAGCGTCAAGAATCCCTGGCCTGCCATAGACGGCATCGCAAGGGTTTTTCGGTTCTTCGTGCGTTTCCGACCGTCCCTTAGCTTGCGCAGCGTTCGCAACGAAGTCCCATCCCTGCCACCAGGGCCACATGCAGAACCGTACCGTCATCGCTGAGTACGTCGGCTCCCGGCGCTAGGTGATAGGGAGTCGAGCAGCGGGAACACAGGCTAACGCCGGCGCAGCGCTGGCAGACCCACGGATAGCCGCCCGACCGAACGATCCGTCTCGCCCTCGCCTTCGCAAGCAGAGAACAAGGTAGGCCCGTAATTTCGACGGATGGCTCAAGCCCCTCGTCCACGATGCGAACGCTCACATCGCTGGCGGCTACGATCCGTTGCCCGCCAGCATCGTTCAGTGTTTTTTTGCAACCGATGCAGCGCTCGCCAGGTAGTCGCTGGGTCATTGGGTACTTCCTTTCGGAAAGTCCACGATCACGCACCTGATGGTGTCGATCAACTCAACCACTGCCGATCCAGGAATCGGCTCCAACAGAAGTTTCAAGCAGACTCGGTGCCCTCGATAACGACCACAGATCACGACGGTCGGCGTCGGGCTACATTCGTTGCAAATACTGGCGGCGCTGACGCTCTCCACCGTCATCGCCCGCAGCAGCCTTTCGGCGTGGAACACGAAGCCCGTCCAGACGGTCTTGCCGTCGTCCTCGCCGCCGAGGACTTCCTGGAACACGGGTGCAGCAACGATCCGCCATTCTTCGTTGTCGCTGTTGAAGGCGCAAGAAAGGTGAATCCGGTCTGCCGGACCATGATGTTGCCACGACCGCTTGATGAGCCGGGCGAATCGGGCGAACCAGGGCGGGCGTTTTTCGTTAAAGGTCATGATGTCTGCTCTCTGATCCGAAGGTTTTCCTGCTCCATCAGCGCCCTGCACACTTCCTCATCGCACCAGTAGAACGATGGCCCCCACAAACCGACCATGTTGGCAGCAACTTCCAAAGCCCCCTTGTTCGGTCCCTGGGCATCGTTGGCGTGCTTGGCAAGCAACATCCCGACGTGATACATGAACTCTTCCCAACCCAGCTTCCCCACCAGGGCTTCAAGGGTGGCAAGATCGGTCGGCGTGGCTTTGGGAGTGGCTGGTGGCACCGGCTTGAATTTCAGGGCTGCCACCCCTGACCTGCGCTCTTTGTGCAACACCGGGACCGGGCAAGGCTCGTCCGTCAGTTCATCCTCCAAATCAGCGATGCGGTCTTCGAGCTTCCGGCGTGTCGCCGTCGCCTCGTCAATCGTGAAGCCCGCCTCCTCAAGCTGGGTTCGCTGGCACTCGAAGTTCACCTGAAGCTCGGCGATGAGGTCCGTGGCCGCTTCGAGTTCTTGCTCGGCTTCACAGAGTTTTTCTTCAAGCTCCTGGATGCGGGCCTGGGCAGCGGCAAGGTCGCCTTCCGGGCGTTCAGGGTGGTTCGGCACGGCATTCATCGGTTGTCTCCTGGAGGTCGGCGTGTCTTCGCCGGTCGGTCTTTCTCCAGTTGTTCCGCCATCGCTTCCCGCTGTTGCCACGAGTATTCCGGCTTCCTGGGCAACTCCTCCAAGCAGTTGGCGCATCGCTCAGGCCCGTACCAGCCTCCGTTCTCGAAGTCGGGCATCAGGCGAATGTACTTCCAGCAATGCGGACAAGGAGTCTTGCTGGGGTCGTCGATCAGGAAGCTGCCGAGGCTTGTGCGTGCTTCCAGGCCGAAGAAAAGCAGGCGGCAGGAAGAGCAGCTAAAAGATTGGTAGCGGGTCTGCCAGCCGATCCGGTTGCCACCCCCGCACCTGGGGCAGATCAGTTTCATGGTTCGTCTCCGTGCAGACAGGGGCAAGCCGGTCAGGGCAAAGTTTCGCCGCCACGCCTGACCGCCTCCCTTATCATTTCCTTTACTTGGGCGAACTCGGTCGAAGTGAGCATGGATGCGACCTCTTCAAGACTGCGTAGCAGGGCTTCTCCTCTGCTGACGCTCATGCTGATGTCCTTCAGCGATTCGACCAGTTCCTCAAAACTGGTTTGCCACTCCGTACCAGGCTGTCGGTTTGGTCGCTTGGGCAACTTCCGACCACACGAATAGCACGAGTGCGGCCCGACGTATCCGCCCCGCAGGGAGCCGCCTGAACGCAGTTCCAGCGGTGTCCAGCAGTAGGGACAGCCGGTCATCATGCTGACTCCCGGCATACCGAATATCCAGCGGACCTCGGCCTCAAGGCCGATGAAGGTGTGGTTGCAACTATCGCAGGTGAATTCCCGAAACCGGCTGGCACCGCCAATCTTTACGCCGGCCCGGCATTTCGGGCAGATCAGCTTCATAGTCCGTCTCCTGGCAAACACCAGCCTTTTCCACCAGGACTGTACTTTCCGCGATTTTCTAACAGTACGTCCTGACCGAGTGTAAGCAGGGAACGAAGCATGAGCAGGGCAAGAGGGTGGACACAAGCCGACTCCCCGAACACGATGAGGGTACTTCACAAGCCTTCGTCGTGCCAAG
>DATBHJ010000092.1:0-4773 GCA_036557565.1 Gemmataceae bacterium
CCATTGCCTTGGCTTGCACACTGCGGCCGTTGCTCACGGGCAAGGGCGGCGTGAGTTCCGGAGCGGGTTTGACGATGGTAGCGGCGGCCGGATCGATCGCCGGCGCCTCCTTACGGAAGAACAACACCGCCACGACGATCACCAAACTCACCCCGACGACCATTCCGTATCGGGCATCCTTGGGCATGGGAACAACTCCAGCAAGCGAGCGACGCGAGAGGCAATCTACTATCCCCCCTAACCGCGGCGGATGCCGTTCATCTCTCTGAAAAATCAGCGATTTCTCCAACGCGGACATGGAAAATCCAATGCGGAAAGCATTCTGCATTGGATGAATGCACTCACTTCTTGACAGGTTCTTCGCGCCGCTCCATCGGCCCGCCGCAGCATTCGCAGATGTACTTCTCGCCGCGGCGGATCGAGCACACATCGCACCAATAATAGATCTCGTGCAATTCGCCTTTGATGTAACTGTGGACCGCCGTCACCTGCAAGAGTTGGCTCTTGGGCAGCAGGCGACCCGTCAGCCGCATCGGTCGATTGAGTAATTCGCGGTCCAGAAAGAACAGGCGCGAGCCGCTGTCTTTGACGAGCGGATAGATTTTGCCGTCCTCGCTGACAAGAGCAAGCCAGTGGGGCGCCGCTTCGGCGTCGAGCTGGACGCCGTCCTTGGCCAGCAAGTCGGCCAGGGGCGTCACCTTGCCCTTGAACTCTTCGATCTTGGTTGAAGCGCTCTCCTTGCCACGTTCCGCGGCGAACAGGGGAACGAGAGCGAACGTGCAGGCCAGAGCCAGAGGCAGACGACGAGAGAAGCGGGTCATGATTAAATGTCCTTCCACAACTCCGATTCTTGCCGTTTCGTCGAGCGGCGCGATTTCTCGGCGGCGGGTGGGCTTGTCTCTTCCAGCGATGCCTGGTCGGTGCGCTGCCGGCGGCGCAGGTGCAGCCGGATGGGCACGTCGTTGAATTGCAACTGATCGCGGATCGTCTTCGTGAGATAGCGCTGATACGTGTTGTCGAACAGCTCCGGGCCGTTGGTGAACAGGACGATGGTAGGCGGATTCGTGCCAGCCTGCGTGGCGTAGTAGACCTTGGGTCGGCGGTTCTGGCGTAACGGTGGGGGCGTCGCTTCCAGCGCCTGACGGAGCACGCGATTGAGGTCACCGGTGCTGACGCGGGTGCTGGCCTGCTTGTGCAGGTGTTGCGCCAGGTTCAACACCGCATACACGTTCCGGCCCGACTTGGCCGTGACGAAAGCGATGGGCATGAAATCGAGGCTCGGAAACGTCTTGTGGATGTAATTGCCCATCTTGCTTGTCGGCATCGGCGTCATCAGGTCCCACTTGTTGACGACGAAGATGGCCGGCTTGTGCTGCTCCAGAATGTACTCGGCCAACTGCTTGTCCACCTTGCTGATGCGCTGGGCGGCATCGAGAAACAGCAGGACCACGTCGGCCCGGCGGATGGAGCGCTCGGCACGGGCCAGGCTGTAAAACTCGATGTCGTTTTGCAGGCTCTTCTTCTTGCGAACGCCGGCCGTGTCGATGGCCAGGAACGTCAGGCCGTCGCGCTCGAAACGAACGTCGATGCTGTCGCGCGTTGTGCCGGGCACTTCGCTGACGATGACGCGCTCGCTCTGGGCCAGGTTGTTGATGAACGTGCTTTTGCCGGTGTTACGCCGGCCAACTATGGCCAGCTTCAAGGCCACGTCTTTCGGCGCCGCTTCCAGCTCTTCCGCGGCCGGGAGCTGTTTTTGAACGAGGCGCTCCAGCTCCTCCCGGTTGCGGTTCTGCTGAGCGCTGACGCAGACGACCTTGCCGAAGCCGAGCTTGTAAAACTCAGACGCCTGCGGATCGAGTGATTCGGTATCGCACTTGTTGGCCACGCACACGATCGGCTTCTGGATATGCCGCAGCCGCCGCGCCACTTCCTCATCCAGCCCCAGAATGCCGGCGCGGCCATCGACGACGAACAGGATGACGTGCGCTTGATCGAGGGCCATCGCGATCTGCCGTTCGATGTCCTCGGTCAGATTATCGACATCGGAGACGCCGATCCCGCCGGTGTCCACCAGCTCGACGTAGCGCGAATCGATCGGCACGAGCGTGGCAATGCGGTCGCGGGTCACACCGGCCGTCGGATCGACGATGGCGATGCGCCGACCCACCAACCAGTTGAACAGCGACGATTTGCCCACGTTGGGCCGGCCAACAATGGCAACTACGGGTACAGTCACGATCAACAGTTCCTCGGCGAGCGGGGGGCGTAAGCCCCCTGTTGCTTCCAACAGGGGGCTTACGCCCCCCGCTCGCCCGTTTGGCGATGATTACGAAGCCGATTCGCCCTGCGACGAATTGGCGGCCTCGGCCAGCGGCGCCACCAGATTGAGGATGGTGCCCAGTTGAGCCAGGCGCATGCCGAAGCGATCGAGGAATTCCTGCAAAGCGAAATCGTTATCCAGTCCTTGTTCGTCCTCGTCGTTGAGCTTGTCGGTCAATTCGCGGAGGAGCTGCCCGTAGCAACGTTCGAGGTGAGGCAGGGCTTTACGGCAACTGTCGGCCAGGTCGGGAAAGTCCGACTGCCAGCGCGTCAGAAAAGCGCGCCAGCGAGCGGTCATGTCCTGGGCGGCGCGTTGGCAAGCCAACTGTTCGCGCTGCACTTCGAGCATCTGACGGAGTAGCTCCACCGTTTCCGGTGTTTCGCCGGTCTTGGCGCGAGGTTCGGCGGGGGGGCAGGGCACGGCTGAGGACACGTCGATTTGAAAATTCATGGCTCGTTCAAGTGGTGAAGCAAAGCTTCCGATCGTCGGATCGGAATAGGTTCGGGGATATTCTATCAGCGCGCGCACGCAAACGGAAGCATTTCCTACAATCCGGCGAACGATGCCGAATGTGTTCACACATCGCACAGGATCACTGCTTCCTCCAAACCCTTGACGGGATCGCGCGTCGGAACAAACTCCTGTCCGACATAACCTGCGTACTTCACTTCTACCAGTGCCCGCATGATCGGCGGATAATTGATCTCCTGCGTATCGTCCAGCTCGCCCCGACCCGGATTGCCGGCCGTATGAATGTGGCCAATGTATTCTGGGTACTGGCGAATGCGGCGAATGACGTCGCCGTCCATGATCTGCACGTGATAGATGTCAAAGAGCAGCTTGAGCCGCGGTGAACCGACCTGCTTGAGGATCTCGATGCAGTAATCGGTGTGATCGCCCTGGTAGCCCGGATGGCCCTTCATATTCTCATCGACGCGGCTATTGAGCATTTCCAGGCACAGTGTCACTTTTTTGCTCTCGGCATAACCGATGATCTTCTTGTAACCGGCCACGCAATTCTTGATGCCGACATCATCGGGAATGTCTTCGCGGAAGCCGGTGAAGGTGATGACGTTGGGAAAGCCGGCCTCGGAACACGCGTCGATGGACTTGCGCATCATGTCGATGCACATGTCGTGATATTTGGGATTGTTCATTCCCTTGACGAATGTGTGGCTGGGCGCAATGGCGCAGACGAGGCCGTGTTTTTTCAGCACCGGCCAATCCGCGGGAGCGACAATCTCGATGCTGTCGCAGCCGAGCCGTTTGGCTTGCTGGCACATCTGTTCGAGGCTCCAGTGCTTGTCGAAGCACCAACGCACGATCGATTGTTTGAGGCGTTTGTTCTTGATGACGGGGTCCGCAGCACCCAGGCCGCGTCTGCCGATGCCGAGAGCGCCGGCAGCCGCCAGTGTGGCGGCGCCTTGCAGAACGCGCCGCCGCGTGAGCGAGGGGGAGGATTGCTCGTGGGTAGACATAGTTCGGCTCCTGGCTTTTCGCCTTGTGAGTTTATCTGGGTGTGATCGGCTGTAGAGTCAGTATCGTGGACTTGCACGAATTTGGCAATGACGGGTCAATTCGTGGTGAAGAATCGCTTTTTCTTGCGGTTGGAGGAACAGCCCGTTACACTCGCTCGCACGGAGTCCACCCATGAGACGACCCTTCCTGACCGCCGAGTGGCGCAATCTCTTTTTGGCCACCTACGCTGTGCCGCCGTCGTTGCTCCGAGCGCGGTTGCCGGTCGGGCTCGAGCTGGACACCCGCGACGGTGAAGCCTTTGTCAGTCTCGTCGCCTTTCAATTCATCCATACGCGCGTTCTCGGCGTGCCCTGGCCAGGCTATCGAAACTTCCCCGAACTGAACCTGCGTTACTATGTACGGCACGGCGACGACCGCGGCGTGGTGTTCGTGCGTGAGATCGTCTCTCCGCGTCTCGTCGCCTGGATGGCGCGGATAACTTACAACGAATCGTATCGCATCGCACCGCTGACAAGCCATTGTCAGGAAGACGAGGAGGAGCGCTCGCTGGAATATCGCTTGATGTGGGCGGACCGCGAACAGCTGCTGCGCGTCAGCGGACGCAAGTCTTCCTATCTGCCGGGACCGGCCAGCGACGAGCATTTCTTCAAGGAGCTTCGCTGGGGCTTTGGCCGAACGCGCCGCGGACAGACCCTTCGTTACGAAGTCGCGCATCCTCCCTGGCAGGTGTTCCCGGTACAGGCGTATCACATCGAGATTGACTGGGCCAGCGTTTACGGTCCCCAATGGAAGTTCTTGAACAAGGCGACGCCGCTCTCCACGATTTTCGCGGACGGGTCGGCGATCGCGCTCTATTCGAAAGGTCCGCTGCCGTAGAACGCCGTTCGAAAGCTTGTATCGCTTTCCTTCTTTCCGAGCCGCGCACGCAGCGTAGCGGAGTAAGCGGCTGGCCATTCGGCCGCTTACTCCGCTAC
>DATBHJ010000093.1:0-64028 GCA_036557565.1 Gemmataceae bacterium
GTCCGCGGCTCGGATTACTCCCTGCTTTTCGGGTGGTTCACCTCAGGGATACAAACCCCGGCGCAGCTTCTCCTTTGCAATCTTCTGCACACCCAGGCTCAACGCGGCTGTCCGCATGCTCAACATGCGCTCACGGGCCAGATCGCGAACTTGATGGAAAGCACGCAGCATCAACTCGCGCAGCCGCTGATTGACTTCGTCCTCGGTCCACAAGAATTGCTGGATGTCCTGCACCCACTCGAAGTACGACACCGTGACGCCACCAGCATTGCACAACACGTCGGGAATATGAAAGATGTCGCTGTCGCTTAGCAGCTCGTCTGCCTCCGGCGTGGTCGGACCATTGGCCCCCTCCGCCAGAATGCGGCAGCGTAATTTCTTGGCATTGTCGTGGTGAATGACGCGCTCCAGAGCGGCCGGCACCAATACGGTGCAAGGCGTCAGCAACAACTCCTGCGGCGCGATCGACTCGGCGCCGGGGAAGTCCTTGAGCAACTTACCCTCGGTCATGTGCCGGGTCAGAGCGGCGATGTCGATACCTTTCAGATTGCGGATGGAGCCGTAGCGATCGCCGACGGCGACGATCTTGACGCCGTTTTTGGCCAGTTCCTGGCAGACCACGGAACCGACGTTGCCGAAGCCCTGTACGACTGCCGTGTTCTCGGCCGGACGCAGATTCAGTTCCTTCATTGCTTCCAGGATGCAGTAAGTAACGCCGCGGCCGGTCGCCTCGCGCCGGCCGACGCAGCCACCCAGCTCGACCGGCTTGCCCGTCACGATCTCCGGACAGGCATAACCTATCTTCATACTATAGGTATCCATTATCCAGGCCATCGTTTGCTCGTCGGTGCCCAGATCCGGGGCCATCACGTCCATGCGCGGGCCGATGACGCTCAGGACTTCTTCGGTGAAGCGGCGCGTCAGTCGTTCGACTTCGCCGCGCGACAACTGTGCCGGATCGACACCGATACCGCCCTTGGCCCCGCCAAACGGCAGGTTCATCAGGCCGCACTTCCACGACATCCACATGGCCAAGGCCGCCACTTCGCCGAGATCCACCGAGGGATGATAACGCAGACCGCCCTTTGAGGGACCGCTCGTCAAGCTGTGTTGCACGCGGTAGCCGGTGAACACTTCGGTTCGCTCATCGTCCATGCGCACGGGTATGCTGACGACGATGGCGCGCTTGGGCAGACTCATGCGTTGCAGGACGCCCTTGTCGATGTCGATGACCTCGGCCACGGCGTCGAGCTGGCGGCAGGCCATTTGAAACGTCGGCGAATTATCGAAAACGGGATTGGGTGTATGGGGATGATCGTGGTGGTTGGTGCTCGGAGTGATCGTGACAGACATGGAGCCTCCCTTGGCTTGCGGAGAGTCGCCGGGGCGGCGGCGAGGCGAGGATACTTCTAGCGCTATCCTAACGAATCTGCGGCGAAAGAGAAACCGCGACTGGGTGCCTCAATCGAGGCGGTGCAGACAAGGGAGCGTTCCTGTGCGCGGAGCCTGGCGACTCTACTGTTTTGCGCAGATGCAGACACTGAGTGTCTGCGTCGCAATTAAATCCGGAGGAAGCTGAACTGAGTTGTATTTTCGGGATAGAGAGAACTATGAGCGTCGGGAAAGTACGACGCTTCGACGAAGCGTCGCTAACCGATAATAACCACCGCTTTGGTGCTGCGCAACTTTATCCGGCGATGCCAACAGGCGTTTTCTTGCGTCGCTTCCGGTCCCGTTTGCGAACCCGGGCGACGCGAATCAGAAGCCGACCCAGTCCCTCATGTGCTGAGGGCAGAAACGATTCCCAGTTCGAGCAGGCAAACGATGCGGCTTCCCTCCGGGCCATGACGGAGTTGCCTTCGCGCTCGGTAAACCAGACATAAGCGGCGAACATCGCGGATACTTTTAGAGGATTCATGCTTTGCTCCTTTGGGATTCTCCCGCTCGGAGGTAGAAGGGGGAGGCATCCGTTCCCTGCCGTCCGAGCAACCGCACCTATAGAGAGCAAGGCCCGTGCCGAATTCATTGCAGAAAATGGGATGTCGGCGTTAACACTTGCGCAGGCAAGGGTTAACGCCGACAAACAAAATGTGAGCACATCCCGCCGGGGCAATTTCTGCTACAGCAAGATCGCACACGGCCGGGAAGGAAGCCTCAGAAACGCACAATCTCAAGGATGGGCAAGTTGATAGCAGGCCATCTCTTCGCCGTTGCGAACGTACAAACGCCCCTGAGCGATGGCCGGGTGGTTCCATGTCTTGCCCTCGATAGCCTGGTACCGGCCTAGTTCCTCGTGCTCCTGGGGATTGGCCTTGAGCAAGATCACCTCTCCGTTCTCCGAGAGGACCAACAACAGCGAGGGTTCGGCCAACAACAGCACCTGGCCATGTCCGTAGCGGCCGTCTTTCCAGCGGCGCTGGCCTGTCTTCGCATCGACACAGCAGAAGATGTCGCCGTCGAAACCGTAAACGGAACCCTCGTGAACCACGAAATCATTGAAGGTGGATTTGAGCGTCCGCGCGGCCCACTGCCGCGAAACGGTCCAGTTCTCGGCTTCGTGTTTCACGCCCACGAGCGCCACGCCTTCCTTATCGGAAGCAAATAAGATGCGCCCATCCCCAAGCGGATTCGGTTGGAGGGGTCGCATCAATCCGCCGGCCGGTAAGTCCTGCTGCCACAGCACGGTTCCCGACGCGGCATCAACGCCGCACAGACCGCTGACGCTGAGAAACAGAACCTGCTCGGTGCCGTCCAACATCATCCGATGCGGCGAGCTGTAGCCGGCCTTCCCGGCATCGGCGGCCCACGCCAGCTTGCCCGATTGCGCGTCATAGGCAAACAGCGTCTTTCCTCCCTCGCTCTCGGCGAAGACGACAACCAATCCCTGGACAATCAGCGGCGAACTACAGAAGCCCCATATCGGCACCTTGGCACCCATCTCGGAAACAAGATCGTGATACCACTGTCGTTCGCCAGTAACGCCATCGAGGCAGTTGAGGATCCCCGATGCGCCGAATGTATACAGCCGTCCGTCCGCGAAGGTTGGCGTGGCGCGCGGCCCCGGTCCAGCCTGGTCATCCGAAAACCGGGCGACATCCTGGTGGGCCCAGACTTCGCGGCCAGTGGCGGCATCGAGGCATACCACTGCTTCCGCGCTATCGCGTTGCTCCTGCGTGAACAGCCGATCGCCCACCACGGCCATCGACGACCAACCCGGCCCAACGCGCTGTCGCCAGAGCAATCGGGGCGGCGATTTCTTCCAGTCGGCATCGATCGCCAGGCCGCGAACCACGCCATCGCGCTCTGACCCGCGAAAACCCGGCCAATCCCCCGGCTGAGAGGTCAGCGACGTGATGGGCGGAACAATGGGCACTTCTGCTTGCCGGCGTTCGCGCTCGGCGCGGTACAAATCCTCGGCACTGGCAGTCCAGCGCCAGTGTACGACAGGCTCTCCATCGCCTCGTAGCCCGTCGAAGCGGATCAGTAGGAACGAACTCCAGGTCAAGACGAGCGCGGCCACGATCCCGAGCTGTCGCGCCTGTGCCGACGCTTTCCGCGCCAGAAGCAACCAGATCGTCCAGATCGTGACCACCCACGGTAAGCTCGTCAGCAACCAGGCCACCATGCCGACCTTGCTCGACAGAAGCGCCGAGAGAACGCCGCAGACAACCGCGACTCCCAAACACGCCCATCGTTCGCCGCGTCCAACCCTGCCGTTGGTCAGCCACCAAATGATGAAGAAGAGGCTCAGCAAGGCAGTAGAGGCCAACATGCTCAGGAAGCGTACGAACATTTCCGCTTCCAGAGCGCGTAAGACGAAGTCGTAACTCCAGTAAAGACCGACCACGACCAATGCCGGCCAGACACGCAGCGTTTTCGGTGAGGCCGACACCGCGGATTGCGGCTCGCCCGAAGAAGGAGCCAGGGTAATGTCGCTCGACATGGAAGGACCCTCCGGACCTTGAGAGGATTGTTGAGCAAGCGCTCGTGTGTTAAACTCTTCGGAAAAGGAACGATCTCATTTGTTGTACACACAGTCTAATTGTTGTACACGCAGTCTAACGAAATTCCACAGAGGCGTCAAGCCGTCGATGAGCAAACGACCTTACCAGCTTGGTCTGCGAAAGGCAGCGTCGGAACAGACGCGGCAACGAATCCTCATCGCCGCACATGACCTGCTGGCAGCGCCGCGCGGCTTGTCCGCCTTCACCATCGACGCTGTCGCCAAGCAGGCCGGCGTGGCCCGCATGACGATCTACCATCAATTTGGCTCCAAGTCGGGGCTGCTCGAGGCGCTGTGCGATAGCTTGGCGGTTCGCGGCGGCATCCAGCAGATGGGCGAGGTCTACCGGCAGGCCGATCCCCTTGCCGCGCTGGATAAACTGATTGCGATTTTTGGCGGTTTCTGGGAATCCGATCGTGTAGTGATTCGCCGACTCAACAGCCTGGGCGCGCTCGACCCGGAACTGGAGCGAGTGTTGCGTGGCCGGGCGGCGCGACGGCGGCAGCACGCCAGCGCCTTGGTGGGCCGGTTGACCGAGACGCTCGGGCGTCCTGCCCTGGAATCCTTTCACGAGGCGGTTGCCATTCTTCACACTTTGACCGGTTTTGAGACCTTTGATTCCCTCGCCGGGGCGAAATCCAGCCCTCTGGAGATTGTGCCCCTCGTTCAACGACTTGCTCGTGCTGCGCTGGGACTTGCAGAATGAACCACTAGCCCAGAGCGCAAGCGACGGGCCGTAGCGCCCGTCGCTTGCGCTCTGGGCTAGTCGCAAAGAAAGTACTATTAGCCGTCGCCAAAATTCACATCGCAACGGCAATGCGGCGTGAAGTGCTCGGCGTTGCTCATCTGCCGGTACGCGTCCAGCGCCAGTGGACCGAGCTGCGGCAATTCAACCAGCGGCAGGTTGGCGCATTCGCGGTACAGGACAATGTCCTCATCGCCGGAGGCGGCTTGCCATTCCACGTTCGGCAGTGCCTGGGCCGCCAGGGTGCGCAAACGCTCGCCGGCAGGACCGGGCGGAACGGCCAACACGCACAACTCGGAAGACTGCGCCTCTTGTCCCGAGGGAACGAGCGACGAAGGCAATTGAGGAGTGGCTTCGTTGAAAAAGTCAGCGAACGCCGCGACGGCTTCGTCGGGGTCGTCATACTGATTGAAGAACATTTCTGCCACGTCCATGTCACTGAGCCGCTCGGCCATGAACTCCTCTGCCGTATGCCGCATCGCTTCTTCCACGTTTTTCCACACGCTGCCACTGGCCAGACACACATTGACCAGGGCTGTGAATTGCTTCTTGAACATCGCCTCCATACGCGCATCCAACTCGTTTAAGGCGTCTTCCTTTACGTGGCCCTCGTAATGCTCCACTGCCTCATTGAGGTTCTTGCAGCCGATCGGATAAAGATGCTTGACGGCAGACGATTTGGACTGCATCGAATCGGCGGAGCCCTCTAGCTCGTTTAGCAATTCGCCGAGTCGGTTGCGGCAAAAGTTGATCTCGCGCATCTCGTCGGCGAGATGGCCGCGCAACGTCAAAAAAACATTACCAGCCTGGCGCAAGAGAAGGCTCTGGTACAAGGTCTTGGAATAATCGCGCAAGAGTTCCTGAATCTCGGCCAGTGGCGGCAGCTTTCGTCCCGCGGGGGTAACCTTGCGGAACACACTGGAAACACCTGACCGACGTGGCATTGATCCCGAGGGCGAAACCGGCGCCGACAGGAGTTTCAGCAGACGGTCGTACAGCTCGGCGGCGCGGACAGTCAATTCGCGGGCCAGCGGTTCGTGATTCTGAAGCGTCTGCTCGATCGACGCCGTCATTTGCCGGATGGCTTCCTCTGCTCCTGCCAGGCGGAACTCCGGCGCCTCGATGAGGCGCACCGGCAACTCGGCTAACTTCTGTCCCCATTGCTGCACCAACTTGTCGGCCGCCTCGCGGAGAGCAACGACCAGGCTGCCGGGCATTTCCGAGAGGCCGTCATCCTGCGGTTTGCCGAGCAGCTGTTCGAATTGTTCGAGCGCTTCGGCGATCTGACTCGGCGTCGGATCGGTACCATTCAGCGGCGCAAGAATGCCCCGGAAAATCTCGTCGGGATCCTGACCGAGCGCTTTGCGGCCTAGCTCGCCAAGACGTTCCATGAGCAAGGTGGAACCGAGCTGCTGTTGCGTCCATTGTTCCTCGACCCAGGCGCGGACCGCTTCGCGGATCGGCTTGCTGTCCTTGCTCATCCAGCGCCGGACGAGGCGTTGACAAAGTCGTCGAGCCAGCGTCCCCAACAACTCGCGGCGCGGCCAGGAATACTGATGAAGTCCGAATGTCTGATAGTACAGTCCGCGCGATTCCCAGGGCACGCCGCTTAACCCGCCACGGCTCAGATCGGCGGCCGATCCCAGCGGTGAGCAGAGATCGCGCGCCAAAAACAGTCCCGCTTCCTCGATGGTGCGGCGCGTGGCCACCTCGTCGGTTTCGTCCGGCAAGGGCAGCAGAATCGTGCGGGCGAAGGGCGGCTCGCTGTCCTCCAGGGCCGGTTGACGTGAGTGATACTTGGCCGAGAATCGGGTTCCGTGACCGGCGAAGAAACGCAGCTCACTCAGGGAAGCGTAGGCGTTGCCCAGCGTCAGCGTGCGCGTACGGTTGCGATCGACGCTGGGCAATAGAAACAGGCCAACCACGTCAGGCTGCTGATAACCGGCCTGCTTGAGCAACGCACGGACGCTATAGGCCAGGTCAAGGAACATGCCGCTGCCGGTGCCGCCGGCCAGGCTGGCGAGGATGTAGACGCGGACACGATTGGTTCGCAGACCGAGTTGGGTCCGATGCACAGCCGAACTCAAGGCCTCGGGATCGAGGAGCGCATCCAGCTCGGTTTGCACGTGCTGCATGATGAGGTGGTAATTATCGCAAAACGCCAGGCGGCCAAGAGCACGAACACCCGTAGTCACCAGCGAGCGCGGAATGCGATAGAGCATGCGGGTATTCAGCCAACTCTCCACCTCGACACGACCGTCGCGCGGCTTCAGGTAATGGCTGGGGCGATTGAGCGGGGCCAACAGGATTTCGGTCTCTTTCAGGCGAGCACCGTCGTCGCCGCGCATGCCATTGCGGACCACTTCCGGATCGGTATCGAGGACCATCAGACGAACGTGCGTCAAGAGATCCATACTGCGCGAGCGCAGATGCAGCTCTTGACGTAACCGCTGCACAACGGTCATGCCCAGATGTCCCAGACCGATGACAAGGGCGGGGAAGAGAACGCCGCTGCCGTTGATCTCCGGCGGCGCCTGCCGTGCTTTCGCCGACATGGCAACGCCATTGGGACTGGACATGTTCCGGGAGAGACCTGCTTGCGTAACGGCTTCGCGGATAGGGCGGAGGGAGGCCGTCACGGACTCGGAAAGCCCCGCATTTTTCTCTCCATCTCCCGGAAGGAGACGGGAAACGCGAATCGCGGACGCCGTCTCGGTACCTGTGTCCGGCATCGTGGCGCGATTCTCGGTCGGATCGGCGGCGCTCGTGCCGCTTTTGAGGGTTTCGACCAAATCGCGGCAGCTGGGGAAGCGATCACCGGGCGTTTTGGACAGAGCGCGGCCGATAGCCACTCGATCACTGGTCGGAAGTGGCTCGACATTGGGCGGCGCCTGCATATGCTGCAAAATCAGCTGGCGGACATTGTTTCCGGTGAATGGACGCTGCCCCGTCAGCAGTTCCTGATAGACGATGGCCAGGCTGTACTGATCGCAATAGCGCGAAACCCAGCCATCGAATGTCTCCGGCGCCGCATAAACCGGCGTGACGCCGCCGGTCATCGACGCCCTCATGCCTTCCAGGTCCTTGACCAGGCCGAAGTCGGCGACCTTGACGTGATTGTGGACGAGGAACAGGTTTTGCGGTTTGATGTCGAGATGCTGGAGCTGATACTCAACGTTCATCAAGTCCAGGGCCTCGGCCGTCTCTGTGAGGTAGCCGAGCAACTCGTCGCGCGGGATGCCGGGCAATCCACGAGCACGGCACTCCTTGAAGCGATCCCACAAATTGCGATCCGCCAGCTCCATGACGATGATGAGCTGGCCGTTGAGGATGTCGTAGCGTTCCAGCGACAGGATGTAAGGATGACGGACAGTTTTGACGCGGCTGAGGGCTTTGAGTTCTTGCTCGGCGCGTTGCCCATCCTCGTTGGCTGCGTCCAGCTCGCCGAAGACGAACTTGATGGCCTTGTGCAGTCCGCCGGGCGCTTCGCACTTCCACACTTCACCGAAGCCGCCGCCGCCCAGGCGCTCGAGCAGCCGGTAGCCCGGAAGCGGTTCTGCCTGCGTTTCGATGCGAACCGACATGAACAGATCTCGCCGTAGGATCGCAGAGCGGACGGACAGCGCGGGGCCATCCCCGAGCCGATGATCTGTAAAAACATAGCTCGCAGCGGCGGTCCTCGCAAATTGCTCGGTTTTCAGTTTTCGGTTTTCAGTATAACGAACGCTGAAAACCGAAAACTGAAAAACTGAAAACCGAAAACCGAATGACGACACAATACGCCCTGTCACTGAAGCAACCGTGGGCCGCGCTACTGGTGCATGGCCTGAAAACCATCGAGGTGCGGCGCTGGCCGACGGCGCGACGGGGCCATATCCTCATCCATGCCGCCCGTGTGCCGGATGATCGGCCACAAGCCTGGGCGCACGTTCCATCCGAATGGCTGGAGACGGCCCAACTTCTCGGCGGCATCATCGGCGCCGGCGATCTCACCGACTGCCTCGCCTATCGAACCCTGGAAGCGTTTCAGGTCGATCAGGAACGTCATCTCAACGATCCCTCGTGGTTCCAGACGCCGCTGTACGGCTTCTCGTTCACGAACCTGACTGTCCTGCCTTATCGTCGGTATCCGGGCTGGATGCGTTTCTTCGCCGTGGACGATGTCGAGACGAGGGACCAATGACGCAGCTGTTGGTCAGCGTCCGATCCGCGAGCGAGGCCGAGGCGGCACTGCGCGGCGGCGCGAAATTGATCGACGTCAAGGAGCCGAAGCACGGCTCGCTTGGCCGGGCCAGGGACGGCGTCATTTCGGAAGTGGCGCGAACCGTAGCAGGGCGATGTCCGATCAGCGCGGCAAATGGCGAACTGATCGATTTCCGACGGGACAAATTACCTCCGGCAGGGTCGGGACTTGTCTACGTCAAGTGGGGTCTGTCCGGCTATCGAGATGGGGGAAAGGAAGCTTGGCAGCCGGAATTGCTTTGGGCGATGAACTGCCTGCAAGGGCACGAGTCAAGTTGCCGGCCTGTTGCAGTAGCCTACGCGGATTGGCAGCGCGCCGGCGCGCCGAGGCCGGAGGACGTTTGCTCTTTCGCGGTTGAAAACTCGACCGGAGCATTTCTCATCGATACCTGGCGCAAGGATGGTTCGACGCTTCTGGACTGGCTATCCTTGGGCGCAATCGAATCATTGCGCGGACTCTGTAGCGCTGCGGGTGTGCCGATAGCCTTTGCGGGATCGCTTGGTCCGGCGGAGATACGCACTCTGTTGCCACTCTGTCCGGATTGGATAGCGGTGCGCGGCGCGATCTGTCAAGGCAAGCGACGCGAATCGGTGGTCGAGGAAGGCAAAGTGCGAATGCTCGCCGAGTTACTGGTTCCGCCGTCATCCGCTGGCGCCCGATAGATGGTCAGAACGCCATCGTGCCCGGCCGTGGCGAGCATGGTGCCGTCGGGGGAGAATGCCAGCCAGCGGACGCGGTCCTTCTGTTCGGGCAAGGTCAACAGCTCTCGACTCGTCGAGACTTGCCACAGCTTCACCTTCTTGTCGAACCCGGCCGAGGCCAGCGTCTTGCCGTCGGGAGAGAATGCCAGGCAGTTCACTGTATGACCGCGACTCTGGGATTTGTTTTGCGATTGCCCCGTGGCACTGTCGAAGAAGCATACCACGCCGTCCTTATCGCCCGTGGCCAGCGTCTTGCCGTCGGGAGCGAATGCCACGGCCACGTGCCCCTTGGGATGAGGCGATACGACCCAGCGCATTGCTTGCTCTTTCACGTCCCACAAAAATACCGACCCGTTTTCGCCGGCCAGCGCCAGGCTGCGGCCATCGAGCGAGAAAGCCAATGACCCAACGTGGCAGCCGGTGAGGATGGAGTGGTTCTTCTGCGTCGTCAGGTCCCACAGGCGTACGACGCCATCACGGCCGGCGGTGGCCAGGGATTCACCGTTGGGTGCGAAAGCCAGCACATCGACGATCTTTGTGTGTCCCGACAAGGTAGAGACTTCCTCGCCGGTTGCCACACTCCACAATTTGACGTTCGCTTCCTTTTCGAAACTGCCCGAGGCGAGCAACTTGCCATTGGGCGAGAAGGCGATACAGGTCACAAGCGATTCTTGGCGCGGAAGACTCTTCAGGCGACGCCCAGTGGCCGGTTCCCAAAGATGAATGTGGTTATCGTCACCGGCCGAGGCCAACGTCTTGCCATCGGGAGAGAACGCGACCGCCCAGGCTTCGCGCGGCAAGGGACCGACCCGATGTCCCAGCCATGAAGTCGGCTCCGTTGAGCGCGAGACGTCGCAAATCCACAGTCTGCCATCCGAGCTGCCCACGGCGAGATCCTTGCCGTCCGGAGAGAAAGCAAGGCACCGCCCAAAGCCCGGCGGCATGGCCAACAAGAAGCGCTCGCGCTGACTTTTGACGTCCCACAATTTGACGATGCCGTCCTGGCTGATGGAAGCCGCCGTGCGCCCGTCTGGGGAAAGGGCGACGCTGTAGACCTTGTTGTCGTGGCGATAATCGCCCAACGAGAGATTAGCGTTCTGCCCCCACAGCCGCACGCAACGATCATACGCGCCCGAGACGAGCACGTCGTTTGCTTGGCTGTATGCCACGGACCAGACCATGCCCTGGTGCCCTTGCCGGCTTTCAAGGATGCGCCCATTCGCCGCATCGCACAAGGAGATATATCCATCGTCACGGCCGACGGAGAGGACCGTGCTGTTGGGCCGAAAGGCAACGGAGAGGATCGCTACACCGAACGGGAACGAGATGGTGTTCCGAAGCATTCCGGAAGGCATCTCCCAAAGCTGGACGGTGTTATTCCCCGAAGCGGTAGCCACCGTACTGCCGTCGGAGGAATAGGCCAGAGAATCGACCGTGGCCGAGGGTTTCCCAGCGATCGGCTGGATTTTCCAGGTAACCGTGTCCCAAAGAAGCAGCTCGCCGTCTCTCCTGCGATCGGTTTGGATACCGCCTCCGGATATCAAATACTTGCCGTCTGGAGAAAAAGCCAGGGAATACACGGGCACTTTGTGCCCAGCAAGGGCTTGGAGCATCTGGCCGCCGACCCGGTCCCATAAGCGTAGGACGCCATCCTGATGGCCGGTGGCGCAGATCTTTCCATCAGGGGAGAAGGCCACAGACCACAAGGAGGAATCGGGGGAGCGCATTCGGCAGCGCAGTATGCTTGCCTGGGACCACAGGTAGTACCATCCGAAGCTGCGCGGATCCTCCACGCCGGGGAAGCGTCGATACGTTTGAAGCTTATCCGCGAGTTCGTCCAATCGTCCCTTGCTTGCGTGCTGGCCCGCCAGGGCCATGTCCTCGGCGTACTGGAACTGGAGCAAATGCTTCTCTTTCTGGCGGATCGCTTCCTCTCGTTCCTTCTGCTGTTGGGCAGCGGCCGCCAGATTCGCATCGTGTGTTCGCTTTGTCTGGTGCAGCCAAAGACCGCCAAGCAGCAGCGTTAGCACGGCGAGACAGAGGACGGTGCCGCAGGCCATCGCCCACGGTTGACGCCGTAACCACTTAATGAGCTTTTCCGTGCCCCGAGGCGGCCGCGCCTGGATCGGCTCGTCAGCGACAAAGCGGCGCAGGTCGGCGGCCAATTCCGCGGCACCGGCATAGCGGTGTTGCGGTAATTTTTCCAGACATTTCAGACAGATTATCTCCAGATCGCGCGGCACACCGGAGCGTATCCGGCCCGGTCTCACCGGCGCCTGGAATAGCACTTGATCCAGCGTTTGCGAGTCGGTCGCTCCCTTGAAGGGCGGCCGTCCTGTCAGTAGCTCATAGAGGACCGCGCCCAGGCCGTACACGTCCGTGCGCCGGCCGATGTGATCGCGGCGGCCGTCGAACTGTTCGGGCGCCATGTAGCTCGGCGTGCCGATCACCGCGCCGTTGGCCGTCTGGCTGCTGTCACTGTCCATCTGCTTGGCCAGCCCAAAGTCGGTCAACCGCGGAGTGAATCCCAACTCGCCACCCCGCGGTGCCTCGGCGATATCGAGAAGAATGTTGCCCGGCTTGAGGTCGCGGTGGTAAATACCGTGATCGTGAACGTACTCCACGGCGTCGGCCAGCACGGCCACGAGGTGTGCAACTTGGCGAGCGGGAACCGGCGTCGTCCGCGCCGCCAACCACTGCGCCAGACTGCCGCCGCGGCAGTAGGCCGAGACGATGAAGCAGACGCCGTTGGACTCGCCCACTTCATGGACGGGGACCAGGTTCGGATGATCCAGGCGGGCCGCCGCTCGCGCCTCGCGCAAGAAACGCCGCCGCAGGTCCGGCGCCAGTAGGGCCGGAAGATGGGGGACCTTCAAGGCCACTTCCCGGTGTAGGTCGGGATCGAAGGCCAGAAAAACGAGGCCGCCGCCGCCCTGACCGAGCGTGCGCACGATGCGGAAACGGCCCACCTGCCCGCCGATCAGGTCGTCGTCGTGCAGTGTGCTGCCCTGCTCCATGAGCTGAGTGACAGACATGACGAGCGTAGGTGCATCCCGAAAATGCTGTAGGCGGCGCAAACAACTCAAGGCGCGTTGCAGCCGTTGCCGCAGCTCGGGCGAGAGCGAGGGATCGAGTTTCGGGTCGGCGTTACGTCCGGCGTTCAGCGCCTCGCTGTAGCGAGCGAGCAGAAGCGCGAACCGTTCGTCGTCGCCGTTGACGACATCAGACGGATTCATGGGGCGAATCCAGTAGTTTAGCGAGTTCTTCGACGGCCCGTCCCCATAACTTGCGGACGGCGTCTGGCGTGCTGTCCAGCTTCTCAGCTATCTGCTGCCATGTCAAGTTCTCGGTCGATTTGAACAAAAGCACTTGGCGATAATGTTCCGGCAACTGCGCGACGGCTCGTTGGAGCTGCTCGTCCTGTTCGCGCGCCTGTGCATGTTTGCTGGGCGTTTCTGTTGGGGAAACCGCGCCCTCCAGTAGCTGTTCGGGCGAGCATTCTTCCAGAGGCACCTCGCGGTCCACTTCCCGTTTATCGGTCTCGAAATGGCGTCGGACGTTGGCCACGTTGTTGCGCAGGATGCCGCGCAGCCAGGCTAGCAGCTCATCCTCACTACCGCCTAGGAAGCCCGGAAAATCGCGTCCCGCTTCCAGCAAGGTATCCTGCACGATGTCGGAGGGAGCGATCTTGGCCCACAGCGCCGGCGTGAGTTCCTTGTTGGCCACCAGGAGCAGATAATGCCGGCATACATCCAGCAGCCGTCCCAGTGCCTCCTTGTTGCCCTGCCGGGCTAACTCGATCCACTTCTCGATTTCCGCTGCCTCCTTCGGCGTTCCCGAACCCGACGACACGATCCCTATCCCCCCTCTATATGGTTACACCGAAAACGGCGCAAAGAACATCTCCGTACAGCCTAACGAACATTCCTGAGGAAGCCAACCAAAAAAAGAATGAAATGAGGAATGACTGCGTTGAAGTAGTTGTCATTCTTCGGATAGAAGCGCGAAAAATGTGTCCGAAAGAACTTTGGAAAAAATCAAAAAAGCGTGTCCGGTTTTTCCAAGAACAGTGCATAGGGATGTAGAGGGAGAATGAGGACGCCCGACTCGCTGGAGTCGCCTAACAGAGAAGAGGCACTTCTCTTACTCGGCAACGGAGCCGGGTTCCGCCCTCAGTCACTCTATAGTGTCGCTTGCTCTTGAAGCGCTCGCCGGCGATTTAGGATCTCGCCGAGGTCGCGCCGGCGCGTCTCAGAGTCGGTGCGCGCCCAGACAGCGTGTCTTGGCGCTGTTCGCACACATTTTCTTGAGGAGTCACTATCATGCAGCGCAAACTTTCTCCGAAGCCCACGTTCAAGCCTCGATTGGAGTGTCTGGAAGGCCGCGATTTGCCCAGTGCCGCGGGAATCGGTGTGTTCATGCTATCGCAGAACATCCAACAGGGCGTACAGGCGATGCAGTCCCAGGCGAGCCAGGCACAGAGCGATTTCGGCAAATACGGATCGGATCTACAACACGGCAACTCGAGCGGCGCACTTTCTGATGTTGCCAAACTTTCCGGGGAAATACAGGCGGTTCGCGCGCTCAATACTCAGATCCAGTCGGAGCTGCAACTCTTCCAGCAATCCGTTGTTGCAGTCGCCTCGGATGGAGATTCAAGCGATCAAACTCTTGCGGTTTTCTCCTTCCTCCAGGTCAACGGTATGGGCGGGTTCCTTGGCGGCTCCAACGGCAGCAGTCTATCGAGCCAGGCCCAAAACGCTTTGAGTCAGGTCAACAACATCGCCACAGCCAACAAGGTGCCGGAGCCGAACGGCCAAACGTTTACCTTGAGCGAAACGATCGATTCGGTGCTCACCAGTTAGCGCGATCGTAACATCGGTTGGCGACGCGTTGCAGAAGCGTAGGGAAGCGCGAAACGCTTCTTCGAAGCGTCGCCAACCGTTCACATCCGCAAGTTGACGGCGCGAACACGCAAGTCTGCCGGTGCATCGTGCAGCACTTTGGCGAACAGCGCATCGACCAGTCCCAACTGACCTGCTTCGCCCCAGTCCACCTCTGGCGGAATAATCGTGGACTTGAGCAACACCAGATGACGAGCCGCAAGCACGACAGCGACACGCGCGGACAGTGAATCGCTGGTGACGGACCAGCTATGCGGCAGATGATTGGGGTGCTTTTCATCGTTGCGCGCGAATTCGTGAACATCAAGGACCGGCACTCGATTGTTTTCCCACGCGCGGCCAAGTTGACTGACATCGTCGATCACGGATGCCTGAGGCAACAGCGACGCGAGGAAATGAGCATTGACTGTCAGAGCACGAAGGGCCAGCCAGTGTGCATTTTCCTCGCCGAGCCTGTGGAGACGGTCGAGATGGCGTAACGAATCGGCGAGGGGGCCGCCACCGGGAATCACAACAACGTGAGTGTCCGTGAACTGTTGGGCAAGCCAGCAGCGCAGACGAGGACCGAGATCCGGCAAATCGTACAGGCTGCCGCCGACCTTGACGACGGCGATGGAGGAAGGCATGGCTCTACCCCTTTTCGGCGACCAGCATCGCCACAGCGTAGGCGCATGCAGCCTGCGAGATCTCGGGACCCAATTCGCGGCTGAGGGCCACAACCCGACAGGGAGGAATGTCCTGCTGCGATTGCAAGGCCAGACGGATGAGGAATTCGCCTTCTCCGGCAAATAGGGCGGTTTGCGGCAGTGCCGGCAAGCGCCGGGCGACTTGGGCGATGGACACGCCGACTAGCATCTTCTGCAAATCTAGAACCGTCTCTGCCAGGCCGAAGTATTCGGCGGGCGTGCTGGTTTCCAGATCGGAGCAGAGCATGCGTGCGATCCGCGCCTCGGCACAGGCTTTCGTCGCCGGTCGGCCGTCGGCCGTGTTGGTGTCCGAGGCATCTTCGGGGATATAGTCCAGCAGGAGGTATGCATCCAACATGGTAGCGAATAGCTCCGCGGCGATGCGGAAGCCAAATAAGGCACACAAAGGCGTTCGACGAACGCCCGTGTACACCAGCTCACAATAGCGCAAACGCTCTTGATCGGTGCGTCCCTTCGGCCGTGGTTGTCCGTCGAACAACGGCACAATGTCGGTGGTCGTGGAACCGATGTCAATGAGGAGCGCCGGTCCTTTCGCTGCATAGCGCCCCGCAAAAGTAGCGAGGGCCAACCAATTCGCCGATGCCACTTGCAAGGGCGTCTCGTGGGCCGTGGCCACATCGGCAAATTGCCCGTCGTTGCGCCAGACGTGGATCGGCGTCTGTCCGGAGGCGTCGGTCACGGCGTCGAGGATGGCGAGAACGCCGTGCCGTCTGCTCTCGAAACAATCGCACAGCTCTCCGGTCATGGTGACGGCCAGTGCGTCAAACGGCGGCATGTCCTGAAACAGGCGGCCCAGCTTCGCCGGCAACAGAGCGGAGGATTTCCACAAGGCAAAGGGCAGGCTAAGCGCTCGGCCACTGCTGTGAGCCGCTTTGAGATTGGCACCGCCAATGTCGAGTCCCAGAACATCCATCAAGAGATTGTAGCCGAGCCGCGGCCGTAAGGGAGCGGTACAAACGACCGCTCCCTTACGGTCGCGGCTCGGATTACTTGGCGAGTTTCGGCTCGGTGGTTTGAAAGCCGGTCTGCTGAACGGGTTGGGGCTGTGGCGGCACGATCGGCGGTGGACCCGGCGGCGCGGTGGGGACTGGCCCAGGATGGCTCAAGCGAACAGCGACTTGATCGAAAATGTGCGCGCTGACGGCCTCATCGCCGAAACAAGCCACGCGGATCGACACGCGCGTGAGCAAGCCCACAGAGGGGATCGGGCTGGACAGGCAATTCAGATAGATGCGTACCTTCTTGCCGTTGGCCGTTTTCGTCACGAAGAAGGCTTTGCCGTCCTTGGCTTCCTCGGTGAAAATGACGAAATGCAAATCGGTCAGCGCGGCGCGGACCGCATGATGTACATCCAGGAAGGCAGCGGGGAAATCGCGATAAATGCGGCCTTTGCAATAGAAGTAGCCGGTGGCGGCAGCGCCGCCGGCCACACTGGCGATTGCCAGCAAGCAGCCTGCCTGCGCCAGAGCCAGCACGGCTATAAGCGCGTACAGTCCGCCTTGTCTCGTTTTCGCGCTGGGGGTGAAAACGCACGTCTCCGCTGTGGGCATCCGTGCCTCCTCTCAGACCGCCTCAGCCCCGGGCAGAGCAGGGCGAAAGCCCAAGATAACGCCACCCCTTCGTTCCCAGCAAGAGCAAGTCGCCGAACAGATGCCATGCCAAACGTGCGAAAAAAGGAAATTTTGTGGTGACAGCCACTTGACGGAGCGCGCGCGCACCGATACATTGAAATGTGATGAAGTCTCGGAACAGTCACGGGTTGTAACCGTTCCACGGAACAAAGGGACAGAGCACCCCGCCGAGATTATCACCTGGGTCCAGCAGGCGAAGCGGATCTTCACCACGCGTGTCCGACACTCCTCCCTCCAACTGCGTGGCCGTCGGGATGATGTGAACACGTGGGAACCAGAATCTAGCCCCGGCTCACTCTAGAGAAGGATAGGCGGCGATGCTAGTACTGTCCAGAAAAAAAAACGAAAGTATCGTGATTAACAACGACATCACCGTAACGGTGGTGGAAATCCGCGGAGACAAAGTCCGCCTCGGCATTGTGGCACCCAAGGAAGTCCCGGTACATCGCCAGGAAGTCTACGACGCCATCCACAGCGGCAAGAATGTCGCACCGCCGACGGCAGACCCCGTCATCGCCAACAAATCCGCCAACTCGTAGAGGCCAGCCGTCAGAGATCAGACGATAGTTTCCGACTGACTTCTGACCTCTGATCTCTGACCTCTGGCCAGGCGGCGATAGGCGCGTGCAGCGGCGTTGAGCCAGCGCGGACTGGGTTTAGTCACCAAGAAGGACGAGCCGTGGACTTGCAGCGGTAGTTCTTGTTCCATGAAGAACTCATCAGCTGCCCGTCGGACGCCGGGGAAATCGGGATGGAGATAATCGTGTCCGCCGAGAACGCCTCGTCGTTTGACCTTGGGGAACCACGCTTCTAGATCACGGCGGACGGCCTCATAAGAATGGTCGGCGTCGAGAAACACGAAATCGAGCGTCCCATCCTCGAACAAGCTCGCCGCCTGCTCCGACGGCATTTTCAACGGATAAATCACATCCTCGACACCGGCGTGGCGAACGTTGCGAATGAAATGCCAGAAGGTGTCTTGCAGCTCCGGCCAATTCTCGCTGTTGTATTCCTCGTCCGAATGCTCTGAGAAATCGTCGTAGAGCCAACCGTCCCATAGATCGACGGCATAAATGCGAATCTTCTTGCCCGACGCCCGGATGCGCGAGGCCAGATACAGACTGGAGCGGCCCAGGTATGCGCCGACTTCGACGAAGACCGCCCCATCCCGCGCCCGAGCGATGATTTGGTCGTAGATGTCGGCGAAATCAAACCAGCCCGGAATCTGTTCGTAATGGTCCATTCCTGCTCCCTGGTCAGGCGAGGGGCTTCCACGATTCGCACAGCGAGCCGCCGGTTTATCCCGGCGGGAACAGGCCGCGATGGTAACTCGCTCGGTTTGCCCTGTCAACCCAGCTGATTGGGAGTCTTCGGAAATGCCTATCACTTGCCAATGCAGAAGCAACTGAAAATGGGGTTGATCCGGTTTCGCCTCACGGCGTCAAGCTGGAGCATAACGGACGATGCCCGGTATGCGGTCGAAATCGGCATCGTGGCTGGCAAGGAATTGCAGTCCTTGATCTCGCATGACCGTGATAATCAGTGCATCGTTGCATAGCAAACCATGCTGCCGGCTCACATCCGCGGCCAGTGAGACGAAAGGCCCGGTGACAGGTACGATTTGCATGCCGAGTTGGGAAATCTCATCAAGAGCTTGTCGATAACGGGTGAGCTTCTGTACCTCGTTGGGATGGCGTTTGAGCCGATGGGCGATACCCTGCATGGGCCAGCCGAGCAGGTCATGGGCTTCCAGTGTCATCAACCGATGGGATACGTCCGCAAGAACAGATGCGGAAGTGACTCCGTGGATATCGCGGTTTTCGATACGTTCGAGGAGTGCCGTCGCCGCCGCGCTGAACTGTGGATGCATGGTGAAATGGTAGACGAAAACATTAGCGTCGAGAAACACTGCAACGCCAGTTGGTATATCGCCGAAAATCATCGGCTTTCCTCAAGGCCAAATTCGGGATCGATGGCGATGCGCTCTAGTTCCTCAGGAGCGCCTTTCCAGCGGATGAGGCCGGCCGACTGCCGGATTCGGCTGGTCTTGACCTGGATGCTCAAGCGAACGTGTTGGTGTTCAACCAGCGGCAATGGCTGAATCGGCTTCAGAACGCCATTTTCATAGACGGCTTCGATCTCCAACATAGCATGTTCCTCCTTCGTGATTTCATTCTACTTCCCAATGCAAAACCGGCTGAAAATGCGGTCAAGCAGATCGTCGGTGTAGACGGTGCCGACCATCTCGCCGAGCTGCTCCAACGCTCCGCGCAGCTCCAGGGCCAGAAGTTCCGGCGGCTCCTCGAACAAGACGATGCCGTGCGCTCGTCGCAGTTGCTCCAGGCACGATTCGACGTGATGCCGGCAACGGCTCAGACTCGGCGCCAGGGCTGGCTGCTTGTGGCGCCGCGCGTGTTCGGCCAGCAACGATCGCAACGGATCGAGGCCACTGCCCGTAACGGCACTCGTTGCCGGAATGTCGGCAGGAGGCATGGCCAAATCGCATTTGGTGGCGATGGCGATGACGGGTGGATGCGGACGGCGGCACATCATTTCTTCTTCCGGCGCCAGAGAAGAGCCTGCCTCCAAACACAACAACAGCAAATCGGCCTGCTCGATCTGCTCGCGGGCCAGCGACTGCGCTTGTGTTTCGATGGTTCCCGTCGGCGTCTGCCAGCCAGGCGTGTCGATCAGCTCGATGCGGATGTCACCGACAGGAAGGCGCTGCACGAGATAATCGCGCGTGGTGCCCGGCTGTGGGCTGACCAGGGCGTTGGCACCGGCAAGGGCGTTGAAAAGACTGCTCTTGCCGGCGTTGGGCCGGCCGGTCAAGACGACGCGGAAGAGGCGCTCGGTCAGTCCGCGTTGCTCAAGTTGCTTGCCCAAGAGCGTCACCTGTGCCAACGCTTTGCTGATCCGGCGCAGCATCTCCTCGGGCTGGACGAAGCGAATGTCTTCGTCGGCGAAATCGAGCGCAGCTTCCACATCGGCGAGGAGATTGAGCAAATCGTCGCGCAGCTCTTGCAGCGGACGCGCCATGCCGCCCGCGAGCTGCTTGAGAGCTTGTTTCAATTCCTCGCGCGAGCCGGATTCGATGACGGCGTGAATCGCCTCGGCACGGGTCAGATCGAGCTTGCCGGACAGAAAGGCGCGAAGGGTGAACTCACCAGGCTGCGCGGCGCGGCAGCCGGCCTGGAGAAGCTGAGCGATCAACAGCTCCACCAAGGGCGGACTGGAGAGCATGTGAATCTCGGCAAGATCCTGCCCGGTGTAGCTATTCGGCGCGGCCCAGAAGTATACGTCGGCCGGGACGGGAGCCAGATCGGGCAAGCGCAAATGTCCTGACAACAAGGCGCGTCGTCCGGCGACAAGTGGTTGCGGCGATGTGAACAAACGATCGAGCACAGCGGTGGCGGCCGGCCCACTGATACGCACAATGGCGCGAGCGCCGGGTCCGGCGGGGGTGGACAGAGCCGTGATCGTGTCGCGCGTGAGCATCGAAGAAGACGCATCCACCAGCCCGGAGCGCAAGCGACGGGCCGTAGCGCCCGTCGCTTGCGCTCCGGGCTGGTGAAAGACAATCAGGCACCGCCATAAAACCGATACAGTTGCCGCACGCCCGCCGGCACCAGCAAGAAAACGCACAGCAGCGTCAACAATGCCAGATAAATGCGATAGTCCATCTCCGGTACGACAACGCCGTGGACGTTGTAATCGGCGGAGCCGACGTTACTGAGGCGAACGCCGCCACGCTCGATGCTGATGTCGATGCCGCGGGCGGTGCCGTCGTGACTGGATCGGCGGCTGGCAAACGTTACCGTGTATGTCGATTGCAGCTCAGAGGCCAGATCGCGGAAGAATCCGGGCAGCTTGGCGGCATCGCGGGCCCAGAAGAACTTGCCGCCCGTCTTCTCGGCCAGCTCGCGCAACTCCTTCTCGTTGATACCGTCGTCGTGCAGGTCAATCGAGAGATTCTCGAAGATGTCGAACAGTTTTTGCTCGTTGCCGGCGTGGAAATATTTGCCGCCCGTCTCTGTGGCCATGTGCTTCATGGCAGTCTCGTTGATCTCATCCTTCTGACCCAGGCCGAGCATATAAAGCGGATATTTCAGCTCCTTGGCGCGGTCAATGACCAACTGAGCGGAGACGCGACTTCCAGGTGCTTCATCGCGGCCGTCGGTGAGGACGACGACGGCGTTGCGTCCTTCGCGGCGGGCCGCGGCCAGCGTCTCCAAACCGGCGTAGGTGGCATCGTAGAGCGATGTGCCGCCGGCCGGTTGTAACTCTTTGATGCGCTGGATCATCAGTTGCTTGTCGTCGGTGAAATTGCTGGGAACATCATCGACTTCGCTGCTAAAAGGCTGCAATGCCGTCTTGGCGTCGCGGCGCATCAGTTCGACAAAGCGCGAGGCGGCTGTGCGCAACGCCTCGATCTTCGAGCGCTGATCGTTGGCGTTGGCCTTCTCCTTCATGCTGCCGGAGTGATCGAGAACAAGGACAGTGGTGACGTTTTTGTATTTGCCCAGTTCGCCGATGCCGAGCGTGTAGATCGGCACCTGATAGACGTTGGCGCGCTTGATGACTTCGCCCACGGTTCGTTGACTGTTCATGTCCACGCCATCGGTCATGAGGACGACGGCCCGGCGGCCGGGAATGTCCTTGAGCATGTCCACGGCCTTGGTGCCCGCATCGAGGTAAGCCGTGCCGCCCATCGGCCGAGCCGTGTCGATGAGCTGGCGGATCTTGCGGCGATGCTCGGCGTATTGCTTGGTGTCACGGCGCGGTGGCTCCTCGACGCGCATGAGGTGATCGAAAAGAATCAATCCTGTTTCGGAGGTTGTGGAGAGGTTATCGAGAAAAATACCGGCGGCTTTCTTGGCTTCATCGATTTTGCGAAGGCCGCTCGCACCGCTGGTGCCTTCCATGCTGCCACTGATGTCCATGGCCAGCACGGTGGTCAGAGGTGCCCGCGGCGAAAATATCTCCAAATCGTGGACGATGCGGCCGTCCTCGCGGACTACGATGTCGGCCTGATCTACGTCAGCTTCCGCGCCGTCGGACACACGCCGCACCCGGAAATGTACCGTGACGTACAATGCCTGTTTGCCGTTGTGTTCGCGGAACGAGGCGAACACTCGCTTTTCGCCTTGTTGATCCTTGTCGATCTCGATTTGGTAGTGCAGGGAGTCGGAATCCTGGGCGGCGCCCGGCACGACGGCGACCAGCAACGTCGCCAGAGCAATCGCAAGCAGGATACGCATGAGGTAAATCCTTTGCAGCGCGTCCACGAGTATTTGGTTAGCCGCGACACGGAGCGGAGCGCGTTCGCGCTCCGCTCCGCGGCTAACCGAGCGCTCTAACTGCGATGTTTCTTCTCCGCTTCCTTGAGCACGGCAACCCACCAATCGTGCAAACGTTTGCGCCAGCGCCCCAGCGTGGAGGTTTCGTCGGGGGCATCCTCCGCTCCTCGGGGGGAAGTTTGTCGGCGCTTATCGCGGCGGCGTTTGCCGCTGGTGCGACCGCTGATTTCCTCAGAGGGTGAGGTACCACCGTTGCGCACCGAGATACCGGCGGGAGCCGGTGTCGCTTGTTCGCCCTGGGCACGGCGCAGGAGCTTTTGGATGTAACCTTCGCCGGTCGGCGCCGCCGGCTCACCAGGTTGTAATTTTTTTTTCGGCAGCAGTTTGCGTTCGCAGAAGCCCCAAGAGCTGGTGGCGATGAAGTACAGGCACAGACCGGCCGGCCACTTGTAAAACATCAGGCCGAAGAACGCCATCATGTACGTCATCATTTTCTGCTGCATCGCCTGCTGTTCGTCGGCCGGCGGTGGCGTCATCATCTTCTGCTGAGCAATCATCAGCACCACGCCGATGATCGGCAGCAAGTTGAAGTACGGCCCCAAGTACAGAAACGAGCCGTAGTCTTCGATGCGGCTGATCCACGGAATATGCTCGCCCCAGTTGAAGAGCATGTCGGGGGCGGCCAGGTTGGGAATCCACGGCCAACACGGAGCCAGGCGAAAGTGAGTGCTTTCCTGCAAGGAAAAGTACAAACCCATGAAAACCGGCATCTGCAACAAGAGCACCCAGCAGCTGCCGAACGGGTTGACGCCGTGCTTGCGATACAGCTCCATCTGCGCCAGGCCCAGCGCTTGCCGATCGTCCTTGTACTTCTCTTGCAGCTTTTTCAGTTCGGGGGCCAACTGCTGCATGCGCACGCTCATCATCGCTTGCTTACGGCTGAGGGGAAACATCAGGCCGCGAACCAACACCGTCAACACGACAATGCACAGACCATAGGGAAGGTGCATGGCCCGGAAGTAACCGAGGATCACGTGCATAACGTTCGTGAACCAGATAATCGCCCCGGTCCAGTAAATCTTGTTGGCGAACTCACCCATAGCGCCCGGGGTGTGATAATCCGTCAGCGTGTTGAGATGAAGTTTTTCGTGATAGCGATCGTACAGCTCGGGCTGCACGCCACCGTGTTCGAGCGGCTTAGTCGCCAATCCGGGCGGTGGGAACAGTTGGCTCACCTTTACGGGGCCGTTATAGACCAAATACTTGTGGACTACTTCGACATCGCCCCGGAGTTCCACCGGCTCGCTGGAGACTCGCACGGTGATGTCGTCCACCCACAACGACGGCAGGGCATCTTCGGGGAAGATCTCGGTGGCAATCTCCGGGTACTCGCCGTTGCGCTCCGGGGTAGAGGCGGTATGGTGCAGGACGGCGATGCGTCTGCCGCTGATTTTACCAATGAATAATCGAGGATCGCCGTGCGACGCGTAGAAGGTTCGCTCCGGCCCGTTGCCGAACGGCTTGAGGACAAAGCGCGTGCCGTCCTCGGCGACGCTGACGACCGTGCCTTTACTGAGGGTAGTCTCCAGAGTCGGGCGGGCCTGGTGGAGAAAGCCACGGTTTTTCTGTTGGTCATCGACAACCATCATCGAAGCAAAATACTGGTTGGCGACGCCGGCATACAGAAGGGCGCTTCCGGCATCGTGTGTCACTGTCACCAAGTTGCCGCCGCCCCAGTTGCTGATTTGTCGTAGGTCTTGCAGATCGCGCGAGACGCCGTTTCGAGAGTCGAGAGCAATCAGAGCATTGCGGAAGGTGCTCGTGTACCATTTGCCCTCGACGGGCAATCCGTGCGCGCCCGTCATCTGGTAGCGGAAGAAAATGCTTTTCTCGGCCGCTTCCTTGCGACGCATCTTCACTTCCAGCCCCAGGTGATACTCGCCCTCGATTAGCGAGTACGTCTTGGTGATGACCACCCCCTGCGTCTCGGCCTGGAACGACACCGACTCCCGGCGCCGGCCATCTACCTCATCCGTCTTGGGTTCAAGAACCGACCAGTTGACGCGGCCGAGCGTATCCAGCGGCTGATCGTCGTTGGCCTCGTTGACATCGAAACCGAACGTCTGGAACGACGGCGCGTGCGCATTGAGACTGGCGGGGATTAACTCCAGCGGCACGGGCTCTTTCTTCTCGGCATCGCTCCATTCGGGCCGGCCGTAGACGTCCGCGGCTTGATATTTGTTGAGCCACAGGCTACGCACTCCCGCGCCGCGCGGATCAAGCTCCGCGAACAGGTGGAACTTGGAATCGCGCTGTTTGGCACCGAGACGAACGAGCTTGTCTGGAGGCGTCGCCGGCAGCTGTCGAAGATCGGCGATAGCAGCCAGGTCTGCCTCTTTCTTGTTCTTCTCGTCCGGCTTTTTCTCATCTACTTGTTTGTCGTTGGCCTTTTCTTTCTCTTCTGGCTTCTTGACTTCGTCGCCTTTGGGTTTGGTTTTGTCGTCGGTCTTGGCGACTTCGGCCTCCTTGGGCTTGGGCGGTGGAGGCGGCCAGAGATACTGGCTGAGGGCGGCCCAGCCGGCCAGAATGGCAAAGCTCAGGAGAAAAGCCAGAAGGAGATTCTTTTGCTGCATAGTTGCATCCTAAGGTGACAAACCGACAAGCCCGGAGCGCTAGCGACGGGTTCGTCAGCCCCGTCGCTAGCGCTCCGGGCTTGTCAGCGTATCATTTGCTTCACCGTCCATCGCGAAGGCGATCACCGAGGAAATTCTCCAGTTCGGGGACCGCGTATATCTTCTGAACGGTCTTGTCGATGTCGTATTCGACGCGGCGATACCGAATCGTGTCGTTGTCGAGCAGTATATAACAGGCACGCCAGTCGCCGTCGCGAGGCTGGCCGACCGAACCGACGTTACACAGCGTCTTGCGGCCGTCGAGCCGATGGCAGTAGTCGATCTCTTCGGGGCTGCTGAACTGGTACAGGTCGTCGGGCATCTGCTCGATGAAGACGCCCGGCACATGGGTATGGCCCTGGAAGCAGTAGCGCTCGACCAGGGCAAAGATGCGTTCCATCTTTCGTTGATTGTAAATATCTTCGGGGAAGACATACTCGTTGAGCGGATTGCGTGCCGAGCCGTGAACGAACAGATAGCCGTCTTCGCGGAACGTGCGTGGCCGTTCGGCCAGGAACTCCCAGCGTTTTTCGCGGACGGGACGGGCCTCGGCCGCGGATTCCAGTTGATCGCGCGTCCAGAAGATCGCTCGTTCGGCTGGCGGATTGAAACCATCCGGATCGAACATCGCTCCTTGATCGTGATTGCCCAAGAGAACGATCTTGCACTTCATCACCAGATCGACGCACTCGCGCGGATTGGGACCATAGCCGACAACATCGCCGAGGCAATAAATATCGGTGACGGGATGTTTTTCAATGTCCTTGAGAACGGCTTGCAGGGCCTCAAGGTTACTGTGAATATCGCTGATGATCGCCTTCACGCATGGCTCTCCCAGAGTGGCAGCGCTGCGCCAAGGCAGGTTGTGCGTGCTCCCGGTGGTTGGTGCGCGGCCGCAGGGTCCGAAAAGTCCGCTACTTTACAAAGTTTACCTGGCTTCTTCAAAAAGTGTCAAGGCACAAAGGTTGCAGCAACTCTTTGCTCTCGATTCTATTCAGGAATGAGCAGCCCGGTGCAGGCGATCGCGCACGGCCAGCCATTCCTCCGTGTCCGGCGGCAGCGTGACGAGGATGCGATCTAGGCCGGCCGTATCGAGTTCGTGCAGCGCTGCGTACAGCTGGGCGGCATAGCCGGCAGGATCCGATGGCAAGACGCACACTCGCACACCGACCGACGCGGCACCGGGATCGGCGAATGTTACGCATGCGATGCGGCGCTGCTCGCTCAATAGCTGCGCGAGGCGTTCCGCTTCTCTTCCTGCGGCGACACACTCCAACGGCGTGCGCGGCGAGTAATGACGGGGCATCATCCCAGGCGAGCGTAGAGGTTGCGGATCGTTCGGAGCCGCGACCGTAAGGGAGCGGACAGGCGCCAGCGGACCGATTACCGTCTCCAATTCGGCGACACCGATCGGCCCCGGACGGAGCAGACGAGGCGAGATCGTGGTCAGATCGAGCACCGTCGATTCGATGCCGCCGCTCGTCGGCCCGGCGTCGAGGAGCATATCGATACGGCCATCCAGACCACGAAGGACGTGTTCGGCCCGCGTGGGCGAAAGCTCCGTCGAGCGATTGGCGCTGGGTGCGGCGATGGGTAGGTCTGCGGCTCGCAGTAGCGCCTGCGCCACCGGATGAGCCGGCACACGCACGGCCACGGTCGGACCATTTGCCGTTACCGCGTTCGGCACCGAATCCTGCTTGGGGAGGACGAGAGTCAACGGCCCTGGCCACAAACGCTCAGCCAGACGCGCCGCCGACTCCGGCCAGTCCGCAGCGACCTGGCGAACCTGGCCCGCGTCGAAAATATGGACGATGAGCGGATTGTTCGCCGGTCGGCCCTTGGCCGCGAAGATGCGCTCTACCGCCGCGGCATCGAGAGCGTTGGCTCCCAGGCCGTAGACTGTCTCTGTGGGAAAGGCGACCAGACCGCCGCTGCGCAGCACGCGCGCCGCCTCGGCCAAGATTTCCGCGCAGGGAGCAGCGGGATCAATCGGAACCACAACGGTCTTCATCAGATCTGATAATTGAGCGCCTCGGCGGCGCTGGTGCCGGGCTGGCGGATACGCAGTGACGGCTTCTCCATCGAGACCACGGTGGCGGGAGCAACGCTCTGCGTGATCCACACGTTGGAGCCGATGACGGCGTGGTGGCCAATGACTGTATCGCCGCCCAGGATGGTGGCGTTGGCGTAAACGACCACCTCATCTTCCAGCGTTGGATGGCGCTTCATGCCGCGGATGATGTTGCCGTAGGCGTCGCGCGGAAACGACAAGGCGCCCAGCGTCACGCCCTGGTACAGTTTGACGTTGCGACCAATGTCGCAGGTCTCGCCGATGACGACGCCGGTGCCGTGATCGATGAAAAAGCCCGGCGCGATGCGCGCGCCCGGATGGATGTCGATGCCCGTTTTCGAGTGGGCGTATTCGGTCATCATGCGCGGAATCAAGGGCACACCTATGAGCAACAGCTCATGGGCAATGCGGTAGACCGAGACCGCTTCCAGGCCCGGATAGCAGAAGATGACTTCGTGATAGCTCTTGGCCGCCGGATCGCCCTCGAAGGCCGCCTGCACGTCCTGCTCCAGCTCCATGCGAACATCCGGCAGACGTTTGAGCAGCTCGATGGCTTTTTGCTGGGCCATCGCCTCGAAGTCGATGTCGATCCGCGCATCGGGCGGGGCGCAATCCTGCTCGTGGCGCAGGGCGCGAGCGATCTGCTGTGTCAATTTGTCGTGCAGACCGTCCATGAGATCGCCGACGTGATACTCGACATTGCCGATGTGTAGATTCTGTTTGCGCCAGTAGCCCGGATAAAGGATGTCGAGGAGATCGCAAAGGATCTCGCCGACGGCCTCGCGGCTGGGCAGCGGTTTGTGGCCAAGGTGACTGGTGCGGCTGCACTCCGTATAGGTGGCGACAACGCTCTCGACGATGTCCGGCAGCGCTTCCTTGAGTCGAATGTCGGTTGCCATCGGATGCTCGCTTTTCAGGAACTCTGGCGAGCGGGGGGCGCAAGCCCCCTGTTGGTTCGAAACTGGGGGGTTGCGCCCCCCGCTCGTTCACCCACTAACTCATTCTATCCTTCGTCACCAAGATCGACAAAATACAGCAATTCCAGACAACCGGCACAACAAGGTCAAGCAGGCAAGTTGCGGAAATTCTTTCTTCGCCCAGAGAACAGGCAAGCGACGCACGGCTCTTAGGCGGTCATACCGAATCGTTGTCATTTTATTCCGCGCATCTGCCTCTCTCAGGAATCGCTGTAACCTTTCTGTTCCCCAGCGTTTACAGCGTCCTTCCCATTGAGCTGCCCGAACCTGGGCGATTTGGTCCGCGGTTTGCTTTCCCCATGAGCGTTCGTCTCTGGGAGAGAGCGGACCAAAAAACTGACCGGCTCGCGCTGGCCATGGGAGAGGTGGTACAGCGAGTCGGTCGGTTTTTTTCTTGCCATGCTGACGTGCCACCTCCCGTTACCCCTTGTCATATCCTTCGATCCTTCCGTTCCCAGGCTCCTGCCTGGGAACGCCCCATTTGTTCCCCCGTGTCCAGGCACACCCCAGCAACGAGATAAGGGAGGATGCAATTCTTTCGCCAATCGATAATATTGGCACTAGAGGAAGTCGCACGGAGAGCGACCGTGGAGGATTCATGAACGCGCTCAACCAGAAACCGCCGGACCAGCGCTCGGCGGGACTTCTGCTGCACCCGACATCTTTGCCGGGACCATATGGTATTGGCGATCTGGGTCCGGGAGCTTACGCCTGGGTGGACGCTCTGGTCGCCGCCCGGCAGACGTGGTGGCAGATCCTGCCCTTGGGGCCGACCGGTTACGGCGATTCGCCCTATCAATGCTTCTCTGCCTTTGCAGGCAATCGCTATCTCATAAGTCCGGAATTGCTGGTCCGAGATGGTTTCATCCACGAGGACGATCTCGCCAACGTATCCTTCCCGCCCGCTTACGTGGATTTCGGTGCCGTCATTCCTTTCAAAACGGCGCTGGTGGCGCGGGCCTGGGAGAATTTTCTCTCCGGCGCGGCCGCTTCGTTGCGTTCGCCTTTCGAGACGTTCTGCGTCCAGGAGGCGCGCTGGCTCAACGATTTTGCCTTGTTTTCAGCGCTCAAGGACACCTACGGCGGGGCCAACTGGCAGGATTGGCCGCACGAACAGATGCTGCGCCAGCCAACCGCCCTGCGCGACGCTCGCCGGCAACTGAGCCGGGCCATCGGCCTGCACCAGTTCACACAGTTTTTGTTCTTCCGCCAGTGGAAGGAACTCAAGCACTACGCCAACAGCCGCGGCGTCTACTTCATCGGCGATGTACCCATCTTCGTGGCCAGCGATTCCGCGGACGTGTGGGCCAATCCGGAACTGTTCTTACTCGACGAAGAGCGCCGGCCTACTTTCGTAGCCGGTGTGCCGCCGGACTATTTCTCGGCTACAGGCCAGCGCTGGGGCAATCCGCTGTACAACTGGGAAGCGCTCAAGAAGTCGCGCTACGCCTGGTGGATCGCCCGGCTGCGATCCATGCTGACACAGGTGGACATTGTCCGACTCGATCATTTCCGCGGTTTCGAAGCGTACTGGGAAATACCCGCCGACCGGCCGACGGCCGAGGTTGGCCGTTGGGTGACAGTGCCGGGCGCCGATTTCCTGAACACGGTGCGCGAGGCGTTCGGCGGACTGCCGCTCATTGCCGAAGACCTCGGACTTATCACGCCGGAAGTGGACGCGCTCCGGGTCCAGTTCCATCTTCCGGGAATGCGTATTCTGCATTTCGCCTTTTATGGCGAGCCCGACGATCGCTTTTTGCCCCACAATTACGAACCGAACACCGTCGCCTACAGCGGCACACACGACAACGATACAACGCTCGGATGGTACGCGACGCTACAGGAACACGAGCGCCGTTTCTTGCACCGCTATCTGCCACACGGCAGCGGCGACATCGCCTGGGACTTGATCCGCCTGGCCTGGAGCTCGGTGGCCGATCGCGCCCTGGCGCCGCTGCAAGACGTTCTTAGCCTCGGTTCCGAGGCGCGCATGAACATGCCTGGCCGCGAGTCCGGCAACTGGAGCTGGCGCTACACCGAAAACCAGTTGACACAACCCTTGCTCGATAGACTCGCGGACATTACAGAGGTGTTTTCGCGTTAATTCACTCTTTTTGAAGAACCGAGATCAGCATTCGCGCCAGTCGCCGCACGGAACGCATACATGACTCGCGTTTCCCACCCACTCGTAACGTGCATAGCATCAATCGCAGAGGCGTCCGCGTGAATCGATACTCTCGGACGCTCCATCTTCTTCCCGGATAGACCAACACCACGATTTCCGCTCCCAGTGCCGTGCCGTAGGCCAAGACCTGATACAAATCCGTCGTCTCTGCATTCGTTGGCAATTGCTTCCATTTCGCGTCGATCACCAACACTGTGTGGCCGTCGCATTCGATCGTCAGGTCTGGTCGCATCGTCACATCGGGCTGATCGGCGACGGGTTCGTTCACCGTATGCGTCACCTGTGCGGAGACCGTATGATCCGGACTCTCGGCGAACGCTTCGACGATGCCGCGCGTGACGTGCGTCTCGAACACGCGCTCCAGGTCGAGCAGAAAACTCGGTGCCGGCACATTCCCTGCCGCGTCGTTGAGACTGAGACTGTCCGCCAGCAAGCGACACAGATCCAGCAAGGAACGGTACTCCGTCGGCACGCGCTCCACTTGAATCATGCCCCAGACTTGCGCCGATAGCGGGACAGGGGAAACGCCCTCGAAGCCGACAAGTGCTTGTCGCAAGGTGGCGCGCACGTCCGCGCTCAGTAGTGGCGATGCCAACAGCTTTTCCGCCGTCGCTTTCACCGCCCGGTTGCACGACAGATCGGCGCTCAATTCATCATAATGAGAGTGCAATTGATCCTTTCGCCCCGGCGATTCGCGAAGCTGCGCTGGCAAGTCGAGCTGGCCATGCAGCACCGTCCCTTGCTCGCAGCATTCCCGATACGCTCGATGCAGCCCCTCTGTAACGCGATCTTCCATCCGCCGCGCCAGATGCCCCGCGAGAAATTCGAGCGCTTCGGTTCCCTTCTCCGGCGCGATGCGATCGCATTCCGCAGTCACATCGGCAAGCGGATCGAGCATGGCGAAGATGTTGACCCAGGGAATCTTCGGTCGAATGACGAATCGGCAAGTTGGCGCCACGAGGAGGCCGGCACAGCCCAGGGCCGTCAGACAGTAGCAATCGCGCCGCCCCGTCGGTAACACTTCCATCCGGCCGCGATGCCGTTCCAGGAGGAACGCAACATCGACGGGAGCCAGCCGTGCAGTATGCGGCCGCCGTTCGGTGAGCAGCACCGTTCGCGGTTGCGAGAGCGATTGCATATGTCATTTCGGGTTGGGATCGGCCGGTTTCGGCTGCGACGGTTGGCGGCGCTTGTTCACGTCCCACAAACGCAAACCGAGGTCCACACCGGGCATTGAGATACGTTCGCGGTCGAGATGGCCGCCGTCATCTACGCCGTCATTTCCAATGGAATAGATGATGAGGCCATCGATTTCTCGCTTGCAGCGCAACGGCTTGCCGTCGTAGGGATCGAGCGGCACGCTAGAGAGATATTGCGGACAGAGTTGGTCCACGCTTTCGGGCCATGCTTTCTTGTCGCGGCGGTAGCGTTCGGCGGCGAGGGCGACGATGGTGCAGCGGATATAAGCGTGTTCGCGGCGGAACGCCTCGCTGACTTTGGTCATCGCCGGAAGCAGCAATCGCGTGATGACGGCTCTACTTGGCGGCGCGAGGCGTGCCCGGACCTCCTGGTCCCACACTTTTTCCAACGCGATCTGTTCGTGCAGGGGGGCCTGGACTTCTTTGATGCGCCGGTTCATCAAGGATAGGAAAAGGGCGTTATCCTCCCGCGTGTCCATTCGCCAGAGCGCGATAACAGTGTTTTTCAGCCGATCCGACTGCAAATCGCCGCGCGACAAGCCTTCCAGCATATTCAGTGGAATCTCGCCGCTCTCCACGCCGTCGAATACCTTGTGTAACATGGCGCGCTCGCCTCGCATGGCCGCGAGCAAACTGGAATTCTTGTCCTCGTTTTCGAGCAGTTTCTGTAATTGGCTCATGTCCTCCGCCGTCGGCTCGCCTTGTCCAAGCGTCTGTTCGATGGCCTGACAAACCATGGCATTGCAAGCGATCCGGACCAATTGAGAGATGAGAATCGGCTCATCGCCAATCGAACGCCCGACATTGAGCGCAGCCCGGCAATACTTTAGCGCACTGTGGCTGTCGCCTTTCCAGCTTCGCCGCATGGCCTCGTAACGGAGCAACGACACAAGGTTCCGGCATTCTTGCAGGTGGGGAAGAAGGGTTGCGATCGGATTGCGATCGTAGTGAATCTGATGCCGGCCGTGCGGCATGTCGGCGAGTTTGTCCGCGATCATCAGGGCCTCGCGCGCGCTGGCCAGTTCTCTCGACAGCACCACGAAGTCTTCCCCGCTGACCAGCTCGTTTGGCGGCAGTCGATAATGCTCTTCGTGAAAGTCTGCCGATGGCCAGCGCTTCGGCATCTGCTTCGCCGCTTCGAGGATCACACGAGCGCTGTTGTCCTCATCGGGCACTTCCGCGCGCGCCGCCTCGATATCCTCCAGGCGCCAGCCCGTATCGGTGCGGTCCATCTCAGCCATCATTTGCTGAAGCTTGCTCGCCATCTTGTCGCGATGCCAAAACACACCGAGGGCTGTAAGCATCGCCAGAATTAATAGCCCCAAACCGAGGAACTTAAGCCCACTGATCCAGGGTCGCGACTTGGTCGTTTCGGATAATTCGTTCTCGATTTCCATGATGGCTCACCGGGGGTTGTCTTCTTGCTGGGCTTTCGGACGCGGCGGTTGGCGACGCTTGACCACATCCCACAAACGCACCCCGATGTCCACGCCGGGTTGATTGGGATGCTCGCGGTCGAGATTGCCGTTGTCATCGGTCCCATCGCTGCTGACGGAGTAGATCATAACACCATCTTCAACGCGCCGAAAGCGCAGCGATTTGCCGTCGAAGGGATCAAGCGGAACGGCGGCCAGGAATTGCGGACAGAGACTTTCGAGCGAATCCGGCCATGTTTTGTGTGTCCGGCGATAGCGCTCGGCGGCGAGGCCGACGATCGTGCAGCGTATGTATGCGTGCGTGCGGCGGGACGCTTCTCCCCACTTGCTCATAGGTGGCATCAACAATCCGGTGAGGATGGGGGGTCTCGGCAGACTGCGAACCTGATGAGCCTCCTGATCGAGTTGCCGTTCGGCTTCACTCTGCTCATGCATGGGCAACCGGGCATTGGTGATGGCCCGTGTCATCAAAGATAGCATGAGGACATGGTCCTCATGCGTGTTCATGCGCCAAATGGAAATGAGAGCATACTCCAACCAGTTCCAACGCACATCGGCCAGTCCATTCAGAGACACGTCACCGCTCTCGACGGCGTCGAACAATGCATGGCATATAGCTCGTTCGCCCCGCATGATGATAAGCAAGTCCGGGTGGGTATCCTCCCTCTCCAAAGTTCGTTGCAGACTTGTCAGCTCGTCCGGCGGTGGTTCACTCTGGGCCAGGGTTCGCTCGGCAGCATTACAGGCGGCGATGACGCAGGCGTCGCGGACGAGTTGCGAGACGGCGAAGGGTTCATCCCCTATCGAGCGGCCTGCGTTGATGGTCGCCCGACAAGAGGCAAGAGCATTTTTTCCATCACCGTTTTGGTTGTGCCGAAGAGCATCAAACTCCAGCAGTTTCACAATTCGGCGCGCTTCCCCTTGATCGTTCAGACGTGTCTCCAGCGTGTTACGTTCGTAGATGATGCGATGGCGGCCGCGCGGCATATTCATCAATCCGTGGGCTTCGTCTAGCGCCGGCCGCACTTTCTCTAGCTCCTGATTCAACCTCGCAAAGTCTTCCGTAGCTAACTGCTCCTGCGGAGCCAGATGAGCCAGATGGGCGAGCAGATCGTCTAGATCCTGCGGTGGCCATGGTTTCGGCAACAACTTGCTGACGGCAATAATGACGCGAGCGCTGTTTTCGTCTTCCGGTATCTGCTCGCGCGCCGCTTCGATGTCTTCCAAACGCCAGCCGGGATCTGTGCGGTCCAGTTCGGCCAGTGCTTCGTCCAGACGTTCTCGGAGCGAGTGATCCCACATGACCCAGGCGCAGGTGGGCGGGATCAGCAAGATCAACAAGATTAGTAGCCCGCAACCGAGTCGCTTCAGCCATCGACGGCGTGGCTTGGCGATCGTAAACGATTCATCAACGGGTTTCACGACAACCACCGCCTCTGCTCTGCCGCAAGCGACTAAACGGCTTCTACTCGTCGCCGGCGCTCGGCGTGTTGGGAGCCGTCTGTCAGGAGTTTATCGATTTCATAGCTCACCAATCGTGCCGGCTGTGCGGTGAAGTGTTCTTCCAGCAGCGGTCGTACGTGATGCTGCCAGATGATGCGCAGCCGCGCTTCATCCAGATCGGGCACCATGAAATAACTGTGGCCGATCTGCCCTTGTGGTCCCAGGTCGGCGCGGAGACGGGCGTTGAGGCGCTCGAACAATTTCAGCACGCGCTCGGCGAAGGATGAGCCGGCGGCGGGGGAGTGCATTTGCAGCCAGCGGGCCAACACAGCGGCGTCGGGCGGCATGTCGAGGAAGGAGAAGCGCCGGCGCAGTGCCTGATCGATCAGGGCAACCGAACGATCAGCGGCGTTCATCGTCGCCAACAGATACAGGTTCGACGGCAAGCGGAAATGCCGCCGCGAACACGGCAAACACACGGACTGTTCGCGGTACTCCAACAAGTACAGCAATTCGCCGAAGATACGCGGCAGGTTGCCGCGGTTGATTTCGTCGATGAGCAGAACGTGCGGCTCGGCGGGACGGCGCCTGGCTTCCTCGGCGAAGGCGCACAACAGTCCCGCCTCTACCGGATACGTCACGTCCGAGCGACCGTCCACCGTCACGGATCGTACCTTTATGCCCTCCACAAACTCCTCATAACTGTATGCAGGGTGGAATTGCACCATACGGATATTCTCATCCCGCCCACCCGTGAGCAAGCTGGCCAGGTGGCGGGCGACATGAGTTTTGCCAGTGCCGGGAACTCCTTGCAAAATCAGCTGGCGCTTTAGCTCCAGGAGATGTCGCGCGCGTTCCAGCCAATCGCAGTCAAGGAGTGTTGCTCGCTGAAAATCGCTTTCGCTGTACGGCTCGCCGGCCAGAGTTCCGCCCAGGCAACGGACCAGGAACGCATGGGCATCTTCTTCGATGGCACAGGCGTAGAGCGGCAACAAGCGATCGAACGTCAGCACGATCTCGCCGGCCAGTTCGTCTCCGGAAAGAAGCGCATCCTCAGGAGACAGCAAACGCGAGACCTCGAACGAACGCTCCTCACTCCAGACGTGGAGATCGACCGCTGTGGCGATAGTTCGCTCCGGCTCGTTGGTGTCTGCGGGGCCGAAACGGCAATCGTGCAGCGCCCCACGATCGCGCAGGGCACGGAACAGCAGCTCCGCATGTCGGCGCACTTGCTGGCGAAAGCGCGGCAGGAGCTTGCGTGCCTTGCGCCCAAGGCGCAGTCCGTAACTCAGGCCGTCGCCATCCAGGCGCACGAAGAATTGTGCATCTTCGCGACGGCCGTTCTCCGTGGGGCGGCAGAACGCGATCCAGAGAGATGTGTTGTAGGGTTGTGTACGACCGTAAGTGTTTTTGCAGATGCTCGTCAGCGCTCGGCCGCTTCGCGGCTCGGTATTGAGATGCCAGCCGTAGACGCCTCGCAGCACCGGTTCGATGTAGCGTTCCGCGAGGATCTGACACAGTTCGATCAGCGGTTCGCGCACGGCGAAGCGATATCGATCGCTCTGGCGCTCCATCCACTCGCGCTTGTTGTTGTGGGCCAACTCGCCGAGGAATTGAAATGTGTCGGCGCAGAAACCTTCAAAATGTTCCCGATCCGTCTTCTCTGTTTTCTGTTCCAGGCTTGGGAGAATGGCGGGAATTTCCAGCGGATGAAGCTGATGATGCTGGCGCAGCCAGGCGACGCCCTCGTTGAAGAGCCGATAGCGCACGGCGGGTGTTTCCTCGTCACCGCTGTCATCCAGAGCGGAGAAAGCAGCGCGGATGTCCTCGCCCCAGGGGGTGAAATGTTGCGGATCGCGCAGGTGCATGACGGCGGCCGGCAGCCACAGGCCGGCGCCCGGCAAGGGCTCGGCGGCCCAGAACGCGGACAGCGTGCGATAGGGATCGTCGCTCTCCCAGAGCCGTCCAACCCACAACGTCAGTGTCTCGGCATGTTCGCCCCAATCCAGCGGCGAACGCAGACAGCCCTCCAAGTCCGCCGCCGCCAAAGCATCGCCGATCCCTTTGCCATCACTAATGGCCAGCGCTTGCTCCATCTGCTCCTGGCCGCGAGCCAGCGCCTGGCCGCGTTCCTTCAAGCGCTCGCGCAGCGGCAATCGGGCACGTTCGCGGCGGATTGCATCCGGGATCGACGGCCCATGAATCGGCTCGCTGACCGCATCGTGTCGCGGCAGATTGCGTCCGTTCATGGCAGCGACGAGCGTGAGAAAATGATCGATGTGCAGCGCCGACAGGGCCGATTCCTGAACGTGAATGCGATCATAAGCGGACGACAATTCAGCGTAAATGACTTCCGCCCCGTCGCCGCGCCGCCAGGCCGCCAAACCCAGGCGCGACAAGCCCGCGAGAATGGCCGGCGTCCATCCCGGATGACGCGAAGGCGAGAGCGCTTGCAGCACAGCCGACCAAAAACTCGGACCCAACCCGGCGACGTGATAGGCTCCCGAAACTTCGAGACATGCCGCCGCCTTGACCGGAATCGGATCGGGGCCGCGCAGCAGATACGTCAACGCATGGCGGACGATGCCGGCCCGTCGCCTCAGCGTCTCGATGTGCAACGGCGGCTGGACGCACGCTTCATAGAATCGAATCAGGGCATCGCTCAACTCGTTGACCGAGGCGTTTTCCAGGAACTCGGGAAAAAGAAACCTGGCCGTCGCCGACAAGATCGCAGCAAAACGCGGCCCTAGATGCGGCAAATGGTGCAGCTCACCCGTGCTGGGCACACCGTTATGGGTGTAAGCGTGCAGCAGGGGAGCGAGCGGCAGGTGTTGACGTGTCGATGTCTTCATGAGTGTCCCCGGCTTCCGGTGCCGTTTCCCTGGGCCGATCTTGACGATTGTACCGCTGGCATCGGCGTTCGCAAAGGATTCGCGCAGGGGAACATTGCAAGCACTGCCAAGCGGCGATAGAATCCGTGCGTGAATCAAGGGAAGTAAGGGCTCATCATGAAATCATACCGCGCGCTGGTTCTGCTCGCCGTCGTCTTGATCGCCCTGGCGGGCGTTCGCTACTGGCAGTGGAAGCCAACGGCGGTCGGAGCGGCGACACCGGAGGAATGCGTCGAGAACTATTATGAGTCATTGAAGAGCGGTGATGTCGATAGATATCTGCGTTGTCTCGGCGAACCCTATCGCTCGGAGGCGGGGCAGCGTTTCTTCGATGCCGCCTGCCGAGACGCGAAAGATGTGAAAGGCGTTGTACAACGAGCAGGTTCAGACGAGAGCGGATCGACGCTGTGGATGGATGTGGAAGAAGTCCGCGCGGCCGGCATCCGCCGCTTGCGCTATCATCTTCGTCAAGACGATCGCGTTTGGGTCATCGTGTCCATCGACCCACCGCGCGAAACTACTTCTCCTGTTCGCTATGGCACTCCCGTCGGAGATGAACCGTGATATTTTGGTTAGCCGCGACGCGGAGCGGAGCGCGACGCGCTCCGCTCCGCGTCGCGGCTAACCTAGCTCTACGGCTGATACGTGATCCACATCGGCGAGGCCCAGGCGAGATTGCCGTCGGCCTGTTCGACGCGGACGTAATAATAACTGCTCTTGCCATCTTTGGCGTCCATGTCAGTGAAGCGCAAGGACACCTTCGCCTCCTTTGGCTCGGCACTGTAGACGTACTTGTTGTCGCGGACGACGCTGACCTTGGCGATTGGGCCGGTGCCGTGGATGCGGATGTCCAGCGTGGGACGCTTCGCCGTCGTGAAGCGATCGCCCATGATGTGACCATCACAACGTACGTCCATGACGATGTTGTCCGTGGCCGCGTAGCTGTGGCGTTTCTTGAAGGCGTCGATGATACCCTGGCGCGATGCGTCGTCGGTCAGCACCACGGCATAGCTGATGTGCGTGCTCATGTGATCGCTGGAGGCCTGGAAGCCGAGGGCATAGCCTTTTTCAAAGGCGTTCCAGATGAACCCTTTGGACTTGTAACCGCCGATCTGCGTGTCTTCATTTGGCGATCTTGGCGCTCCGAAATGTTCGTAATTGTGGCGGCAACCCTGGTAAATCTCGACGATAGGTTCGACTTCGGGATCGTTGTCGCGCCAATCGGTGCCCATGTCGGTAGCGCTGGTATGCGACGAGCAGATGGCGCCGAAGTGTTTCAAATAGGCGTAAAGGAGCTTGGTGTCCGACGAGCCTTTCTCCGGAGTGCCCTCGGCAACGGGCTGGCTGTCGCGCGGCAGCGGACGAATGCCGGCTCGCGGAAAGATCACGTTGCGATGGCCGTTGGGATAAACAACGCTGCGTTCGTAAACGTGCATGGACGTGAAACGCGGCGAGTGCAGGAACAGGTCGGTGACTTTCTGGAAATGCCACCACATGTATTCGTGGCCGAAGCCGTTGTCGTGATCGCCATTGCCGATCCAATCCAGATCGGCGGCGTCCAGGGCGTAGCGCCAGGCGTCTTCGAGCGAGCCGTCCTGATCGTTGTGGGAGGAGAATTCCGTGTGGCGATGAAATTCGCCTCGGAGCAAGCGCAGCTTTTTATCGCCGGCCTCGATGCGATACTCGCGTATGCGGGCCTTGTCGGCCGTTTCATCCTTGTGAACGACCGGCGCAGTGGCGGCAGGGGTCGGCGTGTCGTCGGTCAGCTCTGGAGGCTGCGTCGGCCCGGAGGGATTGAGGATGGCGGCGAACAGATCGTCTTGATCGCGCGCCTGGGTACGCAGCCGGCCGTCGCCGCTGTAGACGGCGAGAATGCCATCTCCCAGCGGCGTCAGAGCGGGACGATTATCCAGCAGATCGGCGGAAAAGGCCAGGCGGCTCGGCTGCGACCATTCCTTGCCCTGATAGCGCAGGGCATAGCTATTCCACACTTCGCCGGCCCCGCCGGGCAGCGGATGGTGCCTGACCAACAGCCACAATCCACCGGCTGCATCCACGGCCAGGCGTGGGAATGATTCGTTGCGCTTGAGCGTGGCGTTCATGGCGGCTTGTAGATCGCCGGCCGGCCGCTGCCATTTACCATCCGCCAGGCATTTCAGCTGCACGGTTCGATGTCCGTTAATATACAGAGGGTTGCCGAGGTTCTTCGGCAAGGCGTGAATGTCCGGCTGGCCGGTGCCGTAGTCCTTGCCCCATTGCTCGTCGCCTTCCTCATACGCCAGCCATAAGCGGTCCTGTTTATCGCATGCCAGGTGCGGCCGAGCCTCGAAGCGCGCGGACTGGGCTACGGCCTGCACATCGCTGTCTTTGCCGTCTTTTTCCAGCGTGAAAAGCGACACGTCATAATTGCCCTTACCGTAGGTGTCCCAGGCGACGTAGACCCGGCCGCGCCCATCGGCGGCGATGGCCGGCGTCCAATCGTTGGCCGCGCTGCGCGAAATGGCGCGCGGCTCGTTCCAGGGATGGCCCTCGACTGGGGCTGACAGGAGGATGTCGAAGTTGTCGTTGCGCCACCCTTGCCAGGCCAGCCAGACCGTACCGGACGCATCGGTTGCCGCGACCACGTGAAAATCGCTGCCCGTCGCGCGCGTGAGTCGAACAATATCGGACCACTTGCCGGCGCCCCCTCCTTGAGGCGGCGTATAGCGACGATAGAGAATCTCCCAGTCCCCATCGACCTGCTGGCTCCACGCCACCCAGACATCGCCCTTGCCATCGACGGCTATTGTGGGCCGCCACACTTTGAGTCCCTCGCCGGTGACATCCAGCGGCGGTTGCCAAACCTTGCCGTCGAATCGCCGGAGCACGATCTGATCGCCGTTTCCTTTCGGCTCCAGCTCCTCGAAATTGTGCGCCTTGACGCGCTCCATGATGATCTCCCGTCCGGGCTGATACTCGACGTAGGCCAGCCAGACGGCGCCGTCCTTGCCCTTGGCCATCACGGGATAGTCGTCCTCCGTCTCTGACCCGGTCAAGCGCAGGGCGGGTTGTTCGCGCTCGATCCGGACCTGTCCGCCCAGGAGATTCTTGCTGCTGCCGATGGCGATGTCGCTTATCTTGAAGCTGAACTTGCCCTGCTGGGTCGAGACGGTGACGGTGGCCGATTCGGGCGCATCCAGACTGAGGTGGATTTGTGGCCGATTCGCCTCTTGTTTCTTGTTCTGCTTTGCCATTTTCGTAAACGCTTTGAAGCGGCCATCTTCGCTCTTGTTGCGCTGATTGGCGAAAATACTCTCGACGGCGAGGACGCGGCCTTCGGAGACATCGATCGAGCCGTCCCACACAGTCCGCTTGGTGTCTTTGAGTCCTGGACGAATCACGAGATTGACCGTCCGCCCCGTCATGGGGAGAGGCTTGACGGCGGGGCGATTTCGTTTGGCGGGCTGCTCGGACGCTTGCTCCGCTTCGTCCGGCGCCTGCCCGCCGCTGAGAGCGACGATCACGAAAACGAGCACGGCCGATCCAGCCAGCAGGGAACTCAAGCGACGGGAACGAATCATGGCGCTTTCCTCCGGAAGAGCTTGCCGTCCTACGACCGATGCCGGCGGGACAATCCTCTGTTGAGTGAGCATCGTTGCGCAAAGGGAAAAGTGCGATTATCCTAAGCTGTCGCTATCCGATCGTCAACGGATCGCATCTTCTCGATCCCCAGCCTGTGCTCGGCAACGAGAGCGACAACCGTTCTCTCATTTGAAGATTTCTTGCTTTTTTCTTGACATGCGGAGCTAGCGCGTTACGGTGAGGGAATCATCGGCCGAGCTTTCGATCCTCTCGGCTCTGCCCTGTTTACCGAGCGCGGAAGCCGCCGAAAAACAACTCAGCGAGGAGCGCGCACCATGTCTCGCCGGAACCCAATGATTCGGACCCTTGTCGGATCGCGTCGTCAACAGTCGAAGGCTTGCCGTACCAAGGATACGGTGATTCTGCGCTTGGAAGCGCTAGAAGACCGCAACCTGCCATCGGATACGCCCCTGTCCGTTATCTAGGTGGCTTCGCCGCCGCCTGTGTCTCCCGTTGCGGCCATCTCGTCCTATGTGTCCTCGATGATGGAATTGAGAGTCCAACTGATAGCGACGATCGAGCAAGACATCAGTAATGCTTTCAATACCCTCGGTCAAGACATCGCCCAAGCCGTGGCTTCCGCCCAGCAGCAATGGGACCGTATGCTCGGCATCAATCCCTCGCCAGCCAACCCCTCGCTCAATACCACCGTATCGCAACCAAGTAGCGCTAACGGGACGGGCCAGGGCAGCGACAGCGGCGTCACGGCGACGGGAAACGGAAGCACTACGGGCCTAGGGAACCTGACAGCCAAGCCCATGACAGGTGGCGGAGGGGTGAACCCTACGGGCGGCGGCACCAACCCGACGGCGAACCCCGGCGGACCCACCTTCGGCACCGGCATCGTCAGCGGTCAGGTCTGGGATGACAACAACGGCGATGGGGTGGAGGATGATGGGGAAGGTGGCCTTGCGGGTATCAACGTTCAACTTTGGGCCCTTGGACAGCCCGGTACGAGTGCGGAGCAGATGGGGACCACGACGACGAATTCCGGCGGCAACTACCAGTTCACAGTGTCGATGCTAAGCCCGAGCGGCTACCAAAGCTTAGAAGTCATCGTTGGTATTCCCACCTACGATTGGACAACGTTTGAGGGCGCCGACAGCCAAATCAACATCTACGGCGAATCCCCTGTGTTCGCCTTGACTCCAGGAGGCGCGAAGGTGATCCCCGCAGGGATTGCTTCGATGAACGTTAACACGGCCGCTGATGACCCCAACGCCAACCAGGTCGTTCCAGGTAACACAACGCTGCGCGACGCCATCGAAACGGGAAATAATGGCAATTTTGACCCCTACCTCAACTACCTCTCTAATGTCACACCTGCGGTCACGTTTTACACGGATCAGCAAGGAGATCAACTGGGTGGGACCATCTCTCTGCAAGCGGCACTTCCGCCCATCGAGGCGGACTATGACATAGATGGGCCAGGAGCTTCCACACTCGCCGTATCGGGCGCCAATTCGTTTGGTGTTTTCAACGTCGAAGCGACTTCGGCAATAAGCGGTCTCACGATTGAGAACGGCTCGAATGGAAACGGCGGCGGAGTCCTCAATAATGGCAACCTCACGCTGAACGGAGATACTATAAAATCCAACCAAACGACTGGTAACGGAGGTGGGATTGACAATGACGCAGGATCGTTAACATTGTCTGGAGACCAGATTCTAGGGAACTCCTCTACAGGAGCAGGAGGCGGGCTTTATAATGCCGGCGGTATGGTCACCATCGCTGGTGGCACGGTGTTTAAGACTAACAAGGCTCAGGGTGGGCAAGGAGGTGGGATCTGTAACGCTTCCGGCACTGTGACTCTCTCGGGAGGTACTGTAATCAATTCCAACGCGACTAGCGCGTCCGGGGGAGGAGTCGCTAATTCGGGCACCTTCCTGATGACTGGTGGACAGATCAGCCAGAATTTCATGCTACCGGGCGGGAGCAATGGCGGAGGTGTGTTCAATAAAGGTAGCATGAGGCTGCTAGGGGTCCAGGTCCAGGGAAACTTGGCCGTTAGGGGAGGCGGAATTTATACAAACGGAAAACTTGTCTTGGGCAACACCACCACCATCTCTGGCAACAACTGGGCTTCCGTAAACGGCGGCGGAATGTATGTCGCTGGAGGGACGGCGGCTATGCTCGGGGGCGGCGTCACGAATAACACTGCCGAACAGAGCGGCGGCGGAATCTATGTTCTCTCTGGGCAGTTGATGTTGAAGAACGGTGTCCAGGTCTCGAGTAACACCGCTGTTGGCAATGGCGGCGGAGGGAGGGGCGGCGGAATATACTTACTCGATGGAACAGTCACTATGTCTAGCGGCAAAGTATTCGGAAACAGGGCGTCGGACAGCGGCGGAGGCATTTACAACTTGGGAGGAACCCTAACGCTAGATGATAGCGTCAATATCCAATCCAACGGGGCCACCAACCTAGGCGGCGGAATCTACCTCGCAACACAATCGACGACGACGTTCGACAGTGCCGTCGTCTTCGACAACCAGACCAACGGCGCCTGGATGTTTACGGGTTGGGGTGTCTACTGGCAGAATAATGCTACTGTGAACCTGCCAAATCTAGCTGATCCGAACGATCCCGGTGGCAACCCTGTAAAGGGACCCTAGCACCACAAACGGTGCAGGCCAGCGCTCGCGGCGGCTTGCACCCTTTCTTTGCTCGCTTTCCTTGCCTCGGCTTTTTCTTCGGAGTTGAATGCAATGAACCGTTCCCTTTATGTTCTCACAGCGTTACTGCTGGCCTGCGCCGCTTTGGCAGCTCCCGCACCACAGCCGTTCGTATCCGGATGGGGCCACCCCATAGACCCGGATAGAGACTGTAAGATCACGCGAGACAAAGGTGTACTAACCATCGAAATGCCCGGGGGCGATCACGACTATGATACGGCCCGCGACCGCCTGAACGCCCCACGGTTCGTCCGCGAGTTCGAGGGTGATTTCGAGATCCAAGTACGCATCCGAATCGATTCACTCCCCTCAGCCAAATCGACCGCTAAGGACGCATCCGAGGATGACTACGCGGGCCTGGGGTTGGAGTTCCCCCGCGAACGGCGGAAGCCCCTTCAACGGGATTTATTCTCGCACCCCAAGGGACTACCCTCGTTCGTGGCCGCGGGCTTCTTGGTGATTCCTCCCCGCCCTTTTTGCGAGCTTTTCCGCCGCTCTCAATACGGAGTAGCAGGAGCAGGAAAGGGAAAAGAAGGTTTCGCAACACAATTGTCCCGAGACGATGGAGGTGGGTTGGGGTACAAAGCATGCAACAGGGAATGGGGAGGCTGGCCATTTGAGGCGAAGCCAGAGTATGTCTACCTTCGCTTGATACGCAAGGGCTTCTTATTGGATTACAGCATCAGCCCGGATGGTAAGTCATGGGTGAGTATCGGCGGCATTAATCTTTTAGGACTGCCCTCGAAACTCACGGTGGGCTTGGCCGCGTACTCGACCTCGACTGATCCGTCCAAGATCCGATTCGATCAACTGAAACTCACGCAGGGCAAGAAGAAAGAGCGATGAATCGTTCCTATTGTGTCCTTGTAGCGTTATTGTTGACCTGTGCTGCGTTGGCCGCTCCGGCACCCGATCCGTTCAAGTCGGGCTGGGGAAACCCCATTGATCCGAATGGGGACTGTAAGATCAGACGCGATGGAGGCTCCTTGGTCATTGAAATGCCAGGCAGCGACCACGACTACAATCCTCTCCTTGGTCAGCTTAATGCCCCACGGCTATTTCGTGACCTCGACTTAGACGGCGACTTCGTGATGCAGGTTCGAGTTCGGATTGAGAGCCGGCCATCTGTCCAATCGACGGTCGCGGGTCAACCCTCCGTCGTGTCAGCAGGCTTCTTGATAGTTCTGCCCGACGATGCTCCCCTTGCTTGCATCCGCATGGAATTTGGGGGTGTGTCGAAAAGGAGACGGAGTAGAGAGCTACTTTGACGGGAGAAACTGGCCTAAGAACAACAGCCAGGCGGCGGCGGAGGCTGCGGTGGAGGCGGCGGCCGTTGGCGTGAGAAATCCGCTTCGCAAGAACAGACTAAGCGGCAAAGTACTAGCCAAGGGCTGGAAAGGCGATCCTTACATGCGGCTCGAACGGCAGGATGGGGATCTTTCTATCTCCATCAGTTCTGATGGGAAGACCTGGAAAGTGCTGGCTACCGTTGTGGGCACACGCGAGAAGCTCAAGGTGGGCCTGGCTACCTACTCGACTTCGAGCGAGCCGTCCAAGATCCAGTTCGATCAATTCAAGCTCACTGTAGCCAGGAAGAAAAAGCGATGAATCGTTCTCTTTGTTTTATCGCCGTATTACTGCTGGCCTGTGCCGCTCTGGCAGCTCCTGCACCTAAGCCGTCCCTGAAGGAGTAGGGCGATCCTGTAGACCCGGACCAAGACTGCAAAATACGGCTTGATGAAGGCGTCCTGAGCATTGAGATGCCCGGGACCGATCATGACCATGACCCTATCCGCAAGCGATTCAACGCCCCACGGCTCCTCCGTGACATAGAGGGCGACTTCGAGATCCAAGTAAGGGTGCGGATTGACTCCTCCCCCTCCGCCCAATCGACGGTCATAGGCCAACCATCGTCCGTGTCGGCGGGCCTCCTACTGATATATCCTGAAACAGAACGGTCCATTTGCATCCGCCTGGAATACGGCAGATTGCAAGACGGTGTGGGACTTGATAAGTTTGCTGTCGCGCCGTTTTTGGCCGGGCCACAACTGGGAGGCGAGTCGCGAAAAGGAATTGGCGAAGATGGTTACGCTGCCGTTAGTTCTTTCTTCTGCAAAAAAAGAAACGACGGAATGATCTGGGACCGGGAAACTCCGGGTCTGTCTCTATACATGATATGCGACAGTGGATGGAAGGACTGGCCACTATCAAAGAAAGCCAATTTTGCATATCTCCGCTTGAAACATCGAGATGGAAGGCACTTCGATTACTTCCTCAGTCCAGATGGCGAAAAGTGGAGCGGTCTGGGTTCTCGCTCGGGCCCACCCGCAAAAGTCAAGTTGGGCTTGGCCGCTTACTCGACCTCGTCCGAGCCGTCCAAGGTCCGCTTCGACCAGCTCAAGCTCTGGCGGGGCAAGAAAAAAGAATGATGAGGCAGGTTACGACGTGCTGCCCACCTTGGCGTTCGCCGTCTCTTCCTGGATTGCGCGAATCGGTATCTCCAGAATCCGGCAAGGCGGACGATCCGGCCAATGGCGTTTCATCAGCGGCATCGACACGTTGTACACCGGAATGCCACCGCCGGTTTTGCCTTCCGGCGCGCCGCGGTGAGCATGGCCGTGGAACACCGCCGTCACGTCGTAGCGTTGCAGTGGCTCGGCGAGACGGCCGCAGCCCAGAAAAGCGTAAATCTCCGGCGGCTCGCCCTCCACCGTGGCCTGGATCGGCGAATAGTGCAGGATGGCGATGCGCTGTGGCATGCGAAGCCGTGCCAGCGCCGCTTCCAGCTTCATGGTCTCGTTCATCGCTTCTTGTACGAAGCGTTTGATGATGTCTTCTCCCCAGGCACCGAGGGTGGCCCGGCCGAAGCCGCCGGCGAAACCTTTCACTCCGGCGAAACCGATGCCCTTAATCTCGCAAGCGTCGCCGTCCAGCATGCGCACGCCCGCATCCATCAGGATTTTGCGCACCTCATCCTGCTTGCCGGACTCGTAATCGTGATTGCCGAGCACGGCCACGATCGGAACCTTGACTGCATTTAGCTCGCGGACAAGAATCTGGGCTTCTTCCGGCAAACCGAAGTCGGTGAGATCGCCGCACAAGAGCAAAATGTCTGCCCCCTCGGCCATGCGCGTTAGCAGCGGCGACAGTTGCCCTACCGAGGTTTTCGTGCAGTGCAGATCGGCCGCCGCTGCGATGCGCAGCATCGACTCCGCTTTTCTCTCCCCGTTTTTCGTCGTCATGCTCGCGCCCTCCTATGCCGTATCGTCCGCAAGCGAGTAATTGCAACTCTCGTGCCTTCGGCATCCGATTTGCCCCTTTTCATCTCAGCCAGAGTTGGCTTCGGACGTTGAAGAGGAATGGCAAGCACACCTACTCACGAGCTTTTTCATGACGGGTATTCCCAACGTTTTCCACGGACTTGAGCCGGGCACCACGCGCTTCTATCTTCATGCGCTGTCGGCGCTTTCCGAAGCGAAGGTTCCCTATCTTTTGGGCGGCGCCTATGCCCTTGCTCACTATACGGGGATCGCCCGGCACACGAAGGATCTTGATCTGTTCGTCAAGCCGGCGGATGCACCCCGGGCACTGGAAGTGTTGGAACAGGCCGGCTATCGCACGGAGATGACATTTTCGCACTGGCTGGGCAAGGCTTTCTGCGGCGACGACTTTGTTGATGTGATTTTCTCCTCCGGCAATGGCCTGTGCATGGTGGACGATGAGTGGTTTGCGCATGCGATTCCGCTGGAGCCGGGGGGGGACCTGCTATCGCCGGCAGAAGAATTGATCTGGCAAAAAGCGTACATCATGGAACGCGAGCGCTTCGACGGCGCCGACATCAATCACTTATTCCGCGCCTGCGGTCCGTCGCTCGATTGGGACCGTTTGCTGCTTCGCTTCGGCCGGCACTGGGATTTATTGCTTGGCCATCTCATCCTCTTTAGCTTCGTCTACCCCGCCGAGCGCGACCGTATCCCGGCGCGTGTCGTCGAGACGCTGCTGGAGCGCTGGCGGAACGAGATGAACAGTGACACGGGCCAGGAGAAGGTTTGCCAGGGGACTCTGTTGTCGCGTATGCAGTATTTGAGCGATACCGAACGCTGGGGCTATGCGGATGCGCGTTTGCCTCCGCGCGGGCGCATGACCTCGGCGCAAGTCACGCACTGGACTGCCGCGGCCAAATAAATTGGCCCCGAGTCCGAGCCATCGCTTACGCTTCAGGCTTGGACTCGGGGCTAAACTTTGCAGCGATCAAGAGGATGCCCGCGACATTCGATTGGTCACGTCACCCGTCGAACGAGACAGGCCGAAAAAGGCACAGCTTGCCAGACAGCCAATGCCGAAAGCGACGGCCACCGAGGCCACCGGGTAGCGTCGAACAAAGTCGATGCCATCTTCCCAGATGTCGCCAGCGCTTGCGGAGAAGTTGGAAACTCTCTCCTGCAATCCCTCGCGGGCGCTGCGCCAGGTTTCCTGCGCCTGGCTGGCCGCGCTGGAGACGAACTCGCGCGCCTTGTCTCTTACCTGGCCGGCGGTCTCGCCGAGATGAGACGCCATCTCCTGGGCGGACTCCTTCAGGCCTTCCGCTTGCTTTTCGGTCTGACCCGACGAACCCGTCGGAAAGCCGGCGGACATCCGCTCATGACTGCCGCCATCACGTTTACCTGCCATGATTGACCTCCTTCACACGTTCGAGAAAAAATCACGGCCTCCCTGGGATTTGATGCAAATTTCATGCCGCCATCGAGTTGCTCGATTTCATTTCTTCGCGAGGAGTTGGCGGAGGACGTATTGCAAGATACCGCCATGCCGATAGTATTCGGCTTCTCGTGGGGTATCTATCCGAACAACGGGATAGAAGCGAATTTCCTTGCCATCGGGCCGTGTGGCGATAACTTCGAGTTTCCCTTTACTGCCAATGCCAGCGCCAGTCCCGACATCAAGGACCAATCCGGCTTCGATGTTGGGAATATCGTAATCCTCCTCGCCTGTGAGGCCGAGCGAAGCAATACTGTCACCTTCATCAAACTGTAATGGAAGGATGCCCATGCCGACGAGATTGGAACGATGGATGCGCTCGTAGCTCTCCGCTATGACGGCGCGGACGCCTAAGAGGAGTGTTCCCTTCGCCGCCCAGTCGCGCGACGAGCCGGAGCCGTACTCCTTGCCGGCCAGAACCAGCAGCGGCACCTTCTCGTCGTGATACTTGACCGAGGCGTCGTAAATCGACATGAGCGCGCCGTCGGGAAGATGTCGTGTGACGCCGCCTTCCGTTCCGCGAGCGAGCAAGTTCTTGAGCCGCACGTTGGCGAACGTGCCGCGCACCATGACCTCGTGATTGCCGCGCCGCGAGCCGTAGGAATTGAAGTCCTTGATCTCGACGCCGTGACTCTGGAGGTATTGCCCCGCCGGCCCCTGCGTCTTGATCGAGCCGGCTGGCGAGATGTGGTCGGTCGTGATGCTGTCGCCGAGCAGGGCCAGGACGCGCGCACCTTTGATGTCGCGCACCGGCTCCGGCTGCGGCTTCATGTCCTCGAAATACGGTGGGTGCTTGACGTACGTGGACTGCGGGTCCCAGGCGAACTGATCGCCCTCCGGCGTCGGCATGCCGCGCCAGTGCTCATCGCCCTGGAACACCTCGCCGTATTCTTTACGGAACATCTCCGAATGCACGGCCGAGCGAATCGTGTTCTCGACCTCCATGCGGCTGGGCCAGATGTCCTTGAGAAAGACGGGTTGGCCCTTCGCATCATTACCGAGCGGTTCGCTGTGCAGATCGATGTCTACCCGGCCGGCCAGGGCATAGGCGACAACCAGGGGCGGCGATGCGAGATAGTTAGCGCGTACCTCGGGATGAATGCGGCCCTCGAAATTGCGATTGCCCGACAGAACGGCAGCAACGACGAGGCTGCCCTCGTCGATGCCGTGCGACACGGGTTGAGGCAAAGGCCCGGAGTTGCCGATACAGGTCGTGCACCCATATCCCACCAAATGGAAGCGCAATTGTTCCAAATAGCGCATCAGCCCCGCCTCGGCGAGATAATCGGTTACGACCTTGGAGCCGGGCGCCAGGCTGGTTTTGACCCACGGTTTGGTGTGCAAGCCTTTCTCGACCGCCTTCTTGGCCAAGAGGCCGGCAGCGAGCATGACAGAGGGATTGGAGGTATTGGTGCAACTGGTGATGGCGGCGATGACCACGGAGCCGTCGTGCAGTTCGTGTGTTTCACTGCCGAGCTTTATCTTGACCGGTGAAGCCGCTTGTGGCTTGGCGCTAACGCGTAAGCGGTCCAACTCCTTGGCGAACGATTCCTTGACCTTGCCCACAGCAACGCGGTCCTGCGGCCGGCGCGGCCCGGCCATGCTCGGCTCGACCTTACCCAGGTCAAGTTCCAGCGTATCGGAGTACGTCGCTTCCGGCGTCTGGGGCGTGTGGAACAAGCCCTGTTCCTTGGTGTACGCCTCGACAAGCTGCACAAGCGTTTCCGGCCGGCCACTGAAGCGCATATATTTCAGCGTCTCGGCGTCCACGGGGAAGATGCCACAAGTAGCGCCGTACTCCGGCGCCATGTTGGCGATGGTGGCGCGATCGGCCAGCGGTAGCCCGGCCAGGCCGGAACCGTAAAACTCGACGAATTTGCCAACCACACCTTTCTTGCGCAGCATCTCTGTCACGGTCAGCACCAGATCGGTAGCGGTTGCGCCTTCGCGGAGCTGGCCGGTCAGTTTGAAGCCGACTACTTCGGGGATAAGCATGGACAGGGGTTGTCCGAGCATGGCGGCCTCGGCCTCGATTCCGCCGACGCCCCAGCCGAGTACGCCCAGCCCATTAATCATCGTCGTGTGCGAATCGGTGCCCACTAGAGTATCGGGATACGCCGTGTTCGTCTGGTCATTGACGAAGACGACGCGCGCCAGGTATTCGAGATTGACCTGATGCACAATGCCGGTGTCCGGCGGCACGACCTTGAAATTGCGAAACGCTTTCTGTCCCCAGCGGAGAAAGGCGTAGCGTTCGCGGTTGCGCTCGAACTCCAGATCGGCGTTGGTGCGAAATGCCAGCGAGCTGCCGAAATCATCGACCTGCACGGAATGATCGATGACCAGCTCGACCGGCAAGAGCGGATTGATGCGTTTGGGATCGTCGCCCATTTTTTCCATGGCGTCGCGCATGGCGGCCAGATCGACAACGGCCGGTACGCCGGTGAAATCTTGCAACAGCACGCGCGCGGGCATGAAGGCGATTTCCTTGCTCGGCTGTGCTTTGGCATCCCAGTTGGCGAGCGCCTCGATGTCTTCCGGGCGCACCGTTAATCCATCCTGACAGCGGAGCAAATTCTCCAGGAGGATTTTCAGCGAGAATGGTAACTGATTCACGCGCGGGTGTTTGCGGGCCACGGCGTCGAGACGGAAGATAGTGTATTCGCGATCGCCGACGCGGAGCGACGACTGGCTGCCGAATTGCTGGTCCATGATGACGGCCTTTCCCATAGGCGGAGACCGAGGGTGCGGAATGTCTTGCTAATGATATTGTCGGAGAGAGGCAAGAAGACGGCAACCGGCTGGAGCTGCGATGAACAACACCGTTTTTCACATGGATGATATGGCGCAATCGAGGAGTTCAGTCTTGACACGCGCTTCGCAAAATACTCTAATCGTCAGAGTATTTGCAAAAACCGAGTATATGTGAACTCAAATTGACTTGAGGAGGAAAGCGATGAGCGACGCGGACTTGAGACGGTTGCGGAGCGATTTGGACACGATGAAGCAGGCAACGGGACTGACGCTCCCGTTTGATTGGATGGACGTTTGGCTGGCGCTGGGCTTGATCCCAGCTGGGGCGGCCATGGCCCTGTGGGCGACGTTCTGTGAAGAACGATACCTTCTCGCCGCTCTGGTTCCTGCGGTGCTTGTGGCGCTGGCCGGCGGAACCTGGTGGGGCAAACGCTGGCGGAAGGAAGCAAATCGACATGCGTGGCGTCGAGAAACCACTTTCGCCTGGACCTCGGGAATCCTCGCCGGGCTGGCAGTGGCAGGGTATATCTTCTGGGGCATTTATGCAGGGCTCTCGGTTGCCAGTCTCAAAGGGGCGGGAATGTTTTCGTTTGGACTCGTGTGTGGCGTGCTGGCCGTGACGAGTCCAGCGCGGCGAATGTACTTGGCCGGGACGTTGGTGCTAATTCCCCTGGGGCTGATCATCCCCTTTTGTTCGAGCCGGCAAACGTTGCTCGCCGGAGGTCTGGCCATGATGGCCGCCGGCTTGGTGGCTGCCTCGATCCAGGCATATCAGCTACGCGCTGCCCGGAGGGACCATGAGTGAAATGCCGATTGATTTCAACGGCCTGGATACCGCCGTCCACGGCCCGATCCGTCTGGGCGTGCTGACCGCCCTGCAAATGAATGGCCCGTTGGACTTCACCACGCTCAAGAAGCAGTTGCAGGTGTCCGACGGCACACTTGGGATGCATTTGCAGAAACTGGAAGAGGTCGGCTATCTCGGTGCCAACACGGTGCTGATAGGCCGGCGGCCGAAAACTACCTATCGTTTGACTGTCGCCGGACGCAAGGCTCTTGCGAGCTATCTGGACTCCATGCGCCTGCTGATGGATGCGATCGAAGCCCGACGAACTGAAAACCAGAGTAGGACCGAAAAAAAATGAGCCGCCGGCAATCCCCTCTGTGCCGGCGGCTCCCAAGTCCTCTTCTTCTCCCCAAAGCAGAGGACACTTGTAACCTAGGTCACGATTTTAGCGAATGCAAGTGGACGGCGTTTTTTTGCGGCGGTAGGAAATTCGCTGTCTTTGCCGAGATTTTGGCGAGGGTGAAATTTCACGGTCACGCATGCGCCGGCGCGATCAGGGCGGCAGCGAAGGCCGGTCCCAATCGCCAAGCTGGCGCTGCACTTCCTCCCACGACAGGGGCCGGCGCGGCACACGGAAGAAGTTCTCGGCCAACACGGCGATGGTCGTCCGCGTTGCCTGCACACGATGCACTTCCATTTCCAGGCGCCGCAGCCAGTAGGGCACGTCGAGACCGACGCCCATCGGCGTCGCCGTGAATGCTTGCAGTTCGTGCCGTAGCCGTGTGAAACTCGGCTTCTCGCCTTGCTGCCGCGACTCGCGCATCGATGGCTCGATCAAGGCGCACAAACGATCCAGCGCCAATGGCTTGATGAAGCGCTCGTTGAGGTGATCGCGAATCGTATTCAGCCGAATTCCACGGACGCGCTCCAGGCTGTCCAGCTGCTCGAGGTGACGACGAGCCAGATCGCGCGTCACGCGCGTCAGCGATTGCTCCCACAGGATGGCGGTCTGGGTCCGGCCATGCCGCGCCAGCACCTCGTGAGCCAGCACCAGTGGACGGAATTGCCAGGCATGGCGTTCATAGGCCACTTTCAGACGCAAGAATTCCAGCAGGACATGAAGATTCTCGCCATAGTCGGACTGCGTCGTCGTGGTGTTGTAGTCCTTGTATTCCTCGTAGTTCTCGATGACGGCTTGCAGCACAATTTCCAGCCGGCGTTTGGCGTCCTCGCGGCGGATCCCCTGATCCAGCTCATCGAGCAAGCGGATCGGCCGTAAGGGATCGGGGTTGTCGCGAAGATAGTCAAGGTAAGCGCCGACGCCGCGATGAAGGATGCCGCGCAGGTTGGCCATTGTCATGAAGCGGGCGTGGAACAGATCGGCGCCGTAGCGTTGCACAAACGCCTGCACGGCCCGCCACTCCGATTCGCCGGTCAGCGTTTCCAACACCGATAATTGCAGCGAACGGCTGTGTTCCATCCACAGAGTCAGAAACGGCCCCGTCAGACGCTCCAGGACGGCAACCAACTCTTCATCGCTATTGTGGCTGCTGCCCCAGCTGGAGGCCGACTCGACGACGCTCTCAACGACGGCCTGGTAGGCAGCCTGGAAAAAGTGATTGAACTCGGTGACGCCACGGCCGCGCATCGGCTGGGCTTGTTCCATGGCGCGAGCGGTGCGCAGGATGTTGTAGGTTTCACGGAGTAAGCCCAGGCGCGGCAGGTTGGCCAACAGCGCACGCAGCACGGTCTGGGCAATACGTACACGCAAGATGGCCCGGGGCGTGCCGCCCTCGGCCAGCGGCGCGAACAGCAGCGGCTCGTTCTGGAATTTCTCGATAAAAGCCGGCAACACCTCGCGCGCCGCTGCTGTCTCACCGGTAAAGAGCGCCTTTTCCAGGCGAATGGCGAACGGCTCGAACGAGTCCGCCGCCTCTTCTCCCAAATGAGGAGTGAGGAGTGAGGAGTGAGGAGAAGAACCCTCATTCTCCTCACTCCCCTGCTCCTCACTCCTCACTTGCGCAAAGCCGGCATCCACGGCTCCCTGCAAAGCACTGACCGCTAACGACATATCCAGGCAGGCGCCGATGGCGGTGAACAGCAACTGCTCTTTGAGCACGCGCCGGCGATCGTACTCGACCAGCGAATCGTAGTCGCCGGTCGGTTCGCGGAGCGGGTGGGTGTGAATAGTATCGATCAATACCAGCATGCGTTGGCGATTGCCGCGCGCCGTCCTCAACCAATCGCTCGGGGTTTGCTCCCAGCTTGCCCCCGCTCGCGTGTCTTCCGTCACTGTGCGAGCCGCGATCTGCCACAGCCGGGCCAGCGTGGACAGAAAATGCAATCGTTTGTCCAGACGATCCCCTTCCGGCTCCAGATCGAATTCCTCGACTGGCCCCCCGTCGGAGACCGCGCCTTCGTTATCGTCCGTTGTGTCCCGGTAGGTGACATCCTCGTAGGCGGCGCCGAACAGATCGTCCTCTTTCTCCTCGACCAGCGGCGGTCCAGGCAGCTCCAGCTCCGGCACTTGCCAGTAATCCTCGGCGTTGGCCTCCAGGAAATCGAAGAACTTGACGATCAAATCGCGGCGCTGCGATGCTTCCTCCAGCGAGCGGGGGGCGTAAGCCCCCTGCTGCGAAGAAACAGGGGGCTTACGCCCCCCGCTCGCCGAGAGTTTGGCCACCGCCAGCATCCAGCGAAGCGACAGTGCATGAAACGACCAGACGTTATCCTCAAGCGGCACCTGCTCGGCCTGACTGATCCAGCTGCACAACAGTCCCAGCGCAGAGCGATAATCGGCCTTACGCAACAGCGTGTCCACGACGAGAGAAAACGCCTTGGGAGAGCGGAAATGTTCCAATTGCTGACGCCAGAAGGCGAGATCGGCACTGGCCTCACCGCTCTTGTGCCAGCGCGCCAGGGCGTTGGCGACTCCGGAGGCCGACGACGCCGCTTCTCGGCCATGCAAGCGCCGCACATCGCCAACCTCGATCGTGGCGAAGCGATCCCACCACTCTGCCAGCCGTCGCAGGCCGGTTATCAATGTCCGCACCAGGTCGCTGTCGCCGGCAGCCGCCGCCTCGCTCATCAACCGTGCGTACAGATTGAAAATCTGCTCGACGACCTGGATCAATTCGTCCACGCGAGGATCACGGATGCTATCCTCGCGGGCCGGCGACAGGGGAAATAATCCCTGAAAACCAAGAATGTTCCAGGGATCGACGAAAGCGCCGCAAGCGATGCCGCGGTGCAGCAGATTCTCGATTTCCGGCAGCCGCTCCGCCGCCTCGCGCAACTGGCCCTGCTCTGCCTCGACTTGCCCGCTCGTCATCTGGCTGAGAATTTCGCTCAGGAGCCGCACAGACACGGCAGGGATTCGTCGCGCCTCGTCCCGACTGGCTTCCGGATGGCCCATCTGGGCGAACACGAGGGCGAGATAGCGCTGCTGCAACTGCATGGCTCGATGCCGCGCCAGGTAAGCGTTCAAGTGCTGCCGAGCGCCGCCGAATGCTTGCCGAGTCGTTGCCAACTCCTCGCGCAGCCGGTCGCCGTGCGCGCCTTCCAGGCGCTTGAGCAAATGTTCATAGAAGACATCGCGATAGCGTGCGATGCGCGGCAGCAGCGTGGCCAACGTGGCTGCGGAATCGTGAGCCGCCGGACCGTAGCCGCTAATGCCCGTCGCCATCAGCAGCGTTCCCGCCAGCACGGCCGCGCCTTCCAGCAGCAGCTCCTCGCGCGCGGATGGACCCGGTGCATTGATACGATCCATCAGGGCATCGAGTGTGATTTTGCGCACCACATAGCGACGGAATCGGCCCTGGTTATCGAGATGATGCGGGTCCCACTCACCGAAGACATAATTGGGCCGGCGATTGACCGGATGCCCATGATCGTAGGCTCGCAAATCGACGGCCAGCTCATCGAGCAACTCGAAATCGAACTGCGCCTCGGCCCGCAAGCCGGCATCGGTGCTCTTGAGGATGTCAAGGGCACGCGCGATGAGATCGTGATACGGCCCATAAGCCACGCCCGCGCCTTTGATGTACAGGGGCAGTGGCCGATGGCGTTCGTGGTCGTACGGTTCGCCTTGTGGCCGAGTCTCCAGAATGGCGATGGGTCGATGGCCGACGAAATCATTGAGCCGGACCAGCACGGCCGCGACGGCTTTCTCACCGTTGTCCATCCCCGCGGCTCGCTGGACCAGGACCGCTTCAAAGACGCGCGTCAGGAAGTATGGCCCGAAAACGTCGCGGTCGTCCAGATGGGCGAGCAGATCGGCATGGTGGCGCTGGTAGGCCGTCAGCACGTTGTCGGCCATCTCCAGCACGTCCTCAGCCTGCGTCACATCGCGGAAGGCAGCGCTGCCTTGCGCGTGAAGCTCGCCCAAGCGAGCCGACAGCCAGGCGAAGATCGCCTGCCACGGCGCAGTTTCACCGTGCTCGGCGAGGAAGGCGTAAGCATCGTTGAATTGCTTCTGCCAGCGCGGGTCGGAACGGCCATCGGAGAAATTCAGATAGCCCAACAGAGCCGAGGCGGAAACGATCTTTTCCAGTTGTGCGTAACGTTCTTCCAACACTGAATCCTCGTGTTTCCTGGGCCTCACTGCCCATCTCCATGATGCAGCATAGCGATACAGCGGAAATCTCGCTAGCTGTCTGCAACGTTAGTCGTTACTCTTTGCAGAGGCGCGAATAGAGGTCGAGCTAATCCTGAGTTCGGCGGTGGAGGTTCTGATGCGTCCCCAACCCTTGATCGCGGTGACCGATGTGGAAGCGAGCAGCCGGTGGTACCAGCGTCTGCTCGGCTGCCAGAGTGCTCATGGCGGGCCGGTGTATGAGCGCTTGGTCTCGAATGGTTCGCTGATCCTTCAACTGCACCGCTTTGAGATAGCACACCATCACGGGCCGATCGGTAATCGGGAAGACAAGCCTTACGGCAACGGCGTACTCTTGTGGTTTGAGATCGACGACTTTGACGCGGCCATGTCCCGGGTCGCCGAACTGAAAGCCGAGGTTGTATTACCACGCCATCGCAATCCCCCCGAGGGTGACGGTGGTCCGAATCACTGGGAATGCTGGCTGCGCGATCCGGACGGATACATCGTCGTTCTTGCCAGCCCTGACGGCTCAGCGGATGGAAAATGGAAACCTTAGCGTCCCGAAAATGGCCTGGCCAATGCAGGCCAGACAATATGATCGGCCCATCCGCGTCCGATCGAGCAGGATCATGTCCACGGTAAGCTCCTCAGCTTGGCGGCAGCTCCTGCTTGCCGCGCCTGGAGGCGCGAACCATGAACCACACCGCGCCGATGATAACGCCGGCAACAATCGTAACAACGATCAAAACCTGATTTCGCTGTTCCGGTGCCTTCCCACTGCTGTCCGCGGTCGGTTGCGAGGTCGTCTTTCGCACGACGGTTTCTTCGACCGTCCCCTCCGCAGCCGGTGCCTGCGGTTTGGCAAAAACAGCTTCATCGATCTTGTCGAGAAACTCGATGGATGAAATCGAGAATGTCGATGAATAGGTCTTCTCCGTGACATGGATACGCATCGGATAATGAGTACCTTGAACGTCTCGATAATCGTCGTAGACGTGCTCGACAATCGTTTCTTGGACTGGCCGAATTGCCTTTGTTAGTCTTAGAAGGCCCGTTGATTTATCGAAGAAATAGTCTCCCTCGAGTTGGGAATAAACCGCGTGAATAACGGCGAGAGTGCGTCCATCCTTCGTCTCCTCTGGAAGCGAAGTAAGCTGAGCATCATTCTCGCGCAGTAAGAGGAGCATTGCTAAAACGGCATACCATTGCTGCTGCTCCGCCGACTGCGAGATCGGCAAGAAAGAATACTGCACGCGTTTGTTTCCTTCCCGCATCCAACTTTCTTTCCCCATGAAGAGCCATTCGACGTGGGTGGACGTATTATTGCCGTTTCCGTCATAAATTCGTTTGTTACGGACAGGCAGATCGAACCATTCCTCGATTTCGTACTCGAAGGGAACATTTGCCTGAATGCCTTCACATTTCCCCTTGAGATGTCCCTTTTTCGTGCGTTCCAGGCCAGCCGCGCCCCCGTGCGCCTGAATGGCGCGATCGAGAATGGCGCGCGCGTCTTCGGCCGATGCCGTTCCGGCGAGAAGAAGAAACAGAAGCGTGCAAGAGCTTGTAACCAAATCGTATCGCATGAGCATGTTCCGGCATTGCCGGCTCGCATGGTTTCCTTGGGACCCGTATGTTAGGATGCCGCTATTATGGACGAAGAGCCAAGAAAAAAGCAAACGCGAACTTCCGGCGACGCCCTCAGACTCAGAAGCGGAGTAATTGCGAGGAGGTATCATGATTCTTTCGCGGACTCAATCGTTCTTCTTGCTACTACTGTTGTTGACTTCGCCGTTCGTAGCGGCGGACGACGCGAAACAAGCGAACAAGGAGGACACGAAACCGTTTGAGATGTCCAAGCAGGAACGACGATTGCTGGAATTGGTGAACAAGGAACGGGCCAAGGCGAATTTGCCGGAGTTGCGGCCTCATCCGCTGCTATTCAAGGCGGCGCGAGCCCACTCAGCGAACATGGCCAAGCAACGGAAGATGGAGCACATCCTCGATGGCAAGCGGCCCTCGCAACGAGTCGAAGCCACTGGCTACGATTGGGGCAAAGTCACCGAGAACCTCATCACAGCCGATCAGAGCGATGTTCCTCTGGAAAAGATCGTCAAGGGCTGGATGGATTCCAAGATCCACCGCGACAACATCCTCATGAAAGACGTCACCGAGACGGGGCTGGGCATCGCCACGAACGCCAAGGACGATATTTACTTCACGCAGCTATTCGCGCGTCAGCGGAAAATCAAGTCCGGGAATTAGCCAGCAGATTCAGAAGGGCAGATGACGCATGGGCAGAGGAGATGTCGCCCTGTTGCCAGGCTCTGATCAGATGCTGCAGTTCACTGCTTTCCCCAGCCCTGGCAGTGGCAAACCGCACCGCCAACGTCTGCAGAGCGAGGCGGAGCAAATCGCGTTCGCTCTTCTGCCGACCGCGACGCAACGGACAAGCGGCGATGGTTTGCCAGAGCTCGTTTATTCCCTCGCTGCTCCGCGAACTGACGCGCAGAATGGGGACAGGTGGGACCGGCGTCTCGCCGGTCGAAGCGCCGCCGAGCGCGAGAGTGCTCCGTACCTGTGCCTCGACGCGCTCCGCTCCCGGCAAGTCCGCCTTGTGAATAGCAATCATGTCGGCAACTTCGAGTAGTCCCGCTTTTTCCCACTGCAAGTCATCGCCCATTTCTGGTTGCAAGAGCAACACAAGGACATCGACCAGCTCGCGAACCACGGTATCGCCCTGTCCGGCGCCGACGGTCTCGATCAGGATCACGTCGAAACCAAACGCCTCCAAGAGCCGAATCAAAACATCGAGATGCTCGGCCAATGCCCCTTGTCCGCCTACTGCAGCCAAGCTGCGGATGAACACGCCGTCGTCATCGGGCCGCGCCGGCATGCGGAAACGATCGCCGAGCAGCGCACCGCCGCTTAACGGACTTTGCGGATCGCAAGCCAGCACCGCGACGCTCTGTCCCTGTGCGCGAATCTGCTCGATCAGTTTGCCTACCAGAGTGCTTTTGCCGACGCCGCCGCTGCCGGTGAAGGCGACCACGCGCGCCGGCCGCGCGGAATCGCCAATTCCGGCCAGGATCTCCTCGACCTGTTCGCCGCGTGCCGCAAGACTGACAAGACGCGCCAGGGCCCGGCGATCGCGGCGGCGAAAGCGTTCCAGCAATGTTTCAAGCATGGCTGGCTCCGCTGTGCTCGCGCAAGAACGAGACGATTTCCGGCAACGAGGTGCCGGGACCGAAGACACGAGCCACGCCCATTTCCGCTAGTTTCGGAATATCGTTCTCAGGAATGATGCCGCCGACCATCACGCCGACATGCTCCAATCCCGCCTCGCGCAGCAGTTGCAGAACCCGCGGCACCAGCGTCATGTGCGCGCCGCTGAGGAGACTCAGGCCGAGCCAATCCGCGTCTTCGTCGGCGACCGTGCGGACCACCGCTTCCGGCGTCAACCACAGTCCGGCGTAGATGACCTGCATGCCGGCATCGCGCAGGGCACGGGCCACAATTTTGATGCCGCGATCGTGGCCGTCCAAACCGACCTTGGCGAGAACGACGCGGAGAGGAGGAGTCTTATCCACGAAGCTCCTTTCCACGGTGAGAAGACACGGGAGAATTCTGGAAATGATCGAGCATCAGTCTTATCACTTTCACATCGATGAATTTGAAGCGAGGCCAAGGATCCTCTTGCTGGTCCAATGCCTCCCCCAATCCGATTAAGCGCTCCCAGACTTGCTCATCCGGGACGGAGGCATCGATCTCCTCCGTCGTGGAGAAAACTTCGACGCTAGCACTCGGAGAATCAAAAAGCTCATAGATGTCCACTCCCTTCAACATACGACTCTTGACCTTCTGCCCATAGCCGTTGGTGATATGAATGGAACGTGCGTAAGTCTTTCCTTCTTTCTCTGCTTTCCTCCGAACCTCTTCGACACTTCGAGCCTTAAAAAGCACGATGCGTTCCTCCACCAGTGTGGCGTCGGCGACGTAGTTCGCCCCTGGATTCTTCGGCTTACCGAAGGCAACCAATCGGTACAAAGAGCGTACACTGTACCACTTCCAACTGCTGCTCCGATCTTGTGAGTTTGCTTGCGTCATCGGGAGTCCCAATGAGGGTTCTGTGCATCCTACAGAGGAAATCAATCACCACTTCGCCGCACCATCATAGCGGCCGAAAACATCCGCCAGCGCATTCATGATCTCGCCAACCGTACAGCGCGCACGCGCCGCATCGATCAACGTCGGCATCAGGTTCTCTTTGGTCGCCGCCAGACGGCGGATCTGATCGAGCATCTTACGCACTTGCTCGCCGCCGCGCTTCGCCTTGATCTGCTTCAAGCGGCCGATCTGTTCCTTCTCGACGGCTTCGTCGATAGCCAATATGTCAATCGGCTTTTCCTCGGCTTCCTGAAAAGCGTTGACGCCGACGATGAGCTTTCGTTTCGCATCCACTTCGCGCTGATAGGTGAAAGCGGCGTCGGCAATTTCGCGTCGGAAGAAACCGGCCTCCAGCGCCGCGATCATGCCGCCCAACTCTTCGATGCGCTCGAAATAGATCCGTGCATCCTGCTGCATTTGTTTTGTTAGTGTTTCGACGAAATAACTGCCGCCCAGCGGATCGACGGTATTGGTCACACCGGTTTCGTGGGCCAACACTTGCTGCGTGCGCAGGGCCAACGTCACGGCATGTTCGGACGGCAGCGCGAGGGTTTCATCCATGCTGTTGGTGTGCAACGACTGACAGCCGCCCAGCACCGCAGCCAACGCTTGATAGGCGACACGGATGAGATTAACTTCCGGTTGCTTGTCCTGCAACGAGCAGCCAGCCGTCTGGGCGTGGAAGCGCAGCTTCCACGAATTTTCGCGTCGGGCGCCGTATCTGTGCCGCATCGCCTCGGCCCACAGCACTCGCGCCGCCCGGTACTTGGCGAGTTCCTCGAAAATGTCGTTGTGGGCATTGAAGAAGAAACTCAGCCGCGGTGCGAAGGCGTCAATGTCGAGCCCGCGTGCCAGGCACGTTTCGACGTAGTGGAAACCGTCGGCCAACGTGAAGGCTAACTCTTGCAGCGCCGTCGAGCCGGCCTCGCGGATGTGGTAGCCGCTAATTGATACTGTGTTCCATTGGGGCACGTGCCGTGTGCAAAACTCGATGACATCGCACACCAGACGAACGTGCGGCTCGGGAGGAAAGACGAACTCGTTCTGGGCGTGGAATTCCTTCAAAATGTCGTTCTGCACCGTGCCGCGCAAGTGTTTCCAGTCCACGCCCTGATCCTGCGCGTTGGCGAGGAAGAACGCCATGGCGATGCTGGCCGGCGCGTTGATGGTCATGGATACGGAGACCTTGGCCAGATCGATGCCGGCGAATAATTCATGCATGTCGTCGAGCGTCGAGACGGCGACGCCGAGCCGGCCCACTTCGCCAAGAGCGCGGGGATCGTCGCCGTCGAGGCCCATCAGCGACGGCAGATCGAACGCGGTGCTGAGGCCGGTTTGCCCCTTGGCGAGTAGGAATTTGAAGCGCTCGTTGGTCTGCCGCGGCGTGCCGAAGCCGGCGAACTGCCGCATGGTCCATAATCGGCTGCGATACATGGAGGCATGAACGCCGCGCGTGTAGGGATACTGGCCGGGATAGCCGAGGTCGATATCGGGATCGAAACCGTTGAGGCTCTCCGGCGTGTACAGCGGCTCGATGGGCACGCTGCTGACGGTGGTGGGCGGCTGCTCACGCTGTGGGGCCGAAGCGAGTTCTTTCTCCCAACGTTCGCGGGCGGCGCTATCAGTGACAGTGGCCATAATCCCTCCCTTACCAGCCCGAAGCGTAAGCGAGGGCGGCCCTCGCTTACGCTTCGGGCTGGTATTTTCATTGTCTGTCGTTCACGTAACGGATCGCATTTTGCAAGTAATTCTCATCGTTGATCCATTTGGTGCTGCCGTGTTCCGTCCACCAACGTTTTCGCCCATTTCGAGAATCCTCGTCCGCGAGCAAACCTATCTGTTCGGATAGACGACGCGAGCACCACGCTTTCAATTGACTCAAAACTTGTTCCAGAGAAAGCTCAGCGCTCAAGACAATATGCACATGGTTGCTTCGTACATTGATCGCATGAATCTCCCACCGTCGAAGTTGACAAACCTCGCGAATCGTTTTTTCCACTAACAGACGCTGGCCCTCATCGAGAATGATGGCTTGTTCTGTCATCCGCATGCGTACGGATTCTTGTCGTACAAAATCCGGCGCTTGAATCCCTGACTGCCCAGAATGCACCCAACCGCGCTCGTCGCCGTGCAGCCAAGTACCATAGGTAGTCCAGGTGAGTAAGTACGCCAACGGTTTCATGTAATTTCTGCACCGCATCACCAGCCCGAAGCGTGAGCGAGGGCGGCCCTCGCTCACGCTTCGGGCTGGTATTCAACTGCGTTCCACTACCATCGCCACCGCGTTGCCACCGCCCAGGCACAGTGACGCCAAACCGCGTTTCAGGCCGCGTTGCTCCAACGCACAGAGCAGCGTCACTAGTACGCGCGCCCCGGAAGCGCCGATGGGATGTCCCAGCGCGATCGCGCCGCCGTTGACGTTCACCTTCGCCTCATCGAGTTTCAGCTCCTTGCCGCACGCCAACATCTGGGCGGCGAACGCTTCGTTCATCTCGAACAGATCGATGTCCCCCGGCCGCAGGTTCGCTTTTTCCAGCACTTGCCGCACGGCGAGCACCGGGGCGATGAAAATGTCCTTCGGCGCCACGCCGCTTGTAGAATAAGCGACGACACGGGCCAGCGGTTTCGTTCCCAGACGTTCGGCGGCGCGGGCGGATCCAACGACCACGGCGGCGGCGCCATCGCTGAGCATCGAGGCATTGCCCGCCGTCACGGTGCCGCCTTCGCGGAAAGACGGTTTGAGCTTGGCCAGCGCCTCGGCTGTCGTCTCCGGCCGCAGACCTTCATCGCGCGCGACGACTTTCGCTTTCGAGCCACTGCCCACCGTGACGGGGACGACCTCGGCGGTGAATGCACCCTTCTGCCACGCCACGGCGGCACGTTGTTGGCTCTGGGCCGAGATGCGATCCTGTTCGCCGCGCGACACGCCGCACTTGGCAGCGATGTGTTCGGCCGCTTGGCCCATGTGCCAGTCCTCGAAAGCGCACCACAAGCCGTCGTGAATCATGGCATCGATGGCTTTCTGATCGCCGTACTTCCACCCGGCGCGAACGCCCATCAAAAGGAAAGGCGCCCGGCTCATGCTCTCAGTCCCGCCGGCGACGATCAACTCGGCGTCGCCGGCGCGAATGGCCTGTGCCGCCAACATGACTGCTTTCAGTCCCGAACCGCACACCTTGTTGACCGTGAAGGCAGCAATGCTATCGGGCAGTCCCGCCTTGAGGGCAGCCTGTCGCGCCGGGTTCTGGCCGAGTCCCGCCTGAATGACGTTGCCAACGATCACTTCTTCGACTTGTTCGGACGGCACACGCGCCCGGCGCAGCGCCTCGCTGATGGCGACGGCCCCGAGCTGAGGCGCCGAGACATCCGCGAGAGAGCCGAGATATTTGCCGATAGGGGTCCGGGCCGCGGAGAGAAGATAAGCGTCGGCCATTCTTGATTCCTCGGTTGGGGAAGAGAGGAGTAATCCACTACCTCAATTATAAGTTACCCCTTGGAGCGAACAATGCGAGGTGATTGGCCGCTCGATCGCGCTGCGAGTCGTGGGGTGGGGGGGGGGGGGGG
>DATBHJ010000094.1:0-12883 GCA_036557565.1 Gemmataceae bacterium
CCCCCCCCCCCCCCACCCTACAATGTGCTACTACAACAGGATAAGTCAACTATGACAAGACTCCCTTACCTCCTCGTCGTCTGTCTCGCCTGCCTTCCTCTGCACGCTGCTGAAGAGGCGATCAAGCCGCTACGCCCGCCGTGCGTGCCCTTGGTCGCTTGTGATCCCTATTTCTCGATCTGGTCGCCGGCCGACAAGCTCACCGATGCCACCACCATCCACTGGACCGGCAAGCAGCAGCCGTTGACCAGCCTCGTCCGCATTGACGGAAAGAGCTATCGCCTTATGGGTGCCGAGCCGAAGGATGTTCCGCCTCTGCCACAAACGACTCTCGAAGTGTTGCCGACGCGCACCATCTACACATTCGAGGGCGCCGGCATCCGCCTCACGCTCACATTCACCACGCCGGCCTTGCCCGACGATATGGCGATCCTTTCCCGTCCCGTCACCTACCTTACCTGGGAGGCGCGCTCCAGCGACGCTGCGGAGCACGAGCTCGCCATTTACTTCGAGTCCTCGACGTTTCCGGCCGTCAACACTCCCGATCAAAAAGTCACCTGGGGGAAAGAGAAGATCGATGGTTTGGTAACCCTTCGCGCCGGTAGCATCGACCAACCGGTCTTGCAGAAACGCGGCGACGATCTTCGCATTGATTGGGGCTATCTCTACGTCGCAGCTACCATAGATCAAAAGCCTTTTTCTTTCATTGCTCCTGCCGAGGGCGCGCGGGCCTCATTTACCAAGAGTGGGGACCTCACGCTCACGCTTCCTGGAAACGGGAGACCTGCGAATCAAGCTCCTGTACTGGCCGTCAGTTTCGAACTCGGCAGCGTCGGATCGAAGCCGGCGTCGCGCTGGCTGACATATGCCTACGACGACATCTACTCCATCCAGTATTTCAAGAAAAACCTGCGTCCTTACTGGCGCAAAGACGGTTGGCAAGCTGCCGATCTCCTCAAAGCATCAGCCAAGGAATACACGGATCTGCTTGCGCGCTGCAAGGCGCTCGATGAGGAACTGATGGCCGACCTGACCAAGCTGGGCGGCCCGAAGTATGCGCGCATCGTCGCCCTTGCATATCGTCAAGCGTTTGCCGGTTGCAAGATCGCGGCGGATGCGGCCGGTGCTCCGCTCGTCTTCCCCAAGGAGAATTTCTCCAACGGCTGCATCGGCACGGTGGACGTGATCTATCCGATGGCACCGCAGTTTCTGCTGTTTGGCCCGACTTTGACCAAGGCCATTCTCGTACAGAACCTCGATTACGCCTCCTCGCCGCGCTGGAAGTTCGAGTTCGCTCCGCACGATCTCGGTCAATATCCGCTGGCTAACGGTCAGGTTTACGGCGGTGGCGAACGCACCGAACAGAATCAGATGCCGGTAGAGGAGACCGGCAACATGCTGATCCTTCTCGCGGCTCTCGCCAAGATGGAAGGCAACGCCGATTTTGCTGGCAAGTATTGGCCGACCGTGCAGAAGTGGGCCGGCTTCCTCAAGGCCAAGGGATTCGATCCGGAAAACCAGCTCTGCACCGACGATTTCGCCGGGCACCTGGCTCACAATGTCAACCTGTCGGCCAAGGCCATCGTCGCCCTGGGGGCTTATTCCCAACTGTGTCGTCTACGCGGCGAGGACAAAACGGCCGAGGAGTTCCACACGCTCGCCAAATCGATGGCTGAACGCTGGGCGAAGGAAGCGGACGACGGCGATCATTTTCGCCTGGCTTTCGATCGCAAAAACACCTGGAGCCAGAAGTACAACCTTGTCTGGGATAAGATTCTCGGCATGAATCTGTTCCCGGAGGAGACGCTCAAAAAGGAAATGGCGTTTTACCTCAAAATGCAGAAGAAATACGGTTTGCCGCTGGACAATCGCAAAGCCTACACGAAACTCGACTGGACGCTGTGGACGGCATGTCTGACCGGCGAGCGCCGCGACTTCGACGCCCTGGTCGATCCGGTGTACGACTTCCTCAGCGCTACACCGGATCGCTCGCCGATGACCGACTGGTTTCAGACGGACACCGCGCGGCGCAGAGGCTTCACCGCCCGACCAGTCGTCGGCGGACTCGTGCTTCGTCCTCTTTATGACTCGTCGATGTGGAAAAAATACGCCGCCCGCGACAAGACGAAGACGACCCATTGGGCCGCGTTGCCCAAGCCGCCAAGAATCGTCAGCATCCTTCCCGCCGCTGATCGAGCTACGGACTCGTGGCGCTACACCGTATCAAAACCCGCGGCCGAGTGGAACAACCCCGATTTTGACGATTCGTCATGGAATCAGGGCAAAGGCGGCTTCGGCACGCGCGGCACTCCGGGCGCCATCGTCGGCACGACCTGGAACACAAGCGACATCTGGCTCCGCCGCGATTTCTTGCTTCCGGGTCGTGACCTTGTCGATCTGCAACTGTGGATTCACCACGACGAGGATGCAGAGGTGTACATCAACGGCGTATTGGCCCAGCGCGTGAGGGGCTATGTCAGCGCCTACGATGCGGTGCCGATCACAAAGGCCGCCCTCGTCGCACTCAAGCCCGGCAAGAACGTTCTGGCCGTTCATTGTCACCAGACCGGCGGTGGACAGTACATCGACGTGGGCCTTGTGGACGTGGTCGAACAGGAGTAGAGATCATTTCCATACTGGGTGGCACAGGCATTCTTGCCAGTGCCACCCAGTGCAGGCGAACCTCTCTATGGATGGAAATACTCGACTGCCGGCAAGCCGTACGGCGCATAGAAGCCACGGCTGAAACCCGGCGTGTAGTAGCTACTGAAACCCAACGGAGTCAACGTCATGCCGCCGAAGCCAGGTATTGCGTCGTAGCGCTCGTAGGCGTACGGCGTGATCCGCTGCTGGCTAAAGGATGGTTCGATGAAGTGGCTCTGGTACACGAACGGAGTGTTCATCACACTGCCGGCCGCGGGCACCGACGAATACAATGTACGATAGCTATAGCGTGAATTGAGGAAATGCCGGTACGCTCGATCGTAAGTGTAGCTCGCCGGTGTTTGGGCGACGGCTTTCGCCGTTGCCGATAACATCAGGCTCACCGTTGCCAATGTCCAACAGCTCCGACGCCAGTGCATGGGACACCTCCGCGCTGGGAAACCGCGAATGGTTAGAGGGCATACTCCTTGGCTCTAGCTTATCAAAGGACGCGAAGTACAGCCACGGGCCAGGCGCACCTGGGCATAATAAGTGCTACTCTAATAAGGCTGTGGCGCCACAAGCACCCAGACTTGCCCTCGGCCTGTTTTGTCCGTAGGCCAGCTGAAGGAAATCGGACCCGCCGGATGGACTCGGGATACCGATGAGGAATCGAGATGACGCGGCTAGAAAGAGAGTTCTTCCCCCGAGTCAAGAAGACCATCGTTCCGCGCCCCGCGGCAAGCTCCGAGGCGGACGTGCTGGGCCAGAGCGGATCGGTGCGCGTGGCAGCAGCAACCATCTACGGTCCCAACTGGTATCACGATCCGCTTGCCGATCTCGTCGAGATCTGGGACGCAGGCCCGGCCCTTTGCTTCAAGGATGTTCTGCCGCGAAAAGACAAGTACGCTCCAGAGGGACTTTACCTGCGACTGTCTCTGGCCTACCGGACCACGGCCAATGCATTCGTAAACTTTCGCACGTTTTCCGGAAATAATGTCACGTTGCCCAACGCGATCGACGGCGCCATGTACGATGATCCGTACACGCGCTTCCACATCACTGACGATTGCACTCTGAACGTAAATTCGATTTACCGCGACGAACGCATCTGGCTCCAGCGGGTGGACTGGGAATGGGTCAGCCGCGAAACCATTTTTGAGGACGAGCTGCTGTACGTCAGTCATCATCTGGAGCGAACGCCGGAAGAAGTTGAGGCGCTGTATGTCGAGAAGGAAATCAACGAAGACTCGGTCCAGGCGTTTCTGATCGACAAGATTCACACGGATCCCGTCTTCGCCAAACGCTGTTTGTTGCTGCTCCTCTCGGAAAAGCTTCTATCCAATGATCTTGTCGCCCTATACGAGACCTTGAATCATGGCGTCAACCGACCCCAAACGCAAATTGCTCCCAAGACCGACCGCCGCCGCCGAACCGGCAAACGGTGAAACGCCTGTGCTGACGCCGCGGGCCCCAAGCCCGCCGCCGCCCGATCCGTCCGCGCTGCGCTCCATTCCAGAGTTCGACCTCTATCTCTTCAATAAAGGCGAGCATCGCCGCGCGCATCGGCTTTTGGGGGCTCATCCGGTTGAAGGCGGCGTGCGCTTTGCCGTGTGGGCGCCCAATGCCCAGCGCGTCTCGGTTGTGGGCAGCTTCAATAATTGGAATCGCGACGCTCACGCCATGGAGCGTCGCGGCAGCACCGGCGTTTGGGAGCGATTCGTTCCCGATCTCGGCCACGGACTCTACTACAAATTCGCTATCCTAAAAAGGGAAGGAAACTGGGAGTTCCGCGGCGATCCCTTCGCGCGCATGATGCAAAACGACAACAATCGAACGCCCATGTTCGCGGAGACCTATTACGAGTTCAAGCATCCCAAAGTGCCGATGTCCGACAAGTTCGCTGGTCCGCTCAACGTCTTCGAGGTTCACCCGCTCTCGTGGCGCTTCAAGGATGGCCGGCCCCTCAGCTATATGGAGCTGATCGACGAGTTGGTTCCTTATGTCAAATACATGGAGTACACGCACGTCGAGCTGATGGGCGTTCTCGAACATCCCTACGTGCCTTCTTGGGGCTACCAGGCGATCGGCTTTTACGCCCCGACTTCGCGCCTGGGCACGCCCACCGAACTCAAACGACTCATTGATGCCTTCCACCGAGAAGGCATCGGCGTCATTCTCGATGCGATTCTGGTCCACTTCCCCAACGATGCGACCGGCCTGGCCTGCTACGACAACGACGTGAATCTCTTCGAGTGTCCCATCCCCGACCGACGGCACACGCCCTGGGGCACCTCCTACTTCGACTTCGCCCGCAATGAGGTGAAAAGCTTTCTCATCTCGTCGCTGTTTCACTGGATCGAGGAATTTTACATCGACGGTTTCCGGCTCGATGCCGCCGGGCAGTTTCACTATTACGAGTTCGGTACTCAACAGAAGTACGAGGCGTTTCTACGCAAGCATGGCAACTGCCACAATCCGGAGGGATTTCGTTTCATGCAGTCGATGAACTGGGCGGTGAAGGAGGAACATCCGGAAACGCTCATGATTGCCGAAGATTCGACCATCGCCGCCGGTGTGACGCGGCCGGTCGAAAACGGCGGCCACGGCTTCGATTACAAATGGGATCTCGGCTGCACATCGCACATGATGAAGTTCTTCCGCGCCCCCTACGACCGTCGCGGCGCCGTCTACAACGACCTGACGTACCCGATGTTGTACCACCACACGGAAAACTTCCTTTTGCCCCTGGCCCACGACGAAGTCGTCCACATGAAGCGGACGATGGTCAACAAGACAGAAGACCTCACGGACTTCGACAAGTTCGCCAATTGCCGCCTGCTGTACCTGCTCCAGTTTGGCTATCCGCAGAAGAAGCTGCTTTTCATGGGCCAGGAGTTCGGTCAGAGAAACGAGTGGAATGCCGAAGCGCCTCTGCCGTGGGACTCCACCTGGGACCACATGCACCGTTCGCTCCAGTGGTATGTCAAACGGCTAAACGAAGTGTACAAGTACATTCCGGCGATGCACCAGGGCGACAACATCCGCAATGGATTCGAATGGATCGAATGCCAGAACCACAGCCACTTGATCCTCGCCTTCATGCGCTACGACTGCGACTACAACGATTTGATCGTGTACCTCATCAATTTGTCGAAGGAGCACTTTCCCGATTTTCGCCTGGGAGTGCCTCGTGAGGGTAAATATTTCAAGGTACTCGATACCGATGCCAAAGAATATGGTGGCAACGGCCACAACTGGATCAGCGAGTATCACACGTCGCAACATTCGGCGTTTCACCATCCGCACAGCTTCGTGACCAGCTTACTTCCCCTCCAGGGGATGTTGTTCCGATACACAGCGAATGGGTGAAAGAACGCGCTCCAGTACCAGCCCGGAGCGCGAGCGACGGGCCGAAGTGCCCGTCGCTCGCGCTCCGGGCTGGTCGAGAAGTCGTGAGAGTCTCTTAGTCTTGACTGCTGGCTGCGTGAACCGGCGTTTCTTCTCTGTCCCCGGTGGACACAGGATCCCGGACCGCGGCGGGCTTAGAAGCGTGCACCAATCCAGTCGCGGTGATGGTCGCCGATTCCTGATAGCTATCGTAATCAGTGTTGATCGCCCAAAGGTCGTACTTCTTGCCGTGCAGGATGTTCTCGGCGGCCAGGATGCCCATGAGAATGCTGTGATCCTGATTGTTGTACTTGAACGCACCGTAGCGCCCGATCACCGTCAATGCCTGGAAGCTATTCAGGTATGCGATTACCGGACGGAGCAGCGCCTTGTAACCGCGCGCGTACACCGGATAACAGCGGCGAATGCGGAAAACATTGCCGTCAAGAACGGCTGCCTTGCCGATCAGACCCGTGCTGCGGATCTCACGCTCGGCTCGCGCAATCAAGCCGGCATCCTCTTCTTTCCACAGAGCATCGTCATCGTTGGCCCAGTATTCCAACGCAAGGATGGTGCTCTGTGCAGGACCGTACAGCTCGGGCACCCAGTTGCGGAAGTTGGTCACGCGGCCCACGAGCAGATCGGGCGAGTGGATGTACAGCCATTGATCGGGAAACAGGTCCGTGCCATCGACATGCAGGTAGACGAGGATCGTGTTCCGGAACCGCAACTGGTCGATGGCTGACTCGATATGAGGCGGCAGGCCATCCAAACCCTTGACCATCAACGTCAACGGCATCGTCGAGATGACGTGATCGAACATCTCCCGCGTACCATCGGGAAATTCGAGTCCAAAGATACGGGTGTCGTCGTGCAGCAAGCGGCGCACCGGAGTGTGCAGATGGATGCGGCCGCCATTCTTTCGAACCTGCTCGGCCATGCGCTCGTAGACCATGCCGGTGCCGCCCACGGGATAGGCGAACTGATCGACCAGGGTCTTGTGCTTGTGCTTGCCCAGACCCAGGGCGCTCTTGATGGCCTCGCCCAGAGAGAATTTCTTGATGCGCTGGGCGGCGAAATCTGCGTCCAGTTTCTCGCAGGGAATACCCCAGAGCTTCTCGCTGTAAGACTGGAAAAACATCTGGAACAATCTCTGGCCGAAGCGGCTCACGACCCAGGACTCAAAAGTCTCATTGTCTTCCGGTCGAAACGAAGGCAGAACCTTTTCCTTGCAATAACTGGCCAGGCAGCGAGCCGCGGCAAATAGCCCCATGTTCCACAAGGCATTGCTCGCTCGCAGGGGATAGTCGAAGAAGCGCTGCCGATAGTAAATGCGCGTTAAGCGATCGATCATGCGGTAATCGCGACCCATGACCTCCAGCCAGAGCCGGTTGACGCGGGCATCGTTGCTGAAAAAGCGATGCGGTCCGAGATCTACTTTCTGGCCCCAACGTTCGATGGTGCGAGCCAGTCCGCCGACTTCGTCGCTGGCCTCGAACACATCGACCTCGGCTCCGCCCTTGCTGAGCTGATAGGCCGCTGTGATGCCCGCGGCTCCCGCACCGATTACTGCAACGCGCATGGTGTCTCCTCTTCCGTAGCGAAAAACAAGCGGATTTGAATCGCACTACCAATGGTCAACGCCTGACTACCTATTGCCCGCCAATGACGGGAAGGTTGAAGCGGCCGGTTCGCCTCGTTCTTGAGACCGCGAGGCAACCTTGTCTGCCCGCGAGACTCCCTGTCCCAGGCTGGCCCGAATGGTCCGGCAGTCGTAGATGAAAAAATTGCCTGTGCGGGCCGCGTACAATCCAGAAAACTCCTGTGGAATGACGACAAGATCGAGCTGTTTTTCGCGGCATAATTCCAGCAAATCATCCACGTCCGGCGCCGGTTCATCCCCGGTCGCTCGGTAGACCTTGAGAATCTGTGTTAGCAGCCGGGAGCCATAAAGAATTCGCTCATCTCGCAAGCGTTCCATTTCAAACTTCTGGACCAGTTGCGCTCGGCGACTTCCCTCGCGCGCTGTGCCCGCGCTGAAGAGATTGCCGGCGATTTGATGCGGCCACTCGAAATACATGTTGGCCCGCAGCTCGAACCAGATACGAGCGATGTGGCGACAGGGCCAGTAAATGGTAGGGACGCCCTTTGGAGACGGAACGCGCGAGAGATACTCTGCAAGAAAACGCTCTTCCGGACCGAGCAAACGGCACTGATCCGCATAAAAACGTGTCTGAGGAAAGACAACGAACAGGAGACTGGCCATCACCCAGACGCCCGAGCAGGCCGCGATCAGCCGCCACCCCGGAGTCGCGAAACGGACCAAGCATACAAGCGTGACGACAATCAAGGTCAGCCGGCACATGGGATCAACAAGGGCCGTCACGTGCATCAACATCTCGATTGGTTCGAGCAAGCAACGGAACTGTTGCCCAAGGGCGGCCAGCAATCCTAATTTGAAGGCCGTCCATAACGGTAGAGTGAGGCACAAAGAGAAGACTGCTGTACGCAAGGTCCAATTCGCGATGCGCGGCTGCGAGGATATTCCGCGCCAGACGAGAACGCCACACAAAGCTACACTCGACGCCAACAACAAAAAGAGAGGGTTGTCCCAGGCCGAGCCGTTGAGGTAGGCCAACAGCCCAACCGCAGCCAACCGTGACGTGGCCCGTTGTGTCGCCCACCAACGCTGGGCCATCTGAAATCCCAGCGGGTAAAGCGTCAATTCCAGCGGCCAAAGCCAGCGATAAGGCTGCCCTTGCAGTGGCAGCGCGTAAGGCAGGAAGCAAACGGTAACTCCACCCACCAGGCCGACAGCTGCAACTCCACCGATTGCCAGGAGCAGCCGACGCAGCGGGATGTCACCGACGCAATTCCGAATCGACCCAAGCAGCACGGCAAAGGACAGGACGATACGAATCCAATTCTCCGCCGTCCAGTCCAGCGGAAAGAGATAGGGACCCACTCGCTCGACGCTGTCTCGCCAGCTGTCATCCATCGCACCCAGCATGCGTAGCCCCAACGGTCGATCGAGCAAGATTACGACGACGACCAGCGTTGCCAGGGACAGCAGGCCGAGGGACCACTTCCAGTGCAAGCGCGCTAGAGAGAACCAAATCGCAAGGATGAGTAGCCCGGGGAGCGCCATCAGCGGATGCAGCGGCAAGGCCATCAATACCAGACCCAAAGCCGGCCAGGGCTGGCCGGCGATCAATCGTTCCAAGCCGAGCAGGACGAGGGCGTTGACCGCGATACGCGGCGTCAAGAAGGACTCGTTAACGTGGAACACACTCAGGCCACCGAAGGGGATCGCCGTGATGGCCATGAACAGCAGGGCCAAAGTCGAGACGATCGGATCTTTAACCAGGGCACGGACGAACCGTTGCAAAGCGAACAGGAACAGTGTGTTACTGAGGAAGTACAGCACGAAGAATCCCGCCGGCAGTCCGAGCTGTGCGACGACAGGCGCCGCGGCCAGCGAAAACGCGGAATACTTGTCTTGCGAGCCGTACTGAAAATACAAGTCGTTGTCGAACAGCCCCGGCTGAACACGGTTGAGGACTTGCACTCCGTACAAATTGGCGTCATGCACGAAATTGGCGTACGGCAGGAAGACGGCGTTTACCGCCACGAGGAGACAAAACAGACACAGAGGTCGGGCATCCAGTCCGCGGAGAAGATCGGCAATTCGCTGCCGCAGCGTTTCGATGATACGCATCATAGCCACGAACCTCGCCCGAAGCGGCGCGAGAGGGGTTGTTTCCACCCATCCACCAGTAAGTTCTGCGCAAACTATAGGTCAGAAAAACGAGCAGTGTGGAGGAGAAATAGAAAAGGGTGTCCGGTCAGATTAGTCGTTCCACAATCCGTTTACCGTCGAGGAGTGCCTCGACTGGATCAGAATTCATTGGATTGAGTTCTAGCGCGAGCGCCCCTTGATATCGCATCTCTCGCAGCGCCGCCAACGCGTCCGCGAGCTGCCTCTGCTTCAAAGAGCCGGTGAGCAATGGCCAATGCAGATCGCCGGCCCCGTCATTGTCATCGAGATGTACGTAGCCGAGGCGTTCGCCTGCCCTCCTGATCACGTCGGCGGCATCCTCGCGGCTGATAAGGCAATGGCCCACGTCCAGTAACAAACCCAGCTGAGGATGTCCGAGCCGTTGCAGCCAATCGAGTGTGGTAGCAGCCGTAGGCAGAGCGCGGCCGGGGACGTGTTCGACACACAAGCGAACCTTGCGCGCGGCGGCATAATCGGCCAGGAGGACGCAGCCCTCGGCGAAACAGGTCAGGGCAGCTGTACTTCCATCGAACCCGGGCACAAGATAGGCCGTCGTGGCGCCCAACCGGGCGGCATCGGCGACGTGACATTGAAGCCAAGACAGAGTCTCACGGCGCACGCCGACATCGGCAGCATCCAGGCTGCATCCGGAAGGCAACTGACGTCCCAGGGACAAGCAGGAGACAAGCAGTCCGGAATCCGCCAGTTCCTCCAGCTGCTCGGCTGGCCGATCGACTACTGCGACAAGATCGACATGCGTAAATCCGAGAGCGACAATCTGGCCGAGCACAGAGGAAAACTCGCCAGGCAAGGACGTGGCGAAGGCCGCCAACGGCCACGGTGAGCGTGCGGTTGCGAGTGACATGCGTATGTCAGTGCCTCCCTCGATGCGGCATCAAGATCAAGCAAGTTTGTTCATTCTGCATTCCGCATTCTACCTTGAATAGAAAAAACGCTCTCCAGGACAACGGAGGCCTGGAGAGCGTTTTAGGCAATGCCAGCTCGCGGCGAGGAGCTGCCAGGGGGACAACACGGCCCCTGAATCCACGATGCAGAAGGAGGCGATTGTCACGGAAACTCTGCAATTCTCAGACCGTTTACCGATCTCTTAAACCATGTCAGACCTGCCTAGCCTTAAACCTTTATCTCTATGTTTCTTGCGATAACCAACTCGCCAGGAATCGGCCACGCGCATTCGCGGACACTGTTTCCAGATCTTTACAAATAATGTTTCTTCGCTGGAGCGATGTTTCTTTTTGGAAACAGTCGCGCTGGAGGAATCTTTTCGGCTGGCGACGCCCTATCGTTGTCGCTAGAAAAACCTCACACGATCCTCGGCCACTACAGGAACCGAAAGGCGGAGCATGACGATTTACGAGCGAGCACTGGCCCTTGTCCGTGCCGGCGCTGTCGTCGGCCTGGGATCGGGGCGCGCTTCCTCTGAGTTCATCACGGAACTTGGCGAGCGCGTCCGCGCCGGTCTGAACCTCCGCGGCCTGCCGACCTCGCGCACCTCTGAAGAACTGGCCCGACGCGCCGGCATCCCCATCGTTTCGCTCGCCGAGGGTCTGCCCTTGGACTTGACCGTGGACGGCGCGGATGAAGTCGATCCGAGCCTGAATCTCATCAAGGGGTATGGCCGGGCGCTGGTGCGCGAAAAAATCGTCGCCGCGGCGTCGCGCCAACTGGTTATTCTTGTTGGGCCGGGCAAAGAAGTGCCGGTCATTGGATCGCGCGGTAAGCTGCCGATCGAGGTCGTGCCCTTCGCCGTGCCTCTGTGCCGCGAACGCCTGACGAAGCTCGGCTGCAATCCCATTCTCTACGAGGAGAACGGCGTCCCGTTCGTGACGGACAACGGCAATTACATTCTCGATTGCATGATCGCGCCCATTCTGCATCCGGAGCAATTCGAGGAGCATCTGCGAGCTATCCCCGGCATCGTCGGCACGGGGCTTTTTCTGGGCATGGCCGATCTCGTGTTGGTGGGCGACGATCACTTCAACCTGGTGGGCGAGAGGCAGAGAATTCACCCGAAAGGAGCGTGAACAATGCAACTGGGCATGGTCGGTCTGGGCCGCATGGGCGGCAACATGGTCGAACGCCTGATGCGCGGCGGACATCAATGTGTCGTCTTCGATCTCAGTCCCGACAATGTGCGGAGGTATGTCGAGAAGAAGGCGACGGGTTCGTCGTCGCTGGCCGATTTCGTCCAGAAGCTGACCAAGCCGCGCGCCGCCTGGGTCATGGTCCCGGCCGGCGCTCCGACCGAAAAAACCATTGCCGAGTTGGCCAAGCACATGGAGCCCGGCGACATCATCATCGACGGCGGCAACACACACTTCAAGGACGATGTGCGGCGCGCGCGCGAATTGAAGGCAAAAGGCATCCATTATGTCGATGTAGGCACGTCCGGCGGCGTCTGGGGCATCGATCGCGGCTACTGCATGATGATCGGCGGACCCAAGGAAGTGGTGCAACGTCTCGATCCAATCTTCAAGACACTGGCCCCTGGTCGCGGAGACATTCCGCGCACGCCAGGCCGCGAGAAGCTAGGGGGCACTTCCGAGGAGGGTTATCTGCACTGCGGTCCCGCCGGCGCCGGACACTTCGTCAAGATGGTCCATAACGGCATCGAGTACGGCATCATGCAGGCTTATGCCGAGGGCTTCGATCTCTTCAAGAACGCCAACTCGAAAGAGCTGCCGGAGGAACATCGTTTTCAACTGAACCTGGCGGACATTGCCGAGGTCTGGCGGCGCGGCAGCGTCATCGGCTCGTGGCTGCTCGACCTGGCGTCGATGGCGCTGGTGGAGGATCCGAGCCTGGAACACTACGAGGGTTTCGTGCAGGATTCGGGCGAAGGTCGTTGGACCATCGAGGCGGCGGTAGAGGCGGCAGTGCCGGTGGAAGTGTTGGCCTCGGCACTGTTCACGCGCTTCCGTTCGCGACAAGAACATACGTTCGCCGAGAAAGTGCTGTCGGCCATGCGCCACAAGTTCGGCGGCCACGTGGAACCGCCCAAGAGCGGCAAGCCCGGCAGCCTCCCCGCCGGCTCATGACATACGGTTTCGG
>DATBHJ010000095.1:0-14075 GCA_036557565.1 Gemmataceae bacterium
CCCCCCCCCCCCCACCGCCAACTTATCAAGCGAAAGGCAGGGTGTCATGAATCGGAAGTTGATGCTTGCGGTGCTGATGATGATGGGGATGGGATTGTGGATGGCCGCGCTGTCCGTGGCCGCCGACGACAAGAAGGAAAATGAGAGCGGAGACAAGGAGTTCGTGTGCAAGGTGTCGGCTTCGGGTCTGGCCGAGGTCAATATGAGCGAATTGGCGGTCCGCTTCTCCCGCGATCCCGCTATCCGACAATTCGCCCAACGCATGATTGCCGACCACATGCGGGCCAACCAGGAACTGACTCAGCTGGCCAATCAGAAATCCATTAAACTGCCCACGAAGATGGATGACGAACATCAGAAGATATACGACAAGATCAAGACGCTCAGCGGCAAGGAATTCGATGAAAAATACATGGAAGCCATGACGAAAGATCATGAGAAGGCCGTCAAGCTCTTTGAGACCCAGTCCAAGGACGGCAAGGACCAGGCCGTGAAGCAATGGGCCAGCCAGGTGACGCCCGTCATCAAACGGCACCACGAAGCGGCCAAGAAGATTTGCGAACAACACAAGTCAGAGAAGAAGGACAAAGATTAACGGCAAAAGCGACCGCAAACGACAAGCCGCTTCTGACCGACCCAGCGGGTCCGTTAGAGGCGGCTTGTTTGCTTTTCTTGGCCTGGGGCATTCCTCTCTCGCTCCCAATATGGTAAAAGATTTACAGAGGCTTCGGCGCCCGGGGAGTGTTCATACCTTTGGGTTCCCGGCCGGGAGCAATGACAAACATGGGAATCTACGACCGCGACTACGTTCGTCGTGAAGGCCCCAGCTTCCTGGGATCGTTCACCGAGCGCGGCCGCGTCTGCAAATGGCTGGTTGGCATCAACGTTCTCCTCTTCATCGTGCAGGTGCTGACTCGGACGAATCCCATTGATCCCGGACCATTCACCCGTGCGCTTGACCTCAATATCAATGCCGTTCTGCACGGTCAGATCTGGCGGCTGCTCACCCATGCCTTCCTGCACGATCCGGACACAATCTGGCACATCCTCTGGAACATGCTGTTTCTGTGGTGGTTCGGCAGCGATGTGGAAGATTTGTATGGCCCGCGGGAATTCCTGGCTTTTTATCTCAGCGGTTGTCTCGCCTCGGCGATGTTGTTCTTCTTCAGTTCTCTGGCATGGGTGCACAACGCACCGCCGGCCCTCGGCGCATCAGGGGGCGTGCTCGCCGTCTTGACGCTCTGTGCCATCCATTACCCTACGCGACCCATCCTGCTGATGTTTATTCTGCCCGTGCCCTTGTGGATGTTGCTGGTCATTTACGTGTCGCGCGATGCATACGCCTATTTGAGCCATCTCGAAAGCACTCCGGCGGTTGCCGGCCATCTCGGTGGCGCCCTGTTTGCCGGGGTCTATTATCGATCGCACATTCGTCTCCTCGATTGGCTGCCGCCGGTCTGGGACGCACGCTTCTGGCAGAGTTGCCGGCGCCGGCTCTTTGGACCGCGCTTGCGACTTTACACCGACGACACCCCACCCCCTCGTTCTCGTGCTCCGCGAGGGAGCGAACGTCGTCCTTCCCCTGCCACCCGTTCCCATGCGGAGCATTCAGACGAGGAACTTGGCGGGAAGGAACACGCGGTCAGTGCGCCGGTAGCCGACGAGCACCTGGAAGCGAAAATGGACGCCATCCTGGAGAAAATATCTCGTGTCGGCAAAGAAAACCTCAGCGAAAGCGAACGTGAGTTTCTGTTGCGCGCCAGTGAGATCTTCCGCCGCCGCCGCACTTGATCGGTTCCCTCAAATCGTGCGAAATCTGCTATCATGACGCCATTGCCGCGAGTGACTGCGTCATGAGAATTGCCGATCTTTTCTTTTCGATTCAGGGTGAAGGGCGCCTCATGGGCGTGCCGTCGGCCTTCGTGCGGACCACAGGTTGTCCGCTGCGTTGCGTCTGGTGCGATTCTGATTACACATCATGGAATCCACAGGGTGAATCGTGGACCGTCGCCCAGATCCTGTCCCGATTGGCCGATTTCCCCACCCGGCACGTCGTCGTCACCGGCGGCGAACCACTCATTGCCGCCGAGATCGAGGAATTGTGCGCGGGATTGCGAGCCAGCGGCCATCACATCACCATCGAGACGGCGGGGGTAGTGTTCAAGGAACTGCCCTGCGACCTGGCCAGTGTCAGCCCGAAGCTGTCGAACTCAATTCCGTACGAGCGCGAGGGCGGTCGCTGGGCGGAGCGACACAATCAGCAGCGTTTGCACCTGGATGTGATCCAGGCGTTTGTGGATTATTCGGATTATCAACTCAAATTTGTCATCGAGCGTGCCGAGGACATCGCCGAAGTAAAAGAAATCGTGGACTCGTTGCGCGATGTGGACCCGGCGAAAGTGCTGCTGATGCCGGAGGGGACCACCCGCGAGGAGCTGGACCGCCGCGGCGCCTGGCTCGTCGATGTGTGCAAACAACACGGTTTTCGCTACTGTCCGCGACTGCACATCGAGTTGTTCGGCAACCGCCGCGGTACATAAAAGAAAATCACGAAAACACGAAAGTAGAAAGACACGAAAAAAGAAAGTGAAGAAGGCAGCACCAGCAACCAAATACCCTCTTTCTTGCCCTGTTATTGTCTTTTTCGTGTCTTCTTACTTTCGTGTTTTCGTGATTCAGTTTGTGTTCAGATGGCGGGTTCCTGCTGCGTCAAGCAATGCAACGTCCCCAGGCCCAACACGAGATCAACCGCGTGAATGCCGATCACCATGCGTTTGGGAAACAGCTCTGCCAGAATGTTCAGGGCGCGACGATCGTTGGGATCATTGAACGTCGGTACGAGGACACGGTCGTTGGCGATGTAGAAGTTGGCGTAGCTGGCCGGCAGACGTTGCCCGGCGAAGTGCAAGGGTGCCGGCATAGGCAGGGTATGAATCTCAAGCGGCCGGCCGTTCGCATCCGTCATGCGGCAGAGTCGTTGCAGGTTCTCTTGAAGCAGCTCGTAATTTTCGTCGCCGCGATCTTCCTCCACCACCGTCACCACGGAGCGCGGGCCGACGAACCGCGCCAGGTCATCGATGTGGCCGTGCGTATCATCGCCGACTATACCGCGTCCCAACCACAGCACCTTGCGCACGCCCAGATAATGGCGGAATACCGCCTCGTAATCCGCCCGACTCATGCCGGGGTTGCGCTGCTGCACGTTGCTGAGTAGACACTCCTCGGTCGTCAGCAGGCAACCGCGCCCGTTCACCTCGATGCTGCCGCCTTCCAGCACGACGACAGACGTGTCTCGCATAAAGTTGCGGGTCGGGGGAGTGTAAAAAGAGATGATTTCGCTGTCTCTGAGCTTCGAGGCCAGCGTTAGCTTGACCTTATCGTCGTGACGCCAGTCCGGATACTTCGCCCAGGCATTGAACCGCCACCCGATGATGCTCAGCCGCTTTGGCGACCGAACGAACATCGGGCCATAGTCGCGCGTCCAGCTGCGATCAGTACGAATGAGGAAGAAGTCGATCTGGCTCAGATCGATGCCGGCGCGGCGAAGCTTTGCTTCCGCTTGCCGGCGTGTGTCGGCGTTGTTGACCAGGATGCGCACGCGCTCGACGTGGTGCAGATGGCGGACGATCTCGACGTAAACCCAGGGGATTGGTGCGAACTTGCCTGGCCAGTCGTCGCGGCGGTGCGGCCAGGCCAGCCAGGTCGCCCGATGCGGCTCCCATTCCGCCGGCATGCGGTAACCCAGATGCGGCGCAGTAGAGGCCATCATCTCGGAGGGGCTCGGGGCCAGGGACGAGACAAGAGATCGCTGCTTTCCTAGCCCAAGGCCTTAGCCCCAAGCCCCTCCTTAAGTGCCAGCGTGCCGCGTTCAGCATCCTCGGCGTAGTCGCCGCGTTCGAGCGCGGCGACGAACGATTCCAGCCAGGCCGACAACGACGGCGCCACGACGGGATGATCGGCGCGTCCGCGCCAGCATTCCAGCACGGGGCAGCCGGGCGATCCGAGATCGAGGCAGCGGTAATCGCCATTGTCATCCCCGAGGAACGGCAGCCAGTTTTTCTGCCATCCTTCGTGGGGGTGCTCATCCAACTCCTTCTTGGCCTCGGCGATCTCGTTGGTGCTCAGAAGCATCCAGTTTTGCTCGAAAGCGCCCGTCACATCGGGATTTTGGCCGTTGTGCCACATCAACACGGCCCGCAGCTCATCCGGCAGTGGCTTACCCAGTTCGGCGGCCAGGGCATCGCACTCCGCAGCCGTGGCCCCCGGATTGAGGGCTTGTTGGAAACGCTCGCGCTGAGCGTTCAGCCACTGATCCAGACGCGCCAACAACACCGTCATCTTGTCTCCGTCGGCCGACGGGGCGGGATGTTCCGAGCGAGGGGTCTTGGCCTCGCGAGTTTCCCTTTTCTCTGATGGCTGATGCTCCTCACTCGGAGTTGCCTTTTCCGCTGGCTTGGCAGCACCGGCGCGCACCGCCCGCAGTGCTTGCTCAAGCTGGTCGGCAGTTGGGTCCTGACCGCCGCCGGACACGCAAGCACAGAGACAGGCAGTCCAGCTCATAGTATGCGGTGGCCGACGCCCGCCGACGGGGCGCACCGACAGCCCCTCTTTGCTAAGCGTAATGGCCAACCGTTCGCCGCCTACCTCAATCTCACGCGTCAGATTTCGAGTAAACTGCTGCATGGTGAACGCACCTCCATCGTTCGATCGTCATATTCGTCATCCTACCGGCAACAGGGGGGCGTGGACAGGCTTGCGCCGCCAGGGTACAACGAGAACGGTAAGCGATCGGCCGACGGGCAGGGAGACAGCTGAACATGAGCACTTCCCCATACGGACAGGCGATGCCACCGCAGCGCACGTTTCTCGGTCATCCCCTTGGCCTGTACGTTCTGTTCTTCAGCGAAATGTGGGAGCGCTTCAGCTATTACGGCATGCGGGCGCTGCTCATTCTGTACATGGTCAATTACTTCAAATGGTCGCAGAAGGATGCCTCGACCATTTACAAGGTTTACACCAGTTTCGTCTTCGTGACGCCCATCCTGGGAGGGTATCTCGCCGACCGCTACCTGGGCAACAAAATCGCCGTTATAATCGGCGCTCTTCTGATGGCAATCGGGCAATTCACCTTGGCATTCGAGGAATATCCGCTCTTTCTCACGGCTCTGGGGTTTCTGATTCTCGGCAATGGCATGTTCAAACCCAACATGTCCACGCAGGTCGGACGCTTGTATCCGATGGGCGATGGCCGCCGGGACGGCGCGTACACCATTTTCTACATGGGCATCAACCTGGGCGCCGGTCTGTCTCCGCTCGTGTGCGGCTGGTTGGCGGAAAACACGCAAGGTGGGTATCACACCGGCTTCACCGCGGCGGGAATCGGCATGATCCTCGGCCTGCTGGTATATCTGCTTGGCCAACCGCTGATCCACGAGATCGCCGTCGATCCGCGGTCGGTTTCCGCGAAGTTAAAGCCGGCCGCGGTGCCAACGGAAACACGCGCAATCCAGGCGCAGAGCACAGCCATCGAGCTAAGGCCCATCAATATGCCGCTGACGGAGGCGGAAGCCGAATACGCACCGTCGGTACTGGGGGGCCTATCGCCGGGGGTGCCGTCGGCACTGCTGGTCCTCGGTATCCTCCTCTTGGCGGCCGCGCCCTTGCTCTGGTGGCTTGAATCCTTGACCCAGTGGAACGCCCTCATGTTGGGCATCGCCGGCTTCTGCCTGATACTTTTCGCCTATGTCTGCGGCCAGGCGAGCGGCGGCCTCCGCGATCGCGTCCTCTCCATCCTCATTTTGGGGCTGTTTGTGACGTTTTTCTGGGCAGCATTTGAACAGGCGGGCAATGTCCTCAATCTGTGGGCCGATAAGTCCACGAACCGATACCTGACGCAATCGGCCCCCAAACCCTCTCTGAAAGCCGCCCAGATCCAGACAGCGGAGCCGACCGAGGAGGTAGAGTCGCAAGGGCAAAGCCTGTTTGAACGCTATCGCACCATGTTTCTGCCCAAGTCGCGGCCCGGAAGCAAGCCGAAGCAGACCTGGGCCCAATGGTTCAGCGAATCGCTCAACCCGATGCCGACGGCCTGGTTTCAATCGATCAATTCTGCCGCCCTCGTCCTCATCGCTCCGTTTCTCGCCTGGATGTGGGTGTTCCTGGACAGCCGCGGCTGGCAGCCGTCGATTCCCATGAAAATGGTGCTTGGGCTGATCTTCATGAGCCTGGCAATGATCGTAATGGTCGGCGCCGCCAATCGCGAGAACCAAGCTGCCTCGGTCCCCCTTCAAGGCGGTCAACTGCCCGCTGCCCTCACAGTAGTGGAAGGCAAGATCGGCTTGAAGAAAGACGGCCACGTCGAGTTCTTCGACGCTGGTCGGCTGACCTTCGACTCTGCAACGCAGACGATACACATCTCCGGCGTGCTGACGGACAACGAAGCCAATCTCCTCATCGAAAGCACCGCCCCGCCGAACTATCGAGATAAGGTCGAAGAATTGCGAAAAGAATCGGAGAAAATCGACGGCAAAGAGGTGCGCTCCGTCACTGTTCAACTCTCGGAAACTCCGCCGGACTTCGACATGGACTGGTCGGGTCTGGATAAGTCTGTCGTCCGTTACAACAACTCGACGCGCTCGCTGATCGCCCATAAGCGGATGGCCGACAAGGAAGTCAAGGCGCTCCTGGTAGCCGGCGGCGATCCGAGTTTCCGCGCCACGGTGGCGCAGCTGTACGCCGTCTCGAATCCGTTCCGCGTCACTCCGTGGTGGCTTATTTGGTACTACGTTTTGTCCACGATAGGCGAACTGTGCTTGTCGCCGGTGGGCCTGTCGATGGTGTCGAAGCTGGCCCCGGCCAAGTTCGCAACCATGCTCATGGGCGTGTGGCTGTTGACCAATGCCTTCGGCAATTTCATTGCCGGGACGCTGGGCGAAATCTGGGGCACGATCCCGCCGGTGCAATTTTTCCTGTTGTCCGCCGCGGTGGTCGCGGCGTCGGCGTTGGTGTTGCTCGTTGTGGTGCGGCTCGTTACTCGAGCCATGCACGGCGTCAAGTGACGAAAACTAACCGCCAAGACGCCAAGGACGCCAAGAACAGAAAGAGAAAAGAATAAAGAAGAAAAGATGGAAAACTATCGAAGCGCAACCGATTTGTGCATTTTTCTCTCTTTTTCTCTCTGTTTTATCTTGGCGTCCTTGGCGTCTTGGCGGTTTATTGGTTTGAGACTCTTATGACACGCTCGAAGATCTGGACCCTCACCGATGTACAAGGCGATGTCTGGCTCGACAGTTTTGCCGCCGGCAGCGATTCGCTGCACCTGCCAACGCCGTTCGACTGGTCGTTGCGCAAGCGCACCCTCCGCGGAGGTCTGCGCGACGGGCTCGATCTGATCGAGGTCCACAACGGTGTTTTGTCGTTTTCGATTCTGCCGACACGCGGGATGGGATTATGGCGCGGCGATTATCGCGGTCATCCCCTGGGCTGGCGTTCTCCCATCGTCGGACCCGTTCATCCAAAATACGTGCAGCTGACCGACCGCGGCGGCCTCGGCTGGCTGGCCGGTTTCGACGAGCTGCTGTGTCGCTGTGGCCTGGCCTCCAACGGCCCGCCAGGTGATGATGACGGCACGCCGCTGACACTGCACGGCCGCATTGCCAATCTGCCGGCCCAGACCGTCGAGGTCCGCGTCAACCTCGATCCGCCCTACGAACTGAGCGTCACCGGCGAAGTCGAAGAAGCCGCACTTTTTTTTCCGCACTTGCGCCTGACAACCACTTACACGACGATTCCCGGCTCCAACCGGCTGGTGATTCACGATGTCGTGACCAACCGCGCGGCGCGGCCGGTCGAGATGCAGCTACTCTACCATTGCAATTTCGGCCCACCCTTTCTCGAAGCTGGCAGCCGCGTGCTGGCACCCATCCGCGAGCTGGCCCCGCAGACGCCGCGCGCTGCCGAAGGCATCGACACGCACGAAACTTTCGCCGGCCCGCGCGTTGGTTTTGCCGAACAGGTCTATTTGTACGATCTACTCGCCGACACGCGCGGTCACACGCTCGCCCTGCTGGTCAGTCCGAGTGGCGATCGCGCCGTGGCCCTGCGTTTCAATCGTCAGGAATTGCCTTGTTTTACCGTGTGGAAGAACACGGGAGCGATCGAGGACGGTTACGTCACCGGCCTGGAACCTGCAACGAATTATCCGAATTTCAAGCGCTTCGAGCGTCAGCAAGGCCGGGTGCCGGTGTTGCCGCCGGGCGGACGCTGGGAGTGCCGCTGGATGCTCGAAGTCGCCGACAACACGGCCGCCGTGGCCACACTGATGGCCGAAGTCGCCAGGTTGCAGGCGCACGCTCGCGCCGTCATCCATCGCACGCCACATCCGCGCTTTTCACCGTTGAGTTAGCGGTTAGCATCGCTGATACTATGGTAAATTAAAAACACTCTTTCGCAGGTGAGGAGAGCGATGATGGGCTGGCCCGAAGCTTTCTTGTGGAGCATCGGATGGTACGCCGTTGTCTTTATCCTCGCTGCCGGTCTGACCTGGTGGCTACGAACGCGCCCACCCGCGCTTATGCCAGGCTGGTTCCTGCGCGGCCTCGATCCGGTCTTGATCGGTCTGCTCTTCGTGTTGCCGTTGCTGTTCGCAGAACTCCACGATGACAGACGCATGTTCGTGATTAGTGTTGCCCTATCGATCGCCGTCGGTCTGGGAATAAAAGCGATTCGGAGCCGGGGCCTGACCGATCGGGCTTTGGATGTTTGGTTGGAGAGTTGGCGCCGCTCGGCACGTTTACCGAGTCTCGCTATCGGCATCGTTCGCGGTCGGGAATTGGTCTATGCTCGCGCCTTTGGCGTCGCCGACCGCGAGACATCACGGCCAGCCACAATTGAGACAATCTATCGCATCGGCTCGATTACCAAGGTGTTTACCACGACCCTCCTGGCAATCCTTCGCGATCAAGGGACTGTGCGACTCGATGATGCTGTTGAAGATCATCTCCCAAAAGAGGTCCGTGTGCCATCCGATCCGCGCGGCGCCCAGCCGATGACCTTGCGCCATCTTGCGACTCATTCCTCCGGATTGCCGCGCCTGCCGGTCAACCTGACGCCACGCGGCGGCGATCCATATGGCGGGTACCCGGTGGAAGCCTTGTATGATGGGCTGGCCCGTACGAGACTCGACTTCCCGACCGGCGCCGACTACTCCTACTCTAACCTGGGCATGGGCCTGCTGGGCCACGTCCTGGAACGAGCCGCCGGGACGCCCTATGAAGAATTGCTCAAGCAATACCTAGTTGAACCGTTGCGAATGAACGATACCAGCATCACCCTCCGGCCAGACCAGCAAGCTCGCCTGGCCACCGGCTACCAGCAGACGGACCCGACTAAGAGGGCCTCCGAATGGGACCTTGGCTGCCTGGCCGCTGCCGGCGCTCTGGGTTCCACCATCCCGGATCTGGCCAAGTTTCTGGAGTTGCAGTTGCAGGCCGGTCATGACGATGTCGTCCCCGTCGCCGGCGGCACACTCACGGAGTTGCACACGGCTCAACAGCTCGCCAAGGACTGGAAAAGCGCCCGCGGTCTGGGCTGGCATCTCGAGTGCAACGAAGGTCAGGGAAACTTGGTTTGGCACAACGGTGGCCTGGATGGCTTCACCAGCTGGCTGTCGTTCTTGCCCAAGTATCAGGTCGGCGTAATCGTACTGACAAACTGTGGTCGGAGCGTTGACAGCCTGGGTCAATGGCTTCAGAAGGAAGCCCGATTTCGTTTCGGCGTCTTACGACCAGTCGAAGTGGATCCGCAAGTTGAGGTTATGGCCCGTGCGTTAGCGACGCACCTGGCCGCTCCACCGACCGATTCTCTTGCGGAGCTTTTCGATCCCGCGTTCTTAGCTGCGATTCCCTTCACCCAGATCAGGCCGATTTTCGAGCAGCTTCACAGGCAGCTGGGTGCTTGCCAGGGCGTCGAAGTCACAGCGGGGCAGACACCGCGCCGCGGGAATGTGTTGTTTCGCTTTGCCAAAGGCAAGACCCGGCGCTGCGAACTTGAAATCAACGGAGGCATACCCCCGCGTTTGATCTACCTGCTGATAAAATGAGCTACCAATGAGCCGCATCAGGCGATTAGCAACTGTTCATAGAAGCGTCGCTAACCAATCGCACAGGAGTTTCCATCATGAGTTACCGATACGCTGCTTTGATCGTGCTGATTCTGGCCCTTCCCTGCCGGGCAGCCGACGAACCAAAACCAAACACGCTAACACCGAAAGAGATCGCCGAAGGGTGGATTTCGCTCTTCGATGGCGAAACCACATTTGGCTGGGACGACGGCGGTAAACCGGAGGCGAGAGAAAACGTGCTCATCCACGGTGGGGATGAAAAAGTTGTTGCTGGCACGACAACGGAGTTCTTGTTTTATGAATTGGCGTTTGAGTATCGCATTGAAGGCCCCATGAAAGAAGGCGCCCTCGTTGAGTTGTTACCCAGTTCTCAAATAAGAGGCGGGATCCCACTTCCTAGTCGCATAAGTTGGGCGTCTGCCATCCTCAAGGTCAAGAACGGTGAGATTTCCGGTTCTACTAAACAAATCGGTGGTCCGCCACTTACCGATGATCGGCATTTGTTCAAGTTATATCCCAGCCCCAAGCCGTTCAACTCGACTCAAAGAATTGCCTTTAGCATCCCCAAGGGAACTAAACTCTCCTTGCGCAATTTCAAACTCAAGCCACTTGATATGAAACCGCTCTTCAACGGAAAGGACCTCACCGACTGGAAGAAGTTAGAGCCCGATCCCAAGCGCGCGAAATCGCAATTCACCGTCACCAAGGACGGTTGCCTGAGCATCACGAACGGTCCCGGCGATTTGCAGACAACGAGCGAATGGTCGGATTTCGTGCTTCAACTGGACTGCCGGACGAACGGCGACAATCTCAATAGCGGGGTCTTCCTCCGCTGCATTCCCGGCCAGTATCAGAATGGCTACGAGGCACAGATTCAGAACCAGGCGGCCAAGCAGCCCAAAAAGTATAGCATCGACGAATACGATCCGAAAACGCGCCAGCTCCTGAGCAAGAAAGAAGTCGAGAACTGGTCGCAAGATTTTGGCACCGGGTCGATCTATCGGCGCGTGCCAGCGCGGCGAGCGGTAGCCAAGGACCGTGAATGGTTCACGATGACCGTAATTGCGCGCGGCCGGCACTTCGCCACATGGGTCAACGGGATTCAGGTTGTGGATTGGACAGATAATCGGCCGGAGAACGAAAACGCTCGCAACGGCTGCCGGCTCAAGAAGGGGCCGATCAGCCTGCAAGGACACGATCCGACGACCGATCTGTCCTTTCGCAACATCCGCATCGCCGATTTGAGCGAGAAAGACTAACCACAGATTGGCGAACGGCCGGCGTAAGCCGGCTGGTGGGCGTTGCACCAGCCGGCTCACGCCGGCCGTTCGCCTGTTAGTTTTCTGGTCTTTGTCCGCGGCGGATGGCGTCTTTCATGTCGCGCACGGCCTGTTCCATGCCCACCAGCATGGCCCGCGATACGATGCTGTGGCCAATATTCAGCTCCTCAACGCCGCGAATCGCCGTCACCGCATGCACGTTCTGATAATTCAAGCCGTGGCCCATGTGAACGTGCAGCCCGCGCTCGCAGGCAAACTCGGCGGCCTGGCGAAGTGCGTCCAGCTCACGCTGGCGATCTGCCGGCGTCTTCGCCTCGGAGTAACGCGCCGTCTGAATCTCCACCGCGCTAACGTGAAGCACATGGGCAACCTCGATTTGTCGCGGGTCAGGGTCGAGAAACAGCGACACTTCGATGCCGGCCTTGTGCAGCTGCTTGACGATGCGCTCGATCTCCTTCTCGTGGGCGACGGCGTCGAGTCCGCCCTCGGTGGTCAGCTCCTGGCGCTTCTCCGGTACGAGCGTGGCTTCATCGGGCTTGATCTCGCAAGCGAGATCGGCGATCGATTTCACCGCCGCCATCTCCAGGTTCAGGCGATTGGTAACAACGGGACGCAACAAGCGCAGGTCGCGCTCCTGAATGTGACGGCGATCCTCGCGCAGATGGACGGTGATACCGTCGGCGCCGCCGAGCAGGGCTAGCACGGCTGCTGCCACTGGATCGGGTTCGACCGCGCGGCGGACCTGCCGCAGCGTGGCCACGTGATCGATGTTGACACCGAGCCGAATCATGACTCTCGATCCTCCATGAAGGAATTCGCCGCCAGCCTGTCAAAGCCGCAACTTCGCCGGCAAGTCTGGAGAGGTTTGCCGATAGCGCCGCGCCTCGTGGCCCAGCCACTTGAACAAAAAAAACGCCAACAGCAAATCGACGAACTTGACCAACAGCCAGTCGCCCAAAAAGGGGATCGAGGCAAACGGCACCCAGTATCTCGACGTGAGGATAGCTGCCAACAGGATCAACGGCAGCACTCGCGCCGACCAGGGCAGCTGATAGCGAGGATCGACAAACATGCGGACGATGGCTCGCGCCTCGGCCCAGGTATCCCACAAGAGCCACATCACGCTCCCATGCGTGACGGACTGGATAAGCCCCGGGACAGAGACAGGGACGGCGGTAGCGACGGGCGCAGCCGGAGTCGGCGGCCGTTTGTTCACGTCGAGTTGTACCGCTGTCGGAGTAGGCGGCGGCGCAATCGGCGGAGGCGCGGGGCGTGGCTCTGCGGGACGACGATCCTGGAACGATAGGACGACTTCTTCCAAACGCCGGACGCGCTGTTCCAAGGAGAGCGCAGTCGGTGGTTCTGGCGCCGCGCCGGTCTCGGCTTCGGCCTTCGCTTCTGTCGGTGGTGAGGGCGGACCACCATCGTCCGCCAGTCGCGCGAGGTCGGCTTCCTCGTCGCCGTTGGCGGAAGGCAAAGATGGAGAAATGGGAGGCGTTGTATCCGATGACGGAAACGGCGGGGCATGCGCTGGGTCCGTCAGAAATTCGCTGGGAGGCACGGCTATCTTCCCCCGAGCAGCACGATCACTCTTGCTTTTCTGCTTGCTCACGCTGGCATGGACTCCTCATCCGTGGCCAACATCCAGCATACCTCCCAGACATTTTCTCTACCAGCCCGCCGCGTGGACGTTCCTACTTCGCCGGCAGCGAGCTGGTCTTGTCCGCCGTGGGAAAATTCTCCGGCAAGGGCAGAGTGACACGGCCCGTCGCCGCCCATTCTGTGCCGCGCTCCAGCGTGGCCACGAAGCCCAGGCAACGCATGGAACGCTCGTCGTGACCCATCGGCGTGTGAAAGACGCGGCCCTTGCCATAGGCCACCGTCCACATCATCGGCTCGTGCTCGCCGGTGCCGTGCTGGTCCTTGCTCTTATCATCGTAGGCCGTGGCGAGCAAGTGTACGTTTTCGATCGGGCCGCGCATGCCGTGATACAGCTCGTCGCCAGCGTGCATCCATTCGCGCGGCATGCCCCGCGTGATCGGATGTTCGCCGTCTCGCACCGTGACCAGAAACGGACGGTAAGCCCCGTGTCCCGCTCCCGGCCCCTTGCCCTTGGGCACTCGCACTTCCTTGCCGCTTTCGTCGAGCGTCAAGCGGTCGCCAAAATCGTTGCTGCGCCAGCCCATGCCGATCATGCGGTTGTACTCGGTCCAGCTGCCGAAAGAGTTGTTGGCCGCATGAACGATCACCAGGCCGATCTTGCCCTCGCGCAAACGGTCTTCCAGATCCTTTTGGAACTCTTTGGGCCAGGGAGCGCCGTTGTAGTTGCTCACCAGCACGTCGTACTTGCCCAGGTCCGGCGGGAACTGGACGTTCGCAGTCGGCGACGGTCCCTTGGCCTGGTCTTGCGGCGAAAGATTGCTGGCCACGTCCACGGTGAAGCGGCCGCAGCTCTCCAACTCTTTCTTCATCAGCGGCGTCGTGGCGCGCCAGTTGTGGTTGTTCTGGCCATCGATCAAGATGACACGAATCTTCTCGGCAGGTTTGTCGTCGGCCAGTGCCGGCAGGACCGCGGCAGCGATGACAATGAATGAGGCCAGATGTTTGAACATGGCAGCGATTCCTCAGGTGGGGAAAAAGAAGTGAGGAGTGAGGAGTGGGGAGTGAGGAGGAGA
>DATBHJ010000096.1:0-2795 GCA_036557565.1 Gemmataceae bacterium
ACCCCTTCTGAGCATTATCGATATTTTAGCCGTTGCAGCGCTGCTTGTGCTTCCCGGTCGGCGAGTTTCTCCAAGATGCGTCGCGCTTCCGAAGTGCCGATGCGTTCCAGTACGGCAATCGCTCGCAGCATCCGTAAGTCAGCCGCAGGCGGTCGTTTCGGCTCGGCGAGGATGGTCTCCAGTCGCCGCCGCACCTCCAGGGACGGTTTGTATTCCAGCGCCCGCCGCAGCATCGGCTCGACACGGTAGCGCAGCCGGGTTAACTCGCGCGTCGCCCTCTCGCGCGTCTCGAACACGTCGTCGTCCAGATCCGCTAACAATTTTTCGATGCGCTTGTTGTCCACCGTCACTCGATGAAGGTGAGCATCGAGCAGAGGAACAGACCACGCCGGCGCGGCTTCCAGTAAGGAAACGGCACGGTGAGCCGTGCGCGCGTCACGCGCCAGGTCGGACCACAGAGCATCGAATTGATCGCGGGACAATTCGCGCGCCATCCGCCGAATCGGCCAGGTTGACGGCGCCAGGTCCCAAACGAGGATATCGCCCTCGGTCGTGCCCGTGGCTGCGCGACCGCCCTGCAGCACAGCCAGCGAGGAGAGCTTCGCGTCGCCGCGTTCATCGCGGATGCTTTCAGGCCAATCCATTTGGTGAAGCCGTTCGCCCATCGCTGTATCCCAGACAGATAACTTGTGCCTGTCCACCACGACGACGGCACGGCTGTCCGGAGTGAAGGCGGCATAATTGAAATTGCCAATCTCCAGGCGAACGACCTCTTGCCCCGTTGCCGTCTCAATCAGCGACAGTCCTTTCACGTCATATAGATCCGGCCGCTCCTTCTTAGGTTGCAACGACACTGCGGCCAGCAGCCGGCCGTCGGTGGAAAACGCCCGCGGATCGCCAACGTCCCTGGGCAGCTCCGCCAGCAGACTTCTCGTCGAGACGTCCTCGATGGTCAGCCAATCGCCGTTCCATTCCGTGATATTCTCACCATCCGGCGTTAACAGCGCAGGCCAACGGTAAGACATCTTCTGGACGGCGCTGCCGTGATTCCAGACTCTCGTTGTAAGGGGCCGCCGATTCAGCTGCTTACCCGTGGCTGTGTCCCAGATGTAGAGTTGCGGCAAAATGTCTGGGTCGGATGCAACAGCGACATAGGTCGATACCACCGCCGCCAGCCGCTTACCATCGCCGGAAAGGGCAACGGTTTCAACTGTAGAAGACCAGAGACCATTGCCCGGAGGCGGATCGACGGCAAACTGGCTCAGTTCCTTGCCCGTGGCAACCTCCCACACCTGGATCTTCCTCTCCCCGCTTACGGAAATCATCTGCCGGCCGTCGGCGGAAAAAAGCCAAGGGGAGACGACTCTATCGCCTTGGGCCAGTGATCGCAATAGCTTGCCCGTGCCCGTGTCCCATAGGTAGAGTGTCGGTTTGTAATCGCCGGAAGCGAGGAATTTGCCATCGGGTGAAACGGCCAATTTCCCTACGAGGGTCTCGTGGCCGGGTGGTTGGCGGAATCGCCGGCCCGAGGTCGCGTCCCACAGGTCGATCACGTCGCTGTTGGAGTCGCGGTAGGCCAGTGTCTTGCCGTCCGGCGCGAAGGAGAAGGTGCCGATCTGGCTCTGACTGAGCAACTGTCGCGGCCTTTGCGGCTTGCTGAGGTCCCAGATAACAAAGCCGACTTCTCCTCCTGGGATGGCCATGTCGGTATAACTCGCAGCCAGGAACCGGCCATCTGGGGAAAAGCCAAGCGGGAAGACATATTCACCCCCCTTGATATTCGCTCGCGCCGGCAGCACCGCCTTTTCCTTCCAGGTGGCCACATCGTAAAGAACGGCCTCGGCCCATCCGTGGCGGCCTACGGCCAGAGTGGCGCCATCCGGCGCGTAAGCCAGCGACGCCATCGAAGTAGGGAATTTCTTCCGCTGCTTCACCTTGCCTGTGGCCGCATCCCACACCAAGAGTTCCGTAGATCCCTCGCCAACCAGCGCAGCCAGCTGCTTGCCATCCGGCGTGAAAGCAGCCATCCTCAGGACCGTACGTGGAGGAACCTCCAGATTTACCTCCTTTTTGAACTCAACAATATCCCATAATTGCACAGGGCCTTTCCCTTCCCTGTCCTGCTGGTCCACGACCATCTTCTTGCTGTCCGGGGAGAACGCCAACACCCAGGCATTGTTGGGCAATCGGCCGCGTTCCCGTCCCGTGGCCGTATCGTACAAGCACCGCGTCAGCCCTCCCCAATCCCAGACCGCCGCCGTTGTGCCATCCGGCGTCAGTCGGACCTGGGCATGCCAGTCGCCTTCGTCCGCCTTCCACGCCAGCCGCGTTCGTCGCACCAGCCTCCCCGTGGCCGCGTCCCAGACGCGCACCTCGTAGCTGCCGCACGAGATCAAGTGCTTACCGTCTTTCGAGAACGTCACAGCGATCCCGCGATGCCGCAGATGGCGCAGGTGGATCGTGCCCAGACGCATGACGGCCCCGGTCGGCAGCGAATCGCAGTACAGGTCTTTGAGCGGTGACTTCGCTTCTTCGCCGTGGAGGATGCCGGCCAGCAGCAAAAGGAGCGAACCAATGGCAAGCACGTTAGAGCGAGCGCACGCCATGACGAGGACTCCCCGCCGGTCGCGGTGTCCGCTCGCAGCCGCTACAAGGCATGCGTATATGCGGATTTCGGCCGGTAGTCCTAAGTTACCGCACGGGAAACGATCGTTCAAGCAGATGAGATTATCGGGAGTTGAGCTTGCAGCCTCTAGCACGTTCCATCCGAGCCGCGCACGCAGCGCAGCGGAGTA
>DATBHJ010000097.1:0-6091 GCA_036557565.1 Gemmataceae bacterium
GCAGCCGGCGACGAACAGTACGAAACACACGTGCCCCACCGGGGCAAAATTCTTCATTTTGCTTCCCAAATATCTTCAATTGTTGTTCACGGTGCTGGGGATGAATTGCCCTGTGAAGGATAGGTCATGAATGCTCCCAAAGCCAACAGAGGAGGCCAGGGTCCGCCGGGTTGGCCACTATTGGGTTGTCGTACCTTGCGAATGTCCGATGTGAAACAGCGGCTCGCTTTGTTGTAGGCGTCGCCATGGCTGCCGATGGCACTCAAGAGTGTGCGCGGGCGAGTCTCCCGCGAGTTTGAGAGCATGCTTCAAAAAGGATCACTCAGCACCGGCAGTTGAGCTTTGTCATTATAATTAGGGACGGGAGAAACCACAGAATGATCTCCTTCATCATTCCGGCCTATAACGAGGAGCAGCTTCTCGGACGCACTTTGATAACCCTGAATGCGGCGGCACGGATGCTTGACGAGCCATTTGAAGTTGTGGTTGTGGACGATGCTTCCACCGATCGCACGGCCGCCATCGCCCGCGAGCAGGGTGCTCGTGTGGTTTCGGTCAACCACCGTCAGATCGCCGCCACGCGCAATGCCGGCGCCCGCGAAGCTCAGGGAGACATTCTTTTCTTCGTGGATGCGGACACACAAGCGAATGCCCGCGCAATTCGTGCTGGACTTCGCGCTATCCAACAGGGGGCGGTCGGCGGAGGCTGCGTGTGTCGCTATGACGGGTGGATTCCCTTGTGGGCGCGAATTCTGCTGCTCATGGGCGATGCTGGAGGTCGGCTCCTGAAACTCGTCGGCGGTGCGTTCTTGTTCTGTCGCCGCTCCGACTTTGAGGCCATCGGTGGGTTCTGCGAGCGCTATTATGCTGCGGAAGAGGTGGTCTTTGTGAAGGCCCTCAAACGGCGAGGTCTGTTCGTCATTCCCTGGGAGACCGTAGTGACTTCCAATCGGAAGCTGTGCACGATGTCGTTGCGGCGGGTTTTGGGACCTTTGTTTCGCCTTGCTGTTGGCGGCCCGGAGTCGTTCCACAGCCGCGAGGGGCTGGATTTGTGGTATGGTCCAGAGGCCAGGGACTAGACTTTCGCACTTTCGTAGCGAGTCCGGTTTTTTGTTTGACACCCCTGCTCCGGTCCGATAGCTTCGCCGGAGGATGGGTTCGAGCACTGTCACGGCGTTCGTCCAAGGCTAAATGAGTGTCCTCCCGGTCCGAATAGTCTGAGGGCTGGCGTCTCTGAGGCGAATCATTGGCAGAGAATAGGAGCGTGTCATGGCTATGAATGGTGATCTAGCCGCCGCCTTTGCGATTTCCTCGATCGCGTTTGCACTGGCCATCTACTACACAGCTACCGCCTGGTTCAAGCACCGTGAGCGAATGGCGAAGATCGAACGCGGCATCGACCCGGACCGGCTGCTCGCGACGCAACCGCTGTCGGATCGTGTCAAGGAGCTTGCCCGTGACCCGGCCAAGAAAATCCAGGCCATCAAGATCTATCGCGAAGAGACAGGCGCAAGTTTGGCCGCGGCGAAGCGGGCTGTGGAATCGTTTGCCGACAGCAAGGATGACAGGCCCAATGAAAGCATTACAGCAGAGCGGCCTCCTCACTAAACGGTCAGGCGTCCGTGTTTATTAAGAGGAAATACCGTGAAGCATTACTGTTACGTTGATCTGTGCTTGCTGCTTTTCTTGACTGGCGCATTCACGGCAGCTGAGGGGTCCAGCGAGGATGATCTTTCCAAGGTCGATTTCGAGAAGCTCAGCGGAAAGTGGTTGACGGTATCCCTGGTGAACAACGGCAAGACATTCGTGGACGAGAAGGCTCCGCCCAAGGAGGGGCCAATCACGAAGCTCGCTTATGAGGGGAATAAGTGGATAATCCAGGTGGGAGACAAGACCGTCGCCAGCGGAAAATTTGCACTGGACGCGTCGAAAAAACCCAAGCACATCGACATCATGGATGAGTCTGGCATCAAGAACGAGAAGACGAAGCTCGGCATCTACGAACTCGCCGGAGACACGTACAAGTACTGCCTTGCGCCGGCCGGCAAGCCCCGGCCAAAGGACTTCACCAGTAAAGAAGGAAGCGGGCACTCCCTCGGTGTGATGAAGCGCGAGAAACCTTAACAGTCGCGCTGGGAGCGAGCGACGCGGGAATTCTCAGTGACAACCAGAAAGAAATGAGTTACGCAGCCTGAAGCGGCTGCTTATCGTCGCTGCGCGTCTGGAGACCCATGTTGTCGATTGGGGAGGCGGCGATGACGGCGTTGGGGATGGTGATGAGCGATCCGTCCTTCGTGCGCAAGCGCGTGGAGCGGAAACCGACCTGCTCGACGATGCCTTCCTTGCCGCTGACGATAATTCGGTCGCCGATCTTGAACGCTCGTTCGCCGATCAGCAGCAGGGTGCCGAAATAATTCTTGAGCGCATCCTGAGCGGACAGCGACGCGGCCAGGCCGGCCACGCCAAGTCCGGTCAGGAAACGGCCCAGAAGATCCACTTCACCAATCTGGTAAATGACGTAGATGGACACAAACAGAAGTACGGCCGCCTTGCCCAGGCGCATCGACACCGGCACGATCATGTCGCCGAGGCTACGGTGCGGTCGCAAGATTTCCGTGTTGGTGTAAACAGCCATCGTCAGATCCATCAAGCGCAAGCCAACCCAACCGAGCAAGCCCGCCATGAGAAACTTCTCGGCGGCGAAAACCCTGCTGCCGACCGCGACGGACAGGTCCAGGACTCCCAGGAGCAAGAAGAAAAGCCAAACCGCCGTCACGACGGTAAACGGGCGGAGCGTTTTGATAATGAAACTGCTGGAAACCGTCGAACCGAAGTGATGCAAGAGCCAGGCGACTAGCCGGGTGACTCCGGCCATTGTCGCGCGCGCCGCCAACCAGCTCGCCGCCACGGCCACGGCCAACCCCAGCCACTGATAGAGTTCGAGCGGTCCCAGCGACTTCTGCGCCCAGGCAGGTAGACGGCAGCGCAGCCAGATGCCCGGCGTCTCCGAGCAGTGCGGCGCCGCCAGACTTTCGAGGTGCTCCTCCGTGCCATCGCCCGGCGTCTGACCCAGGACAGCGCGGAACATGGACTCGATGTTCTGCACCGTTTCCGGCGTGAACAACCACTGGCCCTTGTTCGGCTCATCCGTCTTGCGATCCAGAATGATCCGCCCCAGCTCGCCACGGTAGACGACGTAGCGCGGTCCCTCGGCATTATAGGGGACTTCTTGGATATAAATACGACCAATTCGCTCCAGTACATACTGGAGCTTGAAGGCAAGGACCGGACCGAGTTCATCCTGGGCGCTGGTTGGGATATCGCTCATATTGAGGCAGCGAGCGGCATGATCGAATTCCTTGCGGCGGGCGGCGGACTGGAAGGTCATCATCGTGTCGCGCGCGCTATCGTGATGCTCGCCGTGTCCGATCTCCGGTCGAATCTTGCCCGCCAGCTTGTCGAACATCTCCGGGATGTGCGCAACCGTCGCCTCGCTGAAGCACCACAAGCCGTCGCGCTGCCGTACAATCTCGACACGAACACCCTCCGATTCGCCCAAGATCTGTGACGGCGCGTTCCAATCATTAGGAATGGCGCTCAGCTCAATCGGCAGGCGGCGCAGGATCGCCTCCAGCTTGGCGGCCAGCTTGCCGCCCAGCGTGGCCCGGTCGGCGACGGGCACATTCTTCAGATCGAGATATTCCAGCGCATCGACCAGCTTGGCGTCCTTGGCGTTGGCGATATCGATGGTGCGGAAAAACCCCTGCAACAGCGCCCGCGGTGAGCCGAGATGAGCGGGCACGTCCTCCGGCCGCTTCTGCACGGCGATCTGGACATGACCCTCGACGGCGGGGACCACGATGCCCATGCGAACATAGCGCACGTCTGCCGCTCTTGCCTTCACGGCCTCGTACATGCGGGGAATGTTGCGCACGGTTTGCCGTGTGAACAGCCAGGCATCCTTGCCATCGCTCTGCCGCACGCGGGTCAGGGCAATTCGACCGTCCTTGTCGGCGTGCCAGGTATACAGTGGGCCGTCCGGCTGAGACGGCACCTCCTGACGGAACACGTAGCCCCGATGCTGCATGACGAAGGCGAGCTGCTGGGACAGTATCGGCCCTTCGCGCCGCCGTTGCTCTGTGCCCAGGGCACCCAGATCGAGCGCCCGAGCAGCGGCATAAAAGTCGTTGCGCACGGCATCGGCGATGAAATGTTTCAAGGTCGCGCGAGGATCTGTCATGCCTTCGCGCAGGCCGGATAGGTCCACGGCTTTCTTTTGCCGCTCGCGCAGGCTGCGCCGCATGGCCGGCAATCGCTCCAGCGTCGCCGCATCGAAGCGCCAGCCACCGTCCGGGCCGCGCTGCATCGCCAGGGTGAACCCTTCCGCGTCGTAGAGCACATGACGTTGTCCTACTGTTTCGTCCGAGACGCCGCTAAGCGGCAGCGCCAAATCCTGGAGGATGTATTCCAGATCCAGCGCCAGCATGGCCGCATCTTCGCCGCGTGGCCGCGGTTGCACGGCGTTCAGATCGAGACAGGCAACGGCGTCCTCGATCATCTGCGGAAACAGATCGTAGAGAAGCACGGCGAAAAAGAGAGTCTTGAGCGTCTCGCGCGGCGAGCGAATTTTATCCGCCAACGGCCGATCCGGATCCACCGGCGAGTGCAGTCGATCCGCCAGCGGCACTTCCTTTGCCTTTTGCCGCACGGGCGCGGGCTTGTCCGCCTTCGGGCCGGTGGACTGTGCGTGGGCCGAACCCAGCGGCATTCCGCAGCCGATCGCAAGCAGCAAGAAAAGACCATAACAAACGGTAAGAGTGAGAAGAAGGCGTTTGCGCATGGCAGGATGGCCGATCGGCAAGAAGGAGAGCGTATCCCGATCCCGACTGGACGGTTTAACGGATCTGCGGTGTTGCCGCAAGGCGAAGTGGTTATGCCTCTGGAGGCGGCAATGTACATCCGAGCCGCGCACGCAGCGCACGGTGTAAGCGATTGCACAGACGGCCGCAAACTCCGCTACGCTGCGTGCGCGGCTCGGATGTACACTTCGGGATGCACATCGGGCCGAGCGACGTGTCAAAAAACATTAGCGGGTTGCGGGCGAATAGGGAGGGACATGCTTGTCCTTTTCTGTATTTTTATCCTCTTTCTTGTCTTCTTTTTCGCTCGCCGGGGGAGTTGGAGCGCCGTACACGGGAGCAGCGGAATCGGCGGGTGGCGCGGACAAATCCCTCCCCGTCCTTGCTGGCCCGTTGACTTGGTTCCCGGCCCGGTAATAATCCTTCATTGCCTTGACGATATTATCATCGACGATCCCTTCCCCTTCATAGCGGATGATGAAGTGGAACAGGTGCTTTGGCGCTTTCGGCTGAGTCGGCACGGGGTAGGAAGAGTTCGGTTCTGGTGCGCGTTTGCTCTGGACTTTTTTGACCAACTCCGGCTTGTAAAACACGGTCGGAACCACTTCAGGACCCGTTGCCCGACTCTTCGGAGCCGTGGCTGTGGCCTTTGTCGTCTTGGGCAGCGATTTCTTCACATCTTTCAAGAAGCCGTCTACCTGGGTTTGAACCGCGGGCGTATGGCAAACGACGAGAATGTTTTTCGGAGGATAGTAGCGAATCACGCTCGGTTCTTTCCAGGTGCCGGCCGCGATCACGTCGGGAATTGTCTGAGCAATCCACTCGCACAATCCCGGATCGCTTCCGAAATCGTCCAGCGAATAGATTTTGTACGACCGATCGGCGGAGTCCGGAATCGGGGACGCCAACGAACGAGAGAGCGCGGACGGCGGGTCCTGCGCAATTGCGGTCGGGATGATGGCCAGAGCCACAACGAGCGTGATCGAAACCGAGCCGCGACATCGAAAACGGAGCATGGTCGAACTCTCCTTCCTTGGAGTGTAGAGAAGGCCCTATTTGATTCTCGAAGGGGCTTCCCGTCAAGGTCAGACCAGGGCAGTTCAATAGTTGACCTTGGCGAGAACTCGGATCGGCGGTAAAGCGGAGAAGGCCCAATCCAAGCCGGAGGCTTTGCCATGTCTTCTCCCCTTTCCTTACTTGATGTCCTGGCTGACATCCCCGACCCCCGATAC
>DATBHJ010000098.1:0-34267 GCA_036557565.1 Gemmataceae bacterium
CCACGATAATCAGCGTGGGACGATCGCGTGTGCTCTGGAAGGTTCGGAAGGCGCGCTCCAACATCACCAGATCGTTGGCGTCGCCGACGCGGGTGACGTTCCAGCCGTGGCCGATGAAGCGCGTGGCCACGTCCTCGCTGAAGGCCAACTCCGTGTGGCCCTCGATGGTGATGTAGTTGTTGTCGTAGATCCAGCAGAGGTTGGAGAGTTTCAGGTGGCCGGCAAGGGAAGCCGCCTCGGACGAGATTCCTTCCATCATGCAGCCGTCGCCGCAGATGGCGTACACGTTGAAGTCGATCAGGTTCTCGAAGCCGGGCCGGTTGAAGTGGGTGGCCATCCAGCGGCCGGCGATGGCCATACCGACGCTCGTTGCCAGGCCGTTGCCGAGCGGGCCGGTGGTGGTCTCGACGCCGCTGGTCCAGCGATACTCCGGGTGGCCGGGGCAGCGGCTGTCTATCTGCCGGAAGTGTTTGATCGCTTCCATCGGCACCGACGGCTCGCCGAGAGCTTCGTACTCCTTGCTGACCGCCTTCACGCCCGTCAGGTGCAGCAGCGAATACAGCAGCATAGAGGCATGGCCGGCCGAGAGGACGAAGCGGTCTCGGTTGGGCCAGATCGGATCCTGGGGGTCGAAGCGCAGAAAGTGCTGCCACAGGCAGTATGCCACAGGCGCCAGGGCCATCGGCGTTCCCGGATGCCCGGAGTTGGCCGCCTGGACGGCATCCATCGACAACGTGCGGATCGTGTTGATGCACGTCGCATCGAGAGCTGTGCAATCTTGCATGATCGTCCTCAGCCTTGGAGGCAGCCTGCCGGGCGGCGAACACCGCCTGGCTGGCCCGAACGCGTACACACCCATCACGAGTGCAATTCGCTCGGCGAACTACCTCCTCGGCGGTGCTGCCGAAGAGGAGGCGTTACAGCACCGATTGTGCGTGCGTCCTCCTGACGATCAGATTGCGCCCCAGTTTGTCCAGGATCTCCAGGCTGCACGACGCGCGCGGTTCATCCCAACGGCGCGTTCTGGGTCGATCCGGGAATCAAGCTGGAAACGTCTGACATCGAGTCGGTCCTCCTGACGTAATGTGAGGTGTCTGGGTCGCCTCAGGAGTCCCATTGGATTTGCCGATCGCAGAGACAGCGTAACGATACCGACTGCGCGGCAAATGCTTTGACTATTCGGCGATTGTATTTGTCGCACGGATCTCCGACAACCTATCCCCTATGAAAACTTGAAGTATCTCGAAGCTGGTCCCCGCCATACACGACATTCCAGAGCGACTGGGTAAATTGGGCGCCGAGGTGGGCCAATAATGGGAGGCTGACCATCAGCTCCTTTGCCCGGTGGTATTCGCAATTCGCAACTCGACTGGACGGATTTCCCCGGATGATGTAAGAGCATTGCGAAATCCGTCTTTCGATTGAGACGCCCCCTCCCTGCCCTCGTCCACGCAAGGGCGTCCGGTACAAGCCCGGAGCGTCCGCTCCGGGGCGCTTCGGCCCGTCGCTGGCGCTCCGGGCTGGTTGGAGGTATTGTTAGAGTTTCTACGTCGTCTCGTCCGCGAGAATCCCAGGGGAAGCTCGGCGACCAAATCGATGGTCCCTACGCATGTCGAATATCCTGTTTGTCCGGATTGCTCGCGGACGTCACTCGGCCCTGATCGGCGCTCGAATGGCCAGCGCAGGACGCGTCGTTTCCTCATCCCCTTCCTACTGATCGGCATCCTGGCGGCGGAGCCGCCTTCTCCCGATCCTGAACGCTCTGGGACCGACGCTTCTCAGGCAGCGGAAAGCGCGATCTCGGTAGATGAACTGGCTCGCCGGCTGCAACGGCTGGAAAAGCAGAATACGAAACTCGCCCAGCAGAACGACAAGCTGGCCGAGCAGAACGCCAACCTCAGCGCGCGAAGTCAATCGCTCTCCGAAAAGCTGGATGAAATAACGAAGCTCTGCGACCAGCTCAATCGTCGATTGGAGAATCCTTCTCCTGCTGTGGGTTGTCCTCCTTTTCAGCCATCCGCGTTTGCACCCTTCCCCATCGATCAAAGGCCAGGTTTCACCCCCGACTCCCCCCCGCCCCTCGACTCGCCATTCGCTCCCTACGCGCGTCTCCCCGAAGGAACTGAGTTGCAATCGGGCGCGCTTTTTCCCAGCTCCGCGCCGCAACCGGAACCGGGATCGCCTGAGAGCACGACCTTGGAGGCAATCGATACATCAAGGAACGCCGAGCCGGGACCTTCTTGGCTCTCGAAATTCTGGATCGGCGGATACGATCAGGAACGGGGCGGGTTCATCCTGGTTCGCTCGAAGGATACGCAGCACGTTCCCTTCGAACTTCGCCTCGATCTGGTCACGCAGGTGCGCTACACTAATCTCGCGCCAAGCGCGAACACCTGGATCGACAGCACCGGGACACCGCAGCCAATCCATCGCATCAGCTCCTGGGAGCTCAATCGTAACTTCATCCAGTTTTCCGGCTTCGCCCTCGATCCACGCCTTCAATTCATGGCCATCCTTTTCTCCTCGACGGCCATCGACGAAACGGTCTTGCTGGGGTACATCGGTTATCATTTCAACGACGCCTTCGATCTGCGCGCGGGTAACTGGCTGGTGCCGGGCACTCGAGAATGGTACACCTCGTTCCGCTACACGCTGGGCGCGGATCGTCTTATGGCAACGACGTTTTTCCGCCCCAATATCAGCCCCGGAATATGGGCGCAGGGCGAGCCGATCAAGGGTTTCAACTACGTAGCGATGTTGGCCAACTCGCTGAACCGATTCAACCAGGGCATCGATCGCATTGGCTCGACGTTCGCCTTCGGGGGGACCGCCTGGTGGGAGCCGTTGGGTGCCTTCGGTCCGGGACCTTCGGACATTGAGAATCATCAGTCGCTCAGCACCCGCCTTGGCGTAAACCTGGCCCTGTCGCGCGAGGCAAACCAGGGCAGCATATTCAACGATGGAGTCATCACCCAACCTCTCCTGCCCAATCCGGAGGACACGATTATCCGTCTGTCCGATGGCACACCGCTGTTTCGACCCGACGCGCTGGGTCCGGGGGTCACGCTGACGGCGGCCAACGTGCAGCTGTGGACGGTTGATGCCGCTTTCAAATATCGCGGTCTGAGCCTCGACAGCGAGTACTTCTTTCGCTGGCTCGACGGTTTTAACAGCGTCGGCAAGGCTCCCGCATTCGCCTCTCTGTTCGATTTCGGCGCGCTACTCCAGGGAGGCTGCTTCTGGATTCCAACCAAGCTCGAATCCTACGCCCGCAGTTCCGTCGTCAGCGGCCGATTCGGGACCGGCAGTGAGTTCGGCGCCGGAATGAATTGGTATCCCAAAGGCAGCCGCAACTGGCGGCTTACCAGCGAGGTCCTCTATCTCAACCATTGCCCGGCCGACAACGCCTTGACCGGCTACCGCGCCGGGGAGAGCGGCACATTGGTTCAACTGCAATGCTTCACGGACTTTTAATGTCGGAGAAAAAGAAAAAGCGATGGCACCTCAGAGCCTGAGGGGATCAACAGCCGGTTTTGGTGAGCGTAGTCGTCTTGTAATCCGTTGATTCGGCCCAGAGGCGAAAGCCGCCCAGAAACGCGTTATCGTTGTGGCCGGCTCGACAGCGAGGCGGCAATTCGATCAGCTTCTTAACATTGCCGCCCCCGAGAACAATGTCATCGGGTTCCAGAGCGGCGCTCAACTTTGCAACCACGTCGAAAACGCGTCTGCGCCATTTCTTCTTGCCTTGTAGCTCCAATCCGCGTTTGCCGACGTAATCCTCAAAGGTGCCCGTTCTATAGCGTAGATGGGCCAGTTCCATCGGCTCGATCACCCCATCGATGATCATGGCCGAGCCCAGGCCCGTGCCCAGACCCAAGAAGAGCATCTTGCCCCCCTTGTAGCTCCCCAAGGCTTGCATGGCAGCATCATTGATGATCTTGACGGGACGACCGAACGCGGACTGAAAATCGAAACCTACCCAACCCGGAGCTAGATTGGAAGGCTCCGCAACCATCCGGCCGCGCATCACGAACCCCGGATAGCCCATTGACACCACGTCATACTTCCAGTCGTCCGCAAGTTCCATGACCTTTACCACCATTCGTTCGGCAGTCATGGTCGGCCCGGAATGGACCTTCCGCGGCTCTCCATGCCCGGAGGCAAGGATTTTCACGCTGGTCCCGCCGACATCGACGACTAGGATATTCATGGACTAACTCCGATTCTCACGGTTCCACACGGTGCATAGCTTTCCGACGCCGAATCAGAGATTCAAGGAAACGGTCTGAACTTTCCTAAATCAAATCACGAAAACACGAAAGTAGGAAAAACGAAAAAAGACAAGACGTAAAGCAAGAAAGAGACGTATTTGGTTTCCGGTGCTGTCTTTTTCTCCTTCTTTTTTTCGTGTCTTTCTGCTTTCGAGTTTTCGTGATTCTAATTAGATGAGCGTGCTTTTGAGCGCGGGCTGAGACGTCAAGGATTGATTCTAAGCCCCGAAGATCAGGTTGCAAGGTTTTCCTTCAACTGTCGTGTTTGCAGTCTCATGAACAACAAGCCAATCGACGTTCCCGGCTCTCCGACCGGCCCGGTTCCAACGGTGTTCCGCAGAACCTGGCACAGAGTCCGGCAGCGCATCCTCGGTGGCCTCATGCTTGTGCTGCCGATCCTGATCACTCTCTGGTTCATTCATTGGTTGTACTCGGGCCTTGAACAATCCGTGATCGATCCACTCGCGAAGCTGATCTTGTGGCAAGTCGGGCGGAGACACCCCGATACGGAACTGCCGTACTGGTTCGAGAGATTCGCAGCGCCGCTGATCGCCATCCTCATTGTCCTCTTAGTGCTTTATGGCCTCGGTTTTGTCGTCCATTCGCGCCTGCGCCGCCTAATCGACTCGATCGTGCTGCGAGTGCCGGGGGTCTCTGTTATTTACGACGGGCTACGGAAGGTGCTGCAATTCATGGACAGGCAAACCGGCCAGCAGCGGCAGCAGCGAATGGTGCTGGTGGCGTTTCCTCATCCGGGGATGAAAGTGCCGGGCTTCGTGACGGGAACCTGTCAAGACGTCCACACTCAGAAGGTTATTCTGTGCGTGTACGTCCCGACGACTCCCGTGCCGACTTCCGGGTTTTTCTTATTAGTCCCCGAGGAAGAGACGATCGAGTTGAACTGGACTGCAGAGGAATCCATACAGGCAATCATTTCGGCCGGCCTCACAGCTCCTCCCCAGGTCAGCTACTTCAAGACTGGGCCAACGGTCGAATGCAACCCCATGGCACGCGGCATGGGACAAGATGGCCCCGTGCCTGGAACGATTTCCTGATTCACCGAACCCCATCCCGGCGCCACCATCGAAGGAGTTCATCCGGGCGGGAAAATCGTTGCTCCGGACCCTTCACTGAAGTAACATGGGCCTCTACACTCGAAACCGGGCCCCCGGAAGGTGTCTCTCTGGGAAAGATCGGACTATGGATACGAGTAGTCGAATATCGAGCTACTATAAAGCGGTAGCGAGATGGCTCGAGCGATTACTCGCCCTGGTGATCTTGGGTGGCGTTCTCGTGTTTGGTCTGTGCAGCGCGCAAACGATGGCAGCCATGGATTGGCGACAGACGGAAACGTTTTATGAGTTGATCTACCGCGTGCTGTTGCTCGTGATCGGCATAGAGCTCGTCCGCACTCTCGTCACCCACGAGCTGAGAGCAATTCTGGAATTACTCGCGTTTGTCGTCGCGCGGAAGATGCTCAAGCCTGATCTGGCCGTTCTGGACATCCTCTTGAGTGTTCTGGCCTTTGTGGCCCTATTAGCGGCAAATCGATACTTCCTCTCCCCTTCTTTACCACTAGAAAGCCAAGAGCCGGGTAACACGAATTGACTTGTCGCTCGCTGAATCGCGATTGAACTCGGTAGGTACTCTGGCGGTGGTTCCCCGCTTACGACGTCGTAAGGCGGCCTTGCCTGGGAAATCTCCCGCAGAAGTGCGCCGTTGCAAACTCCCGCATCCCCACGAACCATTCCGCGTCCGTTGCACGATCGCCACACCAGCGAGCTCCCTTCGGCTGATGTGCCGTGTACGCAAGGGTGGTGAGCGGGGGTGACGAGCCAGAGTCTTGTCCCTATGGTTGGGGAACAGCTGTCTTGTGGATATAATTATATGATAACATGGATGTCCCGTCCCTGTGGGCGGGCAACAGCTGCCAGATTGAGGAGCCGAAAGCAGTAATAGCAACACGGGCGAGTTCGACGACAGCGATGAAGTGCCCGTGACCCTCACCCTTCATCGCTGACCCGCCCTCCATAATTCGCCTGCCCTCATCAAGCCGGCTGGTCAATCGGTGAGATCGGCGGCGCGGATTGCTGCATGTCACCGGAACGAATGGCGCGAATGTGATTCAATTCACATTTCCCCGATGGCTGGTCGTTTCGGCAGGGCGTTCGTGCCTTTCCCTGAACACTCAGCGATTCCAACGACTTCCTGCTGGAACGACCAAGGAACCCAATGGGTGAGAGCAAAGATGATCCTCTCCAACTCGATTTCGACCATGCCTCCCTTCCGTTCCAATCGGCGGGCCTTCTCGCTGATCGAGCTACTTGTGGTAATCGCCATCATCGCCGTGCTGATCGGTCTCCTCTTGCCCGCCGTCCAGAAGGCGCGCGAGGCCGCCGCCCGCATCACCTGCATCAACAACCTCAAGCAGATCGGCCTGGCCCTGCACCAGTACCATGACGTTTACGACAGTCTGCCGCCCGCCATCCGCGACTATTATCCGCCCCCGACGGATTCGCATCAATGGCTGAGCTGGCTAGCACGGCTCATGCCTTTCTATGAGCAGGAGAACTTGGCCCGCAACATGGAGGCTGCTTTCGCGAGCCAGGGCAGAAACCCGAACCCCTACCTGAATCCGCCACACGTAGGCTTATCGCAGCCGCTCGCCGTCCTGCGGTGCCCGTCCGATTCGCGCCAGTATACGACGGTTTATTCCGAAGGGATTGTAGTTGCCTTAACCGGCTATCTGGGGATCAGCGGGACGAATCTGCGCACGATGGACGGCACCCTCTACTGGAATTCCAGCGTCAGGTTCGCAGACATGACCGACGGACTAAGCAACACCTTGGTCGCCGGTGAACGGCCCCCAGGCGCGACACTGGATTTCGGCTGGTGGTATTGCGCCGCCGGCCAGTGGGACTTTGGCGGTGGGCGAGCCGGCAGTTACCCCGTGCGCAATACCGGCTCCTGTGGCGTGACCATGGGCATGGCCGAGATCAACCTTCGGTCCAACGCTATCCCCGATCTCGATTCCTGCCCCACAGGGCCCTACAGATATGGGCCGGGCAACCTAAAAAACCCGTGCGACCAGTTTCATTTCTGGAGCCTGCACAGCGGTGGCAGCAATTTCCTGGCCGGCGACGGGTCGGTCACGTTCCTGACTTATGGCGCCGCCGATGTCATGGCGGCTATGGGGACGCGAAATGGCGGCGAGGTGGCGAACCTGCCGTGAGGCCTTGTAAAGCAAGGCGAGCTCTCACATCTGCGCCTTGAGGAGTATCGGACAGGCACTGGCCGTCCTTCTGGCCGTTGGCGGCTGCAACAAAGAGCAGCCCGCGACCCGGTCCATTCGACCAGACGGCATTCGGGCCCTCAATCCGGACGAGCCCAAGCGCTCATCCACATCGAAAGGCCCTGACAGTCAAGCCTCCGCCGCTATCTGAATTGTCTTTGGTCAATTCCTTTCCGCACGAAAACACTGTACCACCACACACCGCCACGGCGCCAAGCTGGTGGGCACGGACAGTGTCAAGGAAGTAGTCGGAGTCGAAATTTGATTCCTCAAACTCACGGAAACAGAGTATGATTCAGCAGAAAAGTGCTCTGTTCCAGGTGAGAAGCACCCAGGCAGGAATGGCCATGTCTTCCAAGATCTCCAACATTCGCCCCAACCCCGACAAGCTCCTCGTCGATATTGCCGACTATGTGACGCACTACCAAATCGATTCCTTGGAAGCCTACCAGACGGCGCGCCTGTGTCTGATGGACACCCTTGGCTGCGGCCTGGAAGCTCTCGGCTACCCTGCCTGCACCAAGCTGCTGGGACCGATTGTGCCGGGCACGGATGTACCTCACGGCGCCAAAGTACCCGGAACCTCATTCCAACTGGACCCTGTGCAGGCCGCCTTCAACATCGGCGCGATGATTCGCTGGCTCGACTTCAATGACACCTGGCTTGCCGCGGAATGGGGCCACCCCTCAGACAATCTCGGCGGCATCCTCGCCACCGCGGATTGGCTGGCACGCACGGCTGTCGCTCACGGCAAGCCGCCGCTGCAGATGCGTGACATCCTCACGTCGATGATCAAGGCGCACGAGATCCAGGGCGTTCTGGCGCTCGAGAACGCCTTCAACCGGGTTGGTCTCGATCACGTCGTCCTGGTCAAGGTGGCCTCGACCGCCGTGGTTTCCTGGCTCATGGGACTGAGCCATGAGGAAATCATAAACGCTGTGTCGCTCGCCTGGATCGATGGTCACTCGTTACGCACCTACCGCCATGCGCCCAACACAGGCTCGCGCAAGAGCTGGGCGGCCGGCGACGCCACCAGCCGGGCGGTTCGACTCGCTCTGATCGCCCGGACGGGCGAGATGGGCTATCCTTCAGCCCTGACCGCCAAGACCTGGGGATTTTACGATGTACTGTTCAAGGGCAACACCTTCAAGTTGCCGCAGCCTTTTGGCTCGTACGTCATGGAGAACGTGTTGTTCAAGATCTCCTTTCCGGCAGAGTTCCACGCCCAGACCGCCGTCGAGTGCGCCGTGCGCTTGCACCCGCAGGTCAAAGACCAGCTCTCGCAGATCAAGAAGATAACGATCCGAACACACGAATCGGCCCTTCGCATCATCGACAAGAAAGGTCCACTTTACAATGCGGCCGACCGCGATCACTGCATCCAGTACATGGTGGCCGTGCCGCTCATCCACGGTCGGCTGACCGCGGCGGACTATGAGGACGAAATCGCTGCCGATCCGCGAATCGATGAACTCCGCCACAAAATGGAATGTGTCGAAGACGAGCAGTTTAGCAAGGATTATCTTGATCCCGGAAAACGATCGATCGCGAATGGCATCCGGATCGAATTCACCGATGGTCGGAAAAGCGATGAGGTAGTAGTGGAATACCCGATCGGCCATCGCCGCCGCCGAACGGAAGGGATTCCGTTGCTGGTGGACAAGTTCAAACGAAACCTGGCCCGGCGCTTCCCGCCCAAGCAGCAGGAGGCGATCCTGACGATGTGCACCAATCAGAAGATGCTGGAGGATACGCCGGTGAACGAGTTCGTGGATCGGTTCGTTCTCTGATGCTTTGCTCGATTCCCCGTGAGAAGAAGACGACTGCACTATCCTCTCGTTAGCTCAACAAGACGTAGATCATTCCCATCACAAAGCCGATAGTGGCAGCGATTGCTCCGACCACGATGCCGACGGTGAAGGGATCGGAACAGCGCCGCCGGACATCGACGTTGCGCGCGGGAATCGACATGTTCGGTGCAGGCGGGATTGTCCTTCGTTCCGTCTGGTATCCCTGCGGAGGCGCTTCCTTCTGAGGACCCGGAATCGGCGCAGTTTGCTCACACGGACCGAGAGCACTCAGTCCGGCGGTTCTTCCAAGCCATTCGGGCGAGGGAGCGGAAGACATGGCCGCCTCCCTGAAATATTCCCATCCGAATCATGACGAGGGGTTCACTCGGCTTCGGCGAGATATCACGAGGCAGTGGCGGCGCTGCTGCTAAGTCGAGCGAGACGCTAGACGGTCTCGAGAAAAGACCTACGGGGTCAGAGTCATTTGAGCCCCTACCATCAGCGAAGTATCCCCCGACGAATCGACGACCTGAGCGTAGACAGTTCCAATCTGATTCGGGTCCACGGCGGCGAAAAACTCGAATGTGCCGTCCGCGTTCACCGTTGTGGATTGGCCCTGCAAAGCGGTTATGCCTGAAAAACTGACGACTGTGCCTTGCGTGGAAGCGCCGGTAACCGTACCGGAGAACAACCAGAGGCCGTTTCCCTGGTAGATTGCAGAAAAACTACTGACCGTGAGGCTGCCGACCGGCGGAATCAAAAGGGCGATGTTGGATAGGCCGTCGATGCTGGCCGCGTACTCCGGACCGAGCTGCGGCACCGCTTGAGTAATACTGTAGTTGCCCTGCGAATCGGTGCTCATGGAAGTCTGGACCGCTCCCGTGAGAAGGATCGCCTGATTGGCTATCGGACCGTTCTGATTTTGCAAGTGCCCGGAGAACGTCGCTTCGCCGCCTGGAAGATAAGTGATGTTCAAGGTAATCGTCTCTCCAGCAGCGCTTGCGGGACTGAGACGATCCTCCAATCTTTCAAGACACAAAGTTGTGCCGCGGCGAACGAGTGGTTGACGGCTGCCGGGTGAGAGAGTCAGGAATCCGAACATGAGAACCTCGACAAAGGGACCAAGGGAGACACCAACCGCGTCAGCCTCGCTGGTTCCCGTCTCGAAGGTGAGTCTGGAAAGGCCGGCCAATTCCAGGGAATCTTCGGTGGTCGTATCTTCGGGCAACTCTCCTGTAAACTTGTTTGGACCTGGCAAGCAGGTGCCTGCCGCCACGGCTTAGGCACGGCCGTAGGGAGAAAGGGATCGCACCACCGACACAGCGAGGAGCTGATACGGTTCACGCGCCTAACTAATCGGAATTCGGACACGAAAGTGGACATGATTTTTTTCTTTTTTTTCTTTTTTTTCTCGAGGCGGGTCCGAAAGTACTCAGAATGGTCGTTACAACAAAGTTCAGAATTGATGCGAAGAGCGGATTCTGCATTTCCTATTTGGTGCCATTTTGAAGCAGTGGATCTCTATCCCTGTCCCCACGTGCGGTGCGGAAACGAAGATGAGCACCGTTCTGCGTCGCGTCCGCACCTATTGTGGATCGGAACGCGGAGCCTCCAAACACATGATGACAGGAAGCCTGTGGGAAGGAGAGGGTTGTCCCTATCAAAGCAGGTGTTAGTGATCGGGCAGGTCTTCAATAGGGTCGATAAGCCCCAAACCTGGTCGAGAAGAAGCCTCAGGCCGAGGGGAACGGAGCAAGGTCACAAACTCGGGGCGTTTGAGAGCTTCCTTCAGCGGGGCAATTCCACCGAAATGAATAGGATCTTCGCCCGCCGTGATGGCTTGGCGGAGGAAGAGCAAGGCACGTTCAAAAAGCGGGTGGCGGGGATCCTTGTTGGCGGCCAGAGCGTAAACAATCGCAGCTTCGCGACAGAGAACCGAAGTATTCGGCCCCAGCCGAAGCGCTAGTTCCAAGTCATCCAGGGCCTCTTGAGGAATGTTCGGCGTATCCCCTTGATTCAGTCTTTGTTTAGCAATCAAGACCCGATTGTAGTGCACCGCCTGATGAGGGGGACGAAGTTTGACTGCCAGATCCAGATCGCTTTGGGCCTTGTCCCAGTCGTTATTAGTCATGTAGCACTGGGCTCGGTTGTTCAATATCATCATCGGCCGATAATCATCAAATCGTCGACTAATATAGTTGTACTTCTGGAGGGCCATCTTAACTCTTCCGCGACGCTGGTCCATGTAAGCGTGAACCGCGAGAGTGATCGGGTCGGCCGGTCCCGATTTGGTGAAGGTTAAATCATCCAAAATGTCCTCGATCCTCGCCTCGTCGAGTGCAGAGTATTTGCTTAGTTGAAAGCGTGCCCATCCACGAGCGTGGCGATAGCGATCATTTGTCATGTCGGCGCGAAAGGCACGATGGAAATGCATTTCCGCCGCGGAGTAGTCGCCGGCATAGAAGGCGATCCGGCCGCGCTCGTACTCGCGCTCGCTGTAGGGCGGCGTGACGGCCCAGACATAGGTGCCAATGCCGGTAGCCACTAGCAGCAGACAAAGCGTGCCCACCAACCAGCGGCGATGGGAAGAAAGCCGGCGGCGCAGCCGGCGAGCGCGTGTGAATTGCCGTTTCAATGCGGCTACTAGCTCCTCCGCGTTGGCCGGCCGATCCGACGCATCGAGGGCAAGACAGCGATCGAGGACAGCGGCGACCGGGCGCTCCAGCTCCGGACATATTTCGCGGAAGGGCTGAAAACCTGCGTTCAAAGCCTCCAGCATCGCTTGAGCCTGGGAAGGCTGGAACGGTTCCGCCAGCAACAAAGAGCAAGGGTGAACACCGCCGAGCAATTCGTAAACCATCACGCCCAGGGCATAGAAATCCACCCGCTTATCCAGGCTGGCTTTGCTCTGGTCCTGGAAAGCGCGGAGTTGCTCTGGAGCCATATAACGCAGGGTGCCGCCTACGGGCGCGATCGATTCGCGTTCACTTTCGGACAAATTGAAATCCAAGAGCCGTGGTTTGCCGGAGGGATCGAGCAGCACGTTGGATGGCTTCAAATCGCGATGACAGACGCCGTTCTGGTGGAGGAAAGCGAGGGTCTCTGCCAACTGCGCCGCCAGGTGAATAACGCCATCGGTGTAACTGCCGTGGAGCAGGCAGCGATCAGGAGTCAGGGGCCGATCTTCGGGCTGGGCGCGGAAGCGAAGGACATCGAGCAGGAAGGACGCTTTTCGTGGGGGAACCTCCGCAGCGACAAGATGATCAAGGACATCTTCGAGGGTGGCACTGCCCTGGTAGGGCATGCATACCAGGGTCAGTCCCGAGGACTCATCGAGTCGGGCCGACAAAATGGGAACGATGTATGGATGGGCGAGCCGGCCCATGGTCCGCGCCTCGGCGTCGCCGCGCAGGGAACACTTCAGCACTACCAAACGGCCGCCCGTCGATGCCTCCGTTGCCAGATAAACGCGCGCGAAGGCGCCGCGGCCCAGTTCGCGGATGATCGTGAAATCCCCACGCTGCTCCGCCACGGCGGGCCAATCGATCGACGCATCGCCACTGCTGGGACGCCGACGATCCAGAAACGATGCCGCGAAGGCTTCTACCTCAAGCACCTGACGCAAGGCACTGCGGCAGGTTGGAAACTGGGCGCACCATTGCAGAATGTCCGGAGCCTGGCCTTGCTGGCGCAGACGCTGGTACTCGACATAGGCCCAGGTGACGAGGGCAGACTTCTCCTGAGGCCGTGGCTTGGCGGCGGCTTCCGGTCGTTTCGGCGCGGCGCGTCGGCCCCGCCTTGGCTGCTTCGGCGCGTCGGTCGCGCCGGCAGCGCCGCTGTCAGCAGGCTCTTGAACCTCGGACGGAATGCGTTCGGCAGGCGTCATGGCGATCTTATGCTGTTGTTCAAGTGCCGGATCAGCCGTTGAATCGTTTTGACGTTGAGTTCCAGACGTTTGGCGATTTCGCGTTGCGAGTAGCCATCACGCAGCATTTCCAGGGCGCGTTGGAGCTTGGGAGGCTTATTCCTGAGCATGCGCCGCCATTGTTCCTCGCCGATGGCAATTTGACTCGGCGTCGGTTGTCGGGCCGGCTTATCATCGATGTAGGTCTGTGAGCGGCGGAAGGTTCGTCCGTTTTTTTTGGAGTGTCGGCAGCGCTGGCGATAGGCGTCGATTATTTTGTGACGCGCGATCTGCGTCAGGAAGGCCACCAAGTCCTCCGGCGTCTGGAAAGAGAAATCCTCGGCAGGCCTGCGAAAGAGCGACGCCCAGGCGTCCTGAGCGAAGTCAAGCGAATCGAACTGCGAACGCAAGCGCGGGTCCAGTCGGTAGCGCACGACCATCTGGATTGCCTTGCCATAGCGTTCAAAGAGTTCTTTGCCAACCAATGGATCGCCTGTGCGAACGCGCTGCATCAACCGCTCGAATTCGTTCCCTGTGCCGGACATAGCGAAGCCTCCTTCACCCATTCCTGGATTCGGCTCGCCCATTCGCGAACGTGGAGACACTACCGGGCGATGCAAAAAGCGGGGTGGTGAATTCTAGAACACTAGCGATTTTATGAAAAAAAAATCGCCAAATCAAAACATTTTTTTGTCCACTTTTGGATGCGAATTTCGATTAGTTATGCGAGGCAACCGAATCGATCAAGCGGAAGGAGAGCGCGGGCGGACGCCCTTGATCCCGAATCCTGCCCTTGTACTTCATTGTAAAGGTCCATTATGCCAAAACAGAGAGCACAAGTAGAGCAGTTGCAAGTGGCGAATCGCCTGTTGGAAGAGTTGTCGCGCCAGTTGCCTCATTTGTGGGCGCGCCGCCACCCGGAACTCAGTTTTTTGCATGCGGGAACCAGGCTCCGCCAGCCATGAGATCCTCAAGCTGGTCCACAAGATCGAGAAGACCGTGGCCTCGATCGTGGATCAGGCGTCGCCTGACTGACTCGCAAGAACGAGCGGCCTTATTTTCCCTCTACTCTCTTTAAGGAAGATCATGCATTCCACGAGCGAAGAGCTGCCGAGCCTGGCCCAACCGATGGGCCAGGACAAGATGTCCAGCCGCACCGAACTGGAAGCGAAGCTGGCCCCTCTACTGAGCTTGGTGCTGCAAACGGGACTGGCGTCGCCGTCGCTGTTGCAGTGGGTGCGCCTTACTCTGCCCGCAGTGGCGCCCTCCTTGAATTTCCGCCGTCGAGTCGATCTCGAATGGGCGGCACTGCACCTGGCGCGACTGTTGTGCTGGCAGCTGCACCAGGATATCTGTGCCCAGCGTGACTCGTTGGTAAATCACCAAACCGTTGTCGAGCGCTGAGACGCCGACGTACGAATGAAGGGATATGTCCAGACGATTCGACGAGTAAAAAAGTACCCTAACCCGAAGACGGTTCGGGGCCGTAAAGCCGGCCGGGCGGATGGCCGATCATCACGCCGCACATGCCGCCGCGCTGGGCAACGTTGACGACTTGCTTCTGCGAGGCCCGGCCCAGGATGGCCACCCCGTCGCGCGTCGCCGTGAAGCCTTCTACCACGTGGAAGGGTTCGACGTGGATCTTTCCGTCCGGCCCGATTACGGGGAACTCACTGACGGGAATGCTGGCCAATTTCTGCACGACCCAGCGTTCCTCGTCGGCCAGAGCGCGCTCCAGGGCAGTCTCCCATTCCGTTAGTGTCACCGCGGGACCGATTGTCACTCCTTCACCCCCGTAGGCGCGGTTTGGCTTGAGTACCAGGGTTTCTTGCTCGCGACGCACGAAATCCAGCAGACTGCCCGTTTGCCCGTGCGGCAACAGCGTCTGCCGCTCGCCCAGAAGTCGCGTCCACAGGATGTGGCGACGGAACGTCTGTCGCTCGTCGGCTGTATAGTACTTTTGCGTGAACCGTGAGTCGGTAAGCACCTCCCAGATGCTCTTCTGGTCTAGCTCGGCGGTGATCGAAGAGATGACACGATTCTGCCGGAACAGCATCCGCATCGGCCTGATGTCCACGCCTTCTTGTTCCAGAGAGATCAGGTCGGCAACGGCATAGTCGCGGTACACGAGATCCACGCGCTCGTCATTGTAATAGACCTCCTCGCCGCGCAGTCGCAACTCGGCCGGGTCGGCGTGCAGGACCTTGGTGCCGTAGCGGTGATGGTAATACTGGGCCAGTTCCTCCTGCTCGTCCGGGCCGGTGCCGGCGTACTTCGGCTCGACGAAGCAGATGTTGCGACCCTTCCGTCCCAGGGTTTCCAGGTGATCGAACACTTCTTGCATGAGCAGCTCGCGGATGTCCTGTCCCCGTTGGAGCCGGAGCCGGTCATCCTGTTCCTTCAACAGGGGGAATACAAGATCGGCCAGAATCGACTCGCAGGTCGGTCCCAGGTGCAGCCCGCCGATGCCGCCCATATTCGGCTCAAGGAAACAAAGGGTGTTCTTCCACATGGGGCTGGTGAAATCGACCACCGCGTCGAGACGAGCGAAGACCGGATTGTTTTCGCGCTGGCTTGGGCCCCAGCAGTCTTCGAGCCATTTCTCCTCCTCCGGCAGCAGGCGCAGCACTTCGCGGACTTCGGGATCTTGCAGGTATAGCTCCGGCAGACGCTTCAAGGCATTCTGCACGGTCAGCGAGACCGAGTGCAAGTAGGCCACCTGATCGGGCAGCACCGTCAGAGGCTGCGGCAGGACGCGAATCGTGTCTAGTTGGCCGTCGCGCAGGTAGATGAGGTGACGGCGCGTGCTCTCCTCCCGTATACGTTGGATGGTGCGAATGAGCGTATCTTCGGGGATATTGGTAAACGCCAGGCGGACTCGTGCGGCCAGGTACAGCCCACTTAGGCCCATTTCTTCGGCGGGGGTCAACATAACGCAAATACTCCAACGAGAAAATGCTTCGGAGTCTGGACCCTTCCGTAAGCTGACTGTAGGCCGTGGTCGGCTCCGACGGGTAAGCGTGTAGATTACAGTTATGCAACCACGAGAAGCATACGCAGAACTCGCCCGCAAGGTCAAGGAAGAGGCCGTGTTGGCCTCGTGCGTCGAAGTTCTGGGGTGGGACGAAGAAACGTACATGCCGGAAGCTGGCGTCGCCCATCGTGCGGAGCAGCAAGCGCTGTTGGCCGGCCTGTTGCATGACCGGGCGACCGACCCACGCTTGGGAGAGCTTCTCGCCACTGTGGAAGGATCGGACCTGCTCGCCGATCCCGATTGCGCCGAAGCGGTCAACGTCCGCGAACTCCGCCGCCTCTACAATCGGGCGGTGCGACTGCCACGTTCGCTGGTTGAGGAATTCGCGCGCATCACCTCCATTGCCCAGCGCGAGTGGGTCACCGCCTACGAAAAGCGCGATTGGTCTCTCTTCCAACCCTGGGTCGAAAAAATCGTGAAGCTCAAACGCGCCGAGGCTGCGGCCTTGCGACCCGGCAACGACCTCTACGAAACCATGCTCGACGAATACGAGCCGGGCATCACCATCCGGCAAGTGATCGCGGTGTTCGACGCCCTGCGCGGCGAACTGGTCGAACTGGTCGGAGCCATCTCCGCTTCCGGGCGCCGAGCGAACCTTTCGATCCTGCACCGCTATTATCCCATGGACCGGCAGCGACAGTTCGGGGAGATGGCCGCGGCCGCAGTCGGCTTCGACTTCCGCGGCGGACGCCTCGACACAAGCCCGCACCCCTTCTTTTCCCGACTCGGCCCTGGTGACTGTCGAATCACCACGCGATTCAACCTGCATCATTTCGGCGACGGCCTGTTCGGCATCCTGCACGAGGTCGGCCACGCGCTCTACGAACAGGGACTCGACCCCGCGGCCTACGGCCTGCCGATGGGAGAGTCGGTCTCCATCGGCATGCACGAATCGCAAGCCCGGCTATGGGAGAACACAGTCGGCCGCAGTCTGCCCTTCTGGCGACATTTCTTCCCACATTCGCGCGCGCTTTTTCCGGAGGCCCTGCGCGATGTTTCCGTGGACGAGTTCTATTTCGCCATCAATCACGTGGCTCCGAGCCTGAACCGCGTGCGTGCCGACGAGGTGACATACAATCTGCACATCCTCATCCGCTTCGAGCTGGAGAGATCACTCGTGGCCGGAGACCTGATCGCAGCCGACGTACCCGCCGCATGGAACGAGCAATACCGTCGCTACCTGGGTGTTAAGCCGCCCGACGACGCGGAAGGCTGTTTGCAAGACGGCCACTGGGGCGGCGGTCTGATCGGCTATTTCCCCACATACACGCTGGGCAATCTGTTCGCGGCTCAGCTCTTCGATCGCGCCTCCGCCGACCTGGGCGACCTCGACGACGATTTTTCCCAAGGCCGTTTCGACCGCTTGCTCGGCTGGCTCCAACTACGAGTGTACTGCCACGGCCAGCGCTATCCCGCCCCCCGACTGATCGAACACGCAACGGGCACAGCACCTAACCCCCAACCGTTGCTTGCCGGCCTACGTCGGAAGTATGGAGAGTTGTACGGACTCTGAAGGCGACCCACCCCACTGCCCCGAGATCAGCGATAACCCATACGGGCCTGGCCCAAAGAATGTCTCCCTCAGCCAGGCAGACAGCGGTGTACCAGGACCGGCAGGCTCGCGCCGCGTACCACCTTGTCGGCCACACTGCCCAGGAACAAGCGGGGCAAGCCATGACGGCCGTGCGTCTCCAGGGCAAGCAGGTCGTATTCGCGGTCGGCAGATTCGTTGAGAATCGCCGTTGCTGGATGGTCGCTGGCAATGATGCGTTCCTGGGCGTGGATGCCGCGCTCGCGCAGCGAACCCGCCATGCGCCGCAGATAGACGTGCGCCTCGGCCCGCAGCTTGTCGGCGAGGTCGGACCCTGTCGGCGCGGGAGCCTCGCTTGGCAGTACAACTTCCGGTTCAACTCGGTCATAAGTCCAGCCATATTGCTTGGCTTGCTCATTGGGCGGAGCCACGGCCGGCACGACGCGCAAGAGCGTGCAGGAAGCATCCACGAGCCTGGCCAGTTCTCCCACCGGTTCCAGGATTTGCTCCGCCGCCGGCGTGCCGTCCAGCGCCACTAGGATATTGCGGATTTCCGGCTCCTTGGCCGGCGGCAGTGCTTCCTCCCGCGTGCGGATCAAGAGCAGGGGGATCGGAAGTCGATGAACGAGTTGGTCGGCCACGCTGCCCAGCCAGAAGCGCGACACCGGTCCGCGACCATGCGTGGTCATGACCACCAGGTCACACTTCTCGTTCAATGCATGCTCTTGCAACGACTCGACAATCGGTCCTTCCAGGATGGTCCCCCTGACGTTGGCGACCCCTGCTTTCTTGAGTCGATTGACGACTCCTTGCAGATATTTTTTCTCCTCTTCCCACAGTTGCACGTCGGGCGTGCCCAGGTACATCGCGCCCTCTCCCAGAAGAAGCGGCGAATGAACGTAGGCCAGATGCAGGGCCGCCCCCGAACGTCGGGCCAGGGCCGTTGCATAGTGCAACGCTTGCTCGCTTGGCAAGGAGCCGTCCAGAGGGACCAGAAAGGAACGGTACATGATAGGCCTCCTCGCTTAATCCGCCAAACACCGCAGGATGTCCAGCGGGCTGATGACGCCGACCAGGTTTTTGTCGCCGTCAGCTACGAATAGATGATGGACTTTCAGCATCAGCATGCGCCGCACCACCTCGCGCGCCGCGGCGTCGAGTGCCACGGTGAAGATGGCCGGAGTCATGATCTCCGCTGCCGTCGTTCTGTCCAGGATGTCCGTCGAAAGCTCCGCAGACCAGGACGGGTCGGGAAATACGTCCCATTCGGTGCAATCGTAGGCCGAGTCACCCACTCCCGAAGCGTGGGCGTAGCGGCTGTATTCCCGTTCGCGGAGGAGGATGTCGGTGCGGCTGACCACGCCGATGGCTCGCCCTGCCTCATCGATGACCGGCGCGGCGCCGAAACCGCGATCCGTCAGCACATCTACTGCCTCGCGGATGGTGGCGTCGCTGCGGATCGACACCGGATTGGGTCTCATCAGATCCTCAGCTCGAAGGGCTTCAAAACGTCGTGAGGATTTATGCGCTAAAGGACTATTCATTGCTCTCACCTCGTTGTAAGTAGGCCCGTCCGGGCCACAGAAGAGCAAAGGTGATGCCGCCGCCGAGCACGCCATTATTTCGTTCGCGAGAGTCGGAAAAAACAGGCATTTTCCTCTGAGGCGTATGACGGCCAACTCGGCGTGACGGCTGAACTGGAAGCGCAGATGTGCGACATAGCACAGCGAAATGCCAAAAGAGTCACACAACGAGTCAGGCTAATTCTGGAGATGGAGTTAACCAGGGCCGGGCGTATGAATTGCCGTTAGGGTCCCGGGAGCCGGATGAGGACTCTTCGCCAATCCGAGGGCTTCCTTTCTCGCAGAGGCGTCTGCCATCCCCGAGACACTTCGAAAGGCGAAGACGAGACTGGAAAGGAACATTCCCGCAAGGCCCTGATTCCAGGTCATCGGCATTGGCACCGGATGGTAATTCTCGATCGCTTGTCGATATACGTTGCGAACGGAATCGATCGAATTCTCCCAGTCCCACCCCTCGACCGTTGCACGAGCGGCTCGCTGCATTCGCGTGCGGAAATCGGTATCGGAAAGAAGTGTCTGCGTCGCGAGTACCGCTTCCTGCAAGCTCCCGGGCGCATACAGCATCGCTGTCTCGGCGTGCCTGACCAGACTGGGGATGCCTCCCGCCCGGGGTGCCACGACCGCACAGCCGCAGGCCATCGCTTCCAGGATCACGTTGCCCATAGTTTCGGTTTCCGAGGCGTACACGAAAATGGCCGCCGAGGCATACGCAGCGGCCAACTCCTCGCCCTTCAAGTAGCCGATGAAACTCGCATTTCGACCGGCAAACCGGCGTTCCAGCTCGGCACGTTGAGGGCCATCGCCAACCACGGCGAGGCAGGCGTTGGGAAGATGGTCCATCACATCGGCCAGGAAAGCGACGTTCTTCTCGGGTGCCAGGCGCGAAACCGTGAGCAACAACTGCTTTTCTGGTTGTCCCCCGCTCAGACGAGAGCGCATTTCCGAGTTCTTCCGCGAAGGGTCAAACAGGCGGCTGTCAACGGCCGGCGGCCAGTACTTCACACGCTCGAATCCGCGTTCTTGAAGCTCCGTCTGCATGATGCGCGACACGGTCAGGTTGAGGTCAGCCCGGTTGTGATACTCGCGCATCATCCACCACAGCAGGGGAGATAGCGGTTTCAGTAGGGAGTATTGCTTGACAAATTCGCCGTAAAGCGTGTGGAACGAGAACACACTGGGGATGCGCTTTGCAGAGCGGTGCAGGAGATCATAACAACGAAAACCAAAGGCGAACGGGTTGACGTAATGGAGCACGTCCGGGGCGAAGGCGTCCAGCTCCTTAATCAAGCGTTTATCCGGCAAGGCAATTCGATATTCTGGATAGATTAGGAATGGAAAACTAGGAATCTCAACCACAGGCACGGGACACGCTCGGCTACCCTCGGCCTGCGGACATACCACCAAGACATCTTCGTTGCGACGGACAAGTTGCCGGACCAAGTTCACCGTCCGATTGACGACGCCGTCCACTTTCGGGAGGAAAACCTCAGCGATGATGGCGATACGCATTGTCGGACCTCCTCACGATCGCTCAGTTTGCAGACGATGCAGAGATTCGTGCTGGCCATCTCGGAATCGTCGAGCCATCTATGGTTTCTGAGCCAGCGCAATAACGATGTTGTGCTGGTCGTGCGCAGGAAAATAAAAGGTATTCAGAAGGAGCCGGACCAAATAGTTGGCCTCGTGAAGTCCCAAGGCCTCGATGAACGGCGTTAGCCAGCCGCCATAGTAGGCGAAATCCATGAAGTCTTTGAAGCTGTCGAAATGAAGATCCGGAGAAAAAGTCTCACATTCACAAACTGTGAATCCATTCTCGATCAGTGTGGCAACGACTTCAGCCTGATCTGCCGGGTTGCAAACAAGCTCATCAACATTCGATCTCGAGCCGCCGAAGAGCCAATTTCTCAGCGGCAGCGACGCAGCCTTCTTTTGCAACCGTGGAAATCCCGACTTGGTGCCGCCTACAAACGACCAGTAACCCTGGTTTTCCAGCTTGCGCAAGATCTTGGGTGCAAGGCTCGCAAGGGGAACGAATCCCGTGATAAAATGTGTGCAGATCAAATCGAAGGCCAGCGTCTGGAAATGATCGTCCAGGTTGGCGGCGTCATCAACGGCCGCAAGCAGGTCGGGAATTCGTTTCCGCGCGATCGAAACCATATTCTGCGAGATATCGAGGCCGTACGGCTGAATCTCTCTTCTCGTCTTGGCACGCAATCTCTCCAGAAACAGGCCGGTGCCCACGCCCAGATCGAGGACCGTCAGCGGAGCCGCACCGGCAGTATCGTTTAATCGGCGACGGATCTGGCCGATTGCCTTGCCAAGGGAGTCGCCGATCACCGATTGGGGGTCAAAATCATAGTGAGAAGCGATCACTTCATCGTAGTGGCGCTGGATGGTAGTCGCCTGCATCGTGGGGAGTCCTTTTCAGGTTCAGGTTCGGGGATTCAGTCCGAGAGAATCTGAGCCAGGTAGGCCAATTGTCCTTGTCGAAAATCAGGTAGTTCAAAAGCAGGGGTATCTCATAGATGGACAGTAACACAAAGAGGGCGAAGCCCTTCTTGTATTTCTTGTTGAACTCGATCATATCTTTTTCCACGTTATAAACCTTATGGCTCCATGCCTGGATCTTGTAAAACACAGGAATAGCCAGGACGTAGACCCACCACGGTAGCTTCGGCACATATAGAAACAAGGCGAGGAAAAGAACCGTGAAAAGCACAGTGCCGAGGAGAATGCGCCAGGGAACATTCGAAGCTACAACCACCAGATACGGGATAATGACGAAGAGTAACAGCCATTCCGTCCCCACAATCCAGAAAATGATACCAGCCAGGGCCAGATAGATACCGAGCACCGCAGCCGCATGGATAACATTGATCCCATATTGCGAGTGCCGGCAGAGATGTCGTTCATATAATTCTTGAAAGTTCACCTTGAAGGGATTCATCCGCCACTCTCCCATTAGCGTGTTGTCATGGTTCGCCGAACTCCAGCCCTCAACTTCGCGCCCACAGCGCGCGGCAGCAGCTTGTATAAGGGCTGCCGAAGTACGGATGCAATCGTGTCGCAGACGCTTTCGATCTCCTCTGGAGTAATCGAGAGCGGAGGCGTGAGTTTGAGTACGTCTGGCTCGTATTGGCAATAACCGACTAACAGAGGAAATCGAACGTGAGTGAACAAGTTATAGATGTAAGCGAAAGGAACTTTCTTTCGGATTCCTCCGGGCAACCAGCTGCCCGTATTGAGCTCAATGGCGATCAGCAGGCCGAACACCCGCACGTCACGAACGGCCCTGCAGTCAGACAATCGCTCACTGAGGAGCTTGACGAACAAAGCTTCCGACTCACGGACGCGCTGCGACAGCCCCTGTTTCTCGGCAAGATGCACGGTATTCAACAGTGTCCTGTATCCAAATTCGTAATCGTAGCGTTGGCGCAGAGTTGCCATGAGGTCTGATCTCAGGGCATCAAGCCTCCCTTCGACTGTCTCCGAACATAACGTCACGGCGAAAGGGAACATCATATCGGAGGTGCCCTTGCCAATCGTCAGAATATCGGGGTGGATGCCCATCTCTTCGGATCGTATGAATGGCCCCGTTCGATACATACCCGTTTGCACTTCGTCCACGAAAAGCAAGCAATCGCGCTCGCGCCGCATTGATTCCAGGTGGCGGAGGACTCTGTTCGGAATGAGCCGTACCCCTCCAACAGCCTGTATCAACTCCAACTGGACAAGGCCGACCGGATATCTCTCGAAGGCAAGATCGATCTCTTCCAGAGCGCTATCACAGAATGGATCAATGTAGAGAACGCTTTCGTAAAGTGGTCCGAGATGTTTCTTGTAGGATGGCTTGGCCGTTCCCGTGAGAGCGAGCAGCGTCTTGCCGCCGAATCCACCCTTGAGGGCGAGGACATAGTTCCGGGGATACTGGGCAGCCAGCCCGACCCGCAGCGCATTTTCAACCGCCGATGCTCCGCTAACCGCCGGGACCAAACCCGGCAAGCCCGTCAGTTGCTTCAACTGTTCCGCTGCCGCCGTATGATAATCTCCGCCGTCGGTCAGGTCCGCGATTTCCTCTACATATCTGACAGGATTATGACCGCGCACGCTGCAAGCCACTCCGGCAACTGCATCGAAGATCCGTCGCCCCTTGACTTGGACATAGTGTCCCTCGGTTTTCACATCCAGGGTGTCCGTTCCCAGGAGAGCGATCGTTTTGCTCAAGAAAGGACTGTACAATTCCCCAAGCAACGACTTGCACAAGACTGAGTCTGATCGAATGTGGGTCAGCTTGTCCTTATGCGCCGAATAGAATTCCGGATCGTCTCTCTCCAGGCACCTCATGAAATGAAGGCCGCTGATGGAATTCGGTTGGAAGGTCGTAGAGTGAAAGGTCGAGTTGTCAGGTGTATTCCAGTAATTGTAAAGAGATTTCTTTGCAGTGAAGGCACCAAAAGGCACGTCCTTGTGTACGAACGACTCGTCGAAAACCACAATATCTGGGATGAGCGTTTTCCAGATGGAGGACGTTGATGATCGCAGGTGAGAAAAGGAATCCCTGTCCACGCATAGGATAAGCGGCGTCCCCTGAGCCTGGATCGTCTGCAGGGCCTTCGAGATGGAGCCAGCTTCCCCGGCGGATGAAAGGATCAGGATGACATAGCCCAAGCACGTACCGTCAGTTAACGAAGGAATTGCCTCGAAATCTTCCCTTCCTAGAACCGTCAGTTCGGATAGAAAGTCGATCTTGCCTTGGTCACTCACACGAATCGAGGAGAAAGGGCCGAGGCAATTCTCACCGTCAATCGCCACTCCAGCAAACGGACGCCTTTGGACATTGGCCGCATACCGAGCCAGCTTGATCGCTCCGCTGAGGGCTTCATCGAATCCATTCGCAAGAAAGCTCTGATAGGGCGGCTTGATGGACGCCTGTGTGTACCAGGTTTCCTCGATGTACTTGCTCAGGCACAGACAGGTTTGAACCACAAAGGGATTCAAATACAGGCGGAAGAAGTTCGGTCTCCCTTCTTGAAGGAGTTGCTTGCAGGTGTCAAGAAATCGATGGTTTGTAGTCATGATCGATTCACCTGCTGTGCTTGCCAGGATTCATCGCTACCCCTGGGAGTGTTTCCCTCAGATAAGCCTCGAATGCCTTCTTGTGCTTCTTGAGCATGAAAAGATCTGCCGAAACACAATCATGTTCGCGGAAAGGCGAATGTGGCAAGCCATCGCGTTTGATATAACGGAGCTGGATCTTGGACAGCGGCAAAGCGCGGTGAGTATCCCAAAAGATCGCAAAGTCACTCTCAGACAGAAACAGTTCGACATGATGGGCAAGCCATCGCACAAGTCCGTGGAAAAGGAACGATGTTATCGGATTGGATTCGAGCCGATCCCACAGGCGCCCCAGAGCGTCACGGGGCAGTTCCCGCGCCACCGTGTCTCTCTCGCCGTCCTCCGCGTAATACAGACTCACCTTGACCTTGTCCGAGGAGGCCTTTGCTTTACGGATCTCAACGTTAGATGGTTTCTCGCCTTGGAAGAAACGCAAGAGGTCCTTACTTGAGGGATTAGATTGCTCCAAGATCTTGACATAATAACGAGTCTTCTCCCTCGCTCGGACAGTCAGGCGTAATAGAAGCACATCGGCTGCCAAATTATACATGTAGTGGCCAAATGTGGGGTTCTTGCGCGTGGCTGCAATGAAGCGCTCATTGATGGGATCGTACAGAAGCACTTTTTGGATCGTTTCGCCGATTGTGGAATTGTCGCAAGCCGATCCGTGGATTGGTATGAAATAAGCCGTCCCCATGCTGACGTAAGTATAATTAGGAATGACGTGCAATTCTTTGCCTTGCTCTTTCAACACTTCCATTGCCTGGCGAACTGTGACTCCGCCATCGAATCGGGCGAATCCTCCCATCACGCGGGCTGCATGATTGCAGCGAATGGTCGAGATGATGGTCTTTCCAGGATACTTGTGACCGAAATGGATGACTCCGTTGTTATAACCAACTATCTTTATGTTCCGGTAGTTATACTTATTATAGAGAGCGAGCAATTCTCGCACCGATATCGGGTACAAAGTGCCGCAAGTGCATGGCCGAAGACTGGGCACCCATTTTGCCAAAACGACTACAAGCCATCCGAGGAGATGCCCGATCAAGAAGAACCGTAAGAGCGCTGCGATCAGTCGCGCGAACAACCCAGAAGGAGATTCGCTTTGCTTCCGGGCGAGCAAGGCTTTCCAGCCTGTGTTCGCGCCCAGAAGAGTATATGTACCGCGAGTCCGCGGTCTGCGCTTTACCAATAATTCGCTATCGATCATTGCAAACAGTTCTTCCCCTTCCACGAAGCAAGTCGTCAAGTGCGATGGAAGGGCTTGGGCTAGACAATGATACTTCCGGAGACTATTGCTAACACGCGAATGCAAGCTCAAAACGTGCGAGGGGCGGATTACTACGATTCCGGCTGGCAAGCCCTCGAATCGGTTAACTGCATATTCTTCTGCTTCTATGGCGCGCGTATCGCCGAGATGCACTCGGAAGGAACTGACAATGCAGATACATTCCACGCCCTTATCGATGGCGAGAGAGGCAACGATATCGAGCAATTCCCGTTCGCGTGTTGTTATTCTTTGGCTCAAGAAAATCACGAATTGTGTGATGCGATCTTGGGAATACGCCGACAAGAATTCAGTCCTTGAGAAGTTATCGACCGAGTGTAATTCCACGCATTCTTTGATATCGCCGCAAACACTCGGATGAGAAAGCACCGTGACCCTTTCCTTGTGGGAACGCATCGCCCAGGAGGCGTAATCTGCAATCACCGGGTCGCCGACACCTGCGATTAAGAGTATCTCGTCCACTGGTCTCTCTCTCGGTCATGCGCTGGTCAGGAAGCACGAGATTCAGGGTCGGACCGTTAAAACAGGCTGGCCATACTTGACCGGTTGACCCTCACGAACGTGCATCCTCACTTGTACTGCCGGCTCTACAATCAGAATGGCTGTGGATCCGAGTTCAAATGTGGCTAACCAATCTCCTCTCTTAACGATGGCCGGCGAAGGGAACAGCTTGCGTCTCACTCGTCGAGAGCGCGGTCGAAAGTTTCGGTGCAGGGGGAGTGTGATGTTCCCAACTCCCCAACCAGCTACCAGTACCAGGACGCAAGCTCCGAGCGGCGTCGTCAACCGCATGATGACTCGTTCATTCAGAGAGAAGACCGGAAACTCCTTTCGCTGGTAGGGTGGATGAACGAGCAAGCGAAATCCAGGAACGTGAACTATTTCCTCAATGGTCCCATCCTGCGGGCTGAAAATGCGGTGGCAATCACTTGGCGACAGGAAAAAGACAGCAAAGTGTCCATTGCGGAAAGCCTGCCGATCCATTCCCGGTAACAACGAATCGATCGTGTACTCTACTCCCTTGACGGTCAGCAGCCTGTCCTCCTTGAGCTGCCCAACCTCCTGAACTGTTCCATCACAAGGACACAGAAACTGGTCCACAGACTGCGGAATGGGTCGTAGCTCCGGCTTCACGCCTCGTGTGAACAGTGCGTTGAAGGAAGGGTAAGCCCAAAGCGGCTTTTCGAGCTCCGCTTCGTTCAGTGGCGCGTATTTCTTACCGTAAATCGTTCGGTAAAGTTTGAGTCGAAGCCGCCTCGATGGAATTCTGACCCGGGAGAGTCGAACGGCCAGTGCCGCCATCCACAGGTTGAAGACGCCGCCATGGATGGCCGAGGCCTGACGAAATTGTTCCATCCGGATTTTGAAACCACCTTTTTTCCCCATGTTCCACTCACACACTGCTATATCTCTCGTGTCACAACATCGGCAACGCGGAGGGCATTCGCCATGATGGTGAGGGCCGGACCGACGCCAAGAGAGCTTGGAAAGAAACTGCCATCGACAATAAACACATTCGGATGGTCGAACAGCCGGCATTCCGGATCGGCGACGGCGTGATCCGGCTTCTTCCCGAACCGCAAAGTGCCACACTGGTGGGCAACGTGTTCGCCCGATGGAAACGACTTCACCAGACAGAACATGGCTCCTGCATTTCGCAAGATTCTTCGCATAAGACGACTCAGCCATCGGCCGCGCTCGAGATCAAATCGATCAAAGTTGTGGTGAAGCTCGGCCAGGCCGTTGTGCGCCAGAGTCACACGGTTGGCCGGCTTGGGCAGGTCTTCTATGATCCCCGTCAAGGGCAGCATTCGTCTCCGTAAGAACTCGATGACGGAGGGAGGCAAGCGAAGCCCAGCCGCTTTCCGCATCATGAGCGGTCCGGGAGCGGGCAAGGACTGGACGAGACCCATTTTGTGGGGATACTCCCTCGTGCCGAAATAATAATCCCAAAAGCCGACCTGTTTCACGTAGGTTTCATCGGCGCCTGTACGATTGCGAAAAAGCCCGGCCACGATTGGCGAAAGGTGCATCATGTAGTTTCTGCCGATCCATTCTCCGCGAATGCCCGAGCGGAGCAACAAGGTCGGAGAGGCGATGGCCCCGGCCGCAAGGGCGTAACGCCTGGCACGGTATTCGATCCGTTTACCCGACGATCGGTCTAACAAGCGGACGCCGATGATTTGGCCGCGCGTATCTCGGGAAAATCCTTCGACCTCAACTCCGGTGAGTACGTGCAGCGGTAAGTTATCTCCGATGGCTTTCTCCACCAGCTGGGCCGATGAACGGCGAGCACCGTTGGGGCAGAGATATCCGGGGCAGGCAGGACACTGTAGACAGCGATTGAAGTCGATCGCCAGCGGCAGACAGAAAGGTTTCAAGCCTCGTGCTCTGTTCGCTTTGATGAGACATTGATTGATCGGTTTGGGCAAGATGGGCTTTGAGGGAAAACCTCGGCGCGGCTTCTGGAGTGGTCCGAAATCTTCTTCGCCAAATCCGGCGACGCCGTATAACACTTCAGCTCGAGTATAATACGGCTCCAATGTTTCATAATCGATCGGCCAATCCCATATAGCACGAGGAATGCGCGTGCCGTAGTATTGGCCCGGATGAAAATCCTCGCGGCTGGGGCGGATCAGTGCTGCCCCGTAAAGGGAAGTGCCTCCTCCAACGACGCCACCCATGTATAATCTGCGAGCCTCGCCGTCTACCCATACAGGACGATCATCATAAGGTTTCTTGCCGATAAGAGCCGCCTGTTCATCGTGAACTTGTCTCCCCAGTTCCGGCTTGCCTCCTCTCTCGACGAGAAGGACGCTTTTGCCTGCTTTCGCACAGGCGTAAGCGAAAGTCCCTCCGCCAGCGCCACTCCCCGCCACAAGGAAGTCAAAATCATAGGGCATTTGATTCGAGTCTCCCATCGAATCCCTGTCGCACATGCCTCACAATAAAAAGTGTGTCAAGATAAGTCGATAGGTCAAAGACTTTATTCATCTTCTTTTCACATTATTCTGCACTTTACTTGGCTTCTTCTTCGCTTCTTTACACTGCCCACTCTGGGGCTTCCAGCATCAATCACAAATGACAAAACATTATTTGTCCAGCTTCAGCTCTGTATATCCTTTTTCGAAATTCCACAATATCTAGCCACAATCTACACGAATAGTGATTATCGTAACTGCCAACGGAAACTCGGGATTCCGCATGTGTGAAAATGGAGGCACATGGTGTACGACGCCATCATCCTCTCGGACATTCATCTCGGGACCAGTAACTGCCAGGCCAAGAATCTAGTGCGATTTCTGGAGAAGGTGGCAGAGGGCAACATCGCCACGTCTCGACTTGTGCTCAACGGCGACGTCTTCGATTCAATCGACTTTCGGCGTCTGAACAAGAATCACTGGAAGGTCCTGTCCTTGATCCGCAAGTTGTCGGATCGTATCGACATCATCTGGATCTCAGGCAACCACGACGGCTCTGCCGATTTGATCTCCCATCTGCTTGGAGTCACGGTGAAAAATGAAACCGTACTGACCAGCGGCAGCCGTGAAATCCTATTCCTGCACGGTCATATCTTCGACGATTTCATCGAATCCCATCCGATTCTGACCTGGATAGGCGACTGCATCTACCTTCTGCTGCAGTGGATTGATAAGACGCATTCCTTCGCCAAGCTGGCCAAGAAAGGAAGCAAGACTTTCCTGCGATGCGCGCGAAAGATCGAGGAAGGAGCGATCGAGCGGGCACGCAAAATGGGTTGTACCGCAGTGTGCTGTGGACACACTCATCATGCCGTGGCGAAGGACGATCTACCCTTGGCGTACTACAACAGCGGTTGTTGGACGGAGCTGCCGTGCACCTATCTGACGGTCCTCGATGGCGGAGTCGAACTGCACATCTTCGGTGCATCCCCGATCGAGGAACCTGTAACAGAACCCGTATTGGCTCTGCCAAAGGAGTAAGCAGGTATATCGGATGGGTCAACGATGTTCCGCCAAGGTCCATCGACTGTGAGCAATTTCGTCAACTGCAGAAACACTTCCATTTTGAGGACGACACCGTTGTCTTCGCCTAGTCCGTCCGGACTAACTTTGCTATAGTATCGCGCAAAAGGTGTCCTATTTGGTTTAGCCATTGGTGGGGTCGTTGATCCATTCTCGCATCAGCTGGCAAAGATGCCTGTCTTTCTTGTAGTTGAGGTGAGGGAGGTATCAAGCGATGCGTGGCCAATCGACGGATTCGCTGACTCTGACGGATGGCTGCGCTTCACACAACCTCGGACAGCTGGAAACAGAAGGCCGTAATGGATTAACACCTCAGCAAGCAACGAAAATCGCCTGGCTCCTTCTGGCTCTGATCGTTCTCACCACGGCTGGTTTGCGCGTGCGCTTGTTGCCCATTTCGCTCGAGCGCGATGAGGGAGAGTACGCCTACATCGCCCAGTTGATCCTTCAGGGAGAGATCCCCTTCACTCAGGCGCATACCATGAAGTACCCCGGCGTGCCGTATGTGTACGCCGCATTCCTAGCCGTGTTTGGACAAACCGATGTCGCTATCCATTTGGGATTGATGTTAATCAACGCCCTTTCCGTGGTGCTCATCTTTCTGCTGGGAAAGCGACTTTTCAACCCTGTCATCGGATTGATGGCGGCCAGCTCCTTTGCTTTTCTGTCCTTAAGTCGCAGCACACTCGGCTTCACAGCTAACGCCGAGCATTTCGTACTGTTACCTCTGTTGGGCGCGACATTGCTGCTGTTGCTTGCCCTGGAAGAGAGGCGATTGCTGTGCTTGTTGGCTTCGGGTTTTCTATACGGCGTCGCTGTGTTGATGAAGCAACATGCGGCAGTGTTCGCAGGGTTCGCGGGTGTCTACTTGCTGATTCAAAGCCTGCGGCGCGACGGTCGATCGATTCAAAGGCTGCTTTCGCACCTCCTGATATTCTCTGCGGCCATGGTCTTTCCCGTTGCACTACTTTGGCTTTCCCTGGGGATCAAAGGAGCGTTTGCTCCCTTTTGGTTCTGGACTTTCACTTATCCTCGATATTACCTGTCTATGTCATCATGGCAGGGAGGTAGGGATTCGTTGTTTCGTATGGGCGGTTGGCAGATTTCTAGTTCCATTGGATTATACAGTCTCGCTCTGGTAGGGCTGGCGGCCTCCATCCTCAACCGCTCGCTGCGGCCGCGCTGCCTCTTCCTGTTGTTGTTTACCGGCTTCTCGATCCTGAGTGTCTGCCCCGGATTGCATTTTCGTTCTCATTATTTTCTACTCCTCGCGCCCGCCGTGAGCCTCTTGGCTGCGGTTGCGTCAACCGCTTTGGGCCAGCTGTGTCGTCGTATAGCTCCGCCCGATCGAATCGCTGTGCTCGTCACGCTTGTCGCTCTTATCACGGACTTCGGCAAGCAACTCCCTTATTTCTTCCTACTTTCACCAGATGAGATTACAACTTTGACTTATCCAACTCATTTCAACGCAATGAAGGCGCTGGGAGTTTACATTCGAGACCATACACAACCAGAGGATCGGATCGCCGTCCTCGGTTCCGAACCGGAGGTGTACTTCTACGCGCGCCGCCAAGCCGCAACAAAATACATCTACACCTATCCACTGATGGAGCCACAGCGCTATTCTCTGCAAATGCAGGAAGAGATGATCGCAGAGATGGAACAATGCCGCCCGCGCTACATCGCCCTTGTCCGGTTTGCTGATTCGTGGTTCTCCTGTGTGGACCCCGACGCCCCCCAGCTCATCATGCAGTGGCCGCTGAAATTTGTAGCCGCGAATTACCGGCGGGTAGCCGTCGTGGACATGGTCTCGCCCTATCGTACGGATTATCTCTGGGGCCTGGAAGCGGCCTCATTCAAGCCGCATTCGGATAATTTCGTGGTCCTGTATGAACGGCTTGCTGACCCTTGAGAGCGTGCGCGGCTCGGAGTAAATCTAACCTGGCAGCGGTGCTTTTCGCACAGCGATCAGCAAGCGCGTGCGCGGATCGATTTTTTGTTGCAGGCCGGTCTCATCGACGACGATCCGCCAGTGGGAATCGGCTTTGATTGCCTCCGAGAGTTGCAAGCGCATTTCGGCTTCGATGACGACTAAGTTGACGCCGTCTCGGTCAAGGATCTCCTTCCAACCCACGTCGGACGCCAGGACGGTCAGACAGTCGTTCCAGTGCTCCGGTGGAAACAGGTGAACGTGCGTGTAAGCCAGTACGGGATACTGGGACGGCAAGGCCCACAGGAGATAATCGCCCTGCGTCTCGCTGGCAAAGATGCGGCCCTGGAAGCGACCCTGAGGATAGCTGCGTTTGAGTGCGTCGGCCAACTCCGGATAGTAGGGTTTGTCATTGGGGTCTGCTGCCAGTTGAGCCGCAAGTTTCCACGGAGTTCCCGGCGACAGAGAACTATCGAGGGGGCGCGGTTGGCCGCCGCGAAGCCATCTCACCGAAGGCGACCCTGCCAACGCTAGTAAGAACAGACCAGCTGCCATCAGCGTTTTCGCCCCGCTGGGCTGGCTGCGATACCGGAGCCAGGGCAAGGGGATCCGTTGAGCTAACGCGCCCCACTCCGGCAAAACGATCCAGGGAACCAGGACAATCCACCAACACAACATCCGCAACTGAAACACCGGCAGTATGGCGAAAACGGCGAACAGCAACAGCGAAGTCGGCGGTAACAGATGCGGGCTGAGAATTTGCGTGGCGATCACCGCAAGGCACAGGAGCCAGTATCCCCACATCGGCCCGATTTCGCGTTGATAGTCCAGCATGGATTGCCATTCGCCGATCGAAGCGATATTGAGATTCTGCGAGAAACGTAAGGTGTGAAGGAACAGCCACGGTCCATGAGGATTCAATAAAGCGATCGCCACAGTTGAAACGAGACCTGTCAGGAACAGACGAAGTACTTGTCCATCGTTGAGGATGGCCGTGAATGCCCACGAATTCGCACGCCCCACGGCGAGGACTCTTCCCAGGAAAAAAACGCCGAGCAGGACCAGACCGACGGCATACGAGCCGTGCAGGTTGGCCCAGAGAACGAAGCCGACGGGGATAAGCACGAGCGCCCGACGCGATAACACGGACCGGCTCAGCGCCAGAAGCAGGGCAGCGAACAGCATCTCACCGAAGGCTTGCGGCCTCTGCATATTGCCGTAGAACAAACCAACCACCACGACGAGAAACAGGCCCAGGCAGGCCAGCGGCATGGAACCGCTTATCCGCCGATACGCCAATAGCAGAAACAGACAACGCAGAAAATCTAACAAGGTGAACAGCAACGTGAGCATTTCCACGCCACCGGCCAAGCGGTGCAGCTCGTCGCCGCCGGCCAAGCGTTCACCGGCTGCGAACACGAGGAACATGTTCACTTGCGAGAGCCACTGATAGAGAATTAACGGTTCCCGATCTGCAAAGGGGGAAAATGGCTCCTGCTGCGGAAGCTGGCGATGCTGAACAATCCATTGACCGAACTTGATATGGGCCCAAACGTCGCTGTACCACAGCGGTCGAATGCTCAGGAGAAGAAAGGCCGTCGCCAGCAAGGCTGCTGCGAACACGTCGCTGCTTCGTAGAAAATACGGTTCCAAGGGCGAAGGCCCTTCCGGGCCGATGGCCTCTTTGCTCGTGGTAATGTTCTCGACACGAGGCTTCGGCGGGAGCTGAAAGGAATCGGACGGATTCATGGCAGTGCGTTGCCGAAATTAAAAATATAGTGTAGAGCAAATGCGAGACGCCGCAAGAGCCAAACGAGGCGAACGGCCGGTCGCTGGAGGGTCGTTCATGGAAAACCGTCTGCCGCTGCGCATCTGTCTTGGACTCTTTGTCGCCGTCCTGATTGCTTTTTTCCCCGTCATGAGTTGCGATTTCGTCAACTGGGACGATGGTGCTTATGTCTACAATAACCCTCACGTCAAGACGGGACTGACAAGGGAGAACATCGCCTGGGCCTGGACGAGCTTTGAAGCATCCAACTGGCATCCGCTGACATGGATGTCGCATCAGCTCGATTGTCAGCTCTTCGATCTGCGGCCGCGTCCCCATCATGTGATTAACCTGGGTTGGCATATTGCCAGCACTATCGGCCTGTACTTGGTGCTTCGACGCATGACCGGCGAGGACTGGCGACCCGCACTGGTGGCGGCGCTCTTCGGTTTGCATCCGCTGCACGTCGAATCAGTGGCCTGGGTGTCCGAACGCAAGGACGTGACGAGCACCTTCTTTGCCATCCTCACCCTGGGCATGTACACCGTTTATGCGGCGCGGCCGTCTGTGGGACGTTATCTCGCTGTACTGGCGCCGTTCGTCATCGGATTGTTATGCAAGCCGATGCTGGTGACGTGGCCGTTCGTGTTGCTGCTCATGGACTACTGGCCGTTGCGACGCACACCAAATCTCTCCGAGCCGCGCACGGAGCGCAGCGGAGTAAGCGGCAGCATGGACGACCGCTCACTCCGCT
>DATBHJ010000099.1:0-4889 GCA_036557565.1 Gemmataceae bacterium
GCACGAGTCTCAGAATACATCAGCTGAGCAGCCGCCAGGATTTGAACCGGTCTGGCAGGTTGCAGAAGGACTACAGCCTTGCCGCGACCGCTTTGGTTTCGGTGTAGTGTTCCATGACTTCCTTGCCCATCTCGCGGCCCCAACCCGTCAAGGCTCTATCGGCCTTTATTTTTCCTGCGGCGTTGCGTCCGTACCTCGCGGACGGCTTCGTCGACGTTGCGCTGCAACTCCTCTGAGTTGGTATTGGCATTGCGGGATTTGATGTCCTGAACGGTGCGATGCAAAGTCTTTATTGACGCGTACACACCATCGACGCCTGCGGTTCGCAAATAGCCCTGAACGATTCGTAGACAATTCTGAAGTTAACAGCGGGGCCTGTGACTGCGCCAACTGTTCCTGTGGATGCCCGAAGGCGCATGCCGCTACCAATCGCTGTCGCACACCTGGCAATAAACGTTAGTCTGGATCTGGCCCCGGTCGTCAGCCGGTTGGCCGGGTGTGCTCCCATGTAACGAACCAGTATTCATCCGGCCGGGCCGACCTGATAATCAGTTGGCCCTTTCGATTGAACTGATATCGGCGCGGCAACTCTTTGCCGACAAGGCGGTCGCACGTATTCGAACCCCGCACATGATGCGTCAGCGTGTGTGTTGCGGCATCGATGTCATAGCTGCCAAAGGAAGCCTCATAGCCGTTCTCCACGTACTCATTGGAGAGAGACTTTTGCGATTCCGGGTACATGAGCTGTACCGACATGTGACCGTCGCGGGTATAAATCAGCATCCCAACCGGCACCCCGCTCGTGATCTGCTTTCCATCAGGCCCGGCGATGGAGACCAGTCGCCACGCACCGATCAATTTGTCCCGGTCCGAGCGCGAATCCGTCTGGGAAAAAGCGCAGAGTGCCGCAAGCACGATGAGAATTCCAACGCGGATTGGTTTCATCTCTTAACGCCCCACCAGCTTTTCCTGGAATTCCGGATAACGCGCGCCCTGGATCGTGATCTGCGAAGAGGCGCTTTCCATTGCGCTGAGATCATCAGACGTCAATTCGACGTTCAGCGCTCCAAGATTTTCTTCGAGACGGCTCAGCTTCGTCGTGCCCGGAATGGGAACGATCGATGGCTTCTTCGCCAGCAGCCAGGCGAGCGCGATCTGGGCCGGCGTGGCGCTCTTTCGTTCGGCAAACGTCCTAATCACGTCCACCAGAGCCTGGTTTGCCTTCCGATTCTCGTCCTTGAAACGAGGTACCGTGCTGCGAAAATCTGTGCTGTCGAATTTGGTGTCTGCCGTGATTGCGCCTGTCAGGAAGCCCTTACCAAGCGGGCTGAACGGGACGAATCCGATTCCGAGTTCCTCCAGCAGCGGCAGGATCTCCTGTTCGGGCTGCCGCCAAAACAGCGAGTACTCGCTTTGCAACGCGGTCACGGGCTGAACGGCATTGGCGCGACGAATCGTCTGCGCACCCGCCTCTGACAGACCAAAATGTTTCACTTTGCCTTGCTGGATGAGGTCTCTGACTGCACCCGCTACATCTTCTATTGGTACGTTTGGATCGACGCGATGCTGATAAAAGAGATCAATCGCCTCGACACGCAGCCGGCGCAGAGAACCTTCGGCGACCTCTTTGATGTGCTCCGGCCTGCTGTTTAAGCCGTTCCATCTGTTGCCGTCTCCAGGATTTGGCTCCCATCCGAATTTTGTGGCGATCACGATTTTGCCGCGAAATGGAGCAAGGGCCTCACCTACTAGTTCTTCGTTTGAGAACGGGCCGTATACTTCCGCCGTATCGAAGAACGTTATGCCTCGCTCGACGGCGGCATGAATCAGAGCGATCATCTCCCCTTTGTCTTTCGGCGGCCCGTAAGACCAACTCATGCCCATACAGCCGAGCCCCAAGGCCGAAACCTCCAGCCCATTCTTTCCGAGTGTGCGCCTCTGCATGCAGTCCCCTTTTCATCGCTCCTTATCGATCGCCCACTAGCGTGAACGGTATTGCTCGTCCGTGACCTGTTCCATCCAATCGACGTTCTTGCCGTCCTTCTTTTCCTGAATCGCAATGTGCGTCATCGCTGTGCCGGGCGTGGCCCCGTGCCAGTGCTTCTCGCCGGGCGGAAACCAGACGACGTCACCGGGACGAATCTCCTCGACCGAGCCGCCTTCGCGCTGCACCCAGCCACAGCCCGCCGTTATGATGAGCGTCTGACCGAGCGGGTGCGTATGCCAGGCCGTGCGCGCGCGGGGCTCGAACGTTACACTTGCGCCGGAAACGAGCGCCGGATCGGGCGACTGAAACAGGGGATCAATCCTTACGGTGCCGGTGAACCATTCCGACGACCCTCTCGCGGAAGCTTGCGAACCAACTCGTTTGATTTCCATATTTCACCCTTCAGTGCTCAGTGCGAGCGCTTCTCAAAAACTTCCTTTGCGACCGGCAGTGCCGAGAAGGCGTTCGGCCACCCGACATAGAACGCCAGATGTGTAATGACCTCTCCGGACTGCGCCTGAGTCAGGCCGTTATCCATCGCCCGGTTGAGATGATACGGAATCTGTGCGACCTGGCCGGATGCAATCAGCGCGCTGACTGTCACCAGACTTCGATCACGAGGAGCAAGCTCAGGACGCAGCCAAAGATCACGGAACAGAACATCCGTGGTGTACTGCACGATTCCGGGAGCCGCCTTCCCGAACTGCTGTTCAACGTTCGTTGCGCGCTTCTCCTCGGCCTCCTTGTTTAGGGGAAGAAGGGCAGGCGAAGCGGCAGGGAGTTGATCGGCTCCAATCCTACGCTCGGCAAAGACATTTTTCGCGACCGCCTCTGCTGACATGGCATTCCCCCAGCCGGAGTAAAACGCGAGATGCGTGATGATCTCGGAAATTTCGCGTGGCTTAACGCCATTGTCGAGTGCGAGGTTCATGTAGTAGGGCATCTCGATCGTCTGGTTGCGCGCGATCAAAGCTGCCACCGTGATGATGCTGCGATCCCGCGGCGAGAGCTCAGGGCGCTTCCATAGTTCCGCGAGAGGCCCTTGCGCGTACTTATCAAGTGCCGGGGCCACTGCCCTGGTGTCGTTTTGTGTCTGCATTGGTTTCGGTTTCCTCTCATCTGTTGTACGGTCACTCTGAGCCCATGAGGTGGAAATCAAGAAGAGCGCCGCAATCGCGGCAATCGGCTTCATTCTGCTCATAGATCGGTTACGTCGTATATTCGTTGGCCATCGTCTCGCGCGGCATCACCCTGACTGTCGCGGCGCGCGCCCGTCCGCCGATCATCGGGTCGAGATAGGGGCTGCCCTTGTACTTCGCGCGATAAGCATCATCGATACGATCGTTGATTTCGTCCCCGGAGGATTTCAACGTAACGGGCTCGAACGTCACTTCCTTCGTGATGCCTGCCGCGGTGATCCGTCCTGCTTTCTGCCGCACTCCGGCCTGATACCAGCGGGAGTTCTGCCCGTTGTAGCCGCGGACGTACAGAGCGCCATCGACGGCAACCGACCAAATCCACGTCGGAGTGCCGTAGGTTTTTCCGTCCTCACGGAACGGCGAGATATGCAAGTCATCGGCTTCAGAGATCTTGCGCAGTTCTTCTTTCGGCCAGTTGGCCATTTGCAGTTCTCCTTACGGGCGCAGCAGCGTCTTGATCGCGCGTCGTTCATCCATGGCGCGATACCCCTCGGCTACTTGATCGAGCGGCAGCGTCAAATCGAACACTTTGCCGGGATTGATCTTCTCGTTCAGCACAAGGTCGATCAGCTCCGGGAGGTAGCGGCGAACCGGCGCTGGGCCGCCGTGCAGATGCACTTCGGCGTAGAACAGTTGTTCGCCGTCGAGTTCGACCCCGTGCGGAACCCCAACGTAGCTCACGAACCCGCCGGGACGGGTGGAATGGATGGCCTGCAGCATGGATTCCTGCGTGCCAACACACTCCAGCACGGAATCAGCGCCCATTCCCTTCGTCAGATCTTTGATTCGCGCGATGCCTTCCTCGCCGCGTTCGGTGACGATGTCGGTTGCACCGAATTCTTGCGCGAGTTTCTGCCGGGATTCGTGGCGGCTCATCGCAATGATCCGCTCAGCACCCATCTGCTTCGCGGAAAGCACCGCCAGCAGGCCGACTGCGCCATCGCCCACGACCACGGCGGTTGTGCCAGGCTTTACATTGGCGGCATCGGCGGCAAACCAGCCGGTGCCCAAAACGTCGGAAGTCGCCAGCAGACTCGGGATCAGTTCCTTGGGGGGAAGATCGCGTGTTGCGACCAACGTGCCGTCGGCAAGAGGAACGCGCAACAGAGGAGCTTGCGCGGTGCTCATGAACTCGCGTTGGACACACGAGGACTGATAGCCGTCGCGACAGATAACGCAACTGTTATCGGATGTCGCGAACGAGCCGACCACGAACTGGCCGGGCTTGATGTTTCGGACCTCTTTACCAACTTCTTCCACGATGCCGCAGTACTCGTGACCCATAGGGGTCGGTTTTGTGACTTCGGAGATGCCGCGATAGGGCCACAGGTCCGATCCGCAAACACATGTGGCCGAGAGGCGGAGGATGGCATCTGTCGGCTTCGTGATTGTAGGGTCCGGCCGATCTTCGAAACGAATGTCTCGTGGGCCGTAGAGCATAGTTCCTTGCATGTTGTGTTTCTTCGTCTGTTTAAAAACGCTTTGTTATTGGATCGTGAAACCGCCATCCACTGCCAGAGCGTGTCCAATGACGAAGCTTGAGCCAGGACTGCACAGCCAAAGGACAACAGAGGCAATTTCTTCGGGTTCGCCGAGTCTTCCGTTCGGCTGATTGCTCAGGATCTCTTTCATCGCTTCCGGTTCCTTGGCCAGCATCTCCGCAACCATCGGTGTATTGATCGTGCCGGGACAGATCGCGTTAA
>DATBHJ010000100.1:0-14989 GCA_036557565.1 Gemmataceae bacterium
CCCCCCCCACGCCCCGCTGGTGGGCCTCGCTACGCTCGACCCACCCTACATGAATCGCGCAGGATAGGGGTCATACATGTTCAACAACCTTACCGAACGCGAATGGCTGACGCTGTCGCTGCTGATCGTCATTCTCGTCGGCGCAGTGGTGGGATTTCTGTGGATGGCGGTCGGCCTGTTTCGCGCGCGTAGTTTGATTCGTCGCGAGTTCAGTGCGTATTTTCTCTCGCCGATTGCTTACGTCGTGCTGGTCGTCTTTCTGTTCGTCACCGGAGACCTGTTCGCCACCACGCTGGGTCTCTTGACGGCGAAGGGACCGGTCGGCACGGAATCGCCCATGCAGACGATGTTCGGCGATAAGCTGTTCTGGTTAGTGTTTCTGTTCATTCCGCCGCTGTTGACGATGCGGCTGTTCGCCGAAGAGCGCAGCAGCGGCACGCTGGAAATGCTGATGACGGCGCCCCTGCGCGACTGGCAAGTGGTGCTGTGCAAATACCTGGCATGCCTGGCGTTCTACACCGTTATGTGGCTGCCGACGTTGCTGTATCTGCCGGCCCTGCTCGGTGCCCAGATGCCAATTCTCAACAATGTCTGGACGGTAGATAGCATCCTGTTCGCCGCGGGACTGGCGACCTTGCTAGTCGGATTGATGTTGTTGTTGCCGCACCTGGGCACGGGGGCGAGGCTGATGTCGCTGCTGTTGATCGTTGTCGGCAGTGCAGCAGCCGGCGCCGGCGGTTGGCTGCACTATCACGCCGAGGGACCGCATTTGTTCGAGATCCCCGTCATGCTCGATCCGTATCCGGTGCTGTGGACGTATGCCGGCATGTTCCTGGTCGGAGCGATGTTCCTGGCCATCGGTCTCTTAATCAGCAGCCTCGTTCGCAATCAGATGGTGGCCGCGATTCTCGCCCTGGCGGTCGGCCTTGTCTTCATCGGCAGTGGCTTCTGGCGGCCGGAGCTGGCCGGCACGAATCTCTATAACGTCGTCTACTTTTTCAGTGTGCCGCTGCATTTCGATCGCGCCTTCACGCGCGGCTTGTTGGATACACGCCCTCTGATCCTGTATGGCAGCACAGCCTTGTTCTGCCTGTTCCTCACGGTTCGTAGTCTGGAGGCCCGACGATGGCAGTAACCGCTCCAGCGCATCTTCCTGCACCGAGTCCGCGACGTCCCTGGTTCTTCTGGTCGCGGTTGCACTTTCTGGTCCGGTTGCTCGGTCTGACCGGCGGCTTGCTCGCCTGCGCGGCCGGCGTCATCGCCGCTGTTCGCGGAGACCTTCGCGTGCTTCACGATGCTGCGGATCTTCCGCAAGCGTGGGAGGCGGGCAGGTCGGTAGCGCTCTCGGCCTGGGAGGCACCAGAAAAGAACCTGGCCGTGACCATCTGCCTGGCCGGAGCGGCGGCGGCTCTGTTTGCCCTGCTCATCGAGCTGTTTGTGATCCTGGCCTTCACCGCCACGCGCCGCAGCGCCTTCGGACTCAATGCCGTGGTGCAGAGTGCGCTGGCCGCCGTCGCGATTGTTGCGATCAATCTCTGGTCGTTTCACCACTTCAAGCAGGTGGACTTCACGCGCGATCGGCAATTCACGCTGCCGGCCGAGATTCGCAAGGACCTGACCCAGCTCCATCCTGGCAGCCAAACCACCATCATCGTTTACAATCGCCACAAAGTCTTCGGCCTGATGCCGGACAAGCCACAAGACGATTTCGACTCCGCCGCCGAACGCAAAGTCATCGAGAAAGTCCATGACCTGGTCGAACAATTCCGCACCGTTGGTCCGCAAATCCGTGTGGAAGTGCTCGATACGCAATCGCGCGATTACAAGTTCAAGGAGCGGCTAGGGGAAGTGACGCAGGAAGTGGCCAGCGACAAGGATCCGCAAGGAGCCGAGTCGCTGCGCAAAATGATCGAAGCCGCTCCGGAAAATAGCTTATTCTTCTGCGGCCGCGAGAACGACAAGCTGCGCGTCCAACAACTGAGCTTCAACGACTTTTATCTTCTGGACAAAAGCTTATCGCAAGAAGATCACGGCGGCCGTGGCAATCTCGTTTTGCTCTACCAGGGCGTCGAGCCGTTCGCCCATCGCATCCTCCGACTGGGTGAAAAAAAGCCGCGCATCGCTATCGCCACCATTCACGAAGTGCTCTCGACCGGCAGCCAGCGCGAAATCGGACTTTACGGTTTGCGCACCGCCCTGGAGGCGCGTGGCTTTGATGTCACGGATATCGTGCTCAAGAAAGAGAGTAACATGCCGCCGCTCGGTTTGGACCCGGCGGTCTACTCGCTTGAAGAAAGCAAGCTGGAAGGATTGAAGCGTACTCAGAGGTTCTACGAAAACGATCTGGAGAAATTCCAAAAGATCAAGACGGATACCGGACAGCAACGCGCGTTCTGGGAGAAAGCGGCCGAGGACCCGAAAACACGGGACTCGCTCATGAAGCAAATCGCCGAACAAGCGCCCCAGCAGGCGCGCGAATACGAGCAGAAACTCCAGCTAGTAGATGGGACGATTCAGCAGTACCAGCGGGCGCTGCTCAATCCACCTTCCGACGCCGCCAAGGCGCTCTTGCAGCGCGAGTTGGCCAAGTTGCAAGAGGCACGGCCTCTCCTGGGCGAGATGCGCGATCTGTGGAAAAACGCTGTCACCGAGCCTGCGGCACGCGATCAGGTTCTGAGAGCAGTCATCAAGGAGAACCTGGAGGATTTCGACGAGGATCTTCACCAGCTCGACCAGGCTCTCACGGATTACCGGCAACGGCTAGCGACGACGCGGGCCGACATTGCCAAGATGAACGAACCGGCGCTGGAGGAGCAACGCCGCATGACCGACCTCAAGGCCAAGCTGCAACGCTTGCTGGCCGACTGCGATTTGCTGATGGTACCGCGCCTGACCGTGCGCAACACGGCCAACCTCGGCAACATTCCGCCACAAGTTTATCCTCTCGATGCGGCACAGGTGGAAGCAATCAAGGAGTTCCTCAAGGCGGGCAAGCCGATCCTGGCCTGCTTCGGCCCGCTGAATTCTCCGCCGGGCAATCTTGAGGAAGCGCGGCCCGACGGCCTGGAGGAGCTGCTGGACCAACTGGGCGTCAAGATGCTCAAGCAAACGGTGCTGTTCGACGCCGAAGAACAGGGCTTCGCCGAGAACCGGGCCGGCCTGACCATCGCCGGTACCAGCGTCGAAATCCCGCCGTTAGTCTGGGATTGGCGTTCGCGAGACAGCCTGCCGCCGGGAAGCGTGGCCAGCGCTCGCCCCAGCAATCGCATCCATGCCGGCATTCGGCTGACAGCGCGTGGCCTTGGCAAGGAGGAAGCGCTGGACATTCGCATCCGCGCTCCCCGCCCGGTCTATTACGTGCCGCCCGAGCCGCCCAGTCTTCGTCCCCTCGCCGGCGCCGTCGTGACTTCGCCGGCGCAGCCGACGTGGCCGGGGCTGACGCTGTCGTTGGCCGCACTGCGTCAGTCGCTGGATACCGCCGCCGAGCAACTGCCGGTGGACCCGGTTTTCCTCATGACCAGCGCGCAGAGCTGGAACGAAGATCAGCCGTTTCCCACCGAGGGCCGCATCCCCTCCTTCGAGCAACCACAGCGCGATCAGGACAAGCGCAAGCAGCTCAAGCCGGCCATCACGGGATTGGAGACGCGACGCCGGGGGCCGTTCCCCATCGGCGTGGCCGTGGAGACAACCTTGCCGCGCGAGTGGTACGTCAGCCAGGCCGACAAACCGGCGCACGTGCGTCTGGCCGTTATCGGCCAGGGAGGTTTTTTCGCCGGCAAGGATCTGCCGGCAGCGCAGGAAAAACTGTTCGTTCAGACCATCAACTGGCTGTTGGGCCGAGACGAGCGCTTGCCGCTCGACGAGCGTTTGTGGAGTTATCCGCGCGTCAACGACACGATTCCTCCGGATTCCTCGACGGAATATCTTTGGCTATGGGGCGCTCGCCTGGGTTTGCCTGTATTGTTCCTTTATCTCGGATTCGTCGTCGTGCTGTTCCGGCGCTTGCGGTAACACGCGGTTTCAAAACCAGCCCGAAGCGTGAGCGAGGGCGGCCCTCGCTCACGCTTCGGGCTGGTAGACAAGGAGATCGCCAATGAATCTCAAGACGACTCTCACGCTGATCGTGCTTGCCGGCGCCGGCGTGCTGTTATGGTGGTACGGTAATCCGCCCTTGCCCCCCGCTCTCGAACCGTCTCCGCGGCCGGCCGCCGTCGAGGAAAAAGGCACGCGCGATTTTCTCCAGGCGTTGCACCCGGACAAAATCCAGCGCATCGAGATTCACGCGCCCCGTGGCATTACTGAATTTACGCATAAAGCGGATGGTCAATGGACTCTTCCGGGCAACTGGCCCGTTCGCCGCCTGGAAGTCGAAAACCTTGTGGGCTTGCTCGCCAGTCTGCGCTCGCGTTTCCAGCCGCAGCCCATCCACGACGATAACGACTTGCAACCGTTCGGGCTGGAGCACCCGGCCGTCACCGTAACGATTCGGACCGAGGGCGAGGAGCATAGCCTGGCCTTCGGCGAACCGCAAACGGACAATCTGGAAAATCGCTTCTCCCGCGATACCTACGCCCGTCTGGACCGAAAGATGGAGGTTGTGCGGTTGGCACCGGGCCTCGTCGCCGCGCTGGATAAGCCGACCGATTACTACCAGGAACGGCGTCTTTTTGAGAAGGAAGCCGTCACCGAAGAGGACCGCCGTGATACCGTCGAGCAGTTGCAGGCGCGTAGTCTAACCATCGAGGACAGGAAGTCGGACAGTCCGCACATCACGTTGGTTCGTTCGGGCCGATCGTGGAAAGACGCCGAGCTGGCCGAGCCGGTGCATGATCGCCTCGACGATGAGGCGCGCAAGACGTTGTTGGCGGGCGTGTTTGATTTGTGGGCCGAACAATTCGTGCCGGCCGGCAGCGGCGGCCTGTCGCCGTGGCTGTCGCTTTATGCGTACCCCAATGCAGCTTCGGTTGCCACCGACCTGTTCTTTGCCTCGCAAGGTGGACTGTTGGTTCGCGCCGGCCTGACCAATCCCGAGCGCATCATCATAGCGAAAAGCGACAAAGGAGATACCGTTACGTTGCTGATCGGCTCGGTTTCCAGTCGGCGCCGGCGTCTGGTGCCCGCTCCGCAGCAGCCGGGTATGCCGCCCGGAATGCAGCAACAACGCATGATGCCCGTGACCGAGGAGTATCGCTACGCCAAGCTGCAATACAACGATCAGGTTTTCGAGATCAAGGGCGATAAGCTCAAGGACGTTTTCGTCTCTCTGGATAAGCTGCGCGACAGCCGCGTCGTCCGCTTCAACAGCAGCGATGCGCGCCGGGTCGAAATCAAGCACGGCGGCGAAGACATCGTGCTGGGAAAAGACAAGGACGACTGGAAACTTATCAAGCCCTTTAGTGCCGAGGCGGACAACAGCAAGGTAATGGACCTCTTGAACAAGCTGTCCGATCTGCAAGCGCGCGACAAGGACATTCTCGACAAAGACGATCCGAATAAATTCGGATTCGATAAGCCAGAGGCTGTGGTGAAAATCACCGTCGAGGAGGAGATCAAGAGCGGTGAGACGAAAGAGAAGAAAGCGCGAACGCTGACGGTGCGCGTCGGCAAGCACGATACGGACAAGAAGAAACTGTACGTCATGGCCGACGATTGGCCGCGTATCAACGCCGTGGACGACTCTCTGGCGGCCCTGGTCCAGCGCTCGGCGCTGGCATATCGCGGCAAACGGCTGTTCGATTTCAATGCCACCGACGTGGCCAAGATCAACATCGACAATCAGGGCAAGAAAGTAACGCTGGAGCATGACAAAGACGCCTGGCGTCTGGCTGCTCCGGTAAAGGCGCAGGCAGATGCGGTCAGAGTAGATCAACTCCTCGCCGATCTGGGCCATCTGGAGGCGGCCGAGTTTGTCACGGAGGAGGCGAAGCAGAGCGATCTGGAATCGCGGTACGGACTCGGCAAACCGCCGATCACGGTTCGCATCGAATTCACGGACAAGAAGAAGCCGGCAAAGGAAGTGCAAATCGGCAAAGCGCGGGGTGGCAAAGGCGGCTACTTTGCCCGCGTGGCCGATGGCGGGCCGGTCTTCGCTATCAACGACGAGCTGCACAAGCAACTGACGCGCGATTCGCTCAGCTATCGGCCACAAACGCTGTGGCAATTATTGCCTGAGGAAATCGAGACCGTGCGCGTGCAAAAGGCGGGACAGAAGGAGTACATGCTGACGCGAACAGAGAATAACTGGAAGATCAGCGGTCCCTTCGACGCGAACGCCCTCGGCGAGAGCGTGCAAAAGATGACAGCAGAACTGCTCACGCCGAAAGTCGAGAGCTACAAGGCCCACGAGGCGAAGATCCTGTCGGAGTACGGTCTCGATAAGCCGGCTTTGACCGTCCACATCAAGCCCGTCCTTGGCAAGGACGACAAGGAAAATACGCTCGTGATCGGCAAGCCGACGAAGGAAGGTGGCTCGCACTATGCCAAGCGCGGAAATGATGCGGCAATCTTCACAGTGAGCGATGCTCTCGTTCGCAGTGCGGATCGCTCGGCCCTCGATCTGCTCGATACCAAACTTCTGAACCTCGACGCAGCGAAGGTGGAGCGACTGCGCTCGCAAGCCGGTGACAAGTCATTGACACTGGAGAAAAAGAACGATTCCTGGCAAGTGACCGAATCTCCTGCCGGCGCTTATCCGGCCGATGGTGAGGCGATGGCGGCGCTAGGCTCGATCTGGTCCGACTTGCGCGCTCAGCGTTTCGCTGATTACGGCAAGGACGTCGCATGGGCGAAATATGGCCTGGACAAACCCGCTGTCCGCGCCACCGTTCGAGAAGATAAGACCGAACACACCGTTGAGTTGGGCAAGACAGTTGAAGGCGAAACGGGGGCGCGCTATGCTCGCGTCGATAAGGGTGCGGGAGTTGGCGTGCTGGCACCGGAGACGACCCGTGTGTTGGAGCGCAGCTACCTTGATTACGTCAAACACGACCTCCTGAAATTCGACGCGGCCACCGCCACGGCACTCCAGCGCCGTATGGAAACCAATGTCCTGGAAGTTGCCAAAAAGGATGCTCAATGGGATGTCGTGAAGCCGGCGAAAGAGAAAGCCGACGATCAGGTGATGCAGCAATTGTTCGAGTCGCTCGGCAATCTGCGTGCTGAGCGTATCGCCGCTTACCCTGCCAAGGATTTGCAGTCCTTCGGGCTGACATCGCCGTCGGCCGTGGTCACGATCAAACTCAAGGGCGATCAAAAGCCTGCGGAACACGTCATTAAACTGGGCAAGTCGGCAGGCGAAGATGGCACGCGTTTCGCTCTGGTGGACGATGTCAAGGCGGTGGCCGTCCTGCCCGGATCGCTTGTCGAACAACTGACGGGCGGTCCTGTGGCCTTCCGCGATCGCACTATTGTTCGCTTCGGCGATGCGGACCGCCTGCAACTGGATCGCGGGCCGCGCCACGCCGTTTTTCGCAAGATCGATGGTTCGTGGAAACTGACCGAGCCGTTGCAGGGCGATGCCGAACAAGATCTGCTCGATGATTTTCTCAGCCGACTCACACGGCTACGCGCCGCGGCCCTGGTAGTCGAGAAGCCGGATGCGGACGCCATGAAGAAATACGGTTTGGATCGTCCCGAAGCGACCTGGCGTGTCCAGTCCGGGGACAAGGACGTGATGAACCTCCTCATCGGTCACAAGGAGGCAAAGGGCGAACGGCGTTACGCCAAACTGGCCAACGGCAGTGTCGTGTTCTTGCTCGATGCGCGTTTGAGTCAGAAGGTTCTCGATGAATACCGACCGCGAACCGTGTGGACGCCGCCGCTGGATGCAGTGGAGATTGAATCGCTGAATTATCGCTACAGCCGCACTCCGTTCTTGCTGGAGAAGGCCGGCTCAGCCTGGCAGGCGGTGGGCAAGCCGGATGCCAAGATCAACCCAGCGACGATCGAGGACACGCTGGCAGCGCTCGCCGGCCTGAAATTGAGCCGTTACGCCGTGGATAAGGACACCAACTTGCCCTTGTTTGGACTCGACAAGCCCGAGTTGGTTCTGGAAATAGCGACACGATCCGGCAAGCGCGTCTTGCACATCGGCAATGTGGAAGGCAGCTCAAAGGGCCGCTACGCACGGATCCCGAACAGCGATCGCGGCGGCGTCTTCGTGCTCGACGAAGAGACATGTGTACGGCTGCTGCGCGATCTGAGCGCGTTCAGCCGCCCGCCGTCCCGATCGTCCGTAGAACCGGCGGCGCGGTGAGTCAAAACGCGATGCCGCGCTCAGTGAGATAACGAGCCAGGCGATCGGGCACATCAGTAGTGATGCCATCCACGCCCCAATCGAGCAGGCGTTGCCAGTGCTCCGGCTGGTTGACAGTCCACGGCAGCACCCGCGCGCCAGCCGACCGCACCTGTCGCACGATCGCCTCATCAAGAAACAGATAACCCGGACAATACACCTGCGCGTCGGCCCGCTCGATCAACTCCGCCGGCGCGACCGGCGCCGTTTCCGCAACCAACACAGCTCCTGTCAATCCCGGCTCCATTTGCCGCAGCAGACGGACGCAACGATGATCGAAACTCCGCACCGTCGTTCGCTCCGTCACACCCGCGCGCCGCACTGTCTCGACGATGCGTTCTTCCAGCAGACCCGACGCTGTGCCGTCGTAGTGATCGTTGATGGTCTCCGGATGAAACGGCACGCGCTTCAACTCCAGATCGAACAGTACGCTCTGCGCCCGCTGTCGCTGCATCTCCGACTTACCGCCTCGCGCTCCCAGTTCCCCGGCATAGGCCGCCGTGAATTGCAGCAACTCTTCCAGGGTCGGAATGCCATACGGATGCAGTCCCTGTTGTCCGGCGAACAGCGCGGCCAAAGGCGTGACCATGACGCTTTGATCGGGAAAGCGACGCGGATCGGGATTGCCATCGGCGCGATAACTGCGCAGGTCGTCCCGCGTAAATCGACTTACCAGCGGCGGCATGGTGGAGACAGGAGTCGATCCTGGCCGAAGCAGCGAGCAAGGCGGATCGCAGATAAGAGGATCATGGCAGAGGACGGCAACACCGTCGCGCGTCAGATGCACGTCCGTTTCGATGCTGCTCACGCCGGCATCGAGTGCGGCCTCGAACGAGGGCAGTGTGTTTTCTGGATGAAGAGCACGGGCGCCGCGATGGCCTTGCAAGTTAAAGAGCATGGATATCGCCTTGCCCCGGCACGAAAAAACCTCGCGGAGGCTCTCGGGACCCCCGCGAGGCATCAAAGAGAAAAGGTCGTTTCGAGTCGAGAGCGCGTGCATGCTCTCAACCCATTATTATATGTAGTAGCTCAACAGTAGATCGTCAAGAGGAGTCTCTTGCTTGACACTTGTTTCACGCCCGATCACGATAGGCGTGTGTGAGTCTTCGGGACAATCGCTTGGCGGCAGGAGGTGAGTGTAGTGACAGGACTGCCTCAAATCAGCCGGGGACCGCATCCGTTGGTGATAGCTGCGCTTGCTGTTAGCGGAGTTCTGGCCAGTGGCTTGCTCGGTGGTGCTGCCAATGCCGTCAACGGGGCCGTAAGCCCGACCTACTTCGTGACAATACTTGGTTGGCGCGATGTCGAAGATGTCTGGCGTGCGAGCATCGCCCAAGGCGTCTTCGAGGGACTGTTGTTCGGGGTTTTCTTCTCCTTGGTCTTCACGGTCGGAACGGGCCTCATCACGAGTGCCTCTTGCTCGTACGGATTTGCGTTGAAGCACTTGTTAGGTATTCTCGGCGGAGCGTCCATTTGTTGGGCGTTGGGCGGGTTACTTGCGATAGGGTTAGCGACCCTTAGCCCGGAGTTTTACCGGCAGGCGTTCCGCGGCGTTCCGATAGAATTCGGCCCAATGCTCCGTTACGCATGGGTTGGCGGCTCAATTTGGGGTCTCGAGTTCGGCGGCTTCATCGCAGTTGTCGTCGGCTTGGTTATTCTCCGCGTAATTGGCGTCATCAGAGACAGGATGGGTCTCCTCCGTCGGCCCACGCTACTTAAGGGTCGTTGTCGTAGGGTGGGTCGAGCGAAGCGAGGCCCACCAGGAGATTACTCTCATGTCGTACTATCGTCGCAATTATGTTGCTGGTGGTACATTCTTCTTTACCGTCGTGACCTACGAGAGGCGCCCGATCCTCTGTACGGAAATGGGCCGGAATTGCCTACACGAAGCATTGAGGATGGAACAGCACAGACGATTATTTGAGATTGTGGGGATTGTCCTTTTGCCCGATCATCTGCACACGATCTGGACCTTGCCTACAAACGACGCGGACTTCTCCGTTCGCTGGGGGCAAATCAAAGAACACTTCACGCGGTCGTTCTTGGCCATTGGTGGAGAAGAAGGACAGCCGACGGGATCTCGTCTGCACCATCGAGAACGAGCGGTGTGGCAGCGTCGGTTTTGGGAGCACACCTGCCGCGATGAAGATGATTTGAAACGATGCCTGGACTACCTACACTGGAACCCTGTCAAACACGGTCTCGTTAGTCGAGTGCGAGATTATCCCTGGTCTTCCTTTCATCGTTATGCTCGTCTAGGCGAGTATGATCCCGATTGGGGGACCGAAAACCCGTGTCCACAATATGATGAGCCAGAGTGGGAATGACGCATCGCGGAAAGGGCATTGGTGGGCCTCGCTTCGCTCGACCCACCCTACATGACTACGGCACATGCCCGCGTAGGGCGTTGGTGGGCCTCGCTTCGCTCGACCCACCCTACATGACTACATGACTACGGAGCAGGCGCCCGCGTTGTAGGGTGGGTCGAGCGAAGCGAGGCCCACCAGAGCGCATCACTTACCCAAAGCCGCCTGCGCCGCGGCCAGGCGGGCGATGGGTACGCGGAACGGGCTACAACTGACGTAATTCAGCCCGATTTTGTGGCAGAACTTGACGGTATCGGGATCGCCGCCGTGCTCGCCGCAGATGCCGATCTTCAACTCGCTGCGTGTGGACCGGCCTTTTTCGACGCCCGTCTTCATCAGGCCGCCGACGCCGTCCACGTCGATCGATTGGAACGGATCGCGCGGCACTAGATCGCGCTCGAGATAGTGGCGAATGAAGCTGCCGTAATCGTCGCGGCTCATGCCCAGTGTCGTCTGCGTCAGGTCGTTGGTGCCGAAGCTGAAGAACTGCGCTTCCTTGGCGATCTGATCGGCCACCACGCAGGCGCGCGGCAGCTCGATCATGGTGCCGACGAGATAGTTCACGGTGACGCCCTTCTCGGCGAAGACTTTCTTGGCCGTCTCATGCACAATCGTCGCCTGCTCCTTCAACTCGGGCAGGAAGCCGACCAGCGGGATCATGATTTCCGGCTCGACCTTGATGCCGGATTTCTGCACGTTGCAGGCGGCCTCAAAGATGGCCCGGCATTGCATCTCGGTGATTTCCGAATAGACGATGCCTAGCCGGCAGCCGCGGAAACCGAGCATCGGGTTGAACTCGTGCAGCCCCTTGACCCGCTCGGCGATCACCTCCTGCTTGACGCCGAGATCCTTGGCTACGTCGGCCTGGCCCTTGGCGTCGTGCGGCAAAAACTCGTGCAGTGGGGGATCGAGCGTACGGACCGTCACCGGCAGGCCGTTCATGGCCTTGAACAAGCCCTCGAAGTCCTGACGCTGAAAGGGGAGCAGTTTCGCCAACGCTTTCTTCCGTGCCTCCGGCGTATCGGCGAGGATCATCTCGCGCATCGGTTGAATGTGATCGAAGAACATGTGCTCGGTGCGACACAGTCCGATGCCTTCGGCGCCGAAGGCGACGGCCTGGGAGGCCTGGCCGGGCAAGTCGGCGTTGGTGCGGATTCGCAGCTTGCGCACAGAATCGGCCCATTTCATCAGCTCGGCGAACTGCTGATAGACGCGCGATTGCTCCGGCTTCATCGTCTTGTCGAGGAGCACTTGCACGACTTCGCTGGGCTTGGTCGCCACTTTGCCGGCGATGACTTCGCCGGTGAAGCCGTCAATCGACAGCCAGTCGCCGTCCTTGAGCACCTTGTCGCCGACGCTGACTGTGCCCTTGGCGGAATCGATGTTGAGGGTGCCGCAGCCGACGATGCACACCTTACCCATCTGCCGGCTGACCAGCGCGGCATGGCTGGAAGCGCCGCCGAAAGCGGTCAGGATACCGTCGGCCGCCTGCATGCCGCGGAGGTCCTCCGGGCTGGTTTCGCGGCGCACCAGAACGACGTGGCCATCCGGAGTGCCCTTGTGCTTTTGAACCCAGGCCGCGGCGTCCTCGGCGTGAAACTTGATCCGCCCGCACGCCGCGCCGGGGCCGGCATTGATTCCCTTGGCCAGCAGTTTGCCCTCCGCGACGGCCTTGCGCTTGGCATCCGGATCAAATATGGGTTGCAGCAGTTGATTCAGATCATCCGGCGGGACACGGCGCACGGACAGGGCTTCTTCCTTGCTGATGAGTCCTTCCTGCACCATGTCCACGGCGAAGCGGACGGCGGCGAAGCCGGTGCGTTTGCCGTTGCGTGTTTGCAGCATCCACAGCTTGCCCTTCTGGACGGTGAACTCGATGTCCTGCACATCGCGGTAGTGTTTCTCCAGCTTGGCGCGGATGTCTTCCAGCTGCTTGTAGACTTCCGGCATGTCTTTTTGCAGTTCGGCGATCTTTTTTGGCGTGCGGATGCCGGCGACCACATCTTCGCCCTGGGCGTTGAGGAGATATTCGCCGTAGAAAACCTTCTCGCCGGTGGCCGGATCGCGCGTGAAGGCGACGCCGGTGCCACTGTCGTTGCCCATGTTGCCGAAGACCATCGAGCAGATGTTGGCCGCCGTGCCCCATTCGTGCGGGATGCCGTATTGCCGGCGATAGACAATGGCGCGATCGTTCATCCACGAGCCGAACACGGCGCCGATCGCTTGAAACATCTGCTCGTGGGCGTCCTCCGGGAAGTCCTTGCCGGTGCGCTCCTTGACCGCCTTCTTGAAGCGCTTGACCAGCTCCTGCAAGTCGGCCGTGGTCAAGTCGGTATCGAGATGAACGCTCTTGGAGTGCTTCAGTTCCTCCATGATCTTCTCGAAGGGATCGGTCTCGTGCTTGTCCTGCGGCTTGAGACCGAGCACAACATCGCCGTACATCTGCACGAAACGACGATAGGTATCCCAGGCAAAGCGATCGTTGCCGGTCTTGTCGATGAGTCCCTTCAACGTGGACTCGTTGAGTCCGATATTGAGCACGGTATCCATCATGCCCGGCATGCTCTCGCGGGCGCCGGAGCGGCACGACACAAGCAACGGATTCTTGGCGTCGCCGAGCTTGGCGCCCATGACCTCTTCGGTCTTGCGCAGAGCGGCATCGACCTGGGCTTTCAGCTCCGGGGGATAGGTGCGATTGTTGGCGTAGTAGTAATTGCAGACTTCGGTGGTGAGCGTGAACCCGGCCGGCACGGGCAGGCCGATGTTGGTCATTTCGGCAAGGTTGGCGCCCTTGCCGCCGAGAAGGTCCTTCATGTCGGCGCGACCGTCCGACTTGCCGCCGCCAAAGAAATAAACATATTTGCGTTCTGCCATGCTAACCGGCCTCACAGTAGGTGCCGCGACGGCATCGCCGCCGTCGCCGTAACATCAGTTCATTTCAGGCAATGTACGGATCGTGTGAGGCGCGGCAATGTGGACCTACCCCCTCCGTGCGCGAACTATGAGGTGCTGAGAGTAGTGGATTCGACTGAGAAAATACCCCCCGTGGTGCTGATTATCCGTTAGCCGCGCGATAAACTTCATCTCTGGCGGATCACGAATAAGCCCCCAGAGGAGCCGGGACATGGCCGTCAATCTCACTCCCCAATATCTGGAAGCCGAAGCGGAGTATAAACGCGCCCAGACTGCCGAGGAACGGCTGGAATGTCTCAAACGCATGTGGGCGCTGGTGCCCAAGCACAAGGCCAGCGAGAAACTGCAGGCGGAGCTGAAAACCAAGCTCAGCCAGGCACGCGAAGAAGTCGAGCAAGAACGAAAAAGTCCCAAGAAAAGCGGCGTCAGCCACAAGATCCCCAAGCAGGGGGCTGGGCAGGTCATCCTCGTAGGTGGGCCAAACGGAGGTAAGAGCCGACTGTTGACGCGCCTGACTCGTGCTACGCCGGAGGTGGCTCCGTATCCCTTCACCACGCGTGAGCCGCACGCCGGCATGATGGAATGGGAAGACGTGCGCGTCCAGCTCATTGACACGCCGCCCATCACGGCCGACTATCTCGAAGGCTATCTGTCGAGCATGGTCCGCGCCGCCGATGCGGCTTTACTGGTCGTCGATCTAGGCGACGATGATGGACCACTAGCCGCCGAGACCGTCGTTGAACGGCTGGCCCAGGTCAAAACAATCCTCATGGGCCAGCCGCCCGCCGAGAGCGATGATCCTTCACTTCATCACACCAAGACGCTGCTCGTGGCCAACAAGCTCGAGATGCCCGGTGCAACGGAACGACTGGAGTTGGTGCGCGAATTGTTCGGCCAGCGGTTCCCCATCCAGGCGCTCGATGCTGAGTCGGGCAATGGGTTGGAAGAAATGCGCACGGCCATTTATCGTCTGCTCAACGTCATCCGCGTCTACAGCAAGAAGCCGGGCAAGCCGCCGGACATGACTTCGCCGTTCACCTGCAAGGCCGGCAGCACCTTGCTGCAATTCGCCGAGATCGTTCACCGCGATTTCGCCGACAAGCTCAAGTCGGCCCGCATCTGGGGCACCGGTGTCTACGATGGACAATCCGTAATGCGCGATCATGTGCTGAACGATAAAGATGTCGTGGAGTTGCACGTATGAAAGGTTTCGTGCAAGCCGCGTCTTTCTTTCCGAGCCGCGCACACAGCGTAGCGGAGTAAGCGGCCGAATGGCCAGCCGCTGGTATCTTATCACTGTCGGTTGGTTTCCGAGGTGGGGAGGCCGTTGGCCGCTGGGCGTCTCAACGCCGTGAGTAAGTGGGTTGCCCCCCACCTCGAAGCCTCGCCAGAGCCCGAACAGTCGCTCGGCTTAAAG
>DATBHJ010000101.1:0-19177 GCA_036557565.1 Gemmataceae bacterium
AGAACTGGCCGCCGATTCTCCGTTCACTGGATTATCCGCAGGCTCAGAAAATGAAAAAGGCCTTCCTAAGGAGTATCCGTCCCGTTCAAGCAATAACCTGGAGCGGCATCCACCTCGGAGAGAAGATGGGATTCCGTATCGAATTTGATCGCATCAGCCGTGTTATCGAGCGGACAGTGCGCGGTCTGTACTTCCACGAGCGAAGGCAACGCTTGCCCGAAGGGCACGATGTTGGAGTCTTTTGTGATGAAAGTCTAATCAGACTCCCGCCAGCCATGCTGGCACATCACAAGGAGAAAGTCATTCTGCCATTTAGCTACGGTAGCACCCAAGATCATCGCTCCAGGCGTATTTCAGTACCGATTCCTCATGGCTAAAGATGGACCTGCATCGGCTTGGGCTTTGACCTTCTATGAGCGGAAGACATTCTTGGCGATCACGCGTCCCGGAGAACGAAAAGTGCGTGAGGACTCATAGCGCGAAACAGCACCATAGCCGAGGCGAATCCATCTCATGCACTTTACTTTGGCCTGCGGACAGAGGTGATAATGCACGCAATTGCGACCTTGGAACCCTCGGCGGCAGCCGTGGGACAGGCCAAAGAAGAACCTCTCTACGAGGTCATCAACGGCCAAAAAGTGGAGTTGCCGCCGATGAATATTTATGCCGCCTGGATTGCCTCGCGCTTGCAAAGTCGAATTGGACCGTTTGTGGAAGCACAGGGAATTGGCACGGTTGTTACAGAAGGGCTTTTCATCCTTGATCCGGCCAAGGATCTGCGCCGACGGCCGGATGTAGCTTTCGTCTCGGCATCGAATTGGCTGCTCGATCGCCCGCTGCCGGAGTCAGGGGATTGGGAAACGATCCCCGACCTCGCGGTGGAAGTCGTCAGTCCCAACGATGTGTTCCAAGATGTGCTCGCAAAGATGCGCGAGTATTTCCGTATGGGCGTTAAACAAGTCTGGATTGTCTTACCCGTAGACCGGGAGATTTACATCTACGAATCGCCGAAAGATCTGCGTATCCTGACGGCTGAGGATGATTTGGAGGGCGGCGCTCTGCTCCCCGGCTTGCGTCTCCCTGTCGGCTCCCTGTTTCAACGCCAACCCCAGACCGCCCCGGACGGATCGCCTGTTCCGACGTGAGTTGCCGAAACAGGAAACATCGCAATTCTAGACAAAGGAGAGCGGAGGGGGCGGGATTCGAACCCGCGAACGTCTTTCGACGTTGTCGGTTTTCAAGACCGATGCAATCGGCCACTCTGCCACCCCTCCACGGTCATGTGTTCTCTTATACTAACTAAGGGGCGACTTTGCGCCAACGACGCGGCGAGACGGGGGTTTTCTTCTGTAGACAGGGAGCGATGCGTGTGGCGCCCTTGGATAACGTCAAAGATGGTTTCGCCGACGAGCATCGACTCATCGTCGCCGCTCAAGAGGGAGACCGTCCGGCCTTCGCTCAATTGGTCGAGCACTACTGGGACCGGCTGTATCGCTGGCTGTATCGACTGACGCGCGACCAACATACGGCCGAGGATCTGGTCCAGGAAAGTTTTTTGAAGGCTTTTGCCGGACTCAAAAGGTTTCAGGCCGGCACGAATTTCAGGGCCTGGTTGTTTCGCATCGCTCACAACAATTACGCCAATCAGTGCCGGGCTGCCGCCCACCGGCGCCAGGCCCTGCCTGAGGATTTGACGGACTCGCAACGCGGCCCACTCGATCAGGCCATTAGCGCCGAGACGCTGCATAGCCTGGGCCGCGCAATTCAGCGACTGCCAACGGAGTTTCGCGCGGCCCTGTTGTTGCGCGTGGAGGAAGGCTTCTCATTCCGGCAGATCGCCGAGGTGTTGGATTTAACCGAAGAAACGGCGCGTTGGCGGGTCTTCAAGGCCCGGCAAAAACTACTGAGCTTACTGGCTCCGCGCCAGGAACAGGAAAGGGAGAGGTCGTGAACTGTACGGTCATTCAGCGGCGTTTGCTGGCGGCCGAACATCCCGAACAACCGCCAGCCGAAATCCAGAACCACCTGGCTCAGTGTCCGTCTTGCCGCCTTTGGCAGCGCCGTTTGATTCAGATGGAGCGGCTGATAGCCGAGCTGCCCGTCCCCGCCTCGACGGCCAAGGAGCAATTCCTCGAAAGGATAAAAGATCCGGCAGCAGGTAGGGCGCAACACGCTCTTGTTCATCCGTCCGCTTTTCTTTTCCATCCCTTCAAGAAAGAGCGCGGCCTTCGCAAGTTGTCGGTGGCGTTTACATTGGCCGCTTCCTTGCTGCTCTTCGCACTGGCCTGGTGGTCCTGGCCTCACAATCCCATCGTACCGCCTCCCGACATTTCGACGAAGGAACAGGCCAAGCTGGAGCAGCGCCTGAAGGATAGCCTGCGCGTGGACGCGACGAAAGAGCGCGTTCTGCGTTTGGCCAAGTTGGCGGATGAGGTCCACGGCGAGGCCCGCGAACTGGTGGGCAACAGCGAACGGTTGGAACAATGGTCGCGGTTTTACTCCCGCGTCATCGGCCAACACTTGATCGAGGAGGCACGGCAACTTACAGGGGAGGACCGACAAGCCGTTCTACCAGACATCGCTTCGCGGCTGACCAAGGCAGAGAGCGCCGCCTCGCGCCTGGCCACGCAATGCAAGGCCGCCGCTCCCCGGTCGGCAGCCGCCTTCCAACATATTGCTCTGACATCGCAAAAGGGAGAACGGGATCTGCGCGCCCTGGTGAAGGGATAAGGGCTATATCCTCACTCTCTCGCGGATCGTCGGATGACAAGGCGACGTCAAACGGTGGTGCCGAAGATGCGATCAACACGAGCACCAACGCTACGACAAGATTTCATTTGCGCATTGGTTTGTGCGCGGCCGATGATCATTCTGCCAGACGACGATATTTACCGCAAAAGTATAAGAGAGGCAAACCCTCGCGGCTGTCGCCAGCCAGGATCTCGCCGATGAAAATATCGTGATCGCCGCCCGGAAGGATCTCTGCCAATTTGCAATCGACCCAGGCCAGGGCATCCGCGAGAATGGGCGCGCCGCTGGAAGCCGTGATCCAGGCCACGTCGTTCACTTCTTTCGGGCCGCGCATGGCGAAACGCCGGGACAAATGTTCCTGCGAGTCGCTGAGCATGTTCAAAGCGAAATGACGACTGCCCGTGAGCGCGGCGTGCATGGACGCTGTTTTATCTACGGCAATCAACACGAGAGGAGGGTTCAGCGAGAGGGACGTCACGGCGTTGGCTGTCATGCCCTGGATGTCGCCGTTGTGACGAACCGTCACCACAGTCACGCCTGTGGCAAAATGTCCCATGATGCGCCGTTGAGCGAGAGAGTCAAACGCCATGAATTCTCCTTTATACAATCGCTTTGCAGTTGCTACCGTAGCATAGCCGTCTCACTGCAACCAGCCTGGAGTGCCAGCGATGGGCCGCAACGCCCTTCGCTAGCGCTCCGGGCTGGTCATGCTTACGTTCGTAGAATCGACCGTCTCCTGCAATCGCCGGCGCAGCGCCGAATAGCGCTGAGCGGAGTCCTGACGCTGCACCGCCATCTCCAACGCCTTGCGGCTGCCGACGATGACTACCAGTTTCTTGCCGCGCGTCAAGCCCGTGTACAGGAGGTTGCGCTGCAGCAACATATAATGCTGCGTATGTAGCGGGATCACCACAGCAGGATATTCCGAGCCTTGCGCTTTGTGAATTGTACAGGCGAAGGACAGATTTAGTTCGTCCAGTTCCCCGTAATCGTAGACGACCGGCTTGCCTTCATACTCGACTGTCACTTCGCGTTCCATCTCATCAATGGCAGTGATACGGCCGATATCGCCGTTGAATACTTCCTTCTGATAGTTGTTGTGCGTCTGCATCACCTTGTCGCCGATCTGAAACGTCCAGCCAAATCGTTGCATTCTTGGACCAGCCCTGGAGAGATTGAGCACTTCTTGCAAACGGAGGTTGAGGGTCTGTGCTCCCAGCTCCGAGCGATTCATCGGCGTCAACACCTGTACGTCGCGGAGCGGGTCGAGATCGTAACGCGCCGGAATGCGCTCGCGGACCATCGTGAGAATGCGTTCGAGAATGATTTCAGGATTATCCGCCTCCACAAAGTAGAAATCGCCTTTTCCCGGCGGCGCCGATTCGGGCATATCGCCCTGCTTGATGGCGTGAGCGGCGCGAACGATCCAGCTTTGTCCAGCCTGCCGGAAAATCTCCGTCAGTCGCACCACAGGCACGGTCTTCGAGTCGATGAGGTCGGCCAGCACAAGCCCCGGACCTACCGACGGCAGCTGATCGACATCGCCGACCAGCACCACGCAGGCATGGGCCGGCACGGCCCGCAGAAGTTGATGCATCAGCACAACATCGACCATCGACACCTCATCCACGACGAGCAAATCGAGATCGAGCGGCTGAACGGCGTCGCGCTTGAAGCCGCCGAACGACGGATCGAATTCGAGCAATCGATGAATCGTCTTGGCCTCACGTCCGGTCGTTTCGCTGAGCCGTTTAGCCGCCCTGCCCGTCGGAGCGCAGAGAGCGCAGCGCTGGCGTTTCGCCGTGAATATCTCGAGGATGCCGCGAACGATTGTTGACTTACCTACACCGGGTCCGCCGGTGACGATCAGCACTTTCTCGCGCGTCGCTGCGCGGAGGGCGTCCTGCTGGGTAGCCGAGAGTTGCAGTCCCATCTTGTTCTCAACCCAGGCAAGTGCCGACTCGATGTCAATAGACCGAAGTGGATGGTCGCCTTTACAGAGCAAGCGAATCGAGCGGGCCACGCCCAGCTCAGCCAGAAACAGCGGTTTCAGATACAGCCACAGTTCCTCTCCTCCTGGATCGCGCACCACATCGCCGGCTTGCCGTTCATGCTCAACGGCGACGCGGATAATCTCATCCGGGATGCCGGTCAGTTCCGCGGTCTGCCGAACGATGGCCTCCTCCGGCGCACCGACATGACCTTCTTGGCTCGCCTCTTGGAGCATGTAGCGCAGCGCAGCGCGGGCGCGAAGCGGCGAGGAGCGGTCGATGCCAAGCCGACCGGCCAGCTCGTCGGCAGTCTTGAAACCGAAGCCCCACACATCGGTCGCCAGACGATACGGATTATCCTTGACCAGCTCGACAGCCTGATCGCCATAGGTCTTGTAGATGCGCACAGCCCGACCCGTGCCGACGCCGTGCGATTGCAGAAAGACCATGATGTCGCGGACGGCTTTCTGTTCCTGCCAGCTTTCCCGAATGCGTTGAATGCGTCGCGGCCCGATGCCCTTGACTTCTTTCAGGAACGCCGGGCTTTCATCGATGACTTGCAGAGTACGTTCACCGAAGACGGCCACGATCTTCTTGGCAAAGTGCGGCCCGATTCCTTTGACCAATCCGGAGCCAAGGTATTTCTCGATACCCTCGACCGTGTGCGGCGGCGTGCAGCGTAATTCATCCGCCTTGAATTGCTCCCCATGCGTGCGATCCTGAATCCATTCGCCCGTGGCGTGGATGTACTCGCCGACAACCGCGGACGGCATCTGTCCCACAACCGTTATCAACCCGCGGCGCCCGTGCACTTGCACGCGCAGCACAGCGAATCCCGTATCGGGATTGTGAAACGTCACGCGCTCGATAATGCCTGTCAGACTCTCGGCCATGATGAGTATTGTACCGGGAGCTGTCGCGCCAATGGATCCCAGCTGATTGGCATGCGTGGAGGGTTTGGAATAAGCTCCGCCGGATGGTACAATCCGTGAGCCGAACGGGCATGAGGAATACACCTATGATCGTACGGGAGAATCCCAACAGTCGTCAGATACTCTGTCTCCTCTTCATCCTGACCGGCCTGATGCTCGCTTTAGGGATCATTGGCATGTGGCCTGTTTTGGGAAGAGGTTGTCAACGATTACGACCGTGGCAAATTCCTTTCCTCTGGTCAGGCGACATTATTTGTTTGCTCTTGTTTGTGCGATTTTTCATCATTCACGGAGTTCAAGGAAAGCGGTTGCACAGTGAGAGACTTCGACAGTGCAGCGGGATGCGCGATTGGTGGCCGGCCTTGTCTATGCTGGTTGCGTTCAGCGGTGACTTGGCCTTTACCTCATACGAAATCTACGAGGAATATGAGTGTCGAGAGAACAAGGCGCAATTAACCGACGGAGAGATCCTCGATTATTCCTGGAGAAAGTATCCAGCGATGGAAGGTCATCCAGCGGGCAGGTCTTTCTTGGTCCGTTACCATTATCAGGACGAGAAGAGGAATTCGTATTTTGGAACGTGCTCTACTCCTATCGCAGAGGACGGCAGAGCTGTCGATTCGTTCCCTGCTGATGTAGTGGAGGGATTGCTTGCCGGCAGGAAGCCTTTGCCTGTCCGTGTGCTCTATGACTCGGACAGGCCGGCTCGAAACTGGTTGGCTGATGTGCCAAGGCTCTTTGAATACGATCAAGTGTTCCTGCTCTCGATGGCTTTTCTCCTGGGCCAATTCACGATTCTTCCTGGTTTCATGGCTGCCTACATCGCGTCTGTGAAGCAGGGTGTCTTACCCTGGTGGCGTGATCTACTTGATGTGCTTCCCTTGATCGTCGAGGCAGCTGTGCTGTGCCTGTTCGCAGTTCTTCGATTTGTGGATGCTTTATGAAGATTCTTGCCTTCCAAGCGATCCATGTTCGAGTTGCGAATTGCATTCTCCTCTTCAGCTCGCCATAATAACTCCACTCTCCGGATTGCCTGCTTGTGGACCTCACTCTCAGGAGAAAAACGGATGTCGTTGCGTTTCTTTGGCGGACTCATTATCGCGTCTCTCCTCGTCTGCTCGTTTCAGTCTGCTCGCGCCGGTTCCTCCAATAGTCTTTTGGATGTTACGCCCGATGGGAAACGCCTGCTTGTGGCTAACGCCGATAACGGTAGCGTCACAGTGATCGACGCGGTTGCCAACAAGGCGCTTCGCGAAATCGCCGTCGGCGATAAGCCCGAAGGCGTGGCCTGGATCGGCAACGGTCCGCTCGCCGCAGTCACCGTCTACAACGAGGACAGCGTCGCATTCGTCGATACCGAGGCGGGCAAGATCGTCGAGAGACTTCGCGTTTCCGACGAGCCTTACGGCATCGTCATTACAAGGGACAATAGCCGCGCCTATGTCACGCACGAGTATCCCGGTACGGTCAGCGAGATCGCCCTGGGCCAACGAAAAGTCCTCCGCGAGATCAAGGCAGGGGATATGGTGCGCGGCCTCGCACTCAGCCCCGACGAGAAACGGCTCTACGTCACCGAGTTTTACACGGGCGCTCTCATCGCCTTGGATCGAGATACAGGCGCCGTTGTGGATCGCTGGACCGGACAATCCAGCGATAATCTCTGCCGCAATGTTGTTGTGCATCCACGCCGGCCAAAGGCGTACCTATCGCACATCCGCTCGAAGATCGAGGTTATCGATGGTAGTGGCTCCATCTTTCCGCAATTGAGCGTCTGTGATTTAGTGCCGCCCAACGGCGAGAAGCGGCGCACATCGTTCGGCATGGATACCTACAACGGCGTTTACGTCGTCACCAATCCCTGGGAGGCGGCCCTGTCTCCGGATGGCAAACGTCTCTACACGATCTACGCCGGCACTAATGACATGAATGTGTCCCAAGTGATCGATGACGATTACAAGGAGATCCAACGCATCGGCTATGCCGTCAATCTCGGCCAAAACCCGCGTGCTGTGCGCGTCAGTCCGGATGGCAAGAAAGTCTACATCGTCAACGCACTGGACTTCGATGTGAGCATCTACGATGCGGACAGCATGGATCGCCTGGCCCGCATCAAGGCGTGCCAACCGCCGAAGTCACCAGAGTGGGTCCGCGGTAAGATCCTGTTCAGCACGGCCAATCGGCCGTTGACCAGTCGGCGCTGGATAGCCTGCGCCTCGTGCCATCCCGACGGCCATACCGACGGGCGAGTCTGGCAGAATCCGGAGGGGCTGCGTAAGACGCCAGCGTTTATGGGACTGGCACACACACATCCGTTGCACTGGTCGGCCGACCGTGATGAGGTCCAGGATTTCGAGTACACCATTCGCGGCCGGCTCATGCGGGGGCCCGGTTTGGTACGTGGCTCGATCAAACCGAAGATCGGTTTTGAAGCGGTCGAACTAAACGAGGATCTTGCTGGGCGCTCGAAGGATCTTGACGATTTGGCTGTTTACAGCAACTCGTTCGAGTTCACGTTGTCGCCGCATATTCCCGCGCCGGGAAAGCTATCGGCAGCCGCCGAACGTGGCCGGAAATTGTTCACGAGCGACACCGTCGGCTGCGCCAAGTGCCATAGCGGACCTTATTACTCAGATAGCACTCTCAAAAAGCCGTTTAACCTGCACGACGTGGGTACGGGCACAGACGATCCGTCGGAGAAGATGGGGCCGAAGTACGATACGCCGACGCTGCTCGGCGTTTATCGCACCGCTCCGTATCTGCATCACGGCAAGGCCAAGACGCTGCGCGACGTGCTGACCACGTGCAATCAGGGTGACAGGCACGGCAAGACCGGCCATCTCAAGCCGCCGGAGATCGACGATCTTGTGGAGTTTCTGAAATCGCTGCCTTATGAGATGCCGCCGAGAGAGACGCAAAACGCGGTGAGATATCGCTACATCAAACACGAAGCGCGGAGCGATTAGTAACCTGGGGCCCATGGGGCGGGCCGCTTGTTGAAGAATGCTTCCAATCCTTGTTTGCACTCCTCGCTCAGTCGTGGCGCAGCGCTGGCCTTGGCCGCTTCTTCCAATCCCACAGCCTGGTGAGAGAATAGCCGGAGCAACTCCTTCGTCCGGGCCAGCGCATCAGGCCCACCCTCCGCCAACGCATGCGCCCAGGCCAGGGCGCGCGTTAGCAACTGCTCCGCCGGGGCCACTGCGTTGATGAGGCCAACTCGGTACGCTTCCTCTGCATTGATTAACTCTCCGGTAAGTAGCAAATAGCGAGCCATGCGTTCGCCGACGTGGCGTAGCAGGTGTGGCATGACCATCGCCGCCACAAGTCCCCGGCGCACTTCAGGATAGCCGAATCGCGCTTCCGGCACGGCCACAGCCAAATCGCACGCCGACACCAACCCCGCCCCGCCGGCCACCGCTGCTCCATTTACAGCCGCAATGGTCGGCTTGGGCAGTGTGTACATCAGATCGTATAGCTTCGCCAGTCGCAGAGCGTCGTCCCAGACAGGAACTTGCTTCTCCTTGCCGGCCGTCAGCGATTCCTGCAATTCAGCCAGGTCCATGCCAGCGCAAAACGCGTTACCAGTTCCCGTGACGATGACGCCCCGCGCCGCAGCGTCGTCGCGGGCACGTTCAAACGCTGCGGTCAGCGCAGCGATGAGATCGCGGCTGAGGGCGTTCCGGCGATCGGGTCGGTTCAGGGTTAGCACGACCGCGGGCTTGCGCGATTCATAGCGAACGAGTTCACTGCTCATCGGTGGTCCTCACCTTGGGTCGCAGCATGGAAGAAACATCCAATAGGGGCGGCAGCGGCATGTGCAACAGCGCCAGCGCCAGAGTCTTGCCTTGCGTATCGGCGCGAACAGATCGGCTGGCTCCGCCGGCCAGGACATCGTACAGAACGAAGTTTACGGCGAGGAGATTTGCTGCCTCATAGCGAACGACGCGCGACGGATTCAAACTCCGAAAATAGTGTTGCACCACCTCTGCAGTGAGATGTTGTTGCAGCCAAGAAAAGCCTGGCGCCGTGTACGCGATCACGGCGATGTTGGCGTGATTGCCCTTATCACCGCTGCGGCCGTGGGCGATGTCGGAGAGATGAAGGGCGCCCATTTCCACAATGCCTCCCGCGAGCAGAGAATGGACCGAGGAACCTGACCTCCTCTCGGGATTGTAGTTCTCGTAGAGATTCGGCGACAGGCGAGTCTGGTGTGCTTCACGCTCGCGCCTCGAGCGATGGCAAGCGTCTCAGAGAATCCGAACCTTTGCGGTGAGGGCCACTTTATCCACCAATGCCGGCCAGTAAGCGAACACTTCGCGTACAGCGGGGCGACCAGTCGTGTAGCCGGTCACGCCCGGCGGTCCTGATGTGACCAGCGGTGCGAATTCCTTACTGAAGCGCTCGACCACCGCTCGGTTGGCATCGCGCACGGTGACGCGCAATACGACCTCCGGTGCATCGACGACGGGGAGAACGCCCGGAACACAATCACCGGCGCCCAGGCACTCGATATTGCGATGTTCCGGTGAGATTCTGGCGCGGCGCAGGCGCTCGAAAATGATTTCACCGCAGCGCCGCGCTTTCGCCGCCGCCGCGGGACCTGCAATAACCAGGGTGCCACTGGCGGTCCAGCCATCGCGGTAAGCGATCGAAACTTTGTAGCTGTCCGTCGCCGGTTTGCCGCATGCACCGGTAATACGAACCTCATCTTGGCCGCATTCCGTAAGCTGGACGCTTGTGAAATCGGCGACCACGTCGGGCGTCAGATACGCGGTGGGATCGCCGACTTCGTAGAGCAGTTGCTCGGTCGTTGTCTCGCGGTTGACCGCGCCGCCGCTGCCGGGTGGCTTGGTGAGAAGGAAGGCGCCGTCTTCCTCGAGATCGGCGATGGGATAACCGACAAGGGCAAGATCGGTTTCTTGCCAGTTGCACCACAAACCGCCGGTGGCCTGGGCGCCGCATTCGATGAGATGGCCGGCCACGGTGCCGGCAGCAAGACGGTCCCAATCGTCCCACTTCCAGCCGAACTCGTATACGGCGGGGCCAAGCGTCAGCGATGCGTCGGCAACGCGGCCCGTGATAACGATGTCAGCCCCTTGTTGCAAGGCACTGACTATCGGTTTACAGCCGAGATAGGCATTGGCACTGACGATGCGATCACGGACGGTGCTCAACGGCTCGCCGGTATCGAGGTTGGTGAACGAGTGGCCCTGCGCCAATAATTGGTCGAGGCGCGGCAGGAGATCGTCGCCGTCAACCATGGCGATGCGGCGAGAATGCAAGCCCGCTTGATCGAGTATGGCACGAGCCTGAGTGGCGCAGCCGTGCGGATTCATGCCGCCGGCATTTGTAATGATTTTCAGTTGGGGTTGGGGTTGAAGGATGGGAGCTAGCTGTTGCAAAACATCGAGAAAATCGCGCGCATAACCAGCGTCGGGATGACGCTGTTTTTGCAGCGCAAGGATGGACATGGTCAGTTCGGCAAGATATTCGAGCGTGAGATAATCGAGCCGACCGCCTTCGGTCAATTCCCACGGCGCATCGAGATTATCGCCCCAGAATCCACAACCGTTGCCGATGCGCAGGCGTTTCATACTCTCCTCTTAACGCGCACCTTGGAATCTTTAAGCATATGAACCACCAAGACGAAGAAAACGCCAAGAAAATAAAGCGAGAAAAAGGAAACAATCGAGGTACATTCAATATGAATCATCAAGAACTTTTTAACTCTTTTTTCTCTTTAATATTCATTAATCGTGCGAGGCGCCTTGGCAGTTTATTGTAATAGTGCCGGTTAAGCAAATTATATGTTTTTTTGTTGGCCATCACGGTAGATTGCGACTATACTCATCCTCAGCGTACTTCCATCGCCGGCGCTGGAATTCCGTCCACCAAGACGGCCTGCGTCGGTATTTTTTTTCCCTTTTTTTGGAGAATTGTCATGCCTGCACGGAGAACGTTCGTACCGCAACTGGAGACATTGGAGGATCGGTGTGTGCCGGCCCCGATGGTGTTTAATGGTGGTTTTGCCGAGCAAATCGGTTCGACCCTGACCGTCAATGTGACGGCCCCGACCAACACCGTGATGATTTTGGAGGATGGCAACGGAGATGTGTGGGCCCAATGGAACGCCTGGCTGCCCAATGGCTTCAGCGGCATCACTAACATCCAGGTGAACGCAACTGGGTCTTCAAACACCGTCTTTTTCTACAACCTCGCGCCCTTGGCATCGCCGCAGCAGCTTACCCTCAACCTGATGGCGGCCGCCAACAGTGTCTTCGCGCACGTGGCGCCAGGCGGTGCGCCGCTCTCGATCCAGGCGAATCCTGGCGTGGTCGTCCAGCCGTTCTGATTCCGTGTGTCTTCGCCCGCTTAATGTGCGGAACTTTGGATCACGAGCTCGCCCGCGCGCCTTGACAGCTCGGCCGCGACGGTCGCAGTTTCGTCCTCGACTTCCGCGTCGCCGGGGTGAAAGGCGAATAGTCGGGCGCACGTCTCTGCGGTAAGCGGACGATTGAATACGGGATTGCGGAACTCCATCTGCACGAGCAGGTGGTCGGGGCCGCCGGCCGTAGCCGGTCCCCACCACTCGACGCGCTCTGGCCAATAACTGCGCGCATCGAGATAGAGGTGGCACTGGCGCGGCAGGGCGGCGGTCCAGGGTTGATTGGGGGCGACTTTCTTGATCGCTTCCTCTTTTGACCAGACGCCGACCAGCCGGATGCGTTCGCCGTTGCTCTGCCGAAGCAGTTCGCCGCGCGCCCACACCAGGTGCGTGCGAAGGTGCCGCAAGAGCGGCGTCATGCCCTGAAAGTGTGGCCGTTGTAAGAATTCTTCCCGAAGCTGCTGGCCGGCTGGCCCGTTCAGGGATGCAAACACTTCGGACAGATTGACGTGCGTGACATTCTCCCACGGTCCTTTTCCGGAACGATCGGCCCGCCACAACTTTTGGCCGTCACTGACCGACAACATGGTTCCCTCACCCTCGGCGGGGTGCGTGTGCATTTCCAGGCGGAAGCGTTGACCCGGAGCCAGCCGATAGGAGCCGTCCGCTTCATAGGTAAAGCCCGGCAATTGCACCTTTTGCCAAATCGTCGTTTCCAGCCAGCTTACGCGATCTGCCTTGAAGAGGTCGATTGCCTGGTCCAAACAGCGCTCGGCGGCGATGTCGGCCTGGGGTGGAGGAGCCGGAGCAACAGTGCTGACTTCGAGTTCTGGCGAGGCGGCGGCGATGGTGGGGGCGACGGAGGCCGCCGTGCGCGTCAGGGCCGCGGACAAAATAACCAAGCAACTGCCACCGACAAGGGCCAGTAAGGAGCGGTAAATCCACATAGGTAAAGCCTTCCGAGTTTGATGAAAGATCCTTCGCTCGGAGGGCCGACTTATAGGCACAGGAGCGGAAATAGAAAAGACGAATCTGCGTCCCCCGTCCGGTCGGGGTGCGCCGTTAGACCCAGAAGAAGGGAGGTCCGGCGATTTATCGTTTCGCCCGAAACGATAAATCGCCGGACCTCCTGCGGAGTGAGGGAGAAGTTATGCAGCGAATCAGGGCGATGATAGGGCTTACTGCCCTGCTCGGGCTTGGAACAGCCACGGCGCTGGGCGGACAATACATGAGCCAATACTGGCACCGGTCCGATACCCCACCAGACGGCATTCATTGGGGGCCGTCCTACCCGATCGAGGTGCCAACTGTGCGTGGCGCCCGTGGCGAACCCGTCGAGATGGCGGCGCCCTACAACTCCAAGCCGCCCAGTGGGGCCGAGGCCGCTCGCGCCATGATCTCGTCGAGTCAGCCGTTGGATCTGGTTCAGCAGAGCGGTTTTATGAAGGACAGTGCTTATCCGATCCTTCCGACCGGCGCGCAGTACCCCGGCAGCGTGTCCCCGGCTCCTGGAGTCGGTGGACCGCCCGCGAATATGATCTCGCCACCGGGCGTCGCCGCGATGCCTCCCGGCGCCTTGCCGCCCGGTCTGCGTCCTCCAGGGGCCGTCGCCGCAGTCGGCGCGCTCACCGGCGGTCCGGCCGCGCCCTTCCCTGTGCAGCGTACCGAGGTCCGTTTTGTTGGACCTGCCGGCATGAAGATCTCCTGGTACGGACCCTCCGCCGACGGTAAGGGCGGCTTCGGCCCGCAATATCTCCAGGCGCCGGCCCGCTACAACTTCCTGCAAGCGTCCATTTATCGTCTCAAGCTCAGCGACATCCCCAATCGTCCCGGGTTGGAGCTGTATCCGACGTTGGAAGTCGTGCCGGCCAAGCCCAAGACCTGCACGTTCCTGGCCCACAGCGCCGTGCCGATCGTCTTCACCGAGGAAGATTTCGAGCAAGTGGCCGCCGGCAATTTCGTCGTCAAGGTGATCTACTTGCCCGATCCGCAATTCCAGGATCTGGCAGTGACGGGTCCGGATGAGGTGGTGTCCTCCCGTCTGGAGCCGGGCATTGATCCGATCGTCGAGGCCAAGCGACGTGGCTGCATCCTGTTGGTCGTTCGCCTGGGCAACATCGATCTGGAAGCGCCGAACACGCCGGCGATGGATGCTCCCAACCCGTTCGCGCCGGTCGCTCCGGCATGTCCTCCTGGCCTGACACCGCCGCCTCTGCCGCCTCCTCCGGGTGCGCCCGTCCCTCCGGGGTTGCCGGCCGTCCCCGGCGTGCCGATGGCGGGCCAGCCGCCGATGCCCAACTTGCCCAATCAAATGATGCCGAACATGGCAGGGCGTCCGCAGATGGTGCCCTATGGCATGATGAACGGCCAACCGCTGCAACCGGGCACGATGGAGATGCAGCAGAATCCTGGCATGGTGCCTCCGGGACAGATGTTGCCGCCGCCGGGCGTTCCGGGCACGTATCCGACCGGCACACAGTTCCCCAGCCAGATGATGCCGTCTCAGGGCGTTCCCGGCAACTATCCGACTGGGACACAATCTCCTATCCAGGTACTGCCTCCGGTTCAGGGCATGCCGGGCACGAACCCGAGCGGAATGCAGCTGCCCGGCCAGCCGGGCGTTCCGACGGGTCAGCTCTCGTCGCCCAGCGGCGTGCAGTCGGCGCAATATCAGTCGGGGTCGCCGACCTCACAGCGCCTGCCGACGTTGGCCGAACTTGCCGGCCAGCCGGAAAATGTCAAGGCTCCCTCCGTCACACGGTAAACGGTAATCAGTTCTCTCGTTCCCAAGCTCTGCTTGGGAACGCTTCGGCTCGAAGCTCTGCTTCGCGGCTCCGCAGTGAGAAACGGAGACTGCCGCGAAGCAGAGCTTCGCAATCGTGCGTTCCCAAGCAGAGCTTGGGAACGAGGAAATCTGTGTCGCCCGTTACTTCCTCGGTGCCTGCCATGAAAAGCCATCTCCTGCGACTGGCCTTTGTCCTACTTATTTCTCTTGCGGGGACGGCCAACGCACAAATGGTGCCTCCGCCCCCGGCGCGTGGGACTTCACCGCTCCTTTTTGTCCGATTCTTGGGCGGCCCAGGTCTGCGTGCGACCTTCTACCAGGGCCAAGTTGCACGGTCGTTCGATGCGCCTGTAGTTGTTGGCATGCGGCCCGGTTACTTCTACCGAATGCGCCTGAGCAATCTTCCGGGGCATCCGGGCCTCAGCATTTTTCCGACTGTGGAAGTGCGCGGCAGCCTGAAGCTGTCACCGAAATTGAATGCGGCCAACTATCCGGCTCCCGTGGTGTTAACCGAGGCCGACATCGAGAGCGTTGTCGCCGGTAATCTCATCTGCAAGACGGTCTATCTCGAAAATCCCGATCGCGCCGTGCCGGCCTTGATACCGCCGGCGATGCCGATGGAGCTGAACCTTCCGCCCGGCAGCGATTCCATCGCCGAAGCGCAGGACCGCGGCCGGCTGATGCTGCTGGTTCGCATCGGTGGCCGATTGCTCGTCTCCGACGAGGAACTGTGTCGCTCAACGGTGCCAGGTACGATCCTGTTTCCCGGAGAGAAAGTGCTAATGCCGCCGGTTGCTCCGCCGTGTCTTCTGGGGGACTGCCGGCCCTTTTACGATCCGCGGCTGGGTCCGAAGCCGCCGGATGAGGAGTGTCTCAATGACGGCGGCGATCACTGGAACCGTGCCGCCTTCGACGCCAACGGCCAGCTCACGGGTGTAGAGCCGGAGGACACGGTCGCCGAGTATACCGATAGCCACGGCCGGCGCCACGTAACGCACTCCAACTGCGTCTGTCTGTGTGTTCCCCGCTTCGGTGTGCTGCGTTGCGAGACGCCGTTGAATCGTTTTGAGGGCGTACAGGGTGTAACCGATGCGCGCAAGGTCGAGTTTCAGAGGCTCTTCGATGTGCTGATGCCGCCGTTGCAGACGCGCAAATACGAGCAATTGCAAGGCGCGCGGGGCCGAGAGCGACCGAGCATAAATGAGGCCGTCGCCGCCACCATAGGCATAACGCACTTTGAGGTGCTCCAGGCCGCCGATATGCAGCTGGGACCGATAGCCCTTTTGGGGACAAAAGCGGCGCTGACCCTCACCGAGATCGAGCGTGTCCGCCTGCTCAAGCAACTGGAACTGGCTCGCGAACTCAGTAACCGAGAAAGTGTGCAGGGGGTAGCGAATGTCACGGGTACAAACGTGGTTGGCCGTGTCGAGGGTCTGAAGATGGTGCAGGCCGAGGCGATCACTCGCGATCTGACGGTCTGCTGCAACGAAGTGCCGTGTCCGCCGGACAAGCCGCTCGTGCTCATCAAATGCGCCGATCGCCAGGCTGCTCAGGTCGGCGATGTGGTGACGTTTATCCTTAAATACAGCAATCACGGCGGCCAGCCCATTGCGGACGTGGCCGTTACCGATAGCCTGACGACGCGCCTGGAGTATGTGCCCGGCAGCGCACAATCGGATCGACCGGCCGTGTTCACCACGCAGCAGAACGAGGCTGGCTCGCTCATCCTGCGCTGGGAAATCATGGGACGGCTCATGCCTGGTACCAACGGTGTTGTCCGCTTCCAGGCTCGCATTCGTTGATACAGCCGCCGGCTTGCCGGGGGCACAGCATCCCAGCAAGCCGGCGGTCGATGGAAATCACTTCTTCGTGATTTGCGGCACTGCTTTGAGGATCTCGGAGATGCGTTCCTCGTTCAATTCGCCGGCGCGGAAAGCGAAATTGCGGACGACTTTCTGCTTGACCGAGAGCAGCACGGTCACGTCGGCATCGCGGTTGAGCAAGTAGCTGGGCGGCCCGACCACGTCTTCGAACACCGACAACGGCACCTGTCGCAGAGAGTGTTTCTTGCTCCAATCCACCACTTTCGGATCGAGCGCAGTTTGATCGTCACTGAGAAGCGTCACCCAGGCACGCAGCTCGGCGTCCTTGTGGTCGGCCAACGCCTTGTCCAGGCCCTGTGCTAACTTGGCAAGCGGATCGCTGAGCGAACGCGCAAAGACGATGACGGCGGGTCTGTCGGCGGTTACGCAGATGAAGCAGTGCGATTGTCCGCGCTCGGTGCCGACGGAGACAAGTGAGGAATACGGTCCCGGCCGCTGACCGGGCCGCAATCCTGATGCAACCGGCTCCCCCGCCGAGGCAGCGGCGGCTACCAGCAGAGCGGAACAACAAGCGATGCGAAGCATAGCAGCAACTCCAGGGCAAGCCCATCAGACAACCAATACTTTCTTATTTAACCACGCCTCATCTGAACAGGCGAACGGCCTGCATGAGCGGGCGCCTTGATTCTTCGAGAAGTGCCTCAGTTCCGTATTTTCCGTGTATTCCGTGCTCAATTGCTTTCAAGTCGGCCGTTTCGCACTCTCATTCCTGAAGCCCGGCGGTTATGATGTTCGGTAGAGAAGCCCGCGGATCAACCGGAGAAGAAGCGCATGAATACACGAAAGAGAACGGCGTTGCTCGTGGGCATGGGCACGGTACTGCTCTGGGCCGTGCCGGCACGCGCGGATTCATCGAGAGATCTTGTGGAGGAGAGCTGGGAAGCCGCCCAGGTCGAGGGAGCGAAGGTTGGTTTTGTGCACACGACGGTACATCGCATCGACAGCAAGGATGGTAAGCGCCTCCGCGCCGCCGCCGAGTTGGACCTCACGTTCAAGCGCAACAATACTCTCCTGCGACTTCGCCGCGTTTCCGGCAGTGAGGAGACAACCGACGGCAAGGTTGTCGGCGTCTTCATGCGACAGGGGCAGGAGGGCGGGCGTCAGCTTGTGTTGGCCGGAACGCTCGAAGACGGCCGAATGCACGTCCGCATCGACGACGGACGCATCGATCGCCGCCTCCGTTGGAGTGAGGATGTGGTCGGTCTCTATCGCCTGGAGCACTTGTTCGCGGTGCGCAAACCGAAGCCGGACGATCACTGGGCGTTGAAGCGCTACGATCCGACATACAACGCCGTCGTCACTCTTCGCGTCGCCGTCAAGGACCGTGAGGAAATAGCGTTAACGTCGGGGACACCGCGCGCGAAGCTGCTGCGGGTGGAGCTGACGCCGGAGCCGTTAGAGGCGCCCGGGATCAAGGTGCAGCCGCCTGTGGAAGTGTGGTGGCTTGACGAACGCTTCGTTCCCGTGCGGCGGCAGTTCGAGTTGGAGGGGCTGGGCACAATCGTGTTGATGCGGACATCGCGGGAGTCAGCGACGGCCCCAACGGGAGCACGGCAATTAACGGACATCGGCCTGAAAACACTGATTCCTCTCAACCGCGCGATAACTCAGCCCTATTCCACGCGCTCGGCCATCTATCGGGTTACGCTACGCGGGGACCGCGATCCCAGCTCCGCCCTGGCGCGCGACGTACATCAGGAGATTCGCAATCGCAAGGACGATACGTTCGAGTTGCACGTTCATCCGGTGCGGAAATCTGAAAGCCCTCGAGGATCGGCGAGCGGGCCCGCAGATTGCCTGGAATCGTGCTATTTCATCGATTGCGGCGATGCACGTGTGAAGGAAATGGCGCGGCGAGCGGCAGGCTCGGAGAAAGATGCCTGGTCGAAGGCGCTGCGAATTGAGCGCTGGGTCAAGCAGAACATGCGCGTGGACAATGCGGCGCCCTTGGGACCGGCCAGCGACGTGGCCCGTCACTTACGCGGAGATTGCCGGCAATACGCTTTATTGACGGCGGCTCTTTGCCGTGCCGAAGACATTCCCGCCCGTACCGCAATCGGACTGTTGTACGTCGAAAAAAACCGCCGTCCGATGATGGGTTTTCATATGTGGACGGAAGTATGGATCGACGGACAATGGCTGGGATTGGATGCAACGCTCGGTCAGGGCGGCGTCAGCGCCGCGCACATCAAGATCAGCGATCATTCCTGGCACGATACGGCGTCGCTGACACCGCTTCTGCCCACCAGCCGAATCCTGGGGAAGATTGCGATTAGCGTATTGAATAGCGATTAAACACACTCCGAGCCGCGCACGCAGCGCAGCGGAGTAAGTGACTGTCTTGAAAGTCAAGCGATCGCGATGCGTTTTTCGTCCCATGGCGTTCGGTTGCGGATCAGCGCATTGAGGATGCCCAGCAGCCGCCGGGCCACCGCGATCAACGCCAGCTTCTT
>DATBHJ010000102.1:0-15817 GCA_036557565.1 Gemmataceae bacterium
TTGATCGCGGTGGCCCGGCGGCTGCTGGGCATCCTCAATGCGCTGATCCGCAACCGAACGCCATGGGACGAAAAACGCATCGCGATCGCTTGACTTTCAAGACAGTCACTTACTCCGCTGCGCTGCGTGCGCGGCTCGGAAAAAAATGCTACACCGTATCAAACCTCGATTTAGCGCGTTTTCTCGCGCTCCAGCTCGACCTCGGCGTCCAATTGCTCGTAGAGAGCAGAAGAGAGAGCACTCCTTAGGATCCTGCCCACCTTATACTGTGCTGCGGAGATTTTTACGATCTCCTTTATTACTTTAAGGTACTCTTCACGCGCCGCCACGCGCTCTTCCTTGTTCTTGCTCAATTCCAAGTCTGATTTCAGCAAATGTTTTGTAGCATCTATCGCCAAATGGAGAGTTACAGGATTACTGGTGCCCGGCTCGTTCCAACCCGCTCGATAATACTCATAACGTATGCTCCGTTCCAGTACCGCCATTTCGCGCCGTACTTGGAGGAGCTTCCGAAAGCGTTCCTCCGGTTTGCCGGCTGCCTCATTATCCGGTGCAACATCTGCCAGCTGCTTCGACAGTTCTTCCCAATCTTTACGGAGCTTTTCGGCCTGTTCGTCTTGTCCGATTCCTTGGATAGCCGGAACCTCTGCAGGCTTGGGGGGTGCAACCTGACTGGGAGACGCTTGAGCGCGCAGATAGTACGCGCCGGCTCCCGTTCCGGCTACCCCAGCCAACACCAGAGCGAACACCGTGGCCGTTTTGACTTTGCTCAAGAACATGGCGTGTATCACTCCTTCCGTCAATGCGATGATCGAAACCGATGCCGTACCCATGAGGACGGCCTTCGTCGTCTGCGCCAGCAACAACGGCGGAACGACTGCTGACATCAGATTGTCAGTCAACATTGCCATCAGCGCTCCTGCCGACAGTGTTACGCCGCGGCGCAGCAATCGGAATCGCAGTCGTTCGCGCGCTCGGGCCAGGCGCGTGGCGATGGTGCCGCGCGGACAGTTCAACAGTCGTGCCGCCTCGTCGTTCGTCTGTCCTTCGAGATAGCACAGGATGACCGGCAGACGATATTTTTCCGGCAAACGCTGGATTTCTTCGTCGAGGATGGGCCGCACATCTTGCCAGGTTGCCTCGCCAGGGGAACGGCTTGGCGTCTCTTGTTCGCGGCGGCGGCGCAGTTGTTCTTGTTGCCGAGCGCGCAGCGCCACACGCAGGGCGACGCCGTGCAGCCAACTGCGGATCGACGCTTGCTTACTCACCGACCGTGCCTTGCGGACCAGCACGAGAAACGTCGCCTGAAAAGCGTCCTCGGCGGCGTGTTCCTGGGCAAGCACCCGGCGGCACACACTCCAGACCAGCGGGCCATGCCGCCGCAAGAGTGCTTCAAACGCCGCTTCCTCGCGCTGACGGGCGAAGCGCTCCAGCAGTTCGGCGTCGCTGCCGTCGGTCGCGGCAGTGCCAACCAGCCGGCGCAGGTAAGCGAGGAGCGTCGATCGCTGTCCCTGGGACATGCGAATTCTCCTCTCGAAGCCTCCACCTTTGTAGTGCGGTCAGAGGGCGGTTTGCTTTCACTTTCTTCTGGGTCCCAAGCTCCGCGTTGCATGCGCCGATCGTAGTGTTTTTTTTCGCTAGCCCAGCCCTTTGGAACCACTAACACAAAGAATTCAACCACGGATAACACGGATAACACGGATAAAGTAAACGAGCACCTTCTTCTTTTTATTATCCGTGTTATCCGTGGTTAAAGCTGCATGTTGTTAGGGCTTGTAACGAAAGAACAACTGAAACGATTGATGCACTCGAACGCTTCTGCGAAGCGTCGCTAAACCGGGAACGGCTTCTTCGCTAAGATGGATACCATCTCTCGCCCGTTGCCAATGTGGATGTGATCTGCCTCAGGAGGAGTATACGCATGCCGTCTGTTTCGCAACGCAGACATCGCTTGTTCCTGGCCGTGTCAGTGTTGCTGCTTGTTATCGTGGCTGGACTCGCACAAGATTCCAAGCCTGCGAAATCCGGCCGCGTTCCCTGGACCGGCTCTCGAATTGTCGGCTCCCCTGATCCACCTCCGCCCTTCAAAGTGGTTCGGGCATTTCCCAATTTGAAGTTCCAACATCCCTTGCTCATGGCTCGCTGTCCGGGGAGCGATCGGCTTTTCGTCGGCGAGCAGTCGGGCGTATTGTATTCTTTCCCGGCCAAGCCAGATGCGAAGGCCGAACTTTTTATCGACCTGGGCAAGGAACTCAAAACGATTTCCCTGCACCCGGAAGCGGGAGGAGTGGAGGCGGTCTACGGATTGGTCTTTCACCCGGATTTCGAGAACAATCGCCAGTGCTTCATCTGCTACACCCTGCGGAGCAAAAAGTGGCGCGCGAACCTGCCGGATGGAACACGGGTATCGCGGTTCATCGTCCCGAAGGCTGAGCCACCGCGGGTCGATCCGGCGAGCGAAGAGATCATCCTCACGTTCCTGCAAGGCGGGCACAACGGCGGGGATCTTCACTTCGGTCCCGACGGCATGCTCTACATCTCCACCGGCGACGCGGCCAGCCCGAATCCTCCCGATCCACTCAACACAGGACAGGATATTTCCGATCTGCTCTCTTCCATCTTGCGCATAGACGTGGATCACAAGGACAAGGGAAAGAACTACGCCATTCCCAGGGACAATCCATTCGTCGAGATGAAGGGAGCGAGGCCGGAAGTATGGGCCTACGGTTTTCGCAATCCCTGGCGGATGTGCTTCGATCCCCAGACCGGCGAGCTATTGGTCGGCGATGTCGGCTGGGAGCTTTGGGAGATGGTGCATCGCGTTGAGAAGGGCGGCAACTACGGTTGGTCCGCCACGGAGGGACCGCAACCTATCAAGCCGGAGAAGGTGGGACCGACGCCAATTCGTCCGGCCCTGATCGAGCTGCCGCATACGATCGCGGCCAGCGTGACCGGCGGGTGCGTCTACCACGGCAAGAAGTTCCCCGAGCTGCGCGGCGCCTACATCTTCGGCGATTGGGAGACTCGACGTTTATGGGCGGCTCGCTTCGAGAGCGATCGCGCCAAGGAGATGCCGGAGATCACGCGGCCTTCGGTTCGCATCGTCGCCTTCGGCGAGGACAAGGATGGCGAGCTGTATTTTCTCGACTACGATGGCGGAACGATTCACACGATTGAGCGGAACGACGCCGTCGCCAGGAACAACGATTTCCCGACAAAGCTATCTCAGACGGGGCTGTTCACTTCGACAAAGGACCATGTGCCGGCCCCCGGCGTGATCCCTTTCACGGTGAATAGTCGGCAGTGGCAGGACGGCGCCACGGCGGAACACTGGGCCGCCTTCCCCGGCGTGTCCTCCGCCACTCTTCATGCGTCCGGCAAGCCGATCCCCGGCAATGTGGACTGGCATAACTTCCGCATGCACTTCCCCAAGGACGCGGTGCTGATGAAGACGATCTCCCAGGCCGGCCGCCGGGTGGAGACGCAAGTCCTGCACTTCGATGGCGTGGACTGGCACGCTTACACGTTTGCCTGGCGCGATGATCAAACGGATGCCGACCTGGTTGGGGCTGATGGTTTCGAAAAGGAAGTGCCAGCCGGTAAACAGAAGCGCCTCTGGCAATTCCACAGTCGCAGCCAGTGCATGTCGTGCCACAGCTGTTGGTCGGAGTATGCCCTGGGCTTCCAGCCCGAGCAGTTGAACCGCCCAGGCCCCGACGGCCGCAATCAACTCATCGCTTTTACGGAATCGGGACTTATTCGCCGAGCGGGGAACAACGCGAAACCTCTGCCGCCGTTTGATTCGTCCTCAGTCGTGCGGGAACGAAAACTCACCGACCCATCCGACGCGAACCAGCCGCTTGAGGCGCGGGCGCGGGCGTATCTGCACGCCAACTGCGGCCACTGCCATTGCGAAGGCGGCGGCGGATCTGTCAATCTTCGGCTCCAGTTTCCGGTCGCCGTCAATGCCATGAATGCGGTCGGCGTCCGCCCGGCGCGCGGAGATTTCGGATTGCGCGACGCTTGCATCGTGAAAACGGGCGAGCCGTGTGCCAGCACCCTGTATTTTCGCATGGCCAAGTTTGGCCGTGATCGCATGCCGCACATCGGTTCTGAACGGCCGGACGAAGCGGGATTGGAGCTTATTGAGAAATGGATCGCTGGCATGAAAGGGGCCGAGAAGAAGACGGAACCTCCACCGGACTGCGAGTCGCCAACCGAGCTGCTGGCCAGCCCGAAGTCCGCGCTGTGGGCCGCCCGTAAGCTGGGCCGTGGCGAGATGAAGCCCGGCGCGCGCGATCGATTGTTGACCGCGACGGCGAAGCTCCCGGACGGTTCGATCCGCGATCTATTCGAGGGTTACCTGCCTTCGGAGAACCAGGGGCCGCGCAAGCTCGGATCGAATCCCCGCCCCCGGACCATCCTGGCTCTCAAGGGCGACGCCGGGCGCGGCGAAAAACTGTTTTGGTCGCCGGCCCTCAACTGCGGCAGCTGCCACAAGATCGGCGAGCGCGGTCAATCGCTGGGACCGGACCTCACAAGCATCGGGAAATCACGTTCGCGGGAAGATCTGCTCGAGAGCATTCTGGAGCCGTCGCGCCGGATCGAGCCGAAGTACGCCGCCTATGTCGTCCACACGGCAGACGGCCGTTCGTTCACGGGTCTGTTGGTGAAACGAGACGCGAAAACGCTACTGCTGCGCGACGCCCAAAACAAGGAGATCGTAATCGCGGGCCAGAACGTGGAGGAATCGCAACCGTCGCGGGTCTCGCTGATGCCGCAGGGACAGATGGCCGGCTTGACGGCCCAGGAAGCCGCCGATCTTCTCGAATATCTGGCTACGCGCAAATGAGCGGACTCATGACTTCGCTCCAACCACTGGGCGATCAGGCCGTGCTGGCGTCCTTCGCCGCCGAGAGCGAGGCGCTGCGCTGGGCAGCCGCCGTTCGCCAGATGGAGGAGCCGTGGCTTGTCGATGTCGTGCAGGCTTATCGCAGTGTCGCCGTCTATTTCGATCTGGAGCAAACCACCATCGTCGAGGTCACACGGAGACTCGACGATCTCACACGAGCCGACTTGCCGGATGTGTCCACCGAAATGCGGCTGCACGAAATTCCCTGCTGTTACGAATTGCAGCTCGATTTGCCGCGCATCGCCGAGGCAACAGGACTGACGGAGGAAGACATCATTCTTCAGCACACTGCTACCGAATACACGATCTACGCCATCGGTTTCTGTCCCGGATTTCCCTATCTCGGTTATCTGCCATCGTCTTTGTGCGGTGTGCCGCGTTTGTCCTCGCCGCGCTTGCGGGTCGAAGCGGGCAGCGTCGGCCTGACGGGGCGGCAGACGGGCATTTACACCGAAGCGCGTCCGGGCGGCTGGAACATCATCGGCCGCACGCCGCTGGAGCTGGTGTGCGTCCGAGATGGGTATTTTCCCCTGCGCACCGGCGATCGTGTGCGCTTCGTGCGCATCGATGAGGCCGCCTTTTGCCGGCTGGAAGGTCAACGGTTGTGAAGACGCACTCTCGTCCTGTCCCACCGCGTCCATGAGCGAAGTTACGGATTTTTCTTCTGTTTCCTGGCCTCTTCCTCGATCATCTGCCTAAGCTCGTCCTGGTGCTTGGCGACGCGCTGCACTCCCAGTTGTATGCCCTTGCTCATGAGTGCGGGGCCTTTCTCGACAATTTTCTTGCCTGGCGGCGTTTTGTAGAACGCGACGATCTGCTGCAGCTCCGGCTCCGTGAATTCATCCACGTAGATCTGGATCAGCTCATCCTTGAGTGCCGCGTAGCTGATGTGCTTGTCGAGAAATTTGCGCATCACATCTTTGTATGGCACCAGGGCGGGTTGCGCCTTCATCTGCACGTCCAGCATTTGATTCATGGCGGTCTCCATCTGCTTTTCAACTTTCATAGTTTCCAGCAGTTCCTCTGCAGCCTGGCGATGCGACTTTTCGTCGGCGCGAGTGGAGGAGACGGAGACTATCAGCACAACGACGCAAGTGAACAGACAAGAGGTTTTCATAACGATTTCCTCGCTCACGATGACAGCCGGAGGTTCGGCTATCCATCCAGGGTAGGTTCCGGCAACGGAGGCCAGTGTTACTCGCTTATCCTAACCTCGAAGAGCGGGCAAGCAAGAAGATAATGGCGATCCAGCTGCATGAATCGAGGAGCATCGCACGCCGGCCAGTCGGTCAGGCCACATTGACATGCTCTTCGCGGCGCGGCACGGTCACGTCGGCGAAGCCCATTTGCCGTAGATCGGCGGCCAGCGCTTCGGCCTGCGGCAGCTCGCCGTGAACGAGGCGAATCTTTCCCGTCTCGGCCAGCGCCGGGCCGAGCAGGGACAGAAAATCGTCGTGATCGGCATGGCCGGAAAAGCCGTTGATCGACACCACCTCGGCCCATTTGTTCCAGGACCGGCCATGAAAGCGGACGGTCGGCCGTAGCTGCAACAGCTGAGCGCCCAGCGACTGCGGCGCCTGGTAGCTGACCAGCACAATGCTGCAACGGGGATCGTCCAGGTGCAGACGCAAGTGCGGCATGATGCGGCCGCCCTCGCACATGCCGCCGGAGGCGACGATCACGCACGGTTCGGGCAACATACTCAGCTCGCGCGCTTCCTCCGGCGAACGGACGTAGTGGACCGGCGGCAGTCCGGCGGGGGGCAGATGTTCAAAGGCATCGCTGTAACGCTGATACACCGCGGCGATGTCGGCGGCCAGCGGGCTATCGACGTAGATAGGCATTCGCGGCAGGATGCCGTCGCGCATCCAGCGCTGGAGGAAGTGCAAGACGACCTGCGTGCGGCCCAGGCTGAAAGCGGGAATCAACACTTTGCCGCCACGCTCCAGCACGCCGCGGACCACCTTGCTCATTTTCGCTGCCATCGTTTCCAGCGTATCGTGGCGACGGCCACCGTAGGTGCTTTCACAGAGAATCAGATCGGCAGCGGGCACCGGCGGCGGCGGACGCAGAAACGGTACGCCGCGGCGTCCCAGATCGCCGGTGAACGTCAAGCGATGCGTACGGCCGGCGTGTCGAAACGTCAGCACCGTGAGGGCCGAGCCGAGAATGTGGCCAGCATCCACAAAGCGCAGCTGCACATCGCCGCCGAGGGCAAATTCATGTTCGTAAGGAATGGGGATGCACTGATCGATGGTCCGGCCGGCGTCGCCGCGTGTGTAGTGATGCGTCGATTCGTCCGTGCGTCCCACCCCCCCTACCCCCCCCAAAATGGGGGGGGTAGGGGGGGTGGTGACAACGGTGTCCTCCTCGTGGATACGAGCGGAGTCGGCGAGCATGATAGCGGTCAGATCGCGCGTGGCCGGCGTGCAGTAGATGGGACCGCGAAAGCCTTGCCGCACCAGATTCGGAAGATTGCCGCAATGATCGGTATGGGCGTGGCTGAGGATGACAGCATCCAGCGTGGTGGGATCGAACGGGAAACGCGCATGGAGCTGGCGGGCTTCGTCACGGCGACCGCGTACCAGGCCGCAATCCAGCAGCAGACGCTGGGAGCCAATCTCCACGAGATGCATGGAGCCGGTTACGGATTGAGCGGCCCCCCAGAATGTTACGGATGGTTCCATGATGCGGGTCGTAGAATACGCTACCATAGCTTTATTATAAGCAGCGAGACAAGGGCCCCTCCAATGCAGATTGCAGAATGCACAATGCAGAAGGAAAAACGAAGCACTATTCAGAGGTTATTTTCCCTCGTTCCCAAACTCTGTTTGGGAACGCCGTCCGCGAAACTCTGTTTCGCGTCTCGCGCACCAGTATGTGACGCCAAAAGCGAAACAGAGTTTCGCGAAGAAGGTTCCCAAACAGAGTTTGGGAACCAGAAAAATCGAAGCACTATGCAGATGAGATCCGGGGTCTCGGTCCTTGTGGTTGTTATCCTGTGGACGGCCGCACTGCCAGCGGCCGAGCCATCGGACGCGGCGATAGAAGACATTCTTCGCAAAACCTGCGATTCCTGGCATGCACCCGGCATCGCCGCTGCCGTCGTCCGCGACGAGAAAATCGTCTATCTGAGCGGTGTCGGCGTGCGGGAACTCGGTAGCGATAAGCCAGTGACGGCAGACACATTGTTTGCGATCGGCTCCTGCACCAAGGCGTTCACGGCGACGGCCTTTGCCCTTCTCGTCGAAGAAGGCAAAGCCGACTGGGACGATCCGGTTCGCAAGCATTTGCCGTGGTTCCGCCTGGACGATCCGCTCGCCGACCGCGACGTTCGTCTTTGCGATCTGCTCTGCCATCGCATTGGCCTGGCCAGTCACGACATGTTGTGGTACGGCGCTCCCTGGAGCATCGAAGAAAGCGTTCGCCGCATGGCCTTTCTCCAGCGCAGCAGCTCGTTCCGTTCCAAGTACGAGTACAACAATCTCGCCTATCTCGCCGCCGGCCTGGCCATCCGAGAGATGGCCAAGGAGCCGTGGCACTTATTCGTTGGGGAACGCTTGTTCAAACCTCTCCAGATGAAGAACGCCGTTTTCACCAGCGGCGAAGCGCAAAACCAGCCCGACCACGCCAGCCCGCATGGCCACGATGCCAACGACAAAGTCACGGTCATCCCCTGGTACAACGACGACAAACAAATCCGCGCTTCCGGCTCGATCAAGGCCAGCGTGCACGACATGAGCAAATGGCTGCGAGTTCAACTGGCTCACGGAAAGCTCGACGAGAAGCAAGTCGTGTCCGCCGCCGCGCTGGAGGAGACGCACACACCGCGGATTCCGGTGCCGCTGAGCGCCGCCGATCGCGCCGCCGGAGCGACACAGGCCAGTTACGCGCTCGGCTGGCACATCAGCGACTATCGCGGCCATGCCATTCACCAGCACGGCGGCGCCGTCGCCGGATTTCGGGCGCGCATCCTCCTGGTGCCGCGTAAGAAGCTGGGGCTGGTCTTGCTGACGAACCTGGAAGACATGGAGATCGTGCAGGCCGCCGGCAACAGTCTCCTCGATCACCTCCTCGGCCTGGAGAAAAAGGACTGGAACGCCTTCTTCCATACAGAACACGATAAAACGAAAGCTACCGAAAAGGCGCGGTTGGACAAGTTCCTAGGAGGCCGAGTGCCAGGGACGAAAGCCAAGGATCTGGTGCTGTATGTTGGAACATACTCCGAGCCCGCCTATGGCACAGTGAAAATCGCGCGGAAGGAGAGACAACTTTTGTTGGAATGGAGCAGCTATTCGTTTGCACTGACGCACTTCCATTACGATACATTTCTGACACCCAAGGAGAATCTTCCTCTGCCGGCGGCCCTGCGAGCACAGCCGGTCGTCTTCGAGATGAACGAGGACGCGGAGATGTCCGTTCTGCGCTTTCTGGGACGCAAATTCACGCGGCATAAAGGAACCAAGGCGGAACGCTGATAAGCTTGTGGTGTTTTCGCTAGCCCAGTCCTTTAGAAGCCTTTCCATTTACAGCCGCTCACCAGCTGCAAATGGAAAAGCTTCTAAAGGGCCGGGCTAGCAAGCAACACTACCTGAATCGATGCAAGGCCGAACATTGCGGACCAATCGGCAAACTATGGCAAAGGTCCACGTCCATCCAGTAAAGTAACACCATTGATTGAATCATTCGTCTGATGGGACATCGTCATGGACTTCAGACAAGTCGAGGAAATGGAGCATCGCGGTTGGTTTTCTCGACTGCACCTGAGCTGGCCCATGTTGTTTCTGGCCGGCTGGCTGCTGTACGAGTTCACGGCGCAGCCGGGATTGGCCGCGCTCGTCTTTTGTGCCAAGTTCGGCTTGATGGACATTCAAACCGCGTTCTGGCTGCGCCGTGTCGATCCTGATCCCAGGCGCGGGCAAACGTGCTTCTGGGCTTATCTGACTTATGGCCTCTGGAAAGTGGCTGTTATAGCCACGCTCGTGATGATTACGATTGGTTTTCTTGGAGACATCTTAGGCCGCATTCCTCGCCAGCAAGCCGTCCGCCTGGGCATTTCACCCGTCATCATGGGTGCGCTAACCGCGGCCGTTGTGGGATTTGGTGTGTCGCTACCGACGGCATGTATCACTCTCTGGTCGGCCTGGCGCAACGGTGTGCGCGTGTGGCTCGGCCAGGCGCCCAATTGGGCGCGGAAAGATCGGCATTGGCCGCCACGGCAGGGCTGGATCAACACCGTACCCATTGTCGGCTTGACCATTTTCGGTCAGATGGCGGGTCTCTTGCTCGTCCTGTCGATAACTCTACTCGGTCTTGTGCAGTTCGGAGACGTTTGGGTCATCCTCCTCCTTATGGCTACGATCTTGTTGGCTATCACCGTCAGCACGATCTTGCTCTTCCGACTTTCGATGCGCCTGATCGCCCTCTCACCGGAAGAATGCTGGATGGCCGAAGAGGGCGAGGAAGTTTATGAGATACGGGCTGCAGAAGAGGGCGGATTCGGAGCATGACCTTCATCCACGGTTATCTGCTGGGCGGACTGCTGCTTGTTGGCGTGCCGGTGCTGCTCCATCTCATCATGCGGCAGAAGCCACGGCACTTGCAGTTCCCTGCTTTTCGTTTTCTGCGCCAGCGGCACCTCATCAATCGCCGCAAGTTGCGCTTGCAGCATTTGCTGTTATTGTTGCTGCGTATGGGCGTCATCGCGGTGCTGTGTCTGGCGCTAGCTCGGCCGCGCGTCGCGGCAGAGCGCGTGGCATCGCTCTTCAATAGCGAGCGGCCCGTCGCTGCTGTCTTGATCTTCGATACCAGCCCCAGCATGGAATACAGTACGGCCGGCGGCACACGCCTGGAGGAAGCAAAGCAGCGCGCCCGCGAATTGCTCGACGAGATGGACGCCGGCAGTCAGATTGCCCTGCTCGACAGCGGCGTCGATGCTGGCACGGGCGGCGCGGAGTGGATGTCGCCGGCGCTGGCACAGACGCGCATCGATGGACTGCGCAGCCGGCCGGGCAACGCGGCCTTGAATCGCCAGATCGACCGGGTGGTGCGACTCTTGGAGAAAGTCGGCGAGAGCGAAGAGCCGCCGCCGCGTTTTTTGTACTTGTTCTCGGATCGCACCCGTGCCAGCTGGGATCCGCGAGCTGGTCCTCGGAAGGTGCCGGAAGGCGTCCGCGCCCTTTTCGTGGATGTCGGCGCGGAGAAGCCGAAAGATTTGGCCATCGACAAGGTGGAGGTTGTGCCCTCCATCGTCGCGCCCGGCGAACGCATTCAGATTCAGGCGACCCTCCGCGCCACCGGGACCGACTTCGACACGGAGCTGCTTTGTCAACTCGACAGCGACGCCGATTCAGGACGTCCACCGGATAAACAGGCGATTCAGCTAACTGCCGGCCAGGGGCGCGTCCTCGTGTTCGAGCGCGAAGCGCCGCCGCGTTCTGCGGATGGACCCGCCGAGATGCCCTATCAGGTCACCGTGCGGCATCAAACCTCCGATGCGTTGCTGTTCAACAACACCGGCTTTGCCGCTTTTCTGACGCGCGAGCGGCGCAAGGTGTTGACCATCGTCTCCGACAAGCCGACCGATGAGGGGCCTGCCCCCTGGAAAGCGTGGCAGACTGCGCTGAAAGTGGGAGACTTGTTCGAGTGTGAAGTCCAGCCCGCGGCGGAGGCGGACAAGCTCGATGACAAGGCGTTGCACGACTATGCCGCGGTGTGCGTGTTCCAGATCGCACCCAGCGCCGGGACATGGCAGAAGCTGGCCCGCTACGTCCGCAGTGGTGGCGGTCTGGTGTTGGTGCCCGGCGGCGAGGAGATGCTGCGACAGGTCCGGCAATACAACGACGAAGGAACCAAGGCGGGACTGCTGCCAGGAACGCTGCAAAAGATCGAAACCAATCCGCCGGATCGACCACTCGTTCGCTGGTCGAATTTCCACGTGCAACATCCGATCCCGGCCTTCTTCGAAAAGGCCATCCGCACCGCTGATCCCGATTTCGGCAAACCGCAATCGTGGCCCGGCGTCAACGCTTTCTGGGCCGTGCAGCCGGCTCCGAAGGACACCGTCGTGTTGGCATCGTATGCGGATACGGAGCATCATCCGGCCCTGCTCGATCGCGCCGTGGACCGCGGCCATGTCATCCTCTTCACGACACCTCTGGACACGCGCGAGCTGGACCGCAATCGCTACTGGCACAATTACTGGAGTCTCGATACGTCGTTCGGTCTGGTGCTCGAAGACCAGGTGTGCCGCTACCTGGCCGGCGACTCGGCACGGCCGGAGCTGAACTATTTCTGCGGACAAACACCGCGCCTCCCGCTGCCGACAGCGTCGCCGCCGTTCACACTGGATGGCCCCGGACTCGCCGTCGCCGAAACGAACATCAAGATGAACGAAGGTGACACCTTCTTGTCACTGCCGCAGGCGCTCGTGCCGGGCAATTACGCCGTCCGCGACTCCAAAAAACGCATCGTCGCCGGATGCAGTCTAAACATCCGGCCGGAGGAGAGCGTGCTGGAGCGCGTACCGGCCGAAGAGATCGAGTCGGTGCTGGGCAAAGAGACGTTGTTGCAGATGGGCCGCACGACCAGCATGAAGGACGCGCTGACGGGAATGCAGCCGCCGCCGTTGGAATTGCTGCCGTGGCTGATGATGGCGGTGTTGATCGTCCTGACGGTCGAGAGCCTGCTGGCCAATCGCTTCTATCGCCGGGCCGCGCCGGATGCAGAGTCGGCCGCGACAACCAGCGAGCCGGGAGCGTGAGCGACAGCAAAAACGCCCGAGGTTGCGGCTTTGCTTGACGTGCCCCGTACATGGGACCAATAATGATGCTGCAAGGACAATTGGAAGCAGCGAGGAGTCTTTCCCATGACAACGATTGCTATCTCTCTTTCGGACGAGCGCCTGGCGCAACTCCGCCAACGGGCAGAACAGGCTGGTATGGCTCCCGAGGAGTTCTTGCGCCGACGCGTCGAACAACTCCTGGACAGGCCCGATGAACAGTTCCGCCAGGCTGCGGCCTACGTCTTGGAGAAGAACATGGAACTGTATCGGCGTCTGGCATGATCCGCTACTTGATCTTAGAAGAGATTCTGGAACTCCACCGGCTCGTGCTGGAACAGTCCAGCGGCTTGGTCGGCGTTCGGGACCTTGGAGGGCTGGACTCGGCCCTCGCCCAGCCGCAGATGGCTTTCGGCGGCCAAGATCTGTACCCCAGCCTGGGGGAGAAAGCGGCGGCGCTGGGGTTCTCCCTGGTATGTAACCACCCGTTCGTAAACGGCAACAAGCGAGTCGGCCATGCGGCGATGGAGACGTTCTTGATAGTCAACGGCAGACCTGGAGCGTGACGAGTTTACTTCCTGGGTGCAGTCCCATCTCCAGCAGCGTCCGGCCGATCCATCTGCTGCCCCAGACCGGCCAGGCGAATGAGAGATTTTTCGTAGCGGAGCAGTAGCGGCGACGCAAGGGGACCAGTTTTGATAAGCTGCTGACATGGATACTCTAGTCTCTCGAACTCATGATTTTCTCGAGGTTACTGGAGTTCGTCGATGGGCTTTCGCAATCACGTTGTTCTTAAGTGCCATACGTGCAAGCGGCAGCATGTCAGCGGCGGCCCCAAGAAAGGTGGCTCGTGGGAAGAAGCAAAGCGACTAGGCTGGATCTTCATGGTAAAAAGCACACTCGGCAAGTTCATCTGGCTCTGCCCGACTTGTGGACGCAAGCACGCATTAACGAAGCTGCCGCTTTGTTGAGAAAACGAAAAGAAGGTCGGGATTCGTAATGCTCGGGCTGCGGTAGGGGCCAGTTAGACGAAGCTTTAAACTCCGGAATAGAGTTTCAAAGCAGTGAGAAGGAGATACTGATGAGCGCGCCTAACGAATCATCGACCCCGCGCAAGTGGATTTACTTGGCACCGAATCCGAAGTCGGCATACAAGCAGCTGTTCGTCAAGGGGACGCGCATCCGGGCTGAAGTGGTGTATCGTCTCTCCGTCGGCCGAGAGCCGATGACGACGGAGGAGATCGCCGCAGATTACGGCTTACCACTGGAGGCGATCAAGGAGGCCATTGCCTATGGCGCGTCACAGCCGCCGGAGATAGAGGCTGACCGGCGGGGGGAAGAGCGGCTGATGGAGGCCACAGGCATGAATGATCCCGACTACAAGCGGGGCGGCAAATACAAGATCCTGTCTCCTCAGGAGCGCGCTGAGCTTGGCCAATGAGGATTTACCTGGACGAGGACATCGCCTCCGCCCTCTTGGCCCAGTTGCTGCGTCGGGCAGGACACGACGTGCTGCTGCCGGCTGACCTGGGCCTGAGCGGAGAGCCGGATACGGTTGTGCTGCGGAACGCTATCCGCGAGGACAGGGTTCTCTTGTCCCGCAACTACCGCGACTTTGAGAATCTGCACTTGCTGGTGCTGGAGGCTCAGGGACAGCATAGGGGGATTCTCGTTGAGCGTTTCGACGACGACCCCAAGCACAACATGACCCCGAAGGAGATCGTGCGGGCCGTCGGCAACATCGAAGCCTCGGGTATTTTCCTGATGAACGAGTATCAGATCCTGAACCATTGGCAGTAAGCTCCATCTTCTCCACTACTTCGTGCTCTCCCCCACGTTCCACCGTCTGCTATCTTGAGAGTACGGTTACGCTCCCGGTTCGTTAAGGAATGTACATGACCGTGGTTCTCGAACCAATTTGGCCGTGGTCGTACTTGCCGCCGTTTGTGGCGTCGGCGACGGGGGATGTCGTCGCGGCCATCGTCCTGGCGGGCTTGATGGCGGTCGTCTTGCCGATTCTCTGGCAGGTGCGGCCGTATGGCGCCAGTCCGCGTCAACTGGTGCGCGTGGGCGGGGCGCTGTTGGCGATGGCGCTGGGTTGGGTGGCGATCCATACCTGGAGTGCCACCAACATGCCGATGAGTCGGCTGCATGGTCTGGTGATGGCGGCGCTCGTGGTGCTACCCGCCGCTCTCGTTGGCCTCACGATCTCGACCTATCTCGCCAGTCCCGCGGCGGTACGGCGTCGTACCTTCATCGTCCTCGGTATGCGTCTCGTGGCGTTTTTGCTGGCCGGATTGGCGATCGTCCGTCCGTCGCTGGCGAGTCCGGAACACAATCCGCTGCGCTCGCTGTTGCTCATCGTCTGCGATCACTCCGGCAGCATGACCATCCAGGATGAGTCCGGCCATCAATCGCGCTGGGAGTTGTTGTTGCGCTCGTTGCGGGAAAGCGCCCCGGAGCTGGATCGACTGAGCGAAGAACAGCAAGTCGATGCTCGCTTTTACAAATTCGCCGGCGAGGTCGTGGAGTTTCAAACGGACGATCCTGGCGCGGCCGACGGCAAGCGCACTGACACGGGGGCGGCGCTGCGGACTCTCTACGAGCAGCGCGACGATCAGCAGACGCTGCGTTATCTGTTACTTCTGAGCGACGGCGCCGACAACGGCAACGCTCGCACACCGGCCCTGTCCGAGGCGGCGCGCTGGCGCACGCTGCCGTGTCCCCTTCACGCTTTCGCCTGCGGCAATCCCACGACAGCTGATCGCCAAAACGACGTGGCCATCACCTCCATCGCCACCGAGCCGGCCCTGGTGCCCAGCAAGGGCAAGCTGACCGTCAAGCTCGGCATCGATGCTCCCGGCTTCGAGAACAGCAAGGTACGTATCCGCCTGTTTCTCGACGACAAGGAGATGACGGCCCGCGATGAGCAGTTGATGCTGACCAGTGGCAACCTGGTCAAACTGGAGTGCAACGCCCCGGCGAAGTCCGGCGAGGTCAAGCTGCGCGTTCAGGTGGACGACCCGCGACACAAGGACCAGGCGCCGGCCGGCGATCTGTTCCCGCTCAACAACAAAATCGAAACCTATGTCACTATCACCAAGGAAGGTGTCCGCGTCCTGCTG
>DATBHJ010000103.1:0-15718 GCA_036557565.1 Gemmataceae bacterium
CACCCCAACCCTCCCCCACAAGGGGGGAGGGGGTTTTGTCTGCTGGCTCTAAGCATCGCGCTCTTGTTTTTCGCGGCGCCGCCCGTGTCCGCCGCCGAAGATACCGCACGTGCCGATCGCGCCATCGTGCGCGGATTGGAGGCGCTGCACGCCCTTCAGGACAAAGCCGACGGCAGTTGGAAGGATCGATACAATCGCCCCAACCCTGCTGTGACTGGGCTGGCCGTCATGGCGTTCCTGTCCGCCGGCCACGTTCCGCGTGAGGGACGTTACGGCACGGCGATCGAGAAGGGCATTCGCTGGATGTTGCGCAAGCAGCAAGCCAATGGATTGTTTGCTACCGACGGCAGTCACGAGATGTATCATCACGGCATCGCCACACTGGCGTTGGCCGAGGCGGCGGGCATGACGGATCCGGAACTCGGTCAGGACATCCGCAAAGCGCTATCCAAGGGTGTGCGCGTCATTCTCAAGGCGCAGCGTACGACCGGCCAACACGTCGGCGGTTGGCGCTATCGCGTCCTACCCGGCGATGGTGCCGACATCAGCGTCACCGGCTGGCAGGTGATGGCCCTGCGTGCCGCCCGCAATCTCGGATGCGATGTTCCCGCTGCCGCCATCGATCGCGCCGTCGAGTACATCAAACGCTGTCACGATAGCGGCAGCGGCGGTTTCCGCTATCAACCCGGCAGCGGTGTGACCGTGGCCTGCACCGGCACCAGCATCCTGGCTCTAGAGATTTGCGGTAAGGAGCATCACCACTGCCAGGAGGCGCTGCGCGGCGGCGCATTTCTTCTTCGCAAAGAGCATCTGCCCAATCCCAACGAGCAGTGGTTCTTCTATTCGATCTACTACGGCTCGCAAGCGGCCTTCCAGCTGGGCGGCAATTACTGGGAAGTGTTCCGTCCGCGGCTGCACGAGGTGCTGCTGCGCATGCAGGAGCGCGGCGGTTCCTGGGATGGCTTCAGCAGTGACGCCCGGCAAGGCGGCCGTGCTTACTGCACGGCAATGGCCATCCTTGCCCTGACGGTCGAGTATCGCTTTTTGCCCATTTATCAGCGCGGCGAGGAACCGGCCGAGAAGTGAAGAGCATTTACCAGCCCGAAGCGTAAGCGAGGGCCTCCCGCGCTTACGCTTCGGGCTGGTAGGTAGAGATAATGCGAGGACTCACTTGCTTTTCTCCGTGGGCGCGGCCCGAGGTAGGTCTTTCTTTTGGTTGGGGCTGTTCATGCCCCTCTCTCGGTCGCTGCCGCAGCCAAGGGCCAGGCTCACCAGCAAGAGCGCAGCAAGGATACACGAGCATTTTTTCATGGTTCGTCCCCCTTCAAACGCAAGAGGGCCAGTCGTGCGAACACGACTGGCCCTGAATGCATAGCAAATCTCGGCTTGAGAGCAAGCCGCGAAGACTACGGTTTGGCGCCGCTGGGTGCGCCGCCTGTGCCGGGAGTCGTCGTGGTCTTGGTAGTGGCCTTGGTCTCGCCGCTACCACAACCCACGATGCCCGTGGTAATGAAAACTGCAACGAGGAGCAACGCGATCAGCTTCTTCACGGTGGAACCGTCCTTTCCTGAATATTCAAGAGCTTGTTCTGATCCCCATGACCAGTTAGGGGATCTCCTTTGGGTGCAGCCACCCATATCACGCCCCTTCTCCGTCTTTGAAGGAATCATGCTACGGCAGAGATGCACCGATGGCAAGTCTCTGCCGTGCGATTGGGCCAGCAGAAGATTACTTCTTTTTGTCTTCGGTCTTCGTCTCTTCCTTCTTCGTGCCCTTGTCTTCTATCTTGGGAGACTTCTTGTCTTCCATCTTCGTGCCCTTGTCTTCCATCTTCGGGCCCTTGTCTTCCATCTTCGTGCCCTTGGACGTGTCGCCTGTCTTCCTCTCTTCCATCTTCGTCGTCGAGCCCTTGGTCGACTGCGAGGTGGTTGCCTGCGGACAGCCGGTGGTCAAGCCAAGCAGGCCGCCGATAATAAGTAGCGTGAGCAGCTTTTTCATGGTGAATTTGTCCTTTCTGAACACTTTCGGGAGCGCAACGGCCCCCGCCGCTCGCCCCAATAGCGAGCGTCCCAAGATTACGATGCGCAGATTGTGAAATTATTCCCAAAAAATTTTTTGCCGCCGCCAACGAAGAAACAAATAGAGTAACAACGTCGTATCGCCGCGTACTTCGTGCGCGCAGCGATGCGATGTTTTTCCAGGGAGTTGGGAATAAATCGCTCCCCTGGGGGTCATATTTTAGAGGGACCTGCATCATGGCTAAGCCCGGCAGTCCACAGGCAATACAGCGGCTGGTTGAGGATTTCTATGTGCCGCTCTATCGCTATGCTTATCGCCTGTCCGGCTCGTCCACGGATGCTGAGGACCTGACGCAAGAAGCGTTCTGCAAGGCGCAGCAGCATTTCGGTCAACTCCGCGATGCGTCGCGGGCCAAACCGTGGTTGTTCAGCATCTTGCGCAATGCCTACTTGCACCGGGCCCGTGCCGACCGGCAACAGCCCTGCGTCTCTCTGGAAGGCATCGGCGACCTCGCTGAGCCGTTGCCTGCCCAGTTGCCGGACCTCGATCCGGAACGCTTACAGCAAGCCCTCAACGACCTGCCGGAGTTGTTTCGGACGCCGATCATTCTGTACTATTTCGAGGATTTTGGTTATCGAGAGATTGCCGAACAGATGGATCTGCCGATGGGCACGGTAATGTCTCGTTTGGCGCGGGCCAAGGCTTTTCTGCGCAGCCGGCTTGTGGACGCCGAGGCGCACGCACTGGCCAATGGCCGCGTCCTTCGGAGGGCGACCGATGGATTGTAAAACCGCCCGACTGTTGCTCGATTTCGCCCGCCCTCTGGCGCGCGAACTGGAAGCGGAAGAGGCAGCCGACCTGGAACGTCACCTCGACCACTGTCCCGATTGCCACAGTCGAGCTTCTGCCGAACGTCAACTCGATGTCTGTCTGGGCAAGGCCATGCGCCAGGTCGATGTCCCGGCCGGCCTGCGCGAGCAGGTTCTGGCCCGGTTGGAGACTGCGCGCGGCGACTGGCATCGTCAGCGCTTCGCCCACGTCGCTCGGCTCTGCGCCGCTGCCGCTGCATTGCTGATGCTGAGCTGGGCCGGTTGGTACTGGGTGCGTGAGTATCTGGTAGCGTCGATCGATACACAACGGGTGGCCAACGCCGTCAGCAACGACGCCACGGAAGATCCGCGCATCCGAACCGAAAAGGCGCTCAAGGATTTGGGCTTCGAGACCCCGTTGTCGCCGTATCTGGATTACAGCTTGCTGGCCGGTCCACCAGCCTTGACGGAACTGCCCGGCTATCCGGGCCGCAAAGTGCCGATGCTCGTCTTTGCGCGGAATGGTCGCGTGGCGCGCGTCTACCTGATTGCCGAGAAGGCGATTCCCAAGGACGCCCCGGAATTGACCCAGGGCAGCAGTTTCAAGGCGGAATTGTTACCTTCGGAGGGCGAACGGTATCGCTTCCTCGTCATTCACGATGGTGACAACCTCAACTGGCTGCTCCCACCGGTACAACGCGCAGCGTAACTACGAACGGCCGGCGTAAGACGACGGGTGGGATCTGCCAGCCGTTTCACGCCGGCCGTTCGCCAAACTATCGAATCGCTTTTTTCTCTCTCTTTTGCTTTTCTTGGCGTCTGGGCGGTTCAATTTTCTTGCGAATCTCCGACTCGATATGTTCGATGATCGCCGCGGCCACGTTTACGCCGGTGGTCTTTTGGATGCCTTCCAATCCCGGGGAAGAATTGACCTCCATGACCATCGGTCCCTCGTTGGACTCGATCAAATCGACGCCGGCCACGGTCAATCCCAGGCAGCGCGCCGCGGCCAGGGCAGTGCGGCGATACTCCGGCGGCAGACGCATCTTCTTGGACGTGCCGCCGCGATGTATGTTGGAGCGAAATTCACCTGTCACCGCCTGCCGTCGCATCGCCGCCACTACTTTGTGACCGACCACCAGGGCGCGGATGTCCGCGCCACCGGCCTCCTTGATGTATTTCTGAATGAGAATGTTCTGCTCCAGTCCGTGGAACGCCTCGATGACCGAATGGGCTGCCATCGCCGATTCTGCCAACACCACGCCGATACCCTGCGTGCCTTGCAGCAGCTTGACCACTACCGGTGGCCCCTCGACCTGCTCGATGCAGGTAGGCACATGTTCGGCCTGCCGCGTGTACACCGTTGGAGGCAAACCGATGTCGTGCCGGCTCAACAGCTGCAAGGACCGCAGCTTGTCGCGCGACCGGGCGATGGCCTGCGATTCATTCAGACAGTAAACGCCCAGCATCTCGAACTGGCGGACCACAGCGGTGCCGAAGTAGGTGATCGAGGCGCCGATACGAGGAATGACCGCGTCCACCGGCCCGACCGGCTGTCCCTGGTACAGCAATTCAGGATTCCGGCGCCGGACAAGTATGTCGAACTGCAAGGTATCGAGGACGCGCACTTCATGGCCGCGCGCCTGGGCCGCTGCCACCAGCGCCCGCGTGCTGTACAACTCTTCGCGCCGCGACAAAATGACCAGGCGCATGGAGGATCCTCTTCTATGTCCATTGGGACGTTGACGCGCCCCGTTCGCCTATTCCATCGTCCAGTTCTTCAAGAGATACTTGTGGCTAACATCGACGATAAAATCGTTGGCCAGTGCTTCGCGGCCAAGGATCATGCGATAACGCATGCTGGAACGATTGGTGATGGTGATGCGGATGCGCTTGTGGATCGGCCCCAGGCGCACCGCCGTCTCGACGAGAGGTCGTTCTTCGCGCACGCCGCCGCTGTTGCGAACAAGGACCGTCCGCAAGACCGGCGTGTGGATGCGCGTGAAACGGCCCGGATGTTTGCTATCCAGGGCCAGATACAGGGTCGCCGTCAATCCACCTCCGGCCGTCTCCATCAGCTCGTAACGAACCACATCCAGCGCCGACGTGCGGGCGCCCGTATCGATCTTGACGCGGATGCGCCTCAGGTCCCATTCGGTGAACTGCAAGTGCTCCTTCCAGCCGATTGGAAGCAACGTGCGGCTCGGCGAATTAGCGACGAGCGACTGTGCGGATGGTTCCGGCATGTTGGCAATCTCCTGTCTCATTTGGGCGCGAAGTGCTCGGCGGCGCTTGATGGCACAGTCGAGGCAACGCGCCGATTGCGCCGCCACTGCTGCCATTGAAAGACGCCGAGCACAGCCACCACTACCCCCGTGAGAAAACTGACCGTTAGTTGCCGCCAGTCCGGCAGGACGAAGCCGGAGCGGGGAGCATCCGCCCCCTGTGCCCCCCCGCCAGGAGGGGAGGCAGGAAACGCACCCCGCATGGGCCGGAGGGCGAGGTCACAGGTCACCAAACCGCCGCATTCGTTGACTGCCGCGCCGATGGTCGGCGCCAAGAGCGCCCCACGCGGCGCCACCAACCACAACAGCAACGCTTGTTTGCGACGTTCCTCGCCCAAACCCGAGTTGTCTACGAACAATTCTTTGTACGCATTGAGGGATTCACGAAGGACTACAGAATGCTGTCGCAGCTCGCGGTTGGAGGCAAGCTGTGTGCAATAATCCAGGACAGAGAAAGCCCATTCTACCTGTCCGCGCGCGTTCAGCAACTCGCCATAGAGCCAGTTCAAACGCGGATCGAGCGGGCGCCAGAACAGCAGTTGCAGAACGATCTTCTCGGCGTCGGCGGGCAGCCGTTCCCACTGATCGAAAGCGATGCCGCCCGCTTCGTATTGTCCGCTGGCACCAACGAAACGAACGTTGCCGAACAAGTTGTCCAGCGGCGGCAATTCACTGGCGTATCGGCCCTGGTTGCGGATCTGCTCGCGCTGGCGCAGCTGCATCAGCGTCAGGGCGTAGTGCTCGGCGCGGTGATACCACGCCAATTCCCAGCGATTCCAACCCGGAAAGAACTTCGGCCAACTCCGCAGCGCCTGCGTTTGCAGATCGATGGCACGCTGCAACAGAGCATCTTCCTCCTGATAAGCGCTGGCCAGGTTGAGTAGGAGCAGGAAATAGACCGAGCTATCCGGCGGCACGACGCGCAGCGATTCCTCCAGGACCGCACGAGCCTGGGTTAAGCGTCCCATGCGGATCAAACAGTCGCCCAGGTTGACGCGATCGGCGGGAGTGAGCGTTCCGGCGCGCTGCCGTGCCTCCAATGCCTCCAACTGCTCTTCGTAAGCGCCGCGGAGAGAACTGACTCTGGCTTGGCCAGGGAGCTTTGCGGCATCGTGGACTGCGCGCAATTCACCCAGATATATCAGCACATCCCTAATCCCCTCGCGGTTGTCAAACTGAGCTAAATCGAAGGGATACTTGCGGCGCGCATCCTCGTTGGGACGCTTGTGCGGCGGATCGAGATTGTAGACGCCGGCCTGGAGGGTGCCGGCCTGCATCCCGCCGCCCAGCAGCATTGCCATACTTAGCACCATTCGACGCATAACAATCCCCTCATCCCGTCGAGGATGAGCGTTAGCATACTATACAGAAATCCCGTTATCCAGTCGCGTTGTCCCGGACGCATGCGTCCTGCCGGGCATTCGAAGGGTCAACGTTGTCCTGCCCGTTGTCCCGCTCATTGTAGCAAAAACCCCGTTCTTGGTTAGCCGCGACGCGGAGCGGAGCGCGTTCGCGCTCCCCTTCGGGTCGCGGCTAACCAAGGTTTGGGTTGACTGGTTTGCAATGTTGGGCACAATAAGGGTAGGCGGGTTTTTCGATTGTGAGGGATTTACCACCCGCCATCTGCTGAGCAGAGTTGAAGCCAACCCACTGCTTCGTACTCCGCATATCCTCGCGAAAGGATCTATCTACATGACCCAGGCGATGTTGACTCGTTGGCTGGGAGCCGTGCTGGCGACCGGGCTGCTGGCCCTCCCCCTCCGCGCTGACCAACCCCAATCGGAAAAGGACAAGACCTCGCAACCCTACGTGGTGCTGGTCGGTGTCAGCAACTTTGCGGACAAGCAAATCAAACCGCGGCCCCACGCCGAGGACGACGCCAAGGCCCTCCACGAACTGTTCACTAACAAGAAGTATCTGGGCGTTGATGCCGAGCACAGCCGGCTGCTCCTGGGCGATTCGAGCAAAGTCGCCGGTAGTCAACCCGCCACGCGCGAAAACATCCTCAAGGCCCTGCGCTGGGTCGCGGACAAGGCCAAGACAAACGACCTGGTCATTTTCGGATATTTCGGCGAGGGCGGCCCTCTGGGCGATACCGGCGCGCACCGCTGCTATTTCGCCTCCGATTCAACCTTTGCGGGGCGCGATAAGAACGCTGTTGCCGCCTCCGAGATAGGCGATGCACTCAAGGGACTCAAGAGCCAGCGCTTCTGCGTCTTGCTCGATGTGAATTTCAAGGGTTTCACCACCGACGATAAGAAAGTCGCCGAGGCAACCCTGGGTTCCAATCCCTACTCGGAATTTCTGGGCACCGAAGAGAACGATGAAGAGCCAGCCAAGCCCGGCCGCGCTCTGTTCCTGGCCAACCTCGGCCTGGTGCCCTCGCTGGATCTCAAGGATCACGGCGTCTTTGCCGCTTCCGTGTTGAAGGCTCTCGAAGGCAAGGCCGACAAGGACGGCTACGAGCCGGACAGCGTCGTGACGGTCGATGAATTGACCGAGTATCTCGAAAAGGATATGCGCGAGGAAGTCCGTACGCACGCCAAAACCAAGGAGGAGCGCGAGCAGTATTTCGTCGCCCTGGGGGGCCGTGGCAACCACTACGTCTTGACGCACAATCCCGACGTGACCGCCAAGGTCAAAGCGCAAGAGGACAAGTTCGCCCAGATGGTCAAGGACGGCAAGGCACCCGAGAAATACGCTGACGAAGGCAAGACCCTGTTGGCCCGCATGCCGCGTCTGGAGGCGCAGCGCAAGCTCCGCAAGGAGTATCAGGCACTGCTGGAAAGCAAGATCGATGTGGAGAAGTTCACCAGTCAGCGCAAGGCCATTGTCGAAAGCACCAAGCTGCCGCGCGCCGACGCCGTGGATTTCGCCGAGAAGGTCATGGATGCCATCCGCATCATCACACGCGGCTACGTCAAGATTATCAATGCGCACGATATGGTCGTCTGGGCCATCAAGGGACTGTATCGACAGGTAGACATGACGGGCACAACACCCGTGCTCTACCCCAACAAGATCCCCGAAAAGATCGAGGCCAAGCTCAAAGACATCAACGACATGAACGAGGAGCAACTGACCGAGCTTCTGGCCGATGCCCGTCAGGCCGTGGGCAAGCGTGAGGATCTCGATAAACACAAGGACATCGACTGGACGCTCAAGCGGATGCTCCACAAGCACACCGATCCGTACACGACTTACATCGATAAGGAAGAAAAGGAGCGGATGAAGCGCGAGATAGGCGGCCGATTCCCCGGCGTCGGCATTCAGATCCGCAAGGATGCCGCCACCGATCAGCTTCTCGTCGTCACGCCGATCAAGAACAGCCCGGCCTACAAGGGCGGCATCCAGGCCGGCGACCTCATCACGTCGGTCACCCGTGAAGTCGATAGCGAGGGCGAGCCGCTCGACAAGCCGGAAGTCCTGCCCACCAAGGGAATGAAGCTGTCCGACGCGGTCGATAAGATCACCGGCAAGCCGGGCACCAAGGTCAAGCTCACTGTCCAGCGCGAAGGCGAGGACAAGCCGCTCGAATTCAACCTGACGCGCGGCTACGTCGATGTCGAGTCGGTCCTGGGCTTCAAGCGCAAGGCGGACGATGGCTGGGATTACATGATCGATCCGCAAAACAAGATCGCCTACATCCGTTTGACGCAGTTCGCGCGCAACAGCTACCGCGACATGTACAAGATCATGCGCGACCTGAGCGAGAAAGGCATCAAGGGCTTCATCCTCGATCTGCGTTTCAATCCGGGCGGCCTGCTCGATGTCGCCTTCGACATCTCGGATCTGTACATCGACGATGGCGTCGTCGTCAGCATCCGCGAACGCAATCGGCCGGAAAAAGAGCTGACCGGCAACTCACGCGGCAGCCTGCTGGATTTCCCGATGGTGTGTCTGGTGAACGGCTACAGCGCCAGCGGCAGCGAGATCGTGTCGGCCTGCTTGCAGGACCACGATCGCGCCTACCTCGTCGGCGAGCGCAGCTATGGCAAAGGCAGTGTTCAGCACATCCTGGATTTTGACGGTGGAGAGATCAAATTAACCACCGCCACCTTCTGGCGGCCGAGCAAGAAGAACCTCAACAAATCCAGCACGTCCGGTAAGGAGGAAGAGGAGTGGGGTGTCGTTCCTAACAAGATTATCAAGTTGTCGGCCAAGGAACGCGTCGATCTCGATGAGCATCTGCGCTCGACCGAGGTCATTCAGCCCAAGAACCCCAAGAACAAGCCGACCCAGGCCAAGAAGTTCGAGGACAAGCAGCTTGACGAAGCCTTGAAGTACCTGCGTAATCAGATCAGCACGGCCAGCCGTGCCGGTCAGAAGAAGGCGGGTTAGGTCCGTCTATGCTTGGCTGACCGACAAATCCAGTAACACTTGAAGGGCCTGTGAGGCAATCCTCACAGGCCCTTTTTTTGTCTTCAGTTTGGTTGCCGTGTTGCCCTTGCTGGCGCATGATTGGTTCGCGGACAGCTGCAATCGATGAGGGCGAGCGGGGGGCGTAAGCCCCCTGTTGCTCAAAAAACAGGGGGCTTACGCCTCCCGCTCACAGCATGATGAAACCCGGCGTTTGTCCGCACATCACCCGTCATTTACTCCCGTTCTGGGATGGATAGCGACAAGGGGACCGCACATGAAACGGTTTCGTTTGGCGACCTCGGCGACGCTGGTCGGCGTCATGCTGGCGGCAGGGTGCGCAAGCCCCTGTGGCGACTGCTGCCGCCCCAGCCTGTTTCAACGCATGAGTATGTTTCGGCCGCGCAGACATTGCTGCCCGGCCGAATGCTGTAGCAGTTGTGGAGGCGGCGGGTGTGGAGGCGGCTATGGCGGCGCTGCGTTTGGCGCCGGCCCCGAGTGGGGCGACGGCCCGATTCTGGAGCCACCTGGCAGCCCATATGGCGGCCCACCGATGGGAGGTATGCCGCCCTCGATGCTGCCACCACCCGCGGGTGCAGGGACACCGGCGCCGGGGCCATTTCCGCCGAGCCTGGGTGCGCCCTTGGGGACTCCGGCCATACCGACCGATCCGGGTCGCTTGAGTCCGATACCCAATGGAGTTGGGGCGCAACCGTTCGAGGCGGGACCGTCTTCGCGCATTGGCCGCCGCTAGAGGTCCATCGATACACGGGCGAGCGGGGGGCGTAAGCCCCCTGTTTCTTCTCAACAGGGGGCTTACGCCCCCCGCTCGCCCGAATCACTTCTTGCCCTGCACCAGTTCTTGAAATGCCCGGCACAACAGCGGGGCCGTATTTGGTCCCAGGCTGTTGATCTCGCCGTACTGGGCTTTCTTGCGACCATAACAGAACGGCGCCTTCTCATCCCACTGACGCTTGGGAATGATGTAGCCGATCTCATCGCCGGCCAGTCCAATCAACATCCGGTGTGGGCCGCGTAATTGTTTGTAAATGGCCGGTTCGATGACCGCATCGGGAAAGTCGGCTGCGGGATCGGCCGGATCTTGCACCTTGTCAAGCACCAATTCTGGATAGATCTCGCCCGGAATGGCCGCAATGTCGAGATCGCCCACCCGCAGCCAGGCGACTTCGGTACGCAAACAAAACGGCCTGTCCGCTTTGGCTTCTTTTGCTGGCTCCGCCCTGTACAGATCGCCGCTCCACAGGTACGCTTCGCGCTGTACGACGCCGAGCTGCCGGGCCAGCAGATACAGTTTGTTATCCAGCGGCAAGAACACCTTTCGATGCCGCACTTGTATGGGTGTCAGCTTCACCGGCTGCGCGGCCTTCAAGGCGCGATCTGCGACGTCGGCCAACAACTCGCCATAGCGCTCCGTCTTCTCGAAAGTGCCGTCATCGAGTACTTTGCCGCCGTCGCTCTTGATCTCAACGTGCAGCGAAGTCATCAGCCCGCCGACCGTCCCGGTCAGGTACACGACGGGACAGCGGTGTTTCTCTTGCAGCGCCTTGACCGTCGCTCCAACGAAATCCGCACTGAGAAGCGTGTTCTTGTCGCCGAGCGTTTCAGGATGACAATTCCATTGCACGACGAGGCCGGCTAGTTTGTCCTCCTTGTCGTGGAATTCCAGGGCGACAAGCTCATCGTGCTTGACGTAAGGTTCACGGCCATCGTGCAACAATTCCGGAGCACGAGCGCTGCCGATGCGAGCACGGACAGCCTTGCGGCCGGCATCCGCTGCCTTGACCGCCGCGACGATCTGTTTTTCCACCTCGGCGAGGTAGTCCGCATCGACGCCGCTTTTGAACGCACTGGTTCCCCACAAACCGAGCGCGTCCGGCCCTTCATGATTGTGCGTGCTGGAAATGAGAACATAGCCGAATTCCGGCAGACGTTGACGGACACTTTCGACGCGCGGATGAAAGAAACCGATCAGATCGATAGAAACGAGTGCAACTTTCTCCCGGCCATGCTGGAAGACAACGGCACGGGCCTTTAGCGCATCGTGAACTCCGATCGCCTTGCGATTGTGGCCGAATCCAGCCATGAACACCGTTTTTTCCTTCACGCGCGGCGTGATGTCCGTCTCGGCGAAACCGACTTGCAACTCGGCCGTGGGATCTACGTCCCGCCGGTCGCTGGGCACTTCCGCGAGAACAAAAGACAGCGAAACGACAACGAACAGGAGTAGGAAAAAGCAGCGTGCCATGACCGCAACTCCTTGACATTGGTTCAACACTTGCCGTCGAGCACTTCGTTGCACAGCTGATCGGCGCGCTTGTTCTGCTCGCGCCGCACGTGACGAATCGTCACTGGCCCCTCGAAACGCCGGCGCAAGGCGCACGCCTGTTCGTACAGGCCGCGCAGCTCTTCGTTCTTGACGCGATATTCGCCGTTCATCTGCTTGACCATGAGTTCACTGTCGCTGTGGAGGATGACGCGATGCTGCGGCCCCAGCTCCAGGGCGCGTTCCAGGGAGCGAATGAGGGCAGTGTATTCGGCCTGGTTGTTGGTCATCTGGCCGAGGCATTCGGCCTTTTCGATGACCGGCTGACCATCGCGGCTGATGACGTAAGCGAAGGCGGCCTCGCCCGGATTGCCGCGCGAAGCGCCATCGGTGTAAATCGTGAGGACAGTTGCTTCATCCATATAGACAGTCTCCACAATCCTCAAATCACCATTCGCAGACCATCTCCAGTTTGACGGAATGCGGATGGCGGATGACGAATAGCGGATTGTAGAATTCTCGTAGAGAGCCGTCAATCAAGGTAGGTGATTCTCGTGAATACCGTCGCTATTCCTCGCCTGTTGATCCTGGAAACGTCGAGCCGTACCGGTCAGGTGGCGCTGGCGCTGGGTGATGAGCTACGTGGCGTGCGCCGCCTGGACGAAGCCCGCCGACATGCGCGCGATCTGGCGCCGGCGATGGCGGCGCTGCTCGCCGAACAAGGTTGGCGTCCGCGCGACATCCAGGCCGTGATCGTCAGCCGTGGTCCGGGCAGCTACACCGGCCTGCGCGTCGGCATCACGTCCGCCAAGACGTTCGCCTACGCCACCGGCTGTGCTCTGCTGGCCGTGGATACGTTCGCGGCCGTCGCTCGGCAAGCATTGCAGCCCTCGGTGCTGCGCATTGATGTCCTCGCCGACGCTCAGCAGGACAAGGTGTACGTGCAATCGTTCGTTCGTTCATCGCCGGACGGCTGGGAGTCGTCCACGGAGCTGGCCATCCGCCCCTTCGCTGATTGGCTGGCCACGCGCGAGACGAGCGCCTGGGTGACAGGCCCCGGATTGCTGAGGTGGGCCTCGCGTTTGCCGGACGATGTGCCGATTATGGACGCAAGCTTGTGGGAGCCACAGCCGGAGAGCCTGTTGCGCATCGGTTTGAACCCTTACCTGGCCGGCGAGCGCGACGATCCGTGGACGCTGGAGCCGTTGTATCTGCGTCCCAGCTCGGCAGAAGAACAGTGGCGAGCGCGATCGTCTTGACGAGTCCTCGATGGAGTGGAATGAAAATGGGGCGACGAAGGCACAGGAAAAAGTTAGCTCCAGATGGCTTGCGCGCGGCGCGGAAGGTCTATGTTGAAACCAGCGTCTGGGGCATGATACTGACGAACCAACCACGGGCGTTACGTGAACCGACGAAGGAATTCCTTCGCCAATGTGCCGAAGGGTTTTTCCTTCCTTTTATCTCAACGGTCGTTCTCCAGGAAATCGCTCTCGCCGAGGCGTCAGCAGCAAGGCAGATGGTCCGTCAAATCAACCAGCTTACTCCGACAGTTCGTGAGCCCAGCGAAGAGAGCGAAGCGTTGGCCGATGCCTATCTGGAGGCCGGAATTATCCCGCCCAAGAAGCTCGATGATGCGCGCCATGTCGCCATCGCAACTGTCGCGGGCCTTGAGATTGTGGTAAGCTGGAACCATCGGCATTTGGCGAATGAGCGAAAAAGCGACTTGTACAATGCGGTCAATCGTCTTGCCGGATACGAGCAAGCGCTGGTGATCCATACCCCGTTCGAGGTGATGCAATGAAGGAGCACTACGAAACCCTTGAAGAGTATCTCGACGCTCTGGATCGCATCAAGGAAAAAGTGGCGGAGGAAACCGCGGGCATGAATCCGGAGCAAGTCAAGAAGTACTTCGCCGCTGCCGCGCGGGCGTTGCAAGATGTGACCGGGAAGACGGTGCAAGTTCGCACGGATCGACGCAAACGCTCGAAAGCGAAGCCGTGAATGAAATCAAAAATCCGGAATGAACTGCCCGTCGGAGATGTTCGCCAACAGCGCGAGGATGTTGGGGTCGGTGCTGATGGAGATGGCTCGGACGCCCCCGTCGCCGAAGAGGAACTGACAGCTGCCCACATGATAGCCGCCGAAGCTGACCAGAGCGTCGGTCGGCTTCTGGGCGAGAGGATAATTGGCACTGACCGAGCGGCTGGAGCACAGCCAATAATCGCCGTTATACGTCGAGCAATCGAGCACGCCGCGGCCGAAGTTTTGGATGTGAACGTGCTTGTCGCCGGCGAAAAGCGTGTTGCTGAGGCCGTCGGTGATGTCCGAGAAAGCGAGATTGCCGAGCATTTGGCCATATTGATTCATCGCGGCCCGAAAGGCGCCGTTGAACGCGGAGCCGTCACAGTCGCAGCCATCGCAGTTGTCCGTGCCGGTGCAGGTAGCGTAATCGCCGAGCGCTCCCGGAACGAACGGTCCCAATCCCCCGCCGGGTAGGTCGTCGTTTTGATCGCCGGAGATGCTGTGTCCAGGCGCAGTGGACGCACTACGACGAGATGGGCAGAAATAGATCGTCACCGGCGTCAGCCGAGCGACATCGGACTGGTCGTAGTAGGTCATGGGGATATTCCACTGGGCGTAAAGGTTGCCCTGCTCGATGAAAGGCATAATGAGCACGGCCCAGGTGGCATGCAGGTCGCTGAGGCGATTGGGCGGCAGATTGTTGTAAATATCGTGGTACATGGTGAAGGCGAGGCCGATCTGGTGGAGATTATTTTGGCATTGGGCTCGGGCGGCGGCCTCGCGCGCTTTCTGCACGGCCGGCAGCAATAGCCCTATCAATACGGATATGATGGCGATGACGACCATCAGTTCGATGAGGGTGAATCCGCTGCGTCGCCGCGCCGCTGCTGACTCTTGCATTGCCACGACATGCCTCGCTATCAGGGACCGCTGCCCCTTACAGGCCGCGGATCATGTGTCGGGGGATCTGGAAACGGAACTCGCCGGATTGGCCAAACGCCGAAGCCGGCAGCGTCAGCCGCAAGTATTCCACGTCGCTCGCCGGGACAGGATAGACTAGCACGTCCTTCACCTGATGCCCTGGATTGAGAGCATCGTCCTTTCTTCGGCCGACCACCGTCAAGCCGGGCTCGAACGTTTTCTGTTCGTAGGTACGGCCCTGATTATCGGTCAGAATGGGAGTGTGCTTCGATGGCGAATCGGCAAGGTCGGCCCATGGCTCGTAGGGCCTCGGCTGAAAAAGAATGCCCTCATCCGTGAGCCGCAAATGGATCGTGAGATAGCGTTCCGGCGAGGCCGTGGTCGAGGACTTCTCTTTCAGGTCCACCGGGCCGATCTGAACCGATACTATATCCAGTCGAACATCGCCGCGTTTGACGGCGTTGGCGGAAGCATCCACCCAGTCGTCCGGGCCAGCGGCCTGGTGGGCGGCCATCCCCTTTCCTTGTAGGGAGATTGTCACGAGCTGGGGAGCAGAGGAAGAGCCTGGCCAACTTCCCAGGAAAAGCAGCACGAGAAGACACAAGAACGACAGGAGCGAGGGAAGGAGGAAACTTCGTTTTCGCCACAGAGCCGGTAACACGCCGCCCAGCAGACCGCCCAGCACTCCAAGTGCGGCGATGGGCTTGATGAAAAACTCCGTTTGATAAAACGAGACGAACAGGAGCGACACGCCGAAGCAGAGAAAGGCCAGAGCTGAACCGAAATCGAGGGATCGCAGACGATCGAGCAAAGAGAGTGGCTCATCGTCCGCATCGATGGTCTCTTTGCAAAAAGGGGCTTCCGCCATAGTGCTTATCCCCATCGACGGCCAATTCGATTAACCTCCCTTCATCCTGCGGGAATAATCTCCTTTGAGTTTCTGATTCTATCCGTGCGGAAAGTGCGTCGCAATGGAGTTTTCCACGAAAGCAGCGAGAGGTTGTTTCTAAACTCTCTGA
>DATBHJ010000104.1:0-13786 GCA_036557565.1 Gemmataceae bacterium
GCCCGAGACAGGCAAGCCGAGGCGAAGCAGAGCTTCGCGGAGCCGCGTTCCCAAGCAGAGCTTGGGAACAAGAAGCCTCTCCCCAGTGCAGACATTATTCATCAGACCGTCAATAGGAGGCCAGCCGCACCTATGAGTCGCGCTCTAGTCGAAGATACCTATGCCGAGGCATTCCGCAGCCTGTACGCGGAAGTACTCATCACGGCCCGCGACCGCACCTGGTTGGATCATGCTGTTGCCGCCGTCACCGGAAATGCCGCCAGCACCATCCTGTGCGATTGTGAAGCGGGGCTAGATCGCTACGTCGGGCCTGGCGGCGATGAATCCTTCGCCACACCCGATGGAAGGCCGGGCGCTGTCGTCCAGTTTCATCTGCCGCGCTTTCGCAAGGACCGTGTGGAAGCCCTCGAACGCGCGCTCCTGGTCCGCATCAGCCAGAACGTTCTGACCTGTGCGACCGCCTCGTGCTTTAACTTGCTCGATACCGACCCGTACTATCGCCTCGGTCGTAAGCTGGCCTTTTTCGGGGACGGTTATCAGTTCCGTGCCGAACGATGGGGGCGGAAAGTGTGGGTTGTGCCCATCCTTGGCGGCGAGTTCGTGATCGACCGTCGCTTTGGGTACAAGGAAGGGTTGATGGGCGGGAACCTTTGGTTTATGGGCCGTGATCTCGATTCCGCTCTGCTCGCGGCGGAGCGCGCTGCGGGAGCCATTCGGGAGTGCGCCGGTGTCATCATGCCCTTCCCTGGAGGCATTGCGGCCAGCGGCTCCAAGGCCGGAAGTCGCTACAAGTTCTCGATCGCGAGCACCTATGAGGCCTACTGCCCTACCCTGCGCGAAACACTGGGCGACAAGTCGCGTGTCCCCGAAGGGGTTGGTTCCATCATGGAGATCATAATCAACGGTCACGATCTGGAAGCCATTTCCCGAGCAACTCAGGCAGCGATTGCGGGTTCGGTAGAAACTCTCGGCCTCGTTCGGATATCCGCCGGCAATTATGGGGGCCGTCTGGGTAAGAGTTTTATCTATTTGCAGCCGAATCTCCACTCTTGAAACCGCAGCTTATTTCCTGGGACTCGGCACGTGTTGATCGACGAGGATCGGGTTCCCATCCGGGTCCAACAGAAGAAGACTCGCGGGGCCCGTTGACGACTCATCGGCCTGGAGCTGTAGATCAAGGCCTTGCATCTTGAGCGACTTCTGGATGTCCCGAACGTCGTCGAAATCGGGCAAGGTGTTGGAGGCACGGTCCCAGCCCGGGTTGAACGTCAGGGTATTCTTCTCGAACATTCCCTGAAACAATCCGATCGTACAGGTTTCGTTTTGAAGGATCAGCCAATTCTTGGCAGCATCTCCAGTCACCGCACGGAAGCCGAGCTTCTCGTAAAACGCGCGCGAGCGGTGGATATCCTTGACGGCCAAACTGACAGAAAAGTTTCCCAGACGCATCTTCGTTCTCCCTTTCGAGCCAGACGGATCGGGTTGTGGATCGCTCGCGGACCAGCATCCGGCGAGCGCGGTGAGCACCAGAATCGATAGGATTGGTTTCATGGCTCCCTCGAATCGCGATGGCGTGCCAACTCGGTGTTGAGCATCCGAGGGCATATTACCTGATGAGCTGGCGAGAGCTTGACAAATCTTGCGAATCTCCAGGAAAACACAACCGGCCACCACGGCGACGTATATCCAGCGGGTCAATCTCGCTATCGACTACATCGTCGGCCATCTGTCGGAACCGCTTCGGCTGCTGGACCTGTCCAGAGTCGCCATGCTCTCTCCCTTCCACTTTCATCGCGTGTTCCAGGCTCTGGTCGGCTCGACACCCGCCGAGTTCATAAAGCGACTGCGCCTGGAGAAAGCTTTGCAGCTCATGTCGCTGATTCGCTCCCCTTCGCTTACAACGATAGCGCTCCGATGCGGTTTCTCTTCGTCATCGGATTTCTCTCGATGCTTCAAGCGTCGATTTGGCGTCCCTCCCAGTTCCTTCGATATCAGGGCCTGGCACCAGGCGCGCGGCGATGAGCTTAAGGCGATCGTCGAACGGGCCACCAAGCGTCCGTACCTCGATTTCCTGCCGCCCCGGCACAATCCCGACTCCTTTCGGGTCAAAATCCGCGACCTCCCCTCTCGCACTGTGGCGTACATCCGAGTGGACAAGCCATATCAGGGCAACGGTGTTCTTAGGGCGGTCCAGAACCTTATGAGCTGGGCCGAACGAAACGGACTGGCGGACGGACAGTGGCTTGGCTATCAGTGGGACAATCCCGAGATCACGTCGTTGGAAGACTGCCGCTACTACGTTGCCGTCGAGGCAGAAAAGTTTACTCCGAAGGGCGAGGTGGGCCGATTCCGATTTCCGCCAATGACCGTGGCACAAATCGCCATCCGAGGAGATCTCGATCTCGAACTCCGCGCCTTGCAATGGCTATACGGCTGTTGGCTCCCCAGGAGTGGCTATGTCCCCGACGACCACCCTGGCTTCGAAGCCTGGATTGGCCGGCCATTCGCGCATGGCATGGAATACTTCGAGATATTTGTGCAACTGCCGATTCGCAGGTCGTGAGAGGTAGTCGTCTTGAGCCGCGCGGTGTTACGCCGCGCTGCTCAAGACGATTGATGGTTCCAAGAAGAAGTAAGCGTTCCGCCGAGAATACGGAGAAACCGGCGCGGGCGACTATCGTTGCCTTAATTGCTAAGGGAGAATGATGAACCTCTCTTGTCTATGTGCGTGCAGAGTTTGATTATCGCTCTCGTCCCCACGCAGAACATGAGAACGAGAGCGGCGAGTCACAGAAGAGCGTCTGCCCGCTTCCCTCGGCCTTGCCCTGAAGGCCCGCACTACTAAACGTACGAAGTCGTGTTTGACTGATCCGGTTCGCCCGTGACGGAGACCGTCCAGGTGCCGGTGTTGCCTGCTGCCGACGGGTTCACCTGCAGCGGCAGTGTGACGGTCGAGTTGGTGCAGTCGTCGGAGGCGGAGGCCGTCGATCCGTCTGTGGACGTGTATTTGATGTTCATGTGCACATCGGAACCGGTCGAGTTGTTGACCGTAACCGACTCGGTAATCGGCCCACCGGTGGCCGAAGCCGTCTTGGGCGCATCCGTAATGTTCTCGCTCACCGATCCAGCAGGCGGCGAGGAGGGGGTCGATGACGAAGAAGAACTCGGGGGCGGCTGGGGCAGCGGTTCGGGCAGGTCTACCTTGCCAGACAAAAAGCCGAACACCGCTGCATCCATATTGTCCAGCGCCTGGCTTGCAGCCTCCAGAAGGACATTAACCTGATTTTGCGCGAAATTCAGTGCCGCCTCAAGCGCGGTTGCTTGGAAGCCGGTCACAAGACCGGTGTTCTCCGCGGTGGCCAAGTATTGTGCAAGTTGGCGCAATTGTGCGTATGCCGTGATGGCCTGATCCACGAGTTGGCCGGTATCCTTCGCCATCGAGATGAGGGTGTTCAAGTTGTGAGGATCTTTGTTAAAGGCATCCGTATCCCGGTTCAACTGCTCACCCGTGACCTGGCCATTCTGCAAGAGAAAGGCCTCGGATTCAGCAACATTCTGTACCTGATTTACGACAGCTTGTTTGGCGTCATTCAAAAATTGCTGTCCGATTTGGCCGAGATTAAGTCCTGCTGGCACAATCCTGTCTTCGAGGGGTTCAAGTGCCGGCTTGAACCAACGGGTAGATGGGGACGAAGATCGTTGACGCAACATGGTGGGCTCCTTTGCGTGACGTATGGAAGTTCGAGCGGAGGACTACTTCGTCCAGCCGCGTGGTTGCCTTGGACTCTGAGCAGATGGATCCGGAGAGGCCCTAGACAAAGAAGCCGCCTCCAAAGATACCACTCACAACATCATTCCCCAGGGAATTGAAATCAAAACCGGATCCTTGGTCACCGGAACCGGAACCTTGATTTGTGAAAAAATCAATGGAGTCAAGTGTGGCAAATCCCTCGGCCTCAACCAAGTTCTGTTGAGCCCGGGATGCGAGTTGAGCATAGACATTCGCCAGGTTGAGGAGATGCGGAGCCTCGTTGGAGTCGATGAGGCCTTGTTGCAGCCCCTGTACAACAGCAGCGCTAAAAATTGCAGATTGCTGTTGCAAGAGGGCTGCTTGGCTGGCGAGCGTCCCGGCATCGTGCAACAAGTTAACCAGCGGAGCTAGACTGCTGGGATTTCCTACGTGCTCATGTTGATCTGCGCTCACGGCGCTCATGGAATTCGCGGCTTGCGTTATCGTCGGTTGGATAACGTAGTCCTGGAAGCTCTGAAGCAAGTCTCCGAACTGACTTGGCACGACACGGTCTTCCAGCGTCTCCAGGACCGGCTTGCAGAAGTGAGCACCAGCCGATGAGCTGTTCGGGCGAAACATGGCAAAACCCTTTCGTAAGACGAATGGTTGGTATCGGGAAGAGCTACATTGCTCTTCCTCGTGAATGTCTGACTCTGGCCTTTCGTGGCTGGTCGGTCATCGGAGCGACAGTTGCCGATTCACAAGATGCAGTTCCTCATCCAGCGAAGGGCCGTCAAGAACTAATACCGGCGTTGGCGGAGTTTTTAACGCACATTTTTTCTGTACCGTCCGAGTTGCCTCGTGTTACAATGCATCCTTGCGACAACGGCAGTCAGAGAATTCGCCCATGAACAGCACTTTTGACGTGCGCACGAGCAAGACTCTCCTCGAGAAGCTGCGCGTCTTCGAAGATCATCGTGCCTGGACTCAATTCATGCACCTTTACCTCCCGATGGTCGAGGCGTGGGGCCGGCGTTTCGGTTTGCCGTCCCAGGACGTCGAGGAGCTGACCAGTCGGTTACTGGGCAAGTTGGTGCAGGCGATTCCGCGCTTCGAATACGATCCGGGCAAAGGCTCGTTCCGGGGTTGGCTCAAGACGGTCACGCACCACGAAGTAGTCAGGCTGCTAGAAGAGTATGACGGCCGCCTGCCCGGCGACCGAGGTACGGGAGATTCTGCGGTCCAGGGCCAGTTGATGGATTGCGCCGATAAGGCGGATGAGCTTGTTGCGGGCCTGCACGACCAGTCCGAAGCCCTACTACGCAGCGTGCATGATGCCATGAAGGAGGTTCAGGGCCAGTGCCAGGGAGACGAACGGAAGTCGTGGGAGGCCTTCCAGCGGGTCTTCGTGCAGGATGAAGGGATCGAGCCGGTGGCCAGGGCACTTGGACTGACGTACCACGCCGCCGCCATGCGGGTGCAGCGAATCAAGAAGCGGGTCAAGGACCGGACGCTGAAGCTGGCCGGCGAACGGGGGCTGTTGGACATGGGCAACCACGGAATTGAGCAGATGTCTTCTTGAAGGATGCAGAAGCAGATTCTAGAGGCAGGTATTTCTTCTCCCTCTCCCCCAAGGGGAGAGGGAGAGAGAAGAGACTCCCCAAAGAGGGAGGGAGAAAAAAAACGAGTTAACTGAGGAAACGTAGTCGTGTTCGGCATCGCCCAATGTCCGCCCGAAATCATGCTCCGCCGGTCCATCGATCCGGACGATCCGATGCCCGCGGACCAACGGCTTAAGATTGAGGAGCACGTCGAGAGTTGCCGTCGGGGTTGCAAAGAGATTCTGGCGGATGAGCTTCGAGGGAACCTGATTCTGCGGACGCTCGACCGGACGCCTCCAGCGGGAACTCATAGCTCGCTGAGAGTTGGTGGGGATGCGTGTCCGTCGGCCGTGGCCGGATACGAAATTCTTAACGAGCTGGGTCGGGGCGGCATGGGCGTGGTGTACAAGGCGCGGCAAGTCGTGCTGAACCGGATCGTCGCCCTCAAGATGCTGGTGTGCCCGATAGACGACCTTGACGGGGAAGCGCAGCTCCGCTTCACCCGCGAGGCGCATGCGATTGCCTCTCTCAACCACGAAAACATCGTTCACATCTATGAATTGGGCCAGCACGAAGCGCAGCCTTATATCAGCATGGAGCTTGTCGAAGGCGGTAACCTGGCGAAATCCCTGGCCGGTGTCCCTCAACCGGCACGAGCTTCCGCGGCCGCGGTTGCCAAGCTCGCCGAGGCCATGCACGTCGCCCATCAGCAGCAGATCGTCCACCGCGACCTGAAGCCGAGCAATATCCTGCTGGCAACCGACGGCACCCTCAAAATCACCGACTTCGGCCTGGCCCGCCGACTGGACGTGGAATCGACCCAGACGACGGGAAAGTTTCTCGGCACCGCCAGCTATGCCGCCCCGGAGCAGGCGGGGGCGCAGTGCGGCGTCGTGGGGCCTGCCACCGATATTTATGGACTGGGCGCCGTCCTGTACGAGATGCTGACGGGCCGCCCGCCGTTCCGTGCCGCCACCAGCTGGCAGACGCTTCAACAAGTTGTAACCACCGATCCGGTTTCTCCTCGGAGCCTGGCCGTGGTACCGCGCGATTTGGAGATCATTTGTCTGAAATGCCTGGCCAAGGACCCGAATCGCCGTTATTCCTCGGCGCAGGCCCTGGCGGATGACCTGCATCGCTTTCTGGCAAACGAGCCGATCCTGGCCCGGCCGGTTGGGTGGATGGAGCGCACCGGCAAGTGGGCCAGACGCCAGCCGGCGCTCGCAGGCCTTGTCGCGCTGTTGTTCTTGCTGGTCCTCGCCCTCCTGGGAGGAGGCGCCAGTCTGCTCTACAGCTCCCGACTGGCTCAGGAGCGCGATCATGCGCGGGCCGAGTCCGCCATCCACAGCGAGAAACTGGCTCTCGCCCATGCCGAGAAACAAACGGAGATCGCCGCGCTCCGGCAAGCCGAGGCGGAGCGACTCGCGATGAACAACCATGTCATGAAGCACTTGTTGGCCAGACATGAACTCCATGCGGGCCGGCAAGAACAGGCGATCGACATCCTCGATAGTTGCAGTTGGGATCGGCGCGGGTGGCTGTGGGGCTACTTGCGGCGCGATGCCGCCTTGATTCATACCTTGCAGGGCCACACCGAACTGGTTCATTGTGTTCGCTTCAGCCCCAACGGTCAGCTCCTGGCCACTGCCAGCTGGGACAAGACTGTCCGGCTGTGGGATGCTCGCACCGGGGAAATGCTGCACACGCTACCAGGGCACACGGGCCAGCTCCGGAGTGTGTGCTTCAGTCCGGACGGCCGACGCCTGGCCAGTGCTGCGGAGGACAAAACGGTGCGCCTCTGGGATGTGAAGACGGGCCAACCGATCGGCAGCCCATTGCTCCACTCCGACAGGGTCCGGAGCGTGTGCTTCCATCCGGACGGTCAGATTCTCGCCAGCGCCGGCAACGACCGGTCGGTGCATTTGTGGGATGCCAGCACAGGCAGGAAGCTGCGGTCCTACGCGGGCCACGTAGACGACATCTGGACCGTCTGCTTCAGCCCCAACGGCGAGCGTCTGGCAACGTCTAGTAAGGATCGAACTGTGCGGGTTTGGGACACGCATACGGGAAAGCTGCGGCACACCCTTCTGGGGCACGCCGAGTTGGTCCACGGTGTTTGCTTTAGTCCGGACGGGCAACGCCTGGCCAGTGCGAGTGAAGATCGGACGGCGCGCATCTGGGATGCAAACACGGGAAAGGCCCTGCATACAGCCCTACACCACCCCGACCAGGTAATCGCGGTCTGTTTCACGCCGGACGGTCGAGCGCTGGCTACAGGCGGTATTGGGAGTGGCGTGCGCTTGTGGGACGTGAAAACCGGACGGCACCTGCGCACCCTCTCGGAACACTCCATCGAGATTCGGAGCGTTTGCTTTAGCCCCGATGGTGGACGGCTCGCTATGGGGGGATATGAGAGAGCGGTACAAATGTGGGATCTGCGGTTCGACCGGGACCACCGCGTCTTGCACGGACACGCGGGCACGGTGTATAGCACCTGCTTCAGTCCCAACGGCGACCTGCTAGCCAGCGCCGGCCTTGACCGAATTATACGCTTGTGGGACGTCCCGACCGGGCAGGAGATCCGCACACTTCGGGGACACACCGACGCGGTGGCGTGCGTACGTTTCCATCCCAACGGGTCTCTTCTGGCCAGTGCTGGCCACGATGGCACGATTCGTCTGTGGAATGCGCAAACTGGGAAGTTGGTTCGCTGCCTTGACAGGCAGGCAGCCACCTTCGAGTGCCTCGATTTCAGCACCGATGGTCGGCGTCTAGCGACACTGAGCCGCGACGGGAGGGCGCGGTTCTGGGACATCCAAACCGGCGAGGAGCTTGGATCGCCGAGGACGCTCTCCGCAGGCCTTATAAGAATTTGCTTCAGCCCTGACGGGCGTCGCCTGGCGACCGCTGACCTGGATAAGACCGCACGGCTATGGGATGCCCGGACCGGCAGGGCGTTGCAGTCCTTTGGGCCGCTTCCAGAGGAGATCGTGAGTGTTCGCTTTAGCCCGGACGGTCAGCACATCGCCACGGGGACCGTGGACGGCAGGGCGCGGCTGTGGGATGTGCGAACCGGCCATGAACTCCGCCTGTTTCAGGGGGATGGCCGCCGTATGTACGGTGTCTGTTTCAGTCCTGACGGAAAGTGTCTGGCAACCGCCAGCGAAGGTAAAATCGTACACCTATGGGATCCACAGTCGGACCAGCCTCTCCTTTCCCTGCACGGTCATACGGACTTGGTCTTGAGTGTCAGCTTTAGCCCCTGCGGTTCCTTCCTGGCCAGTTGCGGTGGGGACAGGATGGTACGAATCTGGGATTCGCGAACCGGACTGGCGGTGCGCACGATTCGGGCAGAGATGGGCAGCTTCAGCCGTGTCGGCATCAGCGCGGATGGTCTGCGCATCGTAGCCCAAAACAACTCCGGCAACCGCGAACTCACCTTGGCGTTTAGCCTGGAAACCGGGCAACGGATCGAGTCTTGCTCCGACCCAGCGCCGGAAGGTCAGCGCACGGCAACCACAGCGGACGGCCGGGTTCGAGTTTGGATCCAGGGCAACCGCGTCTTTGTTCTTCGGAAGGAGCACGAAGAAAAGGCGCGCCGCGAAGATCGCGCGCTGGGTCACGAGTGGCATCTGCAGCAAGCCCTGGCAGCCGAGGAGGCGAACGATACTTTCGCCGCCAGCTTCCATCGTGCCTGGGTTGTCAAAGCCACAGAAGACCGTTGAGCGAGCGAAACGCACGGCCCCCGCCACCGTATCAATGCAGGCCTTCTTGCCCCCACCCGGTGCAAACGCCAGTGCGGATCGATTCCGAAAAGTGCTTGCGGCACAGGGGAACGTAACGCTCATTGCCGCCGATTTCAACCTGTTGGCCGAATCGCTCCACCTGACCGCCCGGTGAGACGCGGACGACCATGGTTGCCTTGCGGCCACAGACGCATATCGTCTTAAGCTCGGACAGCGTATCCGCCCAGGCCAGAAGGGCAGCGCTGCCGGGGAAGAGTTCGCCCCGAAAATCGGTGCGCAGGCCGTAGCACATCACCGGGATATTCGCTTCATCCACGATGCGCGCCAGTTGTCGCACCTGCGCCGTGCTGAGGAATTGCGCCTCGTCCACAAGAACGCAGCTGGCCTTCGCCCCGGACAGCAGTGCCCAAAAATCCGTTTCTTCATCGAACGAGATCGCTTCCGTTTCAAAGCCGATGCGCGATGCGATGCGGCCGCGGGACCGATCATCGAGCTTGGCCGTGAACAGCAGCGTAGACATGCCACGTTCCGCGTAGTTGTACGCTGCCTGGAGCAGGGCCGTCGATTTCCCGGCATTCATCGTGGAGTAGTAGAAATACAGCTTCGCCATGGCGTCAGCCTCAGGGTCTCTTCGACACGCGGCCGTCGGGGTCAGTCCGCCAATGCTCTAGGCCAGGGCGAACCACGACAATCGCGCCTGGTTATCCTTGAAGCATCGGCATGACAGCTTGGTCCGCTTCACCGCATTTTTTCCCTATTTTATCCATTGCTCCGCCGCACTTCGTGACATTTTGCGGATCGTGCGTGCCTGAGAGAGAGGACGCTCGACTCTCTCGGAGTGGTGGCCATGATGATACCGCTGATCGTTCTGGGTGTCGCCCTGGTGATGGTGGCCTGCGAGGTCGCTCGGCCGGGCCGGTCCTGGCCGCACGTCGCCGGCTGGTGGCTGCGGGCGGCGTTGCTCAACGGCTTGCAAATCGCTATGGTGTTCCTGGCCGGCGTCGCCTGGAACGGCTGGATGCTGCGTCATCGGCCCTGGTCGGCCGGCGGTCTGGGCATCACGGGCGGAGCGCTGGTCGGCTATTTCGTCATCACGTTTATCTATTACTGGTGGCACCGCTGGCGGCACGAGTCCGATTTCCTCTGGCGCTGGCTGCATCAGGTCCATCATAGCCCCCAGCGCATCGAGATCATCACCAGCTTTTACAAGCATCCCCTGGAGCTGCTGGCCAATAGCATCCTGTCCAGTGCCATCCTCTATCTGCTCGTCGGCGTCGGTCCGCAAGCCGCGGCCGTCGCCGTGCTGCTGACCGGATTGGCCGAGCTATTCTATCATTGGAATGTGCCGACGCCGTACTGGCTGGGTTACATCGTGCAGCGGCCGGAAAGTCATTGCGTCCATCATCAGGAAGGGCTGCACTCGTACAACTACGCAGACCTGCCGCTGTGGGACATGCTGTTCGGCACCTTCCGCAATCCGCGCCGCTGGGAGGCGCGCTGCGGCTTCGGACCCCAGAAGGAACACGAACTCGTTCGCATGCTGGCCGGTGTGGATGTGAATAAACCGCAGCCCGTGGAGGAGAAGACGTGAAGAAGACCGGCGTTTTTCTCGTGATCCTGGGCCTGTCGCAGATGGCGGGCGATCTGCTGGAGAGGTACGTCCATGCTCCGGCCGGCCGAGCGCTCAAGGGCGTGGCTGCGGCCACGACGGCCTCTCCGGCCCCGAAGGTTTTTTCCAGCGTCCGTGGACTGGAAACCTACTCGACACGCTTCTTTATCGAGTGGACCGACCGCGCCGGCATTGAGCACTCGCTACAGCTCACACCGGAAATCTATGGACGAATGCGCGGACCATACAATCGGCGGAACGTCTACGGCGCCGCCCTCGCCTATGGCCCGGTGCTGCCGCAGAGTCTGCGCGATCCGGTGATGCGCTACGCCCTGTGTGGCGAGGCCCCCCTCCTCCGTGATCTGGGCATCGACCCGAACGACATCACAGGCCGTGTCCGCGTCTGCTATGAGCCGCTGCCCGGTGCCGACCTGGGCGAACTGCCGCGCCAACTGGAGGCACCCTGTCCATGAAAAACGGTTGGACGGGCGGCCAGTATAGTATCTTCCGTGTCGTCTTCGCCGTCTATCTGCTGGTGCATTTTCTCCAGCTTCTGCCCTGGGGCGCGGAGCTGTTCTCGAATCGGGGTGTGTTGCCGGATGGCTCGGCGAGTCCGCTTCTGCACCTGATCCCGAACGTCCTGGCGCTCGACGACTCACCGGGCATGGTGACAGCGCTACTAATCCTGGGCAGCCTGCTGAGCGTACTCTTCGGCCTCGGCCTGTATGATCGAGCGGCGGCACTGGGGCTGTGGTACATCTGGGCGTGTCTGTTTGGGCGCAATCCACTCATCAGCAACCCCAGCATCCCCTTCGTCGGCTGGATGCTGCTGGCGCATCTGTTCCTGCCACCGGCGCCGTATGGCTCGTTGGCGGCGCGCGGCCGGGTCGATCCGGGCGGCGGCTGGCGCATGCCGCCGGCGATCTTCGCAGCGGCGTGGATCGTTCTCGCGCTGGCTTACACGTACAGCGGTTACACCAAGCTCGTCAGCCCCTCCTGGCGCGACGGCACGGCGCTGGCGCGCGTGCTCGATAACCCGCTCGCCCGACCTGGATGGCTGCGCGAAACATTGCTGTCCTTGCCTGCATGGCTGCTCTACGGCGCAACATGGGCCTCACTCGGCCTGGAGCTGTCCTTCGCACCCTTGGTGCTGTTGCGTCGCCTGCGTCCCTGGCTCTGGGGAGCGATGTTGCTCATGCACCTGTCGCTGATCGCGCTGATCGACTTCGCCGACCTGAGCCTGGGCATGGTCATGATCCATCTGTTCACGTTCGACCCCGGCTTGATCCACCCCGTGGGGGCAGGGACGGAAAGGCTGTTCTACGACGGGCATTGTGGATTATGCCAGCGCTCCGTGCGCCTGATTCTGGCGGAGGATGCGACCGGAAGCGCGTTCCGCTTCGCGCCGCTGCAGGGAGAGACGTTCCAGGCACTCATCCCACCGAAAGAGCGCGAGGCGCTGCCGCTGAGCATGGTGGTGCAGACCGAGAAGGGGGTGCTCTTGACGCGCTCGTCCGGCGTGCTGCACATTCTGTGGCGCCTGGGAGGCGTATGGCGATTACTGGCCGGCTTGCTGGTCCTGCTGCCGGCGAGCCTGCGCGATCGACTGTATGACGGCGTCGCGCGCATCCGCCATCGCCTCTTCGCTCAGCCGGACGAATTGTGTCCGCTCATGCCCCCGTCGCTGCGGGAACGCTTTGATCCATGAGCAAACCGCTCCGAGGCTCAGTTCAAGTCCAGTCACCCCGATTATGTTACAGCGGCATCGCATTTATGTTGCGTTCGTGATGAACAGTCAAACGACCTCGACCACTTCACAATTCCGTGCAGGCGAATATGTGCTGATTGAGTAGTTGCTTGCCCTCAGCCGTATCACGAAAGCTTTGCTCGGTCAATTCGTGCGTCTGAATTTGCGGCAACCCACTTAAAATCAGCCAAGATCAGCCATTGTCGAGCCTACGGCGGCGGCTTATCATTGGTGAAATCTGGTTAGAGAATTACAAGTTTTGGGTACTAGGACAGCAGCCATGGAAGTTCCGGGTCTAGGCGAGGTGACGAAGGACGACCAACTTGGCTGGTATTACAGCAAACCGATTCCGGTATCGATGTTCGGTGGCAAGTAATGCCGCATCGTCCTTGACGGCTACGACGAGGACGATCACAAGGAGGAATTCCACGTCGCGATCTCCAACTTTCTTTCAGGCAGTCCAGCCGTCCTGCGGGAAGCCGACGAATCGCTCTTTCGCTACTACAGTGACTTTGAGCAGTGGTGGCTGGACGATGGCAAGCAGCCCATCAAATCGGCGAACGAACTTTGGCAGCACGTTCGGCTCGGCAGCGAGCCGATGGTAAGTCGCAGGGCCTACGGCGACAAGGGTATTTACATCTCGGTCGAGTGCGGTTGTGAGTGGGAGCAGGAGCACGGCCTACAGCTTGTGCTGAGGAACGGTCTGAAGGTGAACAAGTTGGGCGGGTACGATGGCCACCTAACGAATTCAGATGCCTTCGACGACGAAAGCCTCGAACACGTGATTTACCCCGAAGGGTAACTGTAGGGACGCGGCCATGCCCATAACCAACGGCTAAAGCTGACTGGAAAATCGGTGAAAATCGGTGTCAGTTCATTTTTCCTGAAAAAAAGAGCTGACACCGATTTTTGATCAGCAACACGCCCAGCCGAAGGCAACAATCTCCTAGTGCTCCGGGCATTGCGTGATGTTCCCGCAGCCGCTGTCTCCGAACATGAACGGGATGTTGTCCTCGGAATCCACCTGGAAGACATGAATCATCTGCTGACCGCAGCGAGGGCAGCTTGGATATTCGACGTTCTGAATCCAATAGGGCCAGCCGGCGAGCTTGTCTCTTGGCTGGCTGATCGCGATCTCCTCAGCCGGACAATCGTCCATGGGATACGTGAGGGCGAAATCCAATTCGGAACATTCGAGACGCAGAGTGCCAGCCTTAAAATCATAGGTGTATTTCAGACTGTCCTTTCCGTAACTTTCCTTTAGTCAGGCGGCCAGATCGAGCAAGCGTTCGGCGAAATCTTGAAACTGCTGACACTGAGGCCGCCCCCCTACAGCTGCTTGGATTTCTTGTT
>DATBHJ010000105.1:0-13707 GCA_036557565.1 Gemmataceae bacterium
GCGCGGGCCTCGGCGATGGCCTTGCGCAAGTCATGGTTGCGCTGGCGATCCAGACGTTCCCTCGCATCGGGCCAGTTCACGCACGCCTTGAGGATGGCGTTCAGATGACGATTGAGCAGCCGTGAGCCAGCCACCAGCGACGCGACCTTGGCCTCCTCCACCGCTTTCCAGTTGACGAACTCCTCGATATCCGGATGATCGAGATCCAAAACAACCATTTTGGCTGCGCGACGCGTGGTCCCCCCCGATTTAATTGCTCCGGCCGCCCGATCGCCGATTTTGAGGAAACTCATCAAACCGCTGGATTTGCCGCCGCCCGACAATGGCTCTCCCTCGCCGCGCAGCGCGGAGAAGTTCGCGCCGCTGCCGGAGCCATATTTAAAGATGCGTGCCTCACGGACCCAGAAATCCATGATGCCGCCCTCGTTCACGAGGTCGTCCTGGATCGATTGGATGAAACATGCGTGGGGAGCAGGGTACTCATATGCAGTTGTGGAACGCACCACTCGTTGCGTCTGCGGATCGACGCGGTAATGCCCCTGGGCGGGACCGTCGATGCCGTAGGCCCAGAACAAGCCGGTGTTGAACCACTGCGGCGAATTCGGCGCTGCCATCTGCGCCGCCAGCATGTAACAAACTTCGTCGTAGAACGCACGCGCGTCGGCCTCCGACGAGAAGTAGCCCCCCTTGCAGCCCCAGTAGGTCCAGCATCCGGCCAACCGGCGAAACACCTGCCGTGCATCAGTCTCTTGAGCATCACGAGGATCGCCAGCTACGGGCACGCTGCGCTGGAGCCACTCGGGCACACCCTGTTCGGGTACCTTCTGGCTGTGCCGCGGCAAGCCGGCCTTGCGGAAGTATTTCTGGGCCAGAACATCGACAGCAACCTGCGACCAACTCTCCGGAGCGAGCAAGTCTTTCATCTCGAAGACCACCGACCCATCCGGGTTGGCGATGCGCGAGGTCCGTTTAATGAAGGTGAAGGAAGCGAAGGGATCGCCCCCGGCCGTGGTGTAGCGACGTGAGATTTGCATGGAGCCTAATCACGAAAAAGATCGCTCCGCCGTACATGGCTGCTGAGGGCTGGTATCTCAGGCGGGCCTGACGGAGGAGCGGCGTCGATCCAGTGGAGATTAAGTGTACTCAAACCGTAGACGCTTGTACAGAAAAAAGAAATCGTTTCTCAGCTTGCCGCATCGTCGCCGATGACGAACGGCAGGGTGAGCCCCTTTTGGTCCTGATACTTCCCGCGCTTGTCGCCGTAGCTGGTCTTGCAGACCGCGTCGGCACGCAGGAAAACGATTTGGGCGATGCCTTCGCCGGCATAGATCTTCGCCGGAAGGGGAGTGGTATTGGAGATCTCAATTGTGATCTTTCCACGCCATTCCGGTTCCAGGGGCGTTACATTGCAAATTATACCACAACGTGCATAAGTCGATTTGCCCACGCAGATTGCGAGTATATCGCGCGGGATCTCAAAATGCTCGACAGTTTCCGCAAGCGCGAAGCTGTTGGGTGGAATGAGACAAAAATCACCTTCCATATCCACAAACGATTTAGGATCGAAGTTTTTCGGATCGACGACGGCGCAACGGGCGTTGGTGAAAACTTTGAAGTGCCGGCTGACGCGGACGTCGTAGCCGTAGCTGCTGACCCCGTAGGAGATGACTCCGGGGCGCACGGCGCTCTCAGCGAAGGGGTCTATTTTGATCTCGCGCTGAATCTGCCAATCTGCGAGTACGCCCATGGCTTCCTCTCCTTTAATGGTTGGTCACAACCACTCCAGGCATCTTACTTTGTCTTATAGTCGCTTTGCTTGCAACCCGAGTCCGAAATGCGGAAGGAGCGGAAACTGCTCGTGCTGCGCAGCTGCACGGGAATTGCCCCTTTTTCCATATACCGAAAGATCATGTCTTTTGCCGAAACTTCCGGAAGTATCAGCAAGTATCTACCAGTGTTCAGCCCGGCCACGGAGGATCAGGAGTTGAACTTGACTTCGTCGCGGGAACCTGCGCTAGAGGGGACTCGGGACGCCCTCGCATCCGGGGAGGTTGTCATGACCACAACTTTGCCCATTCTTTGCCTCTTGTTCGCCGCGCCGGCGCAGATTGAGACGAAATTCGTCCAGGTCGCTCCGGCTCCCGCGCAACAGGGTTGGTGGAACGCTCCGAAAAATAAACGTGCTGTCGTGCTGATTCACGGATTGCTCGTTCATCCGTTCAGTGAAAGGAATGTCGGTCGGGCACAGCTGCATTCCTGGCAACAACCCAATTCTCCGCTGGTCAAGCGTCTAGCTAAGGAATCAGACGTATTCGCCTTCGCCTACGCTCAGACCGTCAGGGCCGACGACATTGCCGAATATCCGGAACTGGATAAACACGTACAGAAACTTCGGCAGGACGGCTACCGTGAGATCGTGTTGATTGGCCACAGTGCCGGCGGCGTCATCGCCAGGCAGTTCGTCGAGGACCATCGGGATAGCGGCGTAACCAAGGTAATTCAGGTATGCGCCCCGAATACCGGCTCCAGCTGGGCAAAGTTGCAGACCGTCCGTGCCAATCAACACGACTTCCTTGACTCGCTAACCAAGCCGGCCCGCAGCCGTAATCTGTCGCAACGAGCCGATAAGGAAATCCCGCCGAACATTGAATTCGCCTGCATCGTGGGCACGGGGAGCGTTGTCGGCGACGGAATGGTGTCTAACCGCTCGCAGTATCCGCCGGATTTACAGAAGCAAGGTGTCCCGGCTTATCCATTCAACAGCACACACTGGATGGCCTTACGCAGTCACAAGGGCGTTGAGCTCGTTGCGCGTCTTGTGCGCGAAACGCAACCCCGCTGGGACGAGAAGCAAGTTGAAGCGGTTCGCCGCCGGCTTGTCGGCGATTGACAAGCTGAGCCGGATGGCTGTGGCGGCAGGTTGAAAACGTGCCGCCGCAACCTTCTCTAGCAAACTCTAAGTCGTGAGCGCGTTTCGCACTGCCTCGATCAGCTGCTCGCCCTGATGCGCGAAAATCGTGCGTACGTCAAGCAGCAACTTACCTCCGCGCAACCGCACCATGACAGCAGGATTCCCTGTGCGAAGACGGCGAGCTAATTCGTCGTCGCTGAGGGACGCCGATTCAATCTCGATGACCCACGATTTCATGCTTTGATCCGGTAACGAACCACCGCCGACATAAGCGACATCCTCCACGATCCTCACTGAGGCGAGTCCGTTGACGCTTCGCAGCTGTCCGGCCAGCCGTTCTGCCCTTTGGCGCAATTCGTCCACCGGAGTGCCGAGCAGCTGTAGCACTGGCACTTCGCGCAAGGCTTGCTCTTCGTGCAGATACAGCCGCAAGGTAGCTTCCAGAGCCGCGAGTGTCATCTTGTCGAGTCGGAATGCACGCATAAGAGGATCTTTTTCGATCTTCTGTATCCACTCCTTGCGACCTGCGATGATGCCGGCTTGAGGACCACCCAGCAACTTGTCGCCGCTAAACAGCACGAGATCGGCCCCTGCGTCGATGCTCGCCCGAGCTACCGGCTCGCCCTGGAAGCCGAACCGCGCGAAGTCCACAAGCGCACCGCTGCCAATGTCGTCGATGACCGGCAGGGCATGTTTCTTGCCAAGCGCGCTTAGTTCGCTCAGTGCCACGGACTTTGTGAAGCCGGAAATGCGATAATTGCTCGAATGCACTTGCAACAGTGCGCCGGTGTTAGGACCGATGGCGCGTTCGTAATCGCTAAGGCGAGTAATGTTTGTAGTGCCGACTTCGCGGAGGATGGCGCCGCTGACCGCCATGATATCGGGGATGCGAAAACTCCCGCCGATCTCGATGAGCTGACCGCGTGAAATGATGACTTCTTTGCCCATCGCCACGGTCCGAAGCACGATGACAGTGGCAGCTGCATTGTTGTTGACGGCGGTGGCCGACTCTGCCCCGGTTAACCGACACACCCACTCGCGGATGGCAACTTGCCGCGACGAACGCTTGCCGCTGTCGAGATCCAGTTCGAGATTGAGGTAGCCGCGCGCCGCTTCATACGCCGCCTTGGCTGCCTCCTCCGCCATCGGCGAGCGGCCGAGATTGGTGTGCAGCACAATGCCGGTAGCATTGATAACCGACCGCAGCTTGGATCGCATCTCGTGACCAAGACGAATGGCCACGCGAGAGGCAACAACTTCCGCGGCGCTTTGACCATCCAACGGGACACCCTGTCGAATTTGCTCACGTAAGTCGGCCAGCTCGCTACGTACCGCGGACACGATCACCTCGTGGGAGTGATCCTGCGACAAAGCCTGGACGCGCTCCACTGCCAGAACGTCGTTGACGGAGGGCAGCTGGCGAAACAGATTCTCGCTCATCTATTCATCCGATTGGACCGGCACTCGCAAATCGCCCTCGCGCCGCGTCAGGCCGACGCGATCCAGATACTCACACAAGGGTACAGCATACTTGCGCGTCGTGCCGAGCATGTCGCGGATCTCGGCCACCGTCAGCCCTTTGCCCTCAGCGAGCTTTTCGCGCACCAGGCGCCGCATCTGGGCCTCGACATCCACATGCAGATAAATATCCTCCGCAATGGGAACCAAGTAGCCCTCCGCTACGCAGACATCGAATAAGTCTTTGAGATTAGCCGCATTCCCTCCGGCCTGGCCTGCAAAGCTGCTCGGCTCGGGCGGTTGAAAGCGCGCGGTCTCATACGCCGCAACCAGCTTGTCCTTGAGCTTGCGGAGATTGGCGCTCAGCTTCGGTTTGAAGTCGGCCCGGCCGATACGGCGCAGATCGCCCGCTAACTTCTTGCTGGCGATCAGGCGTTCCACCGTTGCTTGAACCAGGGCGTCATCGCCGACGTAATCCAGCTGCGATTGCAGCTTCTGCCGATCGTGCGTGGACATCAAGGGATATTGCTCGTGCAAACGATCCAGCGCAGTCAGGATACGATTCTCCAGTTCGCTCACCATATCTTTGTGCAGAAGCACCCGTCGCGCACCGCTGATCTGCACCTCCACTAACTCGCCTTGCTCTTTCAGTTTGCCGACCAATTCCTCCCCCTCATCAGGACCAATGTTCGCACCGCGGACCAGATCCGGCACGGTGAATCCGCCAAAGGCGCCAAACCAGGCCACGGTCAAGGCGCGTTCGCGCGCATCGCCGCTCCAGAGTCGTTCAATGCGTTCGAGCATCTCCAAGTGCCGCCGTCGAATTTTCCGCGCGGCGGGTTGCAACACCTGTCCCCCACCAAGCGTCTGCGTCGCCGACGATTCACGGATGACAAATGGCTGACCCCATACACCGAGCGCCGGCTCTTCGAGGAACACCTGCGCCAGGCCCCATTGTCCCGGCTCTATGGCGTCGGCGTCGAGCAGAGCCACCGCGCCCATGACCTCTGCTGTCCCGATGTGAAAGCGCACCGGCATACGGTGTTTGATTGGCCTTTTCATGTCAGCAAGACAATGCAGGCGGACCGTCATTACTCGCGAGGGAACCAGGTATCCGGGAGTGGCTAACTCCTGACCGCGCACCACATCCTCGTGATGGACGCCAGCCAAATTGATCGCCGCTCGCTGACCGCGATGGACTTCCTCGACGGTGCGATCGTGGTTCTGTAAGGACCGGATGCGCACACCGTCGCCGCGCGGTAGCCACTCAACTTCGTCACCCACGCGCACACTTCCGGATGTCACCGAGCCGGTAACGACTGTGCCATGACCTTGCACGATAAACGACCGATCGATCGCCAATCGAAACCATTGTTTGCCGTGGTGCTCCTCAACATGCTGGCATGCCTCGCTGATAGCGGCCTTGAGTTCAGGAATTCCCTTCCCGCTATGTGCCGAGGTGGCGATGAGGGGAGCATTCTCCAGAAATGTCGCTTGCACCAACTCGCGGATTTCCAGCCCGACCACCTCGCGCGTTGTTTCATCGACGAGATCGCACTTGGTCAGGGCGATGACGCCATGACGCAGACCGAGCAGCCGCAGGATTTCCAGGTGTTCGCGCGTTTGCGGCATGACGGAATCGTCGGCAGCGACTACGAGAAGGGCCAGGTCGATGCCGGTGGCGCCGGCGAGCATGTTCTTGACGAATCGCTCGTGGCCGGGCACATCGACAATGCCCAGACGATACGGCGGCAGATCGAGAATGGCGAAACCGATATCGATCGTGATGCCGCGCGCCTTCTCTTCCGGTAAACGATCACAGTCGATGCCGGTCAGCGCCTTGACGAGCGAGGTCTTGCCGTGGTCGATGTGACCAGCTGTGCCGAGGATTAGATCGCGTGTCATGGTTTGCTTCTCTTGCTTTGAGATATTCCTTTATTGTAACCTGATGCAGCGAAGAGCGTGTAGATGCAGAAGGCAAAACATCAACAGCAAGCGCTCGTACAATCGGAATCAATTAGGAGATTTATTGATGCTCGGAATAAAGCTGGACGTTCGGCCGTTCCTGGAGCGCGTCGGACAGGAACTCTTGCGCGTCGAGCCGTCCGAGATCAAAAGATTGGCCGATTTGATGTACACTTGCTATGAGCGCGGTCGTTTCATCTTCTTGTGCGGCAATGGAGGCAGTGGGTCCAACGCTTCCCACTTCTGCGAGGACATCGGCAAGGGCACGCTGCGCCGCGAGGACTTCGACAACGACAAGAAGAAACGCGTGCGCATCGTCAGCCTGACCGACAATACACCGTACATTCTCGCCTGGGGCAACGATGAGGGATTCGAACGCATCTTTGTCGAACAGCTCAAGAACCTGGCCAGCCCCGGCGACTTGCTTATCGCCATTAGCGGTTCGGGAAACAGTCCCAACATCTTGCGTGCGGTCGAATGGGCCAATCAAAACGGTCTGACGACGTATGGCTGCACGGGCTACTCCGGCGGCAAGCTGCGCACGCTGGCTCATCACAATTTTCACGTTCCGCTGGACGACATGGGCATCGTCGAGTCGATCCACCTGACGGCGTTTCACTGGGTCGTGGATAACTTGCACAAGCGCATCTCGCTCTGATGGTGACGCATGTTTCTGGGCATCGAAATCGGCGGCACAAAGTTACAACTCGGTGTCGGACCTGATGATGGCAAACTGCGCGGCCTCTGGCGCGCCACGGTCGATGTCGCTACCGGTCCGGAGGGCATTCGCCGTCAAATCGTGACTGCCGTGCCGGAGCTACTCGCCAAGGCAGGAATACAGCACAGCGATCTTCGCGGGGTTGGTATCGGCTTCGGTGGTCCGGTGGATGACACCACGCGCACGGTCATCAAATCGCACCAGATCGAGGGCTGGGACAATTTTCCACTGGCGGACTGGATTTCAGATGTCGTCGGTATGTCGGCGGTGCTGGGCAACGATGCCGACGTGGCGGGATTGGCCGAGGCGCTGCACGGCGCAGGAAAAGGGTTATCGCCGATCTTTTATATCACTATAGGGTCCGGCATAGGCGGCGGCTTCATTATTGACGGCGAAATTTACCGCGGCTGTGGACGTGGAGCGGCTGAGTTCGGACATCTGCAGCTACTGGTTTCCGACGATGACAGGGACATTAACGAAACTAGCTATGCACCCCTCGAGGCCGTCGCTTCCGGTTGGGCCATTGAACAACGGGCGCGACAATTCGCTCGGCGCAATGCCGGACACGATCTTCTATTTGTCCGTCTTGCAGGAGGACAAGCGGATCAGGTAACGACACGGCACTTGGGTGAGGCGGGAATCCAGGGTGATCTTCTCGCCAGACACTTGCTGGAATGGCCTTGCGTCTATCTTGCTGATGCAATCTGTCACGTCATTGCCTTGCTCTGTCCACGGCGAATTATCATAGGCGGTGGCGTTTCATTGATGGGTGAGGATTTTTTATTCCAGCCATTGCGTAGACTAGTGGCGGAACGAGTGTTCAAGGCCTTCTCCGGACTGACGGACATTGTACCGGCCGCTCTTGGCGAGGAAGTCGTAGTACACGGTGCCATCGCTCTGGTGCACAAGAGCATCGGCTAAGTCGCAAGCGACAGCCCTCATCTCACTCAGAGTCCACCTTGTTTTTGGTCGATCAAATTCGTACTCTCCCGCGCCGATTGGGCAGTCATCGCCGAGGACAGAGAAAATGGGGGGAGGAGGCAAGTCAATGGGGAAGTTCTTTGCGGTATTGGCGCTAAGTGTTTGCCTGGCGAATGCAAATGCCCTGCATGCGCAAGAAATGACAAAACCACTGGGCAAATGGGAACGCAAGCTCGGTAAAACGCACGTCATACTGAACCTGGAAGACAATCGTCTGCACATCTACTGCACCGGCGAGAAGACGGTCACCTTGCACGCCGACTATGCCATCACACGCGACGGCCTCATTTACGGCGTCGTCACCAGTATTGAATGCGAAGAGGATGAGGAAGCGGAAATGACGAGGACGTTGTTCGACGCGCCCTTTAGCTTCCGCTTCCGAATCGACGAAGGTGCCCTGATTATCCACGATATGAAGGCCCACGACGCGGACAGCAAAGACGACATGTGGAATGGCCGTTACAAGGCCGTTCAATCCACGACGACCCGCGCCGTATCCGTGGCGCCTTCGGTACCGTTGATGCCGCCTACGAGGTTGATGAATAACAGGCCAAGATCGATTCGTCCGCTTCCTCCCATCCCAATCGCTCCCTCGTTCAGCTCCGCCAGGGATGGGGAAACCAAATCACCAAAGGCTCTGATGAAAGAGTCCGACACAATGTTCAATTTCTGGATAGGCTTTATCCGCTAATCGAGGACACTTCTCTGCGATCGACAAGTGACGCCGTTTCGCGTGTATGGTTTGATCGGTGTGGCTTGGTGAACTACCATGCAATAGAGACGATAATCAGAGGTCTCCCTTGCGGCTGCTATCATGGGTGTCGATGAAAAAAGAGATTTCGGGAAGGAAAGGGACGGCACACGTCGCCGCCTTCCGCCGCGATTGTTTGTGCTCGCGAACCTAACGGGAATTGCCCTGGCCTTTCTTCTTGCTTTATTCTTCGCTCCTAGGCTATTTCGTGGCTGGCGCTCGGACGACCTTGACAGTCGTTTCCCTCCAGATGCATTGGCCGATTACTTACCGGAGGACAGTGCGGCCGTCATCGGCGTAAACTTTCACGAGCTTCTCGTATCACCAATCGGACGTCAGCATCTGAGGAAGTCCTTGCAGCAACTGATCGTTCGTTCGGAGCAGCAGCTGCCCTGGCTCGAATGGACCAGGATCAGACCGATAGAGGACATCGAGAATCTCTTGATTTCGTTCGCGTCGAGAGGCGGAGGCGAGCCGTTGTTGTTGGCGCGAGGCCGAATTGACCGCTCGCGTTTCCAAATCGGCTCAGGAATGTTGGAGCAGAAGCTTCTCGATCATTCGCGCATCTGGGAATACTCGGATCGCCCTGCAAAAGAGACAACACTGCTCGCTGTCGTGGGCGACATGCTGGTCGTCAGTGATTCGCGCGGCCGCGTACAAGCAGCATTGAAACAAGCGAGCAATCCCCAACCCACCTCCGTGCGGGACGCGAATCTGCGAGAACTGCTCACAAAAGTGGACCGCAAGCAAAGCATCTGGGTGGCCGTTTCGGTCAAGCAGCTTGGCCCTGTCTCGGCGATCGAGAATTACTTGCTCCGGATGATCGTTCGTCCGGTTCTGATGCATGCCGACATCGTGTACGGCGGAATCACCTGCGCAGAGGACATTCGGGCCGAGCTACATTTCCGCTCGGCCACGGAAGAGAACGCAGCCCATCTGGAAACCGATCTGAAAAGCATCTGCGACGCCGCGCCAGGCGCCGGGCTTCTGGCTCGGCAGAACGAAGTGCAGCCCTTGTTGCGTCTGCTGGCTGTCGGCCGAATCCGTCGAGAGGGCAAGACAATTCATTTGGCCTGCCGCCTGACGGCGGAGCAATTGCAAAGGTGACGACCGAGGCTGTTGCTTTTGGAAAAAGAGACGCTCTACGACAAAAGCGGCTCCTTCCGCACCGACACTCGTTTCAAAGCTTCCCTATCGAGAGTCATGCCGAGGCCGGGACCGGGCAGCGCCTTGGCCCAGCCTCCCCAGCCGAAGGTTAAATCCTCCGTCGCCAGCGCTTCGCGGACCAGGTGACGATCGTAAGACCCTTCGAGATAGCGCAGTCCGGCGACGTTGGCGGCGAAGTGCCGGCCCGCTGCGGATAAGACTGCTGTCTCGCCGACCTGACAGCCGAGCTGGCAGCCCAGGCCGGATTGCTTGGCGAACTGTGCCAAGCGAAGCGATGGAATGAATCCACCGCACTTTGATAAACGGATATTAAACAGATCGCAAAAGTGACCTTCGACGGCACGTTCAGCGTCGTAGCGGCTGCACAGCGACTCGTCGAGCATGATTGGGGTCCGCACGTGTTGGCGGATCTCGCTCAGGTACGCAGCCTCGGCGTGAGGCAACGGCTGTTCGACGGCACTGATACCGAACGGTTCCAGGGCGCGGATGCGCTCGACCACATTGGCCGGCGTCCATGCTTCATTGGCGTCGAGCCGAATGTCGATTCTGCGTCCACCCCAGCGGCGCATCATGCCCAGACGGTGCAGATCGTTGTAGCCCTCCATGCCGACCTTGATTTTGACTTGCTTGAAGCGATAGATGCGGAAGACGATTGCAGCGGTCAGCGTTTTAATGCCCCGCGCAGTCGTGATGGCTCCACTGTAGCGTACCCGCGGTTGCGGGTGGTGAATCTCCGGGGCCAGCAGCTGAACGACATCGGAGAGAGAACGCCCAAAGTGCCGCCCATACGCATCCAGGATCGCCAATTCGATCGCACAGCGCGCCGCGTTCCCTTCGCAGCCACGCTCATCGCCCGCCACTGGCGCCAGTTCCAGGCGCTCGGCCCAAGCGAGGACCTGTTCGAAATCACGACAATCCTGGCACTGAGCCGACAGATCGCTGCGCCGCAGTAACTCGAACGCCGAATCGATGGTTTCTCCGGTGACGTAGTCGCGTGGTACACCTTCGCCGAACCCTTCGCTTCCGTCCTCCAAGACACACCGGACCAGCAAATTGTCGGTTTCCGTGCGCGTGTGGGCGGCATGGCGAATGCGCCGGCGCAAAGGAATCCGAACCTGGTAAGCCTTTAGGGCAACAATCCTCACGCCATTTCTCCCTGGCACGAGCGGCCTGCGTAATTCTTCTGATTCTAGCTATACCAGAACGGACCCCGGAATGGAGTGCGAGAACCCCTTCGCCCTCGAAATCACAACTCCAGTCAAAGATGCGCGAAACAGAACTGCCCTCGGCAATCGTGCTGAACTCCCATGCACAAAATGCCGGCTATGTGGGCAACGGATTGTGCCGGCCTTCCCCTTTCGAAGAGACCAATTCGCGGCCTAAGTCCTTGTAGAATCAGGGGTTCACAATCCTGATCGGCGTTCGAGTCGGCCCGGCACATGAGTTGCTTTCTGGGCTGTCCATTCGGTGACGATCCCTCTCCCCCGGTGTTGTCGCGCTCAGAGACGCTGCGCCGGAAACGTCGAAGGAGATTCCCTGTGAAGCGCTTACTGCTCGCGCTGCTTGTTGCCTCGGTGATGTTGTTGACCGGCCCGGTTGCTCGATCGGAACCGGCCTCAGAACCAAATAGCCCACCCCCGTCAACTAGTTCAGAGCCTAAAATCGATTCCGGAGATACCGCCTGGATGCTTGCGTCTACAGGGCTGGTCATGCTCATGACGCCTGGCCTGGCGCTGTTTTACGGCGGCATGGTTCGCCGCAAGAACGTCCTGGGCACCATGATGCACAGCATGGTGGCTCTGGCCATTATCGGTATTCAATGGGTGTTGTTCGGCTATGCCCTGGCCTTCGGCGATACCCATAATGGCTGGATAGGTTGGAACCCGAATTTTCTCGGCTTGCAGGGTGTCGCATCAAAAGCGGTCTTCCCGGGCACGCACATCCCGATCTTCGTCCACTGCATGTATCAGGGAATGTTCGCCATTATCACGCCTGCACTTATCAGCGGCGCCCTGGCTGAGCGCATCAAGTTCGGGCCGTACTGTCTGTTCCTGCTTTTGTGGGGAACGCTGGTTTATGCTCCACTGGCGCATTGGGTCTGGGCAGTCAAAGCCGCTCCGACGGCAGAGAACCCGGACGCCATCGAGGCCATTGGCTGGCTCGGCAAGATGGGCGCTCTGGACTTCGCAGGCGGTACTGTCGTACATATTGCCGCCGGACTATCCGGTTTGGCAGCGATTCTCGTGTTACGCAAACGGATCGGCTATCCCGAACATGCCTCGCATCCCAATAGCATGGTGTTGACGCTGACAGGGGCTGGTCTCCTGTGGTTCGGATGGTTCGGTTTCAATGGCGGCAGCGCCCTGGCGGCGAATCAACTCGCGGGATCAGCCTTGACGGCCACGCAGATCGCAGCTGCCGCTGCCGCACTAAGCTGGATGCTCGCGGAGTGGATCCACAGAGGCAAACCTACGGCACTCGGTCTTGCTTCAGGGCTTGTCGCTGGCCTCGTGGCCGTGACGCCGGCCTCCGGATATGTCACTCCGCTCGGCGGTCTGATTATTGGCCTACTGGCCGGAGTCGTTTGCTACGCTATCGTTTGCATGAAGCCCTTCTTCAAGTACGATGACTCGCTCGACGCCTTCGGCGTTCACGGCGTCGGCGGCTTTCTGGGCGCCGTTTTGACGGGCCTCTTGTGCACCAAGGCAATCAACGATGCCGGCGCCGACGCCAGTCTCGACCAGTTCAAGACGCAGCTGCTTGCCGCCAGTGTCGCCGTCGTGTTTGCCTTCTGTGTCACCCTGGTTCTCGTTAAAGTTATCGACTCCATCTGGGGATTCTGTCTCGAACCCCAGACAGAGATTGAGGGGCTGGACCGCACACAGCACGGTGAAGTTGGCTTCGACGCAGGGACGGCCTATGAGCAGGTTCCGGAAACGCCGCCAGCGGAACCGCGACCGGCAACGGTTCCGCCCAACGGCAAAGGTCGATTCACCGTCGTTCTCGACGGCACATCGCCGCGTGAGTTGCTCCACACCTGGTCGGAGCTATGCCAAGCCGGCCCGCAGCCGGCGCCCGCGGAATTCCGCGCCGTCTATCCCTTCGTGACAACCATAGAGGGCAATCGCTTCCATTTTCGCGGCGGCGATCCCGGTACCTTGAGTTCCACCCTCACGCGCTTGTTCGAGAGTCGCTTGTATGGCAAGAAACTTCAAGCGCGTGTGGAGAGTTAATGGCATACACTACACATAGTTCCCATCCGCCTGGGGACACTGCGTCCCCGGCGAACCGTGGACTATGTGTCTTCCTCTCCCACTCGGACCCAAGGATACGAGACTGATGAAACTGATTGTCGCTATCATCCGCCCGGAACGACTGGAGGCTGTGCAAAAAGCGCTCAACGCACATGATGTCTACCTGATGACTGTCAGCGACGTACGCGGCTGCGGCCGACAACGTGGCTACACCGAGGTCTATCGCGGCACCGAGTTCCAGGTGCGTCTGTTGCCAAAATTGAAATTGGAGATCGCCGTCAACGAGGCATTTGTCGAAGCCGCCGTCGAGGCCATCGTTCACGCCGCCCGCACTCCGGAAACCGGGCAAGTCGGCGATGGTAAAATCTTCGTGCTGCCGCTCGACGATTGCATTCGCATTCGTACCGGCGAGCGCGGGACAGATGCCATCGGACCCTAAACAATCCGAGCCGCGCACGCAGCGCAGCGGAGTAAGCGACAGACTGCACAGCTGCTTACTCCG
>DATBHJ010000106.1:0-2673 GCA_036557565.1 Gemmataceae bacterium
GGTCTTCCAGGGGGAGCGGATGACGGCGGCATTGCTGGACCGTCTCACGCATCGCTGTCACATCTTCGAGATGAATGGCGAAAGTTACCGCTTCCGCGAGTCGATGAAAGCTAAGAAGGATAAGGATCCCAAGAAGGGGAAATAGCCCTCACCTCACCCCCGCCGGCGTTTTCCTTTTGACGCCGATCGTGTTTTCCTTCCCGATGCCGATCACCACCCAGCTTCAGATGCTGAAAAAAGTTGAGCACGAGACAGACTTTGTCGAAGGAGAGGCCGACGACGTAGACCAGATAAGCAATCGTAACAACGATCTCCAGGCCGAACTCACTGCGGCCAAGCACATCGGGGATTTTTCCGTATCGGTTGTTCGGGCCGCGATAGATGTGATAAGCGATCAGCACGGCTCGGCCATTTTCCAGCCGCCACACGGGCCGCACATGCGACAGTTGACAATCGCTCTTGTCCAGGCCGTCGGGAACAGCCTCTGCCGAGCGTTCCGCCTGCGCGATCTTGTCTGCCGCGGTGAACCGACCGCGTCGGCCTTTGCGTTGGGCCGTACGTTTTTTCTGGCCGCGAGCTTCCTGCCGCTTCTCTTCCGCCCGCAAGGAAAAAGGCTCTTCGACCGCCACCGTGATTGAGCCGCCGATTTGCTTCTCAAGCGTTTCGATCCGTTGCCAGGCCGCTTGAAGTTGTCGCTGCAAAGTCGCAATACAATCGACCAACCGGCCAGCATTGATCCGGCCCCCTTGCACATCCTGCTTGAGTTGCTCAAGGTCATCCATGACCAATCAATAACCAATCCCACCAATTCAGGGAATGCCCGTTTCACAGAATCGACAGCTACTCATGGGGTATTGTGGCGGAAGCAAAGCCACGGTCCCAAGAGTACAGCAGGTTGCGAATATCTAGGATGTATTTGGTCGGTGGTAGAGACGTGCCGTCAGCAAGGTCGGGGTGTCTGGGATTTCCTGACGGCCTGCATGGCCGCAGCCGCCGAAGGGCGCATCATGCCGTCGTTGTTGACCCTACCAAGTGATGCTCATGCCGCCCGACTGCCAAGCGGGCAGTGAGCGATTACCCGGGGGGACAAGCCGTCACCGGTTGTCAGAAAAAGTGAAAGGCAACCGAGGACGATGCGTTGATGATTCAAAGGCGGTCCCTCTCCGTCTTTGCCAGTGCGTGACCGGCTGTCAGCGATTTGTTATTCTAGAATCATCCGAGCCCCAGAAGATATGATGTAGCTTCTCGACAGAGGGTTCTCCTAAACGATCGGCCGGTATTCGAGCCTTGTCCAGCCGAGTGGAGGAATACCCGTGCTATCCGCGAATGACAGCAGACCTTTAACGGATCGCGACTGGGTCCGCCTGAATGAGCAGTGCGAGGCGCTGGAGAGGGCCTGGCGCGAGGCTGACAGCGACCTCGTCGATCTGGGGCGATTCCTGCCGCCGATCGAGGACCCGCTTCGTCGCCGATGTCTGTTCGAATTGATCAAAACCGAGTTGGAAATCCGTTGGCGGCGGAACCTGCCCATCGCGCTCGGAAATTACCTGGCACGCTTCCGCGAGCTTGGCCCGATCCACACTCTGCCAGCCAGCCTGATCTACGAGGAATACCGGATACGCCATCTCTATGGAGATCGCCCCGAGTTGGAGACCTACCGCGACCGTTTTTCCACCACGCAGTTCGAGGAGCTGCAACAGTTGCTCCATGAACGTCCGTTGACCGTTCCGTACTCCACGCTGCAAACTTCCGCGCCAGGCGACACCCTTGGTTTGCCGCCGCCCCCTTCGTCGCCGTCACAGACATCCCCGTTGTCTCGCAACGAGCCGGTCGGCGATCAAATCATTCCCAGCGAAGGGTATACCCTCGGCCCCAAGATCGGTTCGGGACAATTCGGTGTGGTATACCGCGCCACGGCGCCGGGCGGCATCCCCGTGGCCGTCAAACGCATCCTGCACCCGCTCAGCGATGAGATGTGCAAACGCGAGCTGCGCGCCCTGGAGTTGCTCAGCCAGCTTCGCCATCCCACGCTGCTATCTATCCACACCTTTTGGCAGCGCCAGGACCGTCTGATTATCGTCATGGAATTGGCCGACGACAGCCTGGCGGACCGCCTCAAGGGGTGCCAGATAGCTGGCCAGGACGGCATTCCGCCCGACGAGTTGATCGCCTATTTTCGCGAGGCGGCCGAGGGCCTGGATTATCTGCACAGCCAAAACCTCATGCATCGGGACATCAAGCCGGCCAATTTGCTCCGCCTCAAGGGACACGCCAAGGTAGCCGATTTCGGCCTGGTGCGTTTGCAGGCGCAGAGCGTGGAAGCGACCTTGCCCGGCGGCACGCCGTTGTACATGGCTCCCGAGTGCTTCCGCGGCAATGTCAGCGTTCACAGCGATCAGTACAGCTTGGCCGTCACCTACGCCGAGATGCGTCTGGGCCGGCGCATCTATCGCTCCAGTAACCTGCTCGATCTCGCCCGTGAGCACGACAAAGGCGTGCCGGACTTGCACGGTCTGGGCGAGGCCGAGCGCAAGGTGGTGTTGCGTGCCTTGGCCAAGAAGCCCGACAACCGCTATCCCAGCTGCCATGCGTTCGTCCACGCTCTATCGGAGGCGGTCCTGCCCCGGCCGTCTCGGACCGCGCGACGTTCGCTCACCGCTCGGGTGCTGACCG
>DATBHJ010000107.1:0-37340 GCA_036557565.1 Gemmataceae bacterium
GACTGCGGTTGCGGTGGCTGCTTCGTGCACTGCGAGCCTCTGCGGTGCTGCTGCACGAAGTGCCATAAGCACCGCAAAGGCTGCTGTGGATGTGGCGGTTACGGTTATGCCTGTGGCGGTGGTTGTGCCATGGGCTACGACGGCGGTTGGGACGGTGGTTGCGGCGGTTGCTGCATGCCTCCGCCCTGCTGCAGCCACAAGTGCCGCCACAAGCACGGCTGCAATTCCTGCTGCGGCTATGGTGGTTCGGGTTGGGGCTGCGGAATGGCGAGTGTCTACGCCGCTTGCAATGTCCCGTGCTGCGAACCCTGCTACAAGCATCACTGCTTCGGCCGGCACCATCGTTGTCATGGTTGCCAGCAGCCGTACTGCCCGATGATGGCCCCCTGCATGGGCTGTGACGGCCTCGGAATGGGCGGTGGCGGCTTCGGCATGGGCTATGACGGCTCCGCCTCGGACGGCTCGTTTGGTGATGGATTCGCATTCGATGCGACGCTGAGTGGCGCAGGCTACTAGGACACTAACGGTCAAGGATGAGCAGCGACAGGGCGTCCACTTTTCGGACGCCCTGTGTCTTTTCAGTTTTCGGTTTTCAGTTTCGGTTTTCAGTATCTATAACGTGTAGACATAGATACCAGGATCCGAAAACCGAAAACGGAAAACCGATGCCTCTATCTGCTCTCGAACGGCGACGGCTCGATGAGGACGGCTATCTCATCCTGGAAGAGTTCATGAACGCCGGTCTGCTGGCTCGACTCCGCGGGCGCATCGAGGAGTTGTTCCAGTCGGAGGGCGAGTCGGCTGGCCAGGAGTTCAAGCCGGAACCGGGCTGTCGTCGGCTGGCGAACCTCGTGGACAAGGGCAGCATCTTCCGCGAGGTCATCGTATTGCCGCGCTTGCTGGAATATGTCCGTCACGTCCTGGGTCCAAGCATCAAACTGAGCAGCCTGCATGCGCGCCTGGTCCCTCCCCACGGTTCGGGTGGCCAGCCTTTGCATTCGGACATGTCTGCCGTCGCGGACGAGCACGGTCCCTGGGTTTGCAACACGCTGTGGATGCTCGACGATTTCACCGCAGCCAACGGCGCCACGCGTATCGTACCTGGCTCGCATCGCATTCGTCGTCTGCCAGCCGAGGTCCTGGCCGACCCGCTTGCCGATCATCCAGATCAAATACACGTCACCGGCCGGGCCGGCAGCGTGGTGATCGTCAATGCCCACGCCTGGCACGCTGGCACTCCTAACCGTACCGATCGTCCGCGCACCGCGTTGCATGCCTTCTACTGTCGCCGCGATAAACCGCAGCAACAGTATCAAAAACGCTTACTCCGCCCCCAGGTGCAAGCCTCCCTGTCAGCCGAGTTGCGTGATCTACTGGCGCTCGATGATCCCTTGAACGATCAGATCAGTGCTGACGTCGCCGTCCGCAGCGGCGTCTTGAAGTGAGACGGTTTGGTCGGCGGCATCCGTTTGTGGTATATTGGGGAGGGAGGAAGCCAGTCGAGGAGTTAAGGATGTTTACGGCGAATAATCTAAGAGACTTGTTGCAGGCACGACCATTCGTACCCTTTCGCCTCCTACGTTCGAATGGAGGCAGCGTGGAGGTGCGGAGTTCGGAACAAGTCCTTCCAGGGCGGCAATATGCCATGGTCGGACTGCTCGATCCGGGTTCGACGGACACATTGGCGGATCGCTTTATGATTCTATGGTACATGCACGTCACCGGCGTCGAGATGTTGCGAACTGGTACGCCGCCCTTCTCTCCCCCCGGCGAGCCGCCCTCTGGAACACCGGCGCCAGTGGCCGGTAGTTGAATTACGGCTTCTCGTCGTCCCTGTAATAATCGATCCAGCCTATCATCATTTCTTCCCACGTCTGATCGCCCCAGTAAACCACCTTTTTGGGATCGGGATTGTTGGGATTTTTCGCCGAGTTGTCGAAGTGGGCGATGCAGTGCAGTTTCGTGCCCTTGGGAAAGGCCAACGGCTCGACCAGACGATACACGCTCTGCCAGCCAAAATCGTAACGCGGCACCGACAGCAGAATTTCTTTCTTGCCGTCGGGATAAATGACTTCGTAGAGAAAATCCTTGCCGCGCAAATGCATGTGCGGCATGAAGTGCAGCAAATGGCTGTCCTGCTCGAAAATATATTCCGACTCGATCTTATAGTTGTCCGCGCCGGCGGGTATGCGATCGAGCCGGCTGATGAAGCGCGTGGGGTAAATCGGTACCGTGAGAACACGATGACGCGGGGGTTTCTTGGCGAAGACCAGAGCCACGGAACTTTGATCGCTCTGTGCCTTACCGTTGGGAGTGTAGTGCATCTGGAAGACCAGCTTCGCTCCCGCGGGGACCTTCTTCGCCTGTCCGTCTGGCAAGTCCAGCGGCATGTCACCGGGCGCGGTTCCGCACAGAACGGCTCCCGGCTCTTCGGGATTGAAAAACTCCCCTCGTCGCTGGATAAACACGACGATGTGATGAACCACGGACGGGGCGCCGGGAATCGCTTCCGCACGCTGGACCCAGCGGTCTTCCTTGAAACCCGGATCGACGATGAAAAACTGATACGGAATGCCATCCTTGGGAGTCTTCGCCGGTACGTCGTAGGCGCGCGGCATCTTGATTACCACGTCTGGCTTGCCGATGCTGCCTCCGTCGGGAAATTGTCGTGGCGTGGGTAAATCCTTGTCGTCGCCGCGCGGCGTGCCATTGTCGAGCCAGCCCAGCAGCGTCTCTTTGTCCTGCTGCGACAGACGGCGATCGTTCAAGAATCTGCCGTAACGCGGATCGGCATGCCAGGGTGGCATGCGCCCCTCGTCGATGACTTCGCGGATGGTGTCCGACCATGCCAAAGCATCGTCGAAGGTTAAGAGCGACATCGGTCCAATTCGGCCCGGTCGATGGCACTCCTGGCAGTTCTTCTGCAAAATCCGGCTGACCTGTTTGGCGTAGGTGATTGGTCCATCTGCCTTGGGTTTGGCGACGCGGCCAATGCGACAGCCGGCCGCCTCCGTCCGTGGCACCGAGACGGCTTTGCCGCCCAGGATTTCATCCAGGGCTACCGCGAGATCGCGGCGTGTCGGCTTCCCGGGCCGCGCGAAACCGATGCCGAACTGATCGTCAATGCGTCCCTGATAGCGGATCGTGCCCGAGTGATCCACGAGAATCGCTTCCGGAGTGCGGCTTGCTCCGATCTGATCCGCGATCTTGTTGCCCACGTCTTTGACGACGGGGAAGGGCAGGACGCTGCGCCGCGCATGCACTGCCACACGCTCTCGACCATCTTGCATGTTGGCATAAATGCCGATAAAAGAGATGCCTTTATCGGCATATTCCTTGTATAGGTCGCACAGAACGGGAAGAAATTGATTGCTCAGCGGACATTCAATGCCGAGGAACACAAGAACGACGGCCTTGTTTTTTTCTCGCAGGGTAGACAGTGAGACTGTATCTTGATCGCGAGGATCCGTAAGTCGAAAATCGGCGGCCTTACGGACTTCTACGACAGCCGGTTCGGCGCTAGGACCAACCTGTATGCAAAAGAGAGCGAGAGAGCCGAGCAACATACTGGAAAGAGCAAGGGACCTCGACATGAGACAGCCTCCTGATCCGTAGGTACGTTGGTCAGTATAGGCAGCCGAGCATGAGATGCGCCCCAGAGAGAGGTCGGCGCGAGCGACTGTCAGACAGATTCTTCGGTGTAAACAGGAAAGTTTTCCAGGCTTACCACCGGTTACAATCCCGTGCGCAACTTGATCGTCAGTTCCATTTCCTTGCCCGCGCGCTGGATGCCAATCGGGACACTTGCACCAGGCTTGAGGTCGCCTGCGATTTCAAATAGATCGGCCAGGGACTCCGTCCAGCGGCCATCCACCGTCAGCAAGCGATCGCCAGGCTTCAGCCCTGCGGCCGCGGCAGCACTGCCGGCCAGTACTCTGGTAACGTCCACACCGGCGGCGTCATCCTCCGCATCCTTCCGCGCCGTCAGACCCCATTGCGCCGCGGGGGACAGTACCTTCGCCGGCTGATCGCCGGCGGTCATGAGTTGCAAGAGTGTCGATTCCATCGAGCGCAAGATATTCGCAGGCTTATAACCATTGGGTACGAACGTCAGCGTCTCCGCCTGATAATCGATGGTCATGCGGTAGCGCGCGAAGAACGGGAAGCCGACGATGCCGTAAAGTGGTCCCAGCTTCTTTGACATCAGCTCGACCAGCGGATGGTCCATGACGACAGCGTGTTGATCGGCAGCTTTCGCAGTGCCGACTTCCAGCTCTTTCACCTTGACCTCGGCGATCGATCCCACGAACGGCAACATCGATTTGGGCGCATTCTTGAGCAACTCGGCTTCCTTGGCCAGCTTGTTGTTGAGCAGATTGATCGGTGCTCCCGTGTCGAAGATGACGCGGTACGGTCCCTTGCCGTTGACCTTGATCTCTACAGCCATGTGGCCGCTCTTGAGCGTCTCAAAGGGGATGACGATCGGCTTGGCAGCCGGCTTCTCGATGGGTTTGACCGCGGGCTGCTCCGCCAGCGCCGGTCGAAGGAGAAGAAATACCGCTATTGCTGCCACTACCAAAGTACGTGCGTTCATATTACAATCCCTCCCCCAGCTTGACGGCGATGTCCATCGTGTCTTTACCGCGCTGTACGGTCAGCCGGATCTGTTCGCCCGATTTCCTCCGACTGACATAGCGCTGCATGTCACTGATATCGAGGACAGATCGACCCTGGAAGTGAGTGATGCGGTCGCCGACCTTCACGCCAGCCTTGCCTGCGGGTCCCTCGGCGAGCACGGACTGAACGACGGGATTGTCGTCGCCGTCTTTCAGTTCCAGACCGAGAAAGCCGCGAAGCTGTAGCGGCGGACTGGCCTGCGTGCCGAGCAAACTGCTGAGCGATTTCATCAGGGTACCCAGCAAATCGAGACCACCCGTCGCCCGGCCTCCACCCAGCGCCATCGACGCCTTGGGTTTGTAATCCAGCGGCGTCCACACCATCTTGTCGCGCGTGAAATCGATCTCCAGTCGATAGCGGGCCAGGATGTCGTAGCCAATCATTCCGTGCAATTCGACGCCGGCCAGGCCGAGGCCGTTCATGCCCTCGATCTGTGGGGGAGTTTCGATTCGGCCCTTGATCTTGGTAAGGATGACGCCGCCCTCGATCTCGAAGCGATCCAGGACGCCCCAATCCCTATTGTCAGGCTTGATGCCGAGTTTACGGGCCACGGGCACGGCGACGAACAGTGCCGGCGCGCCGGTATCGACGATAAAGTTATACGGACCCTTGCCATTGATCTTGGCGCGGACGAGAAGATGCTTGGCCTTGGTCAGTCGATACGGCACTTGAAACGATTTGGCCGGCTCTTCGGCCCGCGTCGGCGCTGCCAAGAACAGCATCGCCAGCGCGGTACACGACCAGAGTATTCTCATGATGAGGCTCCCAGGTAGCATAAGCCAGGGATAAGGCAACACATCGGCGATTATAGCAGACACGGAACCAACTTGGCGAGCAGGGGGCGTACGCCCCCTGTTGCGAACAAACAGGGCGCCTACGCCCCCCGCTCGCCAGGCAGCTTTGCTACTTCATCGGTGTTGTATCCTTGGGCTTCTCTCGTTGATTGTCGCGGCGAACCTTGATTACTCCCGGCGTTTCGGAGGTCGCACCGAAGAAGATGTAGCACATCTCGTCCGTCGTCTGTTCGCCGAATTTGACATAACGAGGAGGGCTAAACGGGTTATTGGGATTCTTGTCGCTGTTGTCGTAGATCGCCTCGACTTCCAACCGAGTGCCGGGCTTGATGACGATCGGCTCCTTGAGGAAATACGTTTCCTGCCAGTTGTACTCCCAATCGTTGATGGCCACGAGCGACATCGGTTTACCGCCGGGAGGCGTCAGCGTCACCTTGATTTCACGGCCAAGCATGTGCATGTGCGGCATCACCGAGTACAGCTTGCACTCTTGCAACACCTCCATGCCGCCCTGAACGCGGTAGTGGTCGTTATTGGGTGGAATGACCAAAAATCGGCCCGGTAGCACCATGCCCTTCCACCGCTTGGTATTGCCGTCCTTGGCAAAGTACAGTCCGATGGACGTCTTGTCTTTTTCGACGCGGCCGTCGCGGTGATAATGCGTCTGGATGATAATATCGGAGCCTTTGGGGAGGAAATACCCGTACCCGTCCGGCAGATGATGAGCCACGTTGCCCGGCGCCCAGCCGCCCAATCCGCCGACCTGGCCGGTCGTGGGCAGGAATCCCAACCCCATCGCCGCCGAGTAGCCGGGGCCCAAATCGCCGTTCTTGTTTTCCTTCTGCTCGCGTGCCTTTTTCTCCAGCTCGCGGCCCTTGCCGCTTGTGTCGAAGTAATTGAGCGTGTGATGAACGATACGGCTGTTGCCCGGACGAACCTCGACGGCCGTGACGAATTTGTCCTCGGTCAGGTTGGTCGGCAGCACGAAGCAGCGGAACAGATCGGGGCCGCTGGCGCCGACCGTCATCTCCTCCGGCACAGTCAGCACAAGGTCCGGCTGACCCAGCTGCCAACCCTCGACGAACTGCCGCGGCGGCGGTGCGTCCTTCGGATCACCCTCCGGTGTGCCGCCATCCACCCACGTCGCCAGCGTCTCGATGTCTTTATCCGGCATCTTGCGTTCGCTGTGGAACGCTGGACCTGCGACCGGCTTCCACGGCGGCATCTTGCGTTCTTGCGTGTATTCCTTGATGTCGTCGGCCCAGTTGACCGCTTGCTTGTACGTCATCAGCGCGAAAGGCCCCACGGCTCCCGGCCGATGGCATTCCTGGCAATTCTTCTGCACGATCGGCAGAACATCGCGGTAGAAGGTGACGGTCCCTTCCTTCCTTGTCTTCCGTTCGCGCACGATGGTGCAGCCGATCGGTTTTGTCGCCGGCGCGGAAACGGCCTTGCCGTCCAGCACTTCGTCGAGCGCTTGCCGTAGATCGTTCCTCGTGACGCGCCCATTTTTCTTGAGACGCGCATAGAACCCGTCATCTATCCGTCCGCGATAGCGTAGCACGAAGTTGTGATCGAGGACGAACACGGAGGGCACCGTATCGGCTTTGAAGGCATCGGCCGCGCGGAAGCTCTCGTCCTTGAATACGGGAAACGGCAGCTTGTACTCGGCAGCCTGTTCGGCGATACGAGCGGCATCGCTATCATCGCTGCTGTTGACGGCGACAAAAGCCACTTGCTTATCGCGATAGGACTTCGCCAACTCCGCCAGAACCGAAGAATAGCTCGTGGACACGGGACACTCATAGGACAAAAAGACAACGACGATCGCTTTTTTATCCTTGAGTTGATACAGCGAACGGGGTTTGCCAGCCGCGTCGTGCAGTGTGACGTTCTCGATCTTCTTGTTGAGCTTATCGACGACGACATTGGAATCGGCACAGACAGGAATGCCGACCAGCACCATCAGAACCGGCAGGAGCGACCGCGACAGCAGCCGTGACATAGGTCTTCTCTCCACTTGACGAACCCAAGGATGGGCGCCCACGTTGGCGACACTCCTTAGCATAAAGATTTTACTCGAAATTCGGCAGACGGGTTTCAGTCCGCTCGCCGGTGGAGCATGAACGATTATGTTTCTAAGAGGCCTAACTGTTTGCCGCCAAGGCGTTGAGGATAAGTTCACCCTCAATCAGTCCGAGGCTGTAGCCGATGGAAGTGTTGTACAAGGGATCGGCGGCGAGGACATTGGCGTCGTCGATGGCCGCGGCCGTCTGGCCCAACGCCAGGTCCAGCCACACGCGCGCTTCCTCGAAAAGCAGCGGAATAACCAAAGAGGACGATTGCTGCTCCGCCAGAGCTAGTGCCGTATCGAACAGCTGCCCTAACGACGCCTGCCCCTCCGCACCGTTGAAGTTTGGCAACAACGACCCGTCCAGAAGCAATTGTTGACGCACCGACGCTGGGAACGTCGCCCCGGCCGGAGGAGGAGAAGGTGGCGACGGCGGCACTGGCGAAAGTCCGGTGAGGGAGATCTTCAACAGTTCACCACCATTGCCGCGGGCCAGATAGTACAGCCCGCCGTCGGGCGCGACGACGATGTCCACCGGGTTACCGACGGTCCCGGTGGCGAAGCCGGAAGAGGTGTCCGGGTTGGCCAGGCTCCCCGGGTCGGTGGGGTCGAAGACACGAATCCAGTTGCCGCCGAGATCGGCGTAGAAGTACTTGCCGACGTAGGCCGCAGGAAAGGGGTTGGCGGCGCCGCTGGGTGGGTTGTAGAAGGCGCCTCCGACGATGGCGATGCCGCCGCCGGCCGGCCCTCCGTTATGGTTATAGGCCAGCTGCGGGTCCTGGTAGGTCCCGGGCCCCAGTCCTGCGGGTGGGACGGTGGGGGCGAAGCCCTCACTCTTGTTCCAGCCGTAGTTGTCCCCGGCCGTCAGCCTATCGATCTCCTCCCAGGTGCTCTGGCCAACGTCATTGATGAAGATGATACCGCTGCCCGGCTGCACGCCGAACGTGAACGGGTTGCGGAAGCCCAGCGCGTAGATGAGCTGGTCGATGCCGGTGGCCTGGCCGACGAAGGGGTTATCGGCGGGGATCAGTTTGGCGCTATTGGCTGGATCGGACGCCGTGATCTGCGAGACATCGAGGCGAAGCACCTTGCCGAGCAGGGTGCTCAGCGATTGCGAGTTGGCCGGGTTGGCGTTCTCGCCGACGGCGACGTAAAGTTTGCCGTCGCTGCCGAAGTGGAGGGCCCCGCCGTTGTGATTGGTGGCGGTGCTGAGGGGGTCCAGATCGAGGATGTCCTGCTCGCTGCCGGCCGCGGCCACGTCGGGGTTGGCCGCGTCGGCGGTGAAGCGGCTGATACGGTTGTGAACACCGGTGCCGGGCACGGTGTAGTAGACGTACAGAAAGTGGTTGACTCTGAAGTTGGGGTCGAAGGCCACGCCCAGTAGGCCGCGCTCGCCGTTGGAGTCAACATTGACGTGGAGGAAGGGCGTGGACAGCAGCACGCCGTTCTCGACGACGCGGAGGTCGCCGCTCTGGGTGGTGATGAAGACCCGGCCGTCCGGGGCGATGGCCATGGCTGTGGGGTCGCCGAGGCCGCCCGCGACCAGGGTTTCCTGGAAGCCGGCCGGCAGCGTCGTAGGCACGGCACGATCCTCAAGGAACTCAAGCCGGGGCACGAACGACCTGCGGACCAGGCTGGCGGGCTTGCGAATAGCGGCTGGGCGGCAGAGGCGGGCAAGGGTGTTCAGGATGCAGTTCATCAAAGGAAACTCCGTAGATCGGGCGAAACCATTCGTCCTCGACGGGAGCAGGCGCCGGACACCCGGCGGAAGGGTCGGACGCGGCACCTCAACGCTGAGGGAATGGATTTATGGATGCGGAACCTATCCGCTCTCTGCCGAATCGTCCCGCGAATACGAGAAATGGTTGCGTCCGCACCGCGACCGAGTGGTGGCCGACCCTGCCTGGAATCCAGGCGAACGGATAAGGCTAACTTTATGTCTGTAAACCGCCGAAGACAAGGGAAAAGTCGGCTGCTTATCAGGCAAGGGTGCACACTCGCCGGCAAGGGAGGTAATGCCCTTGCCGACGATGCCGAAAGTCAGCGAGTCTTTCGCCGATCAGAAGGAATCACGGACTTGCAAACAGCTTTGGTAACCTCGATTAGATCATCTCAGCCCAGGTCTTAATGTCGATCCCGAGCAAGGTAGCACTTACGAGGTTCCCGGAGTCGTCATACGTTTCATCCAGGAGGTGGATACCGAAGAAGCTGCCCGTGAAGGTCGTGTGATCGTCGTACATTTTCTCGATTGCGGCCAACAAGCTGTTGAGCAATGCGAGCAAAGGGGGCACATGGGGCGCTGCAGGCCCACCGCCACCGCCGCCTCCACCACCGTCATCTCCACCGGCGTCGCCTCCACCGCCGCCAACTTCTCCGCCACCACCGCCGCCGCCGAGGTCCGGCATCGCCACCGTAACGGTCGTCTGAGCCGCCGACGCCGGAATGGCGCCGGGTCCATTCACGGCGACACGGATTGTATTCATGCCCGCTGTGCCATACGGATGGGGCTTGCTGCCCATAACGATGTACTGACCGCCGCCCAGGGCGGTGAGGACACCATTCGACGTCTCTCCGTCGCCCCAGTCGATGATGGCGGAATAGGCTCCGTTCGCCGGGCCGGTTATCGTGGCGACTTGCACGTTCTGAAGTGGCTGCCCGGGGGCCGCAATGATGGTGACCGGGTTCACGACATAGTCACTGGAACTTTCATCGACCTCGATCTGGGCCGTCAATGTCGGCTCATTGCCGAGCGTGATGTAGAGGGGAACAGCCAGCACCAGGCCGGCGCCCGGCTGCACGGTGTTGACCACGCCCTCGACTTCGATCTGCGTGACGCCGCCCGCAAGGTGCGTCAAAGTGACGCCGGTGACCAATGGGGTGGGTGAATCCAAACTCATTCTTGGTCCCAGTCTCACGGCTACCTGGCTGGCGCTAGTGATGGATGGATCGGTGGTGTCGATGAGGACCAGGGGCGGATCGCCGGGCATTGAGGCAATTAATTGGCTATAGATGGTCGTCGTGAATGGCGGCTGCGTCGCGCTCGCCACGGTAACATTGTCCGAAACCGTCGCACCCCCTGGCTGACCGACGAGGGTCGCGGGGTTGTCGTAAACCCCCACCAACAGAAAGCCAGCCGGGCCAGGCTGGTCTTTGCTATAATCCACGTCGGCGTACACAATACCCTGGCCGTTGGAGTACGTAATGTCTGTAGTAGGAATTCGGGTGCTGGTTCCCTGGTACTGGATCCACGCCGAGTACGTGGAGGTACCGTTCTGCCCGTTATTGCCGGTGTCCTTGAAGGTGGCCACCTCTACTCTCTCCTTCCCGGCGGGCACCGAGAGGTTGACCGGCTGCACGGACAGCGGGGCGTCATAGACGATCCAGGATTCTCTATCCGGCGTCTCCACTTTGGTGCCCCTGACGATCACGGTCGTGCCGTACGTGCCTGTTGACCGGAAGGTAACATCGACCCAAACGGAGTACTGTCCCGCCGACTCGTCGAAAACGTGGATTTGCGGACTATTGGGCAGAAAATCAATATTATTCGCAGAATTCTGATTGGTGAAATGGACTTCGACGTCCGCTTTCGTGATCTTCCCTCCGCCGGGCGGCGTACCGAGCCAAACCCGGATATGGGCGAGCTTGTTTTCAAAGGGCCCGTTTTCCGGAGTGTTGCGGGGCAGGCGGTTATCTGTCATCGCAGTCGGCCCCTTCGTCGTCAGCGGAGTCATCACCTTTCCGGTTACTGTGGGGACGGCCCCGCTGCTATCGATCTCGGATTCACTACGAGGAGTCACAGACGGGTGAGGAGCCACAGACGGGCCGTAACCAGAGCCATAAGAGGCGGCACCGCTTACCGAGGTAGAGGGTGGGACGTACATATTTCCGGTCGCGCTGCTAGAAGCTCCACTTCCGGTAGGACCTTGACTCGCGTAGCTTTTCATAGCTTCATCGTATAAGTTGGGGCTCATTCGATCCCATGGCGTATCCCACTTTCCAGTAATGGAGTTCATGTATGGCTCGCCGTTGATGGGTTTAGACCAACTGCCTTTTGGAACAAAATTCGTTTCGCCAGTCTTTGTTTGCACATATCTAAGGCCACTGCCTGGGATGAGATAAATCGCGGTCCCGGCGTCGGTCGTTTTGTAATACCAAGACTTTTGTGCATCTGTCCCTTCGGGATCAACAAGGCTCATCGGGTTGTTCGCCGCATAGCGACGAACATTGCCATCTCCACCCGCTAACCCGAGCGGATCGTTGGATAGGAATTGTCCCGTGCCCGGAGTGTATTCCCGCGCTCCCATTGCGAACTCATTGGACGCATCTTGCCTTACGCCGAACTGCCCAACGTAAGTAAACGGATTCGTCAGCCCCGCCGTGATGACCGATGTCTGGCCGAAGGGCAGGTAGCTGTACTTGTTGAGGTAACTGCCCGCCGAATTGGTGATGCCGACCGTGCTGCCGATCAGGTTGAAATCGTAATAGGCCGCGCTGCCGCTTGTGCTGACCTGGCTGACCAAACCGATGCCGTACGTGTAATGGGCCAGCAAGCCGCTGTTGTTGTAAACGCCAGAGCCGGTGAAGGCGGCGACGACATTGCCCAGGCCGGCCGGGTCGATCTGGAAGTTGGTCGTCACGCTGTTGACTGTCTGTGAGACGCGGTTGCCCAGCGGGTCATAGAAATAGCTGGCCTTCAGGCCGGGGCCGTTGATCCCCGTCAGTTGGCTTAATGCGTTGAAGGTGTACGTCGTCGTGACGCCGCCGGTGGTTTCGGCGGTCAGGTTGCCGTCGGCATCGTACTGGTAGTTCGTGTCGATGCCGTTGGTGGTGGAGCTTTTGTACTCGTTGACTTTGGTGGGCACATAAGTGGTCGTTACGCCATTGACCGTCTGCGAGCTGCGGTTACCCGCGGGGTCGTAGCTGTACTGGAGGCTCTGGGCCGCCAGTCCGTCGGGGTTGGAGCCGCTGGGCGTGAAGATCGCCGTTTTCAGCTGGCTGTCCTGGTCGTAGGTGTACACCCATTGGCCATCCTGGTTGGTGTCGGTGTGTACGTTGCCCAGGGCATCGTAAGTATAATCATCGAACGAGTTGATCGTGGTGTGGTCCGCTGCCAGGTTGGTGATGGACTTCACGTTGCCGTCATCGTAATAGTTGTACGCGGTGCGGGTGCCGTTGCCGTTATCCTTCTGGATGAGGTTGCCGGCGGGATCGTAAGTGTACTGGACGATCAGGCTGCCGCTGCCGTCGGTCAGCTTCGTTAAACGTCCCGCGACATCGTAGGTGTAGTTGACGGTGAAGCCGGTCTGGTCCACGCTCTGCTTGCGCTGGCCGCCCGCGTTATAGCTGAATTTAAGATACGTGTTGTCGGGATACTTCACCTCGGTCAGCAGGTCGGGATTATTCGGATTATTCGGATCGCCGCCGTAGATGAATGTCGTGACACGGCCCTGAGCGTCGGTGGCGCTGGTGAGATTGCCGTGAGCGTCGTATTTGTAGGAATAGGACGTGCCGTCGGAGAATGACTCCGTGGTGATTTGGCCTTGCGTGTTGTATTGGTAACCGACGGTCTGGCCGCGGGCGTTGATGAACTGCTTGACCTCGCCGAGCGAATCGTAGCTGTACTGCTGCTTGTTGCCGTTGGCGTAGGTGACAAACTGCAAATTGTCGGTGTTGTTGTAGTAGTCGTATCTCGTGAGGTTGCCATTGGCATCGGTGTAGCTGGTGAGGTTGCCTTTGGCGTCGTAGGTAAAGCTGGTCGTGTAACCCCGCCCGTCTGTCTTGCTGGCGAGGTTGCCCTGGAGGTCGTAGGTGAAACGGTTCGTCGTGCCGTCCGGCAGCACGGCATCCGTGAGGTCGCCGCTGGGATCGTAACTGAGCCGCGTGGTATTTCCCAGGGGATCGGTGATGAGGGCTGCTTGACCCAGAGCCGTGTACTTGATGGTCGTTTTGTGGCCATTGGCATCGGTATAGCTAACGCCACCGGGCAGGAGATAGGTGATTGTCATCCGCTCGATGGGATTGGCGGCCGTGCCGAAGAAAGAACCTGTGAGCCGACCCTGGCTGTCATAGGTGTAGTTGAGCTGCGTGCCGTCCGGATTGACGATCGACTGCAACGCGTTGTCCGCGCCCGTACCCGTGGCGGGAACGTAGGTGTACTTTATTGTCCCTTGCGGAGTGGTCACGCTTTGCAAATGGCCGGCCGTATCGTAGGTGTACTTGGCGATTTCGCCGGTGGGATCGGTGATCTGACCGATGAAGCCCTGGCTATTGGGAGTGAGGGTGAGCCTGGCTCCATTCGATTCCGTGAGACCGACCATCTGGCCAGCGGCGTTGTAAGTAGCCGTGATGCGATTGCTACTGGGATCCTGGACGTAGTTGAGCTTTCCGTTAGCGTAGAAAGCGGTAAGACTGCCATCGATCTCGGTCAGTAGGTAGCCGCCGCCGGAAGCAGGTGTCAGCGTACCGGAATCACCCAGGACTGGCGCGTAGCTGCCGTCGCCTTGTTTGGCAAAATAACGCAGGCCGCCGCCGGCGCTGATGGTGACGTTGCCCTGGCTATCGGTGGCGGCCCTTATGTCCCAGTTGCTGGTCCAGCCGACGCCGAGACTACCGGTTTGGTTGCGTCCGGAAATGCTCGGCTGGAACGAGCGCGCGAAACTCAGGTCTGGACCGGGAGTCGGCACGGCCAGATCGATGGCGCTGCCCTGGGGCGCTGTGCCGATGTCATTATCAGACTTGCTGATTTCGTAGGCGATCAGCCCGGCGACATCGTTTGACTGCTCCCCGAGTCCGGCCAGATAGGTGGCGTCTGCATCCAGAGCGGCCTGATAGGAATCGGTGGTGCTGCCGACGTTGGCTTTGAAATTGGCGAAGACTGCGTTCCAGGCGCTCGAGTTGATGTAGCTGGGTCGCATGCTCGATTGGACCGAGGACCAGTCAATCGTCTGTCCGGGAGTCAATTGGCCGATGCTGAAATGGATCGGATCGCCGTCCGTACTGTCGGTAGAAGTAAAGTCCACCACGATCGAACCGCTGGCGCCGGGGGCCAACGTGCCGGCGGGACCGTTCGGGTTCGGATTCGTGGCCAGCAATTGTAGACTGGGTCCGCTGGCGGCCGGATTCGTTGGCAGCCACAGGTTCGCCTTGTCGGCTGAGAGAAGGAGGACCGGCGCGAGTGCGTTACTTGTGCCGGTGTTCGTGTACTGGACGACCAGACTGTTATTCACACCATACGAGGAGGAATCAGGGACTTCCAGGTTCAACGCTACGCTCAGGAGCGTCCGATCTTCCAGGGACACAAGCGCCGGACGAACAAAGCGCGATCGACGGAGAGGACGACGAGGTGCCCGAAAGAACCTTCGGACCCATTGGTGTACCCACGAGAAAGACATGCTTGTACTCCTTCCAAGTACGGACGCCGGACGTGGCGGACCGAGGACGCCCCTGTCAGGTAGATTGTGAAACGGTCCTGAGTATGATCTGCGACAGGATAAGCCTGAGCGACTCAAGCCGTGTGGAACATTTTCGATTTACAAATAGTACGCAGCCTTTCCCGAACTGTGACAAACGATTCTGAGATTTTTTTCTCGGGCGGCAGTACGCGGATCGGATACAATAATGACCGTTGGAGTTCGACGGAATCGGCGAACCCAGGAATCGTCCATGATGAAGCAATCCGATCTAGCGCATCTCTCGACTCACTGGTCGAACATCTTCCGTGCCCGTGAATCGGACGGGGACACGGCCATGGCGGCGCGCAACGCCTTGCTGCTGCGCTATGTCGAGGTGGTGATGCGCTATCTGCGGGCGGTGCTGCGCGACCCGCAAGTGGTCGATCAGGTGTGCAGCAACTTCGCCGTGCGCGTCCTGGAATCCGATCGCCTCCTTCAAAACGCCGATCCCCAAAGGGGCCGTTTTCGCGATTACCTCAAGGCGGTCCTGCAGAACATGATCGCCGATTATTACCGGCAAGAATCGCGCGAGCACAAGCAGTGGCAGAAGCTCAGCGGAGAGCACGAACTGGTAGGCCAGGATTCGCCTTCCGCCCAACAAGACCAGGATCAGGACTTCATTCGTTACTGGCGCGAAGAGCTGGTCAAATGGGTCTGGCATCAGCTGGAGCAAAGAGACCAGAAGACAGGTCAGAAATACTCCGTGTTGCTGCGGCTCCAGGCGAAAAGGCCGGAGCTGCGTTCGACCCAACTGGCGGAGCTACTGTCCGCGAAACTGGGCCGGACATTCACAGCGGCGGGGGTAAGGCAGATTCTGCACCGTGCCCGCGAAGTGTTTGGCGATTTACTCGTCGCCGAGGTGGCGCGATCACTGCAAGTCGATCCGGGCGATCCGGAAGGCAATAGCCGCGTGGAGCAGGAATTGATCGAGCTGGGCCTGTTGTTTTCCTACTGCAAGAAAGCTCTCGAACGCTACCGCGGCAGCGATTCCGCTATCCGAGATCAGCAGAGTAAAAACTAGTCCTTACTCTTCTTCGACCGTCAGCGAGGCGCAGACCGCGCGCAATGTAGGCTCATATTGTTCCAGTTCCAGATCGTTGCATTGACAGAGAAGCAGCATGACGCCTTCTGCGCTGTAGAGGCTGCGCGTCCAGCAGGTGTTGGTCAGATCGAGGCTGAAGAATTGAATGTCGTGGCCAACGGCCATTTGGCCTGCGAGCGTATCGACTTTGGGTTGGACTTCCAGGGTGGGGTATTCGGCCTTGAGTGCGTCGAGGGCTGCGGCAGCGATTTCCTCGGTGGTCGCACCGCTGTGATCGCAGGTCAACGTCAAAAAAGCGGTGCCGCGACTCTGCAACATCACCGTCCAGCCGTCGGCACTTTCCTCACGGTCGAGCTGCCAATCGTCGGGAAAATCAAAGGAAACACCATCGGCCTGATAGTGCTGTGTCATGGTCCCCTACTCCTCGTAGCGACGCTTTTTTGAAGCGTTTGCACCGCCATCGCCTCCTCGCGTTCGTTGGCGGCGTAGATGCGCAAGATCAACTGCGGCCACGGTAGTTTTGAAGGCACATCCATCGTCGCCTGAAAACGGCCGTCCTTCTCGGTGTTTTCGCTCGTCGCCAGGACAAAACGATTCGCTCGTTCGTGATTGGCCAATATCACGCGCGGGCGCTCCTGGGATGGCACAGGCATCGACTCCAGATCGTCGGGAACACTGTTTACCGTCCGTTCGAGCGTGAGCCGCACGCGGGCGCCGGCCAGGCGAGGCGGGAGTTTTCCGCTCACGGTCAGCTTTTCGCCAGGAGAAACGGATTTCTCCGAACTCACATCAATATCCGACGGCATCCGCGGCAGGCGCAGTGCTGGATCGCCTAGCAGAACGAACATCTCCAGGTGTTCCTGGCGCTGAGTCGCTTGAGGAATCGACTTGTCGCCGTCCACGGCATCGAGCAGGCCAAACGTGAAATCGTCAATCTTCCCCTTGGCCACGCCGTGCTTGGTCGCCAGCCAGGTATCGCCAAGCCGTTCCGGAGGAGCCTTGGCGAAGGTGGACTCGAACAAACCATCGGCCGCCAGTTGAACCATAGCTGCAAAGCAGATGCCGTGCGAACCGGCCACGGCCACGGGACCGCGGGCGTTGCGCATCGCCGCCAAGCCGTAGCCCTCACCGTCCTCGCCCCGGAGCTGGCAGCCACAGCAACCGAACGTGAAGAAGACTCCGTTGCCCTGCTTGATGTGCAGCTGCGACCAATCGTCGCGGTCGAGATACCGCGCTCGGCCCGCATACAATCCCTCGGCGTTGGAATGCCCCAGGTATAAGGTGAAGGCCTCGCCATCTTGTACGTACTGCAAAGCGCGCTGATGCAGCCGATCATCGGGCAGGCAAAAGCGCGATTGCGGATTGCTGTAAATCGCTCGCCCTGTCCACGTCGGCGACAGCCGGGCAAACCGGGCCAGAGCCAGGCTCTCAACCATGCGATCGATCAGCGGATTATAAGCGGGGATGCCGGCCAGAATCGTCAGGCGACGCCGCCATTGGCCCGGTGGAGTTCTGCGTTCATATTCGAGGGTCTTGGCGACCATGCCGCGTGCTTCCTCTTCGGTTCTCGCCGGAAAGCGTCCCACGGCGGCGGCCGGCAATCGACCCTCGTCGAGACAGCCATAGCCATTGTCGCTGGGCTGTCCCTTCATTCGGCCGACGGTGCCGGCCAGGGCGGGAAGAACTGTGTTCTCCGAATCATCCAGGCGAGCAGCCGAAAGGGCGCCGACGAGGAGAACATACGATTTTTCGTGATGTTCGCGGCAGAGTTTGTTGATATGCTCACGAAGTTTCTGGCCTTGGCCGGCGCGGATGTCGTCGCGGCTGAGAAGGTTCGTTGTCTCTATGACGACGACGTTTAATCCCTGGCTCTTGCGCTGTTGGCACAGCGGCTCGACGGCCTTGCGAAAGGCCGGGGCCGTCACGACGATCCATTGATCCTCCGCCACGGCGCAGCTCGGGGCAGCGGCGAACAAAAAAACAATCAGGATCCATCCAGAGCGGGGCATTGATCCTTCTCCTGGCGGCCGATGAATTATCCATCATCGTAGCGTGCTGGGTGCCGCAGCCCAAGTCCAGCCGGGAAAGGGGGCTGCTTCTAGAATCAGGCAAATCGTCGGCGAACGGCCGGCGTAAGCCGGCTAGGGCGCCTTCACTAACCGGCTTACGCCGGCCGTTCGCCCACTCACCACTTTCGCCGGGTCAAGGATAGTCGTCTTGTCCTCCCAGGTTTCAGTAGGGCTGCTTTCCTGACGGCCGTCCGTCCACCATGCCCGTAACCTGGCCTCGCCGGCTTTTCTCGCCTCGACCTCGACGAAGTATGTTTGTTCCTGTCCGCTATCGAGGGCGCCCAAGGGGGCGAAGCGAACGACCTGACCCAGCTGCTGGCCCGTAGTTGGGCCTCGTTGTCCTCGTATGCTCATCGCCTCGGGAACCTCAACGTGAACACTGGGGTGAAGGACGTTGTTCTTCCCTGGATTCAATAGACGAATCGTGTAAGTTGCTTTTTGTCCCACAACGAGAGAATCGCTACTCTTATCGATCTCGATGACCGGTGTGCCGGCGGATTTATCGATGTGCGTCCCTACAGATTGTGCTTTGTCCGACAGATTGGGATCGGCCTGGACCTTGACCTCGTCCCAGACCCATCCCGGTTTGGTCGAGTGAAGGACCAACAGTAGAGAGCGAACCTCGCCTGGTTTTAAGCTACCCAATGCCCAACGCATGAAACCGCCTTCGCGTTGTCCGCCGGGGCTGGCGCTCTGGAATTCAAAACCGCCCGGTGGGAGTTCATTGGACACCAGCACGTTGGTCAACGGCACTGTACCGATATTGCCAACCGTGATGTGGTAGGGGATGGGGCGATTGACAAGACGGCGCTGAGGGCCGCTAATGCTTATTTTCAGCTTCGACTTGCCGACCGTGACCGCGGCCTTGTCCGTCGCAGTTGTGCCGGTCGCCGTCACCTTGGCGTTGTTGCGGAACGTCCCTGTCTCCTTGGCAATGGCCTGGTACTCGATACGGTGCGTTTGATGGGGTGGTATTTCTCCTATCTTCCAGGTCAAAGGCTTCTCCGAGTTGGGTTCCGGCTTGCCGCTGACGAACTGCAGACTCTCGGGCAACTCGTCGTTTACAACTATGTTTCGTAAAGGAGCATCTCCGGTGTTGGCCACATCGATGCGGAAGGAAATTGCCTCATACTGAGTCGCCTGCGGAGGAGCCGTCACTTTCACGCTCACACTGGGTTTGGCGAGGCGCGTCGTGACTCTTTGGCCATGCTCAAATTGCACATAGGCGCGGTTCTGCACATCCTCGTTTCCCTTGGGCTTGAGGCCCAGCACAATCACTTTCTGCTCGCCCGGTTTCAAGGTGCCCAGCTCCCAGAGGAGATCCGTGTCGCCGTCCTTGTTCGTTTTCTGCGTGGGGGGCGGTTCCGCGCGAACTTTTTCTTCCACGCCGTGCGGCAAGCGATCGCGCACCAGGACGTGATGGGCAGAGGCGGCGGAGACGTTTTCGACAGTGAGCCGATACTCGATCTCCTTGTCCCCCTCCACACGTGCCGGTGCCTGAACGCGCAGTCGAACCTGCGGAACGGGCGGCTCCAAGAGGTTCATCCCCCCCGCAAATCCTCCCCCCAGCTGGGGGGGCATCGCTGGTACAAAGGGGACAGCCTGCTCCGGCGGCAACGGAGTAGGCGAAGGAGGAGTGTAGGGTATATTGGGCGGCACAGGGGACTGCGGAGACAGGGGGGGCGCAACCATCGGCGGTTCGCCGTCTTCTTCCATCTCTTGTGGGCGTGCTTGGCCCCAGCTGACCGCCCCAATCAATGCGACGATGATTCCCGCCGTCGTCCACCTTAACCCACGAAGCGATTGTAACCACTCCTTCATGGCGCCTCTCCCGATTCCTGGATGGCTCGTATCCGTGCTTCCGCGCGGACGCGGACGCGGCGGCCATTGTCGCTTTTTCCTCACATTTTGTCTGCACAAGTTCTGCTCTCCCGCACGAGACACGCGTAACAGCGCCTGCCGATTTTTGCCAATCAACGCAAGCTGCTTGAATTCCCCTTTGCTCCCCGTAGAATTGCCACGCTTCCATTGCGGAAACCAGGCAGCGCTGCTGCAATCAATGGCAGGTCCTCCTCATCCTTTGCGAATTATCAAGGTGAGGTCGCACGATGAATCCTCCATCTTCCAGCAACGATCCGTTTTTCTCACTCGATGCTCCCGATGAGAACGAGTTGGCAATCGGTCCCCTGGCGATTGTCGGCGGCTGCGGTCACGTGGGGCTGCCGTTGGCGCTGGCCTTTGCCGCACAGGGCCACTCCGTCGATCTGCTCGATACCTCACCGCAGCGCGTGGCACTGGTCAATAGCGGCCGGATGCCCTTCCATGAGGACGACGCCGAGCCGCTGCTGGCCGAATCTACCCGCAACGGACGCATCAAGGCCACGACGGATGCCGCCGTTCTCGAAGACGCCGCCGCCGTTATCGTTACGATTGGCACACCGGTCGATGAGTATCTCGATCCTTCCGTGGGTGAATTCGATCGTGCTCTGACACAGTTGCTTAAACGAGTCCGTCCCGGTCAGTTGCTCATCCTGCGCAGCACGGTCTTTCCGGGCATGACGGATCGCCTGGCGAGGCAGCTCGAACAGATGGGACGCGGCGACGTGGATCTGGCGTACTGCCCGGAACGCATCGTGCAGGGGAAATCGCTCATCGAATTGAAGCAGTTACCGCAGTTGGTCGCCGGTGCCTCGCCGCGGGCTGCTCGCCGCGCTGCGGCGGTATTTCGCATCATCTGTCCGAAGATATTGTTCCTGCGTCCCATCGAAGCGGAGTTGGCCAAGTTGTTTTGCAATGCCTGGCGCTATATCAATTTCGCCATTGCCAATCAGTTCTACGTCATGGCCCAGCACTTCGAGGCTGACTTCCACGCCATCTATCACGCCCTGCGCGAGGACTATCCGCGCATGCAGTCGCTGGCGCGGCCCGGCTTCGCGGCGGGTCCGTGCTTGCTCAAGGACACCATGCAGCTGGCCGCATTCAATCACGGCTCGTTCGTGCTCGGCCAGGCGGCCATGATGATTAACGAAGGTTTGCCGTATCTTGTCGTCCAGGACATCAAGCGCGGCTATCCGCTGGCGGAGATGACCGTCGGCCTTTTGGGGATGGCATTCAAACCCGAGTGCGACGATCCGCGCTCATCGCTGTCGTACAAACTGCGGAAGATTCTGCTCCTGGAATGTAAGCACGTTCTCTGCACCGATCCCTACGTCCCAGACCCGGAACTGACTCCCTTGGCGGAAGTGCTCGATCGGGCAGACCTGCTGCTCGTGGGCACGCCGCACGCTTGTTATCGTGACTTAAAATGCCGGCAGCCGATCGTCGATATTACCGGCGTTATCAAGAAAGCGGTCGGCAATCCGCAGTCTGAGATCGGTCAACAGGCGGAGATGGCATGAAGATTCTCGTGACCGGCGCGGCCGGTTTCATCGGCGGATATTTGGTAGAGGAATTGTTGCAATCCGGTCATGAAGTGATCGGTCTGGACAATTTCTCCAAGTATGGACCTCTCAAACAAAGCTCGCTGGAACATCCCGGCTATCGATTTGTGCAGGGCGATGCCAAGGATGTGAGCCTGTTGAAATCGATGATGTCCGAGGTGGACCAGGTCGTCGCCGGTGCAGCGCGCATCGGCGGCATCAGCTATTTCCATGAATTCGCTTATGATTTGTTGTCTGAAAACGAACGCCTGACTGCCGCGGTTTTCGATGCGGCCATTGACGCTTTTCAGCGCGGGACGCTGAAAAAAATCAATGTAATCAGCTCGTCGATGGTGTACGAGAACGCCGCGGTGTGGCCGACGCCGGAGGGCGAGCAGCGCCGGTGCCCTCCGCCTGCCTCAACCTACGGCTTTCAGAAATTGGCCACCGAATACTACGCCCAGGGCGCCTATGAGCAGTATCAATTACCCTTCACGATTATCCGCCCGTTCAATTGCGTCGGCATCGGCGAGCGTCGCGCCCTGTGCGAGAAGGAGGTTCTCAGCGGCAATGTCCGCCTGGCCATGAGCCATGTCGTACCAGATTTGATTCAGAAGGTGCTCAAAGGCCAAGATCCGCTACACATTCTCGGCGACGGTAATCAAGTGCGACACTACACTTACGGGGCCGATCTCGCCCGCGGCATGCGAGTGTGCATTGAACGTTCCGAAGCAGTCAACGAGGACTTCAACATCAGTACCGCCGAATCGACAACGGTGCTCCAGCTCGCCGAGATGATCTGGAAGAAACTTCGTCCCGGCGATCCTTTCCGCTACATCAGCGATCCACCATACAGCTATGATGTGCAAAAGCGTGTGCCCAAGGTCGAGAAGGCCGAGCGGCTGCTCGGTTTTCGCGCCACGACGCCCCTGAGCGACATTCTCGACAACGTCATTCCCTGGGTCCGCCAACAAGTGCAGTACGGCAATATCTAACGTATGATCTCCCTCGTCGTGCCGGTCTACAACGAAGCGGACAATATCCAGGCATTTCTACGCGATGTAGAAGGCGCAGTGAGTGAACCGCATGAGATCCTCATTGTCTACGATTTTCCCGAAGACACCACGTTGCCGGCCATCGCGGCGCTGACGCCGCCGTGTGCCAACATGCGTTTGGTGCATAACACGCTTGGCCGCGGCGTACTGAATGCGCTCAAATCCGGCTTCCAGGCAAGCAAGGGTGATGTTGTCCTCGTCATGATGGCTGATCGTTCGGACGATCCGGATTCTGTAATGCCAATGGCACGCCTCGTACGCGAAGGTGCCGATGTCGTGGCCGGATCGCGCTACATTCGCGGCGGACGTCAGGAAGGTGGGCCGCTTCTCAAGCGAACGCTGTCGCGCCTGGCCGGCATGTCGTTATATTATCTCGCTGGACTACCGATTCACGACGCCACGAACAATTTCCGCGCCTATAGTCGTCGTGTCATCGAGCAAATTCCCATCGAAGGCGAAGCGAGCTTTGCCGTGGCCCTGGAGTTGACGCTGAAGGCCCACTGGCGCGGGTGGCGATTGTCCGAAGTGCCAACGATATGGCGCGATCGCACCGCCGGACAGTCTCGTTTCCGTTTGTGGGCATGGCTGCCGCATTATCTACGCTGGTATCTGCGGGCGCTGGGCCGTGCGTGGTTCGGTAGACGGAACGAGCCGGAAGCGTAAGCGGCGGCGAAGCTTCCTTCGCTTGCGCTTCCGGCTCGTAATTAGCGATTTTCGCGCTTCATTTCCTGGAGTAGCTTATCGACGGCCTCATCCAGATCTTTGCCACGAACGTCGCGGTGGCGGATCACACCCTTGGCGTCGAGCACGTAAATCGTTGGCCAACCCGTGACGTTCCACTTGCTGGCAATGGGGCCGCTGGTGCTGCCGCCGTCCCACCAGGAGCGCCAGGTGATTTCTTCCTTCTTGAGGACTTCCTTGAGTTTCTCTCTGTCGGAGTCGCTGTTGATGCCGAGAAGGGCAAACGGTTTGCTTTCGAGCCGTTTCACGAGCGACCGCTCGTGCGGATACATAGCCCGGCACGGGCCTCACCAATTCCCCCAGAAGTCGAGCACCACGACTTTGCCGCGATAATCCCTGAGTTTGAAGCGCTTGCCGTCGATGTCCTCGCCTTCGATCTCGGGTGCGACCCTGCCCACGACCAGGTAACGCATCTCGAACAGGGCTGCCTTGGCTATCTCGCTGAATGTTCTGCCAGAATTTGTTTTCACGTCGCCGTACTTGGAGACGATTCGCTCGAACAACTCTTCTTCCTCTTTGAGGAGTTTGTCTGGATCGAGTACCTCGATGCGCTTGATGAAACCTTGTTCCCACTGCTTGGCCTGGGCTGGATCGTGGAGCCGTTTGGCCCACGATGCCTGTTGGGCAAGAGCAAGCGCCAGGTAATAAGAGGCATGGGCCTGAATCTCGCGGTGAGGATTTTTCTCCAGAATGGCGCGAAGCAATTGTTCAGGCTTTGTGGATGTGTTGTTGTAGATGTAAGCGAAAAAGCAAACCCGCTGGAGATTGTCGCTGGTGATGTAATCCTTCCTCAGCAGGTCGAAAGCCGCTTCAATCTCGGCAGCTGCGCGGACCCACCCCGTGTCGGTGACGATCCATGATAGCGCATCCACTGCCACTGGATCTTTGGGATGTTTCTTTGCCAGCTCCAGAGCGCGGCGAGCACAGGCATTGATCTGCTTGTTGTTCTGGTCACGCAACTCCTGGCGTTCTTTGTCTGTCTTCGCCTTCTCGTAGGCTTGATTAAATTCCGCCCGTGACTTCTCGGCTTCTTCTTTGAGGGCTTCCAACTGTTCGTTCGGCGCGGCCGGTTTGTCCGCAGCCGGAAGCGCCGAGAGGAGCAAGAGTCCTGCCAGCATCGCCGTCAGTGTCTGTCGCATGATGCGATCCCCTGATGATGTGGATGCTCACGGTATTATAGTAACGTTCCTATTCTTCTTCGTCTCCAACCAAGTAGCTCGATCATTTGCCGCATTCCGCTTGGTTCGCTCACTTACCCAGTCTCCGCGAATCTTCACAATGCACACGGACGGGTTCTTTCAAGTAAATTGCCACGGACGACCGAACAAAAGAGCATACTCACGGTTTGCGCTCTTACCGCGACGGGCGTTGCTAGCTTCGTCGTCATCATGGAGGAATGGGACGGATGCGCCCCGCAATCCGACTCCTTGCCTGCCGCGTTCGGGACGGGATGCTTCTCGTCCTCGTCAGTGTCGGCGTTTTCGGTTGCTGCGTCTGTCCTTACGGTGACTCCGCGCCGCCGCCGCCGGACACGCCGTCCGAACTGACGAGGGTGAGCTATCATCCCGATGATACGCCTGCCGACGCTCCACCTCATCCGCTGAACATGCCGGCTGTGCTTCCTCCGGAAGCCTCACGACCCTTACAGATTCTCGCACTTTCCGGCGGCGTCCACGGCGCGCCATTCACCGCCGGCTTCCTGGTAGGTTGGACGCATACCGGCACCAGGCCTACCTTCGATCAGGTTACCGGCATAAGCAGTGGCTCGTTAATCGGCGCCTATGCTTTTCTGGGTCCAAAGTACGATGCGCAAATGCAGCAGCTCATCTTGACCATGCATACCTCGGATCTGATTAAATTTAGGCCGCTGTGCTGCATGTTGTGCGATGGTGCGTTCGGCTCAGCCAAGCCGGCGGAACGGCTGATCCTTCGAGCCTTCAACGATGATTTCATTGCGGATATTCGCTGCGCCCATGCCCAGGGGAGGCGCCTGTATATCGGCACAATGAATCTGGAAACGAAGCGCTTAACGATCTGGGACATCGGTGCCATCGCTTCGAGTGGCCGGCCGGACGCTAATGATCTGGTGCGAAAGGTCCTCCTGGCCGCTGTCTCGTGGCCGGGAGCTGTGCCGCCGGTTGCCTTCGACATCGAGGTCAATGGCCACTGCTATCGGGAGGAGCATTGCGATGGCGGGTCAGTGGCCATGGTGCTGCCGCCGATTGGACCTGTCTCCAGCTGTCCGGCTGGCTCAAACTTGTACGTGCTAACCAGCCGCAAACTGTACTCAGATCCGGAGCCGGTGCCCAAGAAGGCGTTTCATCGTCTCAAACCCACTGTGACGGCGATATTTGAAGCGCTGACGCGCGACGACATCTCCCAACTATATTTCTTGTCTCAGATCTCCGGAATGCGCTTCCATTTGATGGCCCTGCCTCAGGGCTATCATGGAGAAGCACCGAGCATCGCGCATCTGTATCCGAAAGAGGCACCCCAATTGTTCGAGACTGGCTATCATATCGGTGCCAGCGGTCCTTGCTGGCGCTTCACTCCGCCGGGCGCGGAACCGGGCGAACGGGCCGCTCCGCGTGACGGTCGGGAGATCCGACACTAAGCTGGTCCTTTTTGCGCGAAGGGCAAATTGTGGATACCTCGGAAAGCGATCGCCTACCGGAACGCTCAGCCGGAATTCTCCTGCATCCCACATCATTACCCTCGGCACACGGCATCGGCGATTTGGGTCCGACCGCTTACGCCTGGGTCGATGCCCTGGCTCGCGCACGACAGAGTTGGTGGCAAATCCTGCCACTGGGACCGACGGGCTATGGCGATTCTCCCTACGCCGCGTTCTCGGCATTCGCCGGCAATCCCAACCTCATCAGTCCAGAGCAGCTGATTCGCGACGGCTTGCTCAGCGAGGCTGATTTTCCCCCTACGAATTGGCCCGTCGATCATGTGGAGTACGGCCCAATCATCGCTTACAAGGCAGAATTAACGGATAAGGCGTGGCATAACTTCGAGGCAGGCCGAGGCAAGGAGTTGCGTCCCGCATTCGAGGAGTTCCAGGTTCAAGAGGCTGCCTGGTTGGACGATTACGCCCTTTTCATGGCCCTCAAAGAAGCACACGGCGGTGTCTGCTGGCACGAGTGGCCGGAAGAACTGGTCCTGCGGAAACAGAATGCGCTCCAGCAGGCTCGCCGGGACTTGGCCGAATCGATGGAGCTGCATCGCTTTCGCCAGTTCCTCTTTTATCGCCAGTGGCGGGCGCTCAAGGAGTACGCACGGCAGCGAAACATTCGCCTGATCGGTGATGTGCCCATCTTCGTCGCCGACGATTCGGCCGATGTCTGGACCAATCCCGAATTGTTTTTGCTCGACAAGCGGCGGCGGCCGGCCGTGGTCGCAGGCGTGCCGCCGGATTATTTCTCCAATACAGGTCAACTTTGGGGTAATCCTTTGTACAACTGGGATGCCCACAAGCGCAGCGGCTATGCCTGGTGGACGGCCCGACTGCGCGCGGCGCTGGGGCAGGTGGATCGCGTTCGTCTGGACCACTTTCGCGGCTTTGAGGCGTACTGGGAAGTGCCGGCAGGTCAGCCGACGGCGGAGAAGGGACGCTGGGTGAAAGCACCGGGGGCTGACTTCCTGAACGTGCTGCGCGTCCATCTCGGCGATTTGCCTCTTATCGCTGAGGATCTTGGCGTCATCACGCCGGAGGTTCGGCAGCTGCGCTTGCAATTCGATCTGCCGGGCATGCGCATTTTGCAGTTCGCCTTCGGCGGTGCTTTCGAGCGCCGCTTCCTGCCTCACCGGCATGTTCGCAATAGCGTGGTATACACCGGCACACACGATAATGACACGACACGCGGTTGGTTCGAATCGTTAACCGCGGACGAACTGCGCTTCCTGCGCCAGTATGCTCCCAACGCCGAGAACGATATCTCGTGGGAGCTTATCCGTCTGGCGTGGATGTCGGTGGCCGATTCTGCCATCACGCCTTTGCAAGACGTGCTAAGCCTGGGCAGCGAAGCGCGCATGAATTGGCCGGGGCGGCCTTCGGGCAACTGGCGCTGGCGCTTCCGTGCCGACATGCTCACCGAAGGATTGCTTGATCGACTCGCGGAGTTGACCGAGACCTATGAGCGCGCTTGACGGATCACAGAGAAGCGCTGCGTGCGTATCGCTGAGAGTATGGGATTTTTGGGATGTAACCGAGGAAAACGCCTGATAAGCTAACTTTCATGGGCGCCGACGACAAGATTAACATCCTGATCGTAGACGATCTGCCGGATAAACTGCTCGTTCTCGAATCCATCCTTGAAGAACTGGGCGAGAAACTCATCAAGGCGAATTCCGGGGCGGAGGCGCTGCGCCTTGTGCTGGAGCACGATTTCGCTGTGATTCTGCTCGATGTGTACATGCCGGGCATGAGCGGTTTCGAGACGGCCGGACTCATCCGTCAGCGTCGCAAATCAGCACATACACCGATCATCTTCATCACGGCTTTCGCTGACGAAATGCACACAGCCCAGGGTTATTCGATGGGGGCGGTCGATTACATTCTCTCGCCGGTTGTACCGGAAATTCTGCGCACCAAGGTCAAGGTGTTCGTCGATCTGTATCGCATGACTCAGCAGGCCAAGCGACAGGCCGACGAGCGGGTGGCGTTGGCACGGGAACAGACAGCGCGCGCCGCAGCCGAGGAGGCCATGCGCCGCTCCACCTTCCTCGCCGAGGCCAGCAAGGTTCTCTCCAGCTCCCTCGATACCGAGGCGACGCGGCGCGGCTTGCTGCGCCTGGTGGTGCCGTATCTTGCCGACGTTGCCGGCGTCGCCCTGCTGACGGAAACCGGGTCCGAGCGGCAGAGTGAGTATGCCTGGTTATCGCCAAAGGACCATGCAGTTCAGTTTGGCGCGTTGGCCGGTCCGCCGCAGACCTTCTCCGCGCTGGAGCGCGTCCTGGCCGGAGGGCCAACCGAAGTGCTCGATGGATTGGCCATGCCTTACCCTGTAAACAACGGCGAAGTTGCGCAGACAGGCCACGAGGGGCAGCTTCGCTGTGCCATTCTTGTGCCCTTGCAGGCCCGCGGCCGTACCCTGGGCGCCTTGATCCTGGGGCAGGGCCAGTCGGGTCGTCGCTTTTCTTCCGTCGAACGCGCCCTGGCCGAGGATCTCGCCGGACGCGCTGCCATTGCCCTGGACAACGCACGCCTCTATCGCAATATCCAGGAAGCCGATCGTCAAAAGAACGAGTTTCTCTCGATGCTCTCGCACGAGCTGCGCAACCCGCTCACACCGATCCGTAACGCCGTCCAGATCCTGCAAGGTAACGGTTCCGGGGAGCCGGAAATTGCCTCGCTTTACGGCATGATCGATCGGCAATTGCGGCATCTCACTCGCCTCGTTGATGACCTGCTCGATTTGTCGCGCATCACACGTGGCAAGATTCACTTGAAGATGGAATCCGTGGCGGCGGCCGAGATCGTCGCTCGCGCCGTGGAGATGAGCCGACCGCTCATTGAATCCCGCAAGCACGAGCTGACAATCGACCTGTCGTCCGAGCCGCTGCGCGTTCGCGGCGATCCGGTACGCCTGGCCCAGTCGATCGGCAACTTGCTCAACAATGCTGCCAAGTACACCGAGGAAGGGGGACGCATCGGGGTGGGCGTGGAACGCGACGACGACATGGTGATGTTCCGTGTGCGCGACAACGGCATGGGCATCCCGCCCGACATGCTGTCGTCGATCTTCGAGCTGTTCAAACAAGTGGAAAGCTCGCTGGATCGCTCGCAGGGCGGACTGGGAATCGGCCTGACGCTGGTACACAAGCTGGTCGGCATGCACGGCGGCCGCGTCGAGGCTTTCAGCGGCGGGCTCAACCAGGGCAGCGAATTTGTCGTGCATTTGCCCATCTGGCAGGGACATGAGTCGCCGACGGGACCGGCTGCAACGACCATTCCTTCGGTCGCTCCGCCGCGCCGCCTTCGCGTGCTGATCGTGGATGATAATGCGGATGCCGCCCACAGTCTGTCGATGCTGATGGAGGTTGGCGGCCACGAAGCGCGTCTCTGTTACGATGGCCAGTCGGCCCTGACAGAAGCCCAGAAGTTTCAGCCCGAAGTGGTGCTCCTGGACATCGGCTTACCGGGCCTGGACGGCCTGGAAGTAGCGCGGCGCCTTCGCGCCATGAACCTCTCGCCGCGGCCCATGCTAGTCGCGCTGACAGGCTACGGGCAAAATGAAGACGTGCTCCGTTCTCGGGAAGCCGGCTTCGATCATCATCTCGTCAAGCCGACCGATCCTCAGACACTGATTGCTCTCTTGATTTCGGCACCCCAGTCAGAAGGTTGTCCGGTCTAACTAGCCCGAAGCGTAAGGGAGGGCCGCCCTCGCTTACGCTTCGGGCTGGTGAAACTTTACGCACCGCGCACTGTGATCTGTCGCGGACGAACCGACTCCACTTTCGGTAGATGCACCGTCAGCAAGCCGTTCTTGCACTCCGCCGAGATCCGGCTGGCGTCGATGGACTCATGGATATTGAAGGCGCGATAGAAATCGCCATCTTCATACTCCTGCAACAGCATCGCCTGCCGATGGGCCGACGCCTTTGCGCGGCCATGTAACACCAGTTCGCCCTTCTCGTAGCGAAGATCGACATCTTCGGGACGAACGCCGGGCACCTCGGCGAAAAGCGTCAGTTCGCTGTCGGTCTCGACGATGTCCACTCGCGGCGTGAAGAAAACGCCGCCGCGCGTCGCTTCGGCACGCGCCTCGGATCGATCTTTCGTTGCTTGATTCGTGGTATTCGCCATAATTGTTTTCTCCTTCTCTTGCTTCCACGAAATTACTCTGTCTTGACCGGGATTTTTCGCGGTCGAACCGATTCGTGCTTGGTCAACTGAATGTGCAGCACGCCGTTCTCCAGACGAGCATCAACCTTGTCGGCATCCACCGGGAACGGCAATGTCAGAGAGCGGTTGAAAGAGCCGAACACGCGTTCCTGACGGTGCCAGACGCCCTTCTGCGGCAGATTCGGTTTCCGTTCTCCCTTGATGGTCAGCTGATTGCCGCCGCTGACGTAAATCTCCACGTCTTTCAGATCCAGGCCCGGCAGCTCGGCCTCGACATGGACTTGCTCGCCGTCTTCCCAGACATTCAGCGCCGGAAAACCGGACGCACCGCCGAAGCTATTGCCATTGCCCCAGCGGTCAAAGAGACGATTCATTTCATCCTGGAACTGCTGTAACTGATTCCACACCGGATTGAACGACTGCCAGCGCGATGATCTCATGTTTTTTCTCCTTTCAGACTCGATGATCGTATCCTGGGACGGACGATCCTCGATCGTCTTCCGCTTGAAGAGGTTTCTCGTTTTATTCGTCTTTGTTCCTAGGCGACTTCGATACGGGCCGCCGATACCCCTTATAAGCAAGGAGCGTGCCAAGCCTCAATTTCGAGGTGCGCTCGAATCGGTGCTGTTGCAAAGCATGAATATCCAAGGATTTATGCACAGACGCGGAGGAGTCCACCGGATGAAGACGGTGGCTAACATCTTGGATTTTCGCCGTCAATTTGGCAGTCGCAACGCCGTCTTGACCGATATAATTGCGTTGAGAACGGAGCGACGCGACTTTTTAGAAAGAACGGAAAGCGTAAAATGAAGACAGTGTAATGGACTGATCGCCCTCAACAAGGAATCCCTGCATGCAGTTTCTCACGGCAATCCCTGTCTATAACGAAGCCCGTCACGTCGAAAGTGTCGTTCAGGAGGTGCGTCGTTACAGCCCCCGCATCCTGATCGTAAACGATGGCTCCAGCGATGGGACGGCCGAGATTCTGGCGCGTCAAGAGGGGCTGGAAGTCATCGCGCATCCGGTCAATCGTGGCTACGGCGCCGCCTTGATGTCGGCCTTCGCCTATGCCCTGCGCCAGGACATCGACGTACTCATCACCATGGATTGCGATGGTCAGCACGAACCGTCGCGCATCCCGGTTCTGCAGGAGGCGATCCACGACGCCGACATTGTGTCCGGCAGCCGGTATCTGCGCGACTTCCATCAAGACTCGGAGGCGCCGCGCGACCGTCAACGAATCAACCGCGAGATCACCCACGAACTAAATCGGCGCTTCGGCCTCAATCTGACGGATGCGTTCTGCGGTTTCAAAGCGTATCGCCGTGAGGCCCTGGAACGCTTGCACATCACCGAACTTGGCTGGGGCATGCCGTTGCAGTTGTGGGTGCAGGCGGCTCGACTGGGTCTGCGCGTCAAGGAAGTCGGTGTGCCGCGGTTATACCTCGATCCCAATCGTGCGTTCGGCGGCGTCCTCGACGATGCTGCCGAGCGTCTGGCGTATTATCGGCGAATCATCGAGGAAGCCGCTCTGCGTTGTCCTCTATCCGCGTATTTATGTCCTCCTTCCGTCACGGCCGAGAGCCGATGTCCCAAAACCGATTGCGGATAATGGACGACATGGACAGCGGACAGCCGATGCGTGCCCCGGCCCACGACGGCGCCGTCGTTGCCCAACCGCCGCTTCACAGGGTCGGCGACATCCTGGCGATCAATCGTCAGCGTCTGCAAACGGCCGGCGAACGACTCATTATTCTGGGCCGTCCCCTCGTGGAGCTGCGCCACCAGGCACGGAAACAGGTTGTCAGCTGCGACACGGAAGCTAGTTCCCCCCCACCCCACCCCTCCCCCACAAGGGGGGAGGGAGAACCGTACACCCTCCCTCCTTGTGGGGGAGGGCTGGGGTGGGGGGTGGAGCAAACAATCGACACGCTTCTCGTCGCTGGCCATCAACCCGAGCTGTTTCATCCCGGCGTCTGGGTGAAAAACTTCGCGCTGTACGGTCTGGCTCGCAAAAACCACGGCACTTCCCTCAATCTCGTCGTCGATGACGACACCATCAAGACCACGGCGCTGCGCATCCCTGCTCCGCCCTATATCCGTCGTGTTCTGTTCGATCGCTGGACCGGCGCGACGCCCTACGAGGAGCGGACGATTGCGGATCGCGCCCTGTTCGCCAGCTTTGCCGAGCGCGTCGGCGAGTTGACGCGACATTGGCCCTATGAGCCGATGCTGCCGGCCTTCTGGGCCGAGGTGCTGCGGCAGGCGGAACGCACTTCCAACCTGGGCGAATGCTTCGCGGCAGCCCGGCGAACGTTCGAGCAAGCCTGGGGCTGTCACAATCGGGAAGTGCCGCTCAGCACGCTCTGCGACAGCGAGCCATTTTCCTACTTCGCCTGTCATATATTGACGAACTTGCCCCATTTCCACTCGCTTTACAATGCGATCGTCGCCGACTATCGCCGCCTTCACGGCATCCGCGACCGTCAACGCCCTGTGCCCGACCTCGCGACCGACGGCGAATGGTTGGAGTCGCCGTTCTGGTGTTGGCTCGCCGGCGCTTCCCGGCGCGAACGGTTATTTGTCCGCCTGAAAAACGGCCGATTGGAAATTCGCGCCGCTGATGAACGTTGGCAACTGAGCACAGAGCCGCAAGCGACATTGCAAGAACTGCAAGCGCGCCGACTCAAAATCCGCACGCGCGCTCTGACGACCACGCTCTACGCCCGGTTGTTCCTCGCCGATCTTTTTCTTCACGGCATCGGCGGCGGTATCTACGATGAATTGACCGATGAATTGATACGTCGCTTCTATGGCTGCGAGCCGCCGGAGTATCTGGTATTGTCCGCGACGCGCTGGTTGCCGCTGCCGCGCACCCCGGTCCGGGAGGACGATCGCCGTCGTCTGCTGCGCGAACTGCGCGACGTACGCTACAATCCGCAGCGCCATCTCGACGCCATCCCATCTAGCGAGCAACTGTCCGAACTGGCCCGGCACAAGCGCGAATGGATCGCGCGCCCACCGGCCACGTCCGCCGAGCGCCGCGAACGATTTCGTACTTTACGCACACTCACCGAGGAGCTGCGCCGCCCCCTTCTGCGGCGCGAGGAACAATTGCGTCAGCAATTGCGGGATTGCGAGCAACAACTACGGACCAACGCCGTGCTCCAGCGCCGCGATTATTCGTTTTGTCTGTTCCCCGAAAGCGTCCTGCGGCCCTTCTGCACGCAGTTTTTGCACGAAGAAAAATAGCAACGCGGATGCGGCGGAATCACATCCGCCGCATCCGCGTCATCTGCGTTGCCATGCCTCAATCGATGATGCTGAAATACTGCACCACGCTGGTATCGAGGCGTGGGTCGTAGGGCGTGAACAGCCACGGCCCGGGGTTGCCGCGCTGGGTAATTGAGAAGGGCAGACCGCCCACACCATGCGGCATGGTGAAGTTGGCAGTGAGTGAAGCGGGCGCCCCGGCGGCGGGCGGCGGCGTCACCGAAATTACCGTGACCGTTTCCTCATAGGGTGTCCCGGCATCGATCACAAGCTGAGTGCCCGCCTGTATCACTCCCGGTATCATCGTGTTTGGATTCGGGACGAAGAGCTGTGTCGCGGTTCCCGTAATGGTGAGATTTGGCGTTGGGGCTGAGAACGGTAGATTGATCGTCTGCACGCCGGTGTTGTTGACAACTGCATACGGCGGGGCCGATGCCGGGTTGAAGAACCCGTTGGGTGTCGCTCCCGTCACTGCATTAGGTGGGCCAGGCAGGATGGCCTGGCCAGTCGTGGAGCACGTCGCCAGGTTCGTGCGGTCCACGATGGCGAACATACGATGACGTATTTGTTTGCCCTCAGAGCGGCCAATCTCCGGGCCAAGCTGAGGTATGTTCGCCTGTCCGAGGGCAGGCAGGATCGCACCCGACACCGGATCGGTCAATACCTGGAAGTAGCCCACCGTCAGGAACACCGCAAAAGTGTTGCTGCGCGTCGTCACGTTGTTGTACAACTTCGTCAGCACTTGCGATTGCAAGTACGGATGGACGGCGGCGTTAGTGGTGGGGCTGGGGGCTACGGGCGGATTAGTGGTGGCGGGATCGTTATAATTCTGGAAGAGCAGCTGCGAGTTCGCCGCTGGATTTGAGCGCAGCAGGGTGTCCGTCAAGACACTCATTCCGTTGGGGAACTGTGACCCAACTCCCTTGAGAGCCGGAGCGTATAGTCCCGTGCTCAGAGGCATGAAGGGACGATCGTCAAAAGTAGCTGGTGTAGATACGCCGGCGGTTGCTGTCGCGGTGCCCATGTTGACCGGTCCAACGGAGAAGCTGTATGGAGCAGTCAGAGTGGTCTGCGGGTTTGGCGTGAGATTTCCGGTCGCCATGTTGTACCCCGCGTTGGGCGAGCGCGAGAGCATCATGTTATTGAACATCTGCACAACTTGGTCTGTAGCATTGGGCGGATACGAGGGTGCAGTGGTATTCATGCCCATGGTTGCCAGGTTGCCATCAACGAGCGCCTGAATGACTTCCGGATCCCAAACGGTGTTGATGTTAACCTTGCCGGGTATGCGGCCCAGCCCATTGACTCCGAAGGCACGATCTCCGCACTCTAGGAACTCGAACAGGCGATAGAGTCGGTGTGTTTGCCCTGCCGTTAGAGTTGAGGGGTTGGGGAGACCTGGCGTGGGATTCGTGTCGAACCACCACGGTGCGGCCATCCCAACGCTGGGGTTCGGCGGAAAATCCAGCCACGGTGCATAGTGCCCGAACATGTTGACGGCATTGGCCGGGTTGGGTGGAACGGCCGCAGGTGGGGATGCCGTATTCACATTATCGTTACCACGCATGAAACGCTGAGTCAACATATACGGTGGCCACGCCGACACATGCAGCAGTTCCATCGGGCTAATGGGCTGACGGTCGAGGTGGACGAGCCAATCGAAGTGGGTGCTGGGAGGCGTCAAGGGGTTCAAGTACCCGAAGTCACTCCACCATTTGTTGTTGTTTTGGTCCGTGACGAAGTAAGGTCCCAGTGGGAGAGCGGGTGGAGTAGCCGTCATGTACTGGTCGACCACCGGACTCGTGGGCTGTAGTGCAGACGCATTGTTAGCATTCGCTGTCTGCATGTAAGCCGCATACGGCTGTTGCTTACCCCGCGAGGCAAAGTAGGTCGGGGTCTGATTCGAAGACTGGATGTTTATGTTCTGAACATAATCTACCGTCACGTACGGGTTATACGCAGGGTTGGGGATTAAATTCCCTGCGATATTGGGGTCAGGGATGGTTGGGTTGGGGTTAAACGGCAGATACGGATTGGCCAGGCGGCGGAGCATCACCGTCAGGCCTGTGGTCCGCTCATCATTATTCGAGTTCGCGCGCCAGGTCGTCGTAGTCGGCTGGTAGTGCAAATTGGGGGAGCGCAGGGTAGGTGTCTTGGTGGACGGCAGTCCCGGCGATGGCGCCACTGCCGGCACACCTGGCAGTCCCGGCACTCCTTGATAGTTGTTCGCAGCAGTCGCGAGGACGAACGGATCGGCGTAGGAGTTGCCGGGAGCGGGCGGACCGATCAGGAAGAAGCCTCCCGCATCCACGCCCGCATTGGGGGTCCCTATACCTGCTCCCTGCGTCGCGCCGCCGCCGTCGATCAGCGGGACGCTGCTCGGAAGGGGATTAGCTGCCGCGAAATCCGAATCGACAGTGCTTTGCGGAAGCGGCGTGAAGGTATTGGAGGAGTTGCCATTTCCGAAGTAAGCCTGCCCCAGCACATTCTCGCTCGCATCGCGCAGATAGTTTGTACCACCTGCGGCTGGGGCGGTTGCTCCGGGAGGAAGCTGGTTCATCGTTGACTGGGCGATGGTAATGCGGTACGGACTGTAACCGCCGCCCGTGGGGCTGGTCATGTAGAGCGGCACACGGTTCACATCCAGCGGCTGCGTGTTCGTCCCGCCTGCCTTGGGCATGGGGTTATACAACTCAACCCATACATTCACCTTCTCATTCGCGCCGGCGGCATTGGCCGGCTTCGCATCCGTGGCCTCGGCCAACACCTCGCTCAGCACCACCTTGGGCAGTTCCGTGCCGAATACCCAGTAGAGGGGATTGGCGCCGGACTGGTTGGTGCCAAGCAGGTTCGTGCCATTGGCGGCAGGGGTCGGGGTCATGTCGTCGCCCCCTGTGGTCAAGCCGAGCGTGGTGCCGTTGGCCACGAGACCATCGGCGATGGTATAGAAGTTGAAAGACGTGCTGATGTCGTCCTCGTCCATGTAATCGACCATGTTGACGGCTAGCTGGGCAAGCCAGCGGCGCGGGGCCAAATCGAGTTGAGTCGGAGTAGCGGGATTGGAGGGCGGGTTTAGTCCTACGATTACCATCAGTCGGCGATAAATGTCATTGGCCAGCGCCTGGCGAGCTTCGAGTGCCGATTGATACTGGTTGGCGATCGCAGCGTTGGCCATATTATAGCCGACGCCGTAGGCACTCGGGAAAGGATTCGCGGGTGGAGTCGCGACGCTTGGCGGCTGGAACTGATATGGCGGCGTCACCCCCGCTCCCATGTGCGGATAAGGCGGCAGCGGCCGGTTGAGACGAATACGCGCACCTGGAGAGATATATCCATTCAGATTAAGGACCGTGCCGGCAAGGGTCCATTGATTGGTGTTCCACGCCCAGGTCGGATTTGTGAAAGCGACTGGTTTCGGCAAGGCTTGATACGTGGCACTGAGAGCGCTGATCGCACGCCAATCCCCCAAACCAAACTCACTGAAATTAGGCGGCGGCCCAACCGGATTGTTGCCAACGTTGGGCAACGGCTGCGCGGGAAGGATCGGCGGAAAGGCGACGAGGTTGCTGACCGGGGCGAGCTGCGGATTATAGCCTGTCGAAGCCTGGTTGACCGGATACGGCGATGCATAAACGCCTCCCGTGCTGTACCAGTACGGAATCACGCCGGGCGCGCCGACATCCCAGCTCTGGGTCGTCACGAGATTGCGGTAGCGCTGGGCGATGAGTTGTATGTTTGCCGGCATGGATGCCAGCAACGCATCGGACGGGAAGTTTGTCGGGCACAGGCGCAACAGATCGCTGTTGATCGCCGACGCATTCGCATTCACGGGGCCCATTGCGGAGAAGTTCGGCCGCAGCAAGGCTTCCATGTCCTGAGCGCGATACACACGCGTGCC
>DATBHJ010000108.1:0-7990 GCA_036557565.1 Gemmataceae bacterium
CGAGACAACGGCAAGAACGCAGGGATCACGGGGCTCACGAGCCTCCCTGGCCCAATCGATGGGGACGTACGCCTGGCGCTACTACTACGCAGTCACCCGAAGGAAGACCGTTTCTGCTTGACAAGCTCTTTCAGGAAAGGATCTCTCGACCGAATGGCGCAAGCCGAAGCCCGCATAGCACGGAGGACCGAACCACCGAGGACGTTTACGAACTTAATAGCAGGCAGTGTTCCAACCTCAATGCCGAGACTCGAATGGATTGCGCCATGACAAGGAAAGGTGCAAAAGATTCGGACAGAAAAGCAGCCGAGCTGGTGGTAGGCAACAGACCTATGTGGCGACTCGGAAAATCGAGCTACTGCCAAAAGGCGCAAGGCCCATCGACGATTCTATTTATGAGTCAAGGGAGGTCATCCAGGGCCATGGAGATGAGTAGCCTATGATGCCGTATGAGATTGATGACGCAAGTTATTACAAACTAAAGACTTATTAGACAACAATGTCTAAAGGCGTCATTTCCAGTGCCGCGCAATCGGCCACTCTGTCACTTCTCCGAAATCTTAGGCCTGATACGCATTTGGAATTGCGCTTCGTATTACGGAAACCCTCACGAACTAAAAAGGTTCACAGAATAACGAATAAATCCTTGATCCCCTGAGCGGTACGTTCAAGTCTACCGGCAAACGTCGTGTCGGGGAAAGCACTCCGAGGACGTGGCGAACCTTGGACTGCGACTGCGTTATCTCTTGCGCCCCCAGACCTGAAAGATTCGAGGCAAACTGAGGATCGTCCGCGGATTGGACGCGAATTGATCGAGCTGGGCCACTATGCCTTGCACTTCCTGGACCGAGGCGAGTCCTTGCTGGACGACGGCTTCCCCAATGTGTTCCATCGTGATCGCAGCGATGCGCTTTCCGGTCCCGCTGCGAAAGGTCGGCTGCACCACTTCCAACTGCACGTCATCCAGGCCTGCGTCCAGGAACAAGCTGGCCAACCGTGGCCCGATGTTCGGGTCGCCTCCTCTTCGCGCCACGGCTTGTTGATACAAGTCCACATAGCGAGTCAGGGCAGGACAGCTCGGGTAACAGAAGTGTGCTGCAAACTCGATGTCCTCCACAAAGACCAGGCCGCCTTTTCGAGCGGCTTGAACCATGCGTGCGAGACCGTCCTCCGGCTTGGGCAGATGAGTGAGCAAGAAACGACCGTAAACGCGGTCGTAAGTGTTGGTCTCTCGAAGGTCCGCAACGCTTTCGGGCCGGAAGACGGCCGGCAGTTTGTGACGAGCTGCCTTGTGGCGAGCGATTTCCAGGCATCGTTCATCCCGATCTATGCCGACGACTTGTCCCGTGGAACCGACGCGAAGAGCGAGCTTGAGAGTGACGGCCCCGTTGCCACAGCCAACATCGAGGCAACGCATCCCCCTCTTGACGCCGACGCGGCGAAGAAGCGCTCTGGTCGTTGGCCACTTGACACGAGCCAGAAGCTTCAAGCGCCTCGCCGCCTGATCTCCGCACAGGAGAACGTAATCTTCGTTACTCGATGGTCGATTGGTTTCCATTCCGTTTACGCCCTGAGTTTTCCAAGGAATTCCGCCAAGGTCTTGCCGAGTCCTTCGATGCTTGCCTGCAGTTTCGGGTCTTTCATGGAGCCATCCGGGTTCCATGCTTCATGGGCCTTGGGCACGGCGATCTGGTCCGGCAGGACGATGACGCCGATGTTGCCGAGAATCGACCGAACATGGACCAGCCCGCGCAGACCACCCAGGGCGCCGGGCGAGGCGCTCATCAGAGTTGCTACCTTGCCCCGGAAGGCCACGAGCGACGGTTCGCCGGGAGCGGGTCGCGACACCCAATCAACGACGTTCTTGAGCACCGCCGTGATCGAGCTGTTGTACTCCGGGGAGGCAATCAGCAAGCCATCGTGGTCGATGAAGAGTTTTTTTAGCTCCAGACCGTTTTTCGGCATCCCCTGCTCTGCCTCCAGGTCCTGGTCAAAAAGAGGGAGCGGGAAGTCCTTCAAGTCGATCTGCGTGACCTCCGCACCGGTGTGCCGTGCGCCCTGTGCGGCGAGGGACACGAGCTTCTTGTTGAGCGATTCCTTACGGAGACTTCCGGCGAAAGCCAGGATGCGTGGCATCATCGTATTTACTCCTTGTTGATAGGGGCTTACGCAAGGTCAAACAGCATGACCTCGCAATCGCCCCGGCTCTTGATCTCCAGCTTGTCCTCTTCGCTTACCGCAGCGCCGTCGCCTTCGGTAAGGAGCTGATCGTTGAGTGTTACCTGTCCCCGCAGCACTTGCAACCAGGCGTGACGGCCGGGCGTGAGGGTGTGCGTGACCGTTTCTCCGTCCTGAAGCGTCGAGAGATAGATCCTTGCATCCTGACGGATCGTCAGCGAACCTTGTTCGCCGGTGGGTGAAGCCACCAGTCGAAATGTGGCCCTCCGCTCCTCTTCGGAGAAGGCTTTCTGCGAATAGCTGGGCGAAAGTCCCGTTCGCTCCGGCAAGAGCCAGATCTGGTAGAGATGGACCTCCTCCCGCTCGGAGGGATTGAACTCGCTGTGACGTATGCCCGTGCCCGCGGTCATGTGTTGCAGTTCACCCGGCCGCAAGACGGAGCCGTTTCCCATGCTGTCTCGATGCGCGAGCGCTCCGTCCAGGACATAGGTAACGATCTCCATATCCTTGTGGCCATGCATGCCGAAGCCCTGGCCCGGCTGCACGCGGTCGTCGTTGATAACCCGCAAGGATCGGAAGCCCATGTTAGCAGAGTCGTAATAACCCGCAAAGGAAAACGTGTGGTGGGTGTCGAGCCAACCGTGGTCGAAATGACCGCGCTGGGCCGCTTTGCGTACCCGGATCATGAGTATCTCCTATTGTTTACATCAAAATTGTTTACATATCAACTAATAGAGTCAGAAAAAGGTTACTCCTCTCGAGCAGACAGTGGTTGCCGAACTTTCTCCAGCAGTCGAATCAGCTCCTTCAGCTCAGGGCGGGAGAGATGGCCCAGGAGTTGGTGATGCAGAGCGACGAGCGGCGCATCCAGGGCGGCCAAGGTCTTGGCCCCCTGATCGGTCAGGGCCACATAGATAACCCGGCGATCCTTGTCGCAGCGCAACCGATTGACAAAGCCCGCATGCTCTAATCTATCTATCAGGCCAGTAATCCCAGGAACCACGGCCACGGTTCGGCTGGCGATCTCCAGAATGGGCAAAGGAATCCCTTCGCCCCTCAGGATGCGCAGGATGTTGTACTGCGACGGGGTCAGCCCATATTCGCGAAAGAGCCGGGCGAAGCGAATCTGAAGCTGGTCGTTGGTTCGCACGATGCTCAGGACGACCTCCTCTTCTTGCGACTCGAAGGGCCGCTTCTTCTTGATTTCGTGCTGCAGTTTCGGGGTCGTCATCGTTGCACCACCAGTTCATTTATCTGTTAATAGTTTATAGGTCAACTAACTCCGTGTCAAGTCTCGTTTGTGCCTTGCTGAGACTAACTCTTCTTCCTGTGAATCAAGGTATTGGAAGGTAAGCGATGATCTTCGAACTTGCGGGCCGAGTCCACGCCCGCAACCGGCAATGTCGTCGGGTCAAGCAAGCCAAGTTGAACCAGGACCGATGCCTGATCCCAGTAGATACGCTCGCAGGAGATTTTCGCACCTTCAAACTGCACGACGACCACGGTTGGCACTTCGACTTTCCGGTGCGTGGGCGGGATTCCTGGCAGCATCCAGTCCATTTCGATGTCATGCGTGAACGAAAAAACGAACTCGTCGATCAGCCGATTCTTTCCGACTGTTCGGGCGAGCAGACGCAGTGTGGTATCGGCAGGCATCTGGGGAATGAAGTATTTGCCGTAAAACTCGATCATCTCGTCCTGACCACGACCGCCGGTCATGACGGGAACATGATTCACGTAATTGTCTGGAGTCATCGTGGCGACCGTTGCCTCTGCATCCCGGGTGGCAAACTCAAGCTGCGTGTGCAGCTCCCAGAGCCGAACCATGTCGGCTTCACTCAACGAATCACTCATCCGAATACTCCTGTATTGTTTTCGATTTCTGCCCCTTACTCCGAGACATCCTCATGGTTTGCGAGCCACAAACGCCACGACTCGAGGACTGAGGACATAGTTTCCGTAGCTTCGCATCGGCCTCACTCGAAACCCGATGTCACGCAGCATTTCCGCAATTCTCTTCCCTGGATAGAGCTGTTGAATGTGGGATTCCTCATGCCGCCGATACATGTCTCCTACCTTGCGAAACGTCACAATGCGGCGCGTCAACTGCTGCCTGGCAAAATCCTGGCGAAATTCCACCAGGCAAGTCCAGTCTTCTCCTTCGCTAAATCTTTGCGTAAGCCCCTTGCATCGACCCGGTTGAGCCACATCAAAAATCAGGAGTCCATTCGGTGTCAGGGCATCGAAAACCCTCGTGCATACGTGTCGCAGCGTTCGCAGAGAATTATTTGGATCAAAAAGGTAGTTAAAAACCTCCCCGAGTGCCGTGACGGCTTGACAAGTGGGTGTCCGAAAAGCAACGAAGGAACCCACATGAAAGCAGGCTTCGGGAACACGCTCCCGCGCCAGCTCGATCATGGCAGGAGAGATGTCTATACCGATCACAGAATGGCCAGCATCCGTGAGTGCTCTCGCCCAGATCCCACTGCCGCATCCCAGGTCTACGACGGGATCCTCGCGGGTGCCGTGTTGTCGGAGCAACGTCAAGAGATACGGAGCAGACCCGGAGGCAAACGCACCAAAGCCTCTGTCGTGTATGTAAGCCAGATCGTTCTGGTAAGCGTGCTTGGGCTTCATGGAATATGGTCCGGCTGGGTTGCTTCTAGTTCGGTCGGAAGTCCAACCAGTGATCCAGCCATTGATACGCCAGGTTTCTCGCCTCGGCCGGAAAGGCATGTCCCGCTTTGTGGTTGTACAGGCCGATCCGATCCTTTGCTCCCAGAAGCGCATAGACCGTACGAGCCTCCTTCACGAAGGACCAACTCGCCGTGCCATCCGCACTGTCGCCGCCGAGAACCAGAAACGGACGCGGGGCAATCAGGGCCAGGACCTGATGATGTTCCATTTCTGGAATCTGTTTCTTCATCGATTCGGTGAGATACCACGGATCGGTCCAGTTGCTCATCCGCAAGCCGATGCCTCCCTCGTTGAAAACGCCGACTCGATAACGCGGCTCAAAGGCCATTGCATAGAGTACTTCCTTGGCGCCGAGGGAATGACCGATGCAGGCGATCCGCGAACGATCGACCTGGGGAAGCGTCTCCAGGTAATCCACGCAGCGCGAAGCGTCGAATGTCATTTTGCCCAGACCGGTCCATCCGGGTCTGTGCCGGGCGAGTTCTTCCGCTTGTGCTCGGGCGCCGGCGTTTTTCATGATGTAACATTCCGGGCTGAGCGTAATGTAGCCTCGACGGACAAGCTGCAACGCCAAAGCCATCTCGGGACGTTTGCCCAGACCCACGGGTTCTTGGAGCGTTTCCTTGGTCGTGGGGTGGAAGACGACGATAGCAGGGCGCGGTTTGCCTGCTGGTAAGTCTTTGGGAAGGAGCAGGTACGCCCGGATGCGGTCCTCACCCTCACTGGCAAAGCTGACCAACTGGCGAACATGATCGGGTTCGAGTTCGCGCTTCTCGATCCGGATCTCCAAGGCCCTGGGTTTTTCCGGAGATTGACCTAAACGTTTGAGCCAGGCAGCACGAAGGATCTCTCGTTGTTTTTCCCAGGCTTGTTTCGAGTCGATTCTTTGCTTGTCCGCCGTCCGAAGCAGTGGCTTCAGGCCAAGGTCCGGAGTCGGTAGATCCTCGTAGGGTTTCTGAATCCGATCCGTCCAGGGCTGGGCAGGCTGCTCTTCCACCAGGCACGAAGCTGGCGCCAGCGAAATAATCAGGAACACGATGCTTTTCTTCATGATCCTTACCCGTCTTGAATGCAAGTCACTTGAACAATGACTGAATCAAGAGCACATTTCCGACACAGAAGAGACCGATGTAAATACTACGGAGAAACACGCGACTTCTCAGGCGCTGGTTGATCAGCCGTCCCAGGAAGACAGCCGCCAGCGTGAGCGGCAACGACCAGAGGTAGTAATGAGTCACGGGGCGTGTCCATAAACCGGCCATCCAGTAGCCGCACATGCCGAGCAAGCTGGCGGGCAGGAAATATCCCTGCAACGTCGCCCGAAACTGTTCCGGGGACCAGTGACGAAGCGAGCCGTAGACTACCAGCGGCGGACCGTTCATCCCATAAGCCCCTCCCAGAATTCCAGCGCCGAAGCCGAACACCCAGGCCAAGCGATCGTTCTTTAACTGGTATGGGCTGCGACAGACCAGGCAGTACAACGAAAATCCGATGATGACCAGGGCCAGGATCGCTTTCACCACTCTCTCTGCAACCGCCGTCAGCAACCACAGTCCCAGGGGGATGCCGAACAGAGTCGAGATCATGAGCCAGCCGGCACTCTGGAAATGAATCTTATGCCAGTCCTGGACAACGACGACCGCGGCGACGGTGATCGAAAGGAGCGTAGCCAGGGGCACGGCCACCTCGACCGGCATGAGCAGCGAAAGAAGAGGCACGGCGACCAGGGCCTCGCCGAATCCGAATGTCGATCGGATCATCGTGGCGAGAAAGATCACGCCCATGACGGGAAAGAGAGTCCATTCCAGCTCCATCACGATCTCCCAGCCTTCCTTGTTGTTATCGTTTCATACCGGGACCATCGCAAAAAGATAATCAGCTGAGTCATGCCCCGTTTTGCAGCTGCTTCTGAAAGGAGGCGGTTCCATCCACAAGTCTTTGGGCATACAAGGAAAGTTACCACAGCTTCCTTGTTGCCAACTGCGGAGGAACCGCCATGCAGCCAACCGCCATCATCGCCTGGGTCTTGTCAGTATGCTCACCCCTGCGAAAAAGCCAAGCCAAAACGCTCGCCGACCTCGTTGCCGCCGCCGTCGGGGTCGGCCGAATTTGCCTTGCTGCCTTGGGGCGGCACTTGGCCGGACCCGCCCTGTGCAAGCACAAAATCAAACGCGCCTGGCGTTTCTGCGCCAACCGACGCATCACCGTCGCCGAGGCCATGCGTGGCCTCATCGGGCGGCTGGGCCGACGACGCGGCGAACCGCTGATTGTGGCGTTGGATTGGGTCGAGATCCGCTCCTTCCACACCCTGATGGCGGCCGCCGTCTTCGGCGGCCGGGCCTTGCCCTTGTTGTGGGCCAGCTACCCGGAGTGGGAGCTGTACAAGAGCCAAAACAACCTCGAAGAAGGGCTGCTGCGGCTGTTGCGTGACTTGGTTCCGGCCCACGACGAGATTATCGTGCTGGCCGACCGTGGCTTTGGTCGGGCCGAGTTGGCCCGTACTTGCCTGGGATTGCCGGGCCTGCACTTTGTCTTACGCATCAAGCCCGATGCGGGCGTGCGCCATCCACGTTGGCGCGGCCTGTTGTGCCATTACCCGGTGCGTCCGGGCATCCGACGTGTGCTGCGGCAAGCGGCGTACCGGCTGAGCGATCCTGTGACGCTCAACGTGGTCATCCGCTGGAAAAAGGGCTTGCCGGCAGGGCGTGACGAGCCGTGGTTTTTGATCACGGATTTGCCGGGTAACGCGGCATCGCTGACGGCGTTGTACGCCAAGGGGATGGCGGTGGAGGAGTTGTTCCGCGATGACAAGAATCTGCGCAACGTCTGGACGTTGCGGCTGACGCAGTTGACCAAGGCCGGACGCTTGGATCGACTGCTGTTGAGAGTGGCCTTGGCATACTGGCTGCTGCTGGGGCTGGGTTTATTGGCGCGGCAGAAGTATCGGCCATCGTTTTGGTGCAGCACCAACCGAGAGAAGAGAGGCCGTTGGCAGTGCAGCGCCTTCACGATCGGCCGAGTGGTGCGGGAACGACTGTGTGAACGACCAGCCAGCGCATTCCAGGCGGCTACGACCGCGACAGCCAACGCCGCAATAAACTCGGGATGACTCAGG
>DATBHJ010000109.1:0-5714 GCA_036557565.1 Gemmataceae bacterium
AGCCCCTTGTTGCGAGCCAACAAGGGGCTGACGCCCCCCGCTCGCCGATGCGCCGAGATTATGGAACAGGCGCGTGACGCTGCTCGCGAAGGCACGCGGCGGACAATAATCGGGGATGCCGTTCTGGCCGCCGCACACGCGCGAGGGATCATAGGACACGTAATTGACCACGACCAGATCGAGCCAGCCATCGCGGTCGAAATCCACGAATGCCGCCGACGCGCCCCAGTTGGGATTGTGCAGGCCGGCTGGGTCGGTGATGTCGAGGAATCGGCCGTTGCCTTGGTTGAGAAAGAGTTTGATGCCCGTGTATTGAGTGACAAGCACATCGGGTTGGCCGTCGTTGTTGACGTCGCCGACCGCCACGCCCATGTTGTGTCCGGCGATGTCCAAACCCGAGCCATCGCTCACATCTTGAAAACGGCCCTCGGGCAGCTGTCGATAAAGCCGGTTCCGCGCACCCCTGGCCCCGCCGTTTTGCAGCAGATAAATGTCGAGCCGGCCGTCGCCGTTGAAATCGAAGAGCGCCGCACCGGAGCCGATCATCTGCGGCATGAAATATTGATCCGGAGGAGGCCCCGCATCGTGCTGGAACTGCAAGCCCTTCTCCGCGGTCCAGTCCACAAACCAGGACGACTCGATCGGCTTATCTTCTCCGGCGGGTTCTGTTCGCGAAGACTGACAACCCGCCGCCATTCCGCACAGGATTGTCAGGCCCAGAAACAGGGCGTGCTGCCAAACGCGTTTCATGGGACTTCGCCGTACATTTCGTGGATTTGCTATCGAGGAATCATGGCTTCGTGCTACGCACCTGGGGTTGCTGGGCCGCGCTTTGCTGGGCTTGCTGGCGATAGGCGTCGGCCGATGTCGGATCGCCCTGTTTCTCGTAGAAGTCGGCCAACGCTGTCAAAGCGGGGACATTGTATTGGTCCAACAGCAAGGCAGTGAAAAACCACTTCTTGGCCCCCTCCGGATTGCCCAGCTCAAGCATCAGCTTGCCCACCTCACAATACAAGGCCGGATCGTTCGGCCGTTGCGACATCTGACGCGAAGTCAGCTCCGAGTAGCGTTCCCAGCGATCCTTGAGCCGATTGGCATAGGATTCCTCGGTGTGGGCTTCCTCGGTTTTGCCTTCTTGGCGCAAGCATTCTGTCAGCGTCCAATGCGCCTTGTAATCGTATGGCAAGGCGTTCGCGGCCTGGCGCAGCCACTTCTCCGCTTGCGGCAGTTGTCCATTAAACTGGTCTATTTGACCGCGTGTGAGAAGAGCCAAACCATGGTTGGGGTGCTGGGCCAAGACTTGATCGAGAAGATCGCGGGCTTCTCGGCTTCGACCCATGCGATGCTGGCAGACTGCCAGCCGGACCTGAATGTCAACTGGGTCCACGTCGTCGGGAGGATGTTTTCGGAGCAACTCCAGGTGACGGATGGCTTCATCGAAGTAGCCAACGTTTACCAAAGCGACGGCCAACCACCAGCGCGCCCCAGGCCGTTCGGGATCCAGTTCGATTACTCGGCGCAGATCGGGGGCGGCCATGGTCCACGAGCCGTCCTGGCGGTAAATGCTGCTGCGGAGATTTAACGCTTGCACGTTATCAGGTTCGCGCCGCAGCCATTCGTTCACGCATTGCAGGGCTTCAGAGACACGGGACAAATGCAAGTAGCCTTCGGCGAGGGCTTCGAGAATGAGGGGGACATACTGGGGATTGTTGCTTGCCAGGTCTTGAAGATACCCCTCCACTTGTTGCAGATCGCCGCCGGCGGCGTGCAACAGGGCCCATTCGAGGAGCGTTTCGGAGGACTGGTCGCCCAGGGTGGCTTGCACCTCTTGCAGGTGCTGAAAGGCTTCTGGAAAATCGCCGTCGCGTCGCGCCGCCCGTGCAGCTAGCAGATGGGCGCCCACACTTCGCGACCACGGCCACACCTTGAGGCATTCGCCTAAGTGATGATGAGCCTCGGCGTTGTGAAAGCGCTTGAGGGCGGCGCATCCGGCGAACCAGTGATAGCTCGCCCAGAGAAAGGGGCTGGCCACCGCCAAGAGGAGAACACAGGTTCCAAGAACTATTAGCGATTGTCGCGGTTTATGTCGAAGCGTTCCCAGGCAGCGCCTGGGAACGAAGTAGAGCCACGCGAGCAAACGATGCAGCACGAAGGGACACCTCAGTCCAAATTAATGTCGTGTGTTTGCCTGCCGCCTTTGACGTCTACCTTGAGATCGGTTTTTTCAGGGTCGGAATACTTTTCGGGCACAGCCACCCTCTCCGTTGGAGCCTCGTCGGCCTTGCCTTCCATTTCCTTTTTTGATTTTATCATCTCCGCCTTTTTCTTCATCCCCTCCATGGCCTTGTTATCTCCCCTACCCCTGCCACCCATGCCCCTGCCACCCATGTTGCCCGTGGGGGGGGCCGTCCCGAAAGTCGTGATTGTTATTTTCGCCGGGCCAGGAGGGACTTTGGAAACGCTGTAGGAGCCGTCCGATTTGATCTCTGTAGCAAAGTTGCCGCTCTTGCTTTCAGGGTGAAATCGGATTTCCCCGCCTGTTACCGCCTTTCCTTTGTAGGTGATCTTGCCGGATACACTGCCCTCGCTGCCGCCACAACCAACCGCGAATACAATCAGCGGTAGGAGAAGCAGACATTTCACCAAGAACCTCACCCTTTCAGTAGATGCTAGCATAAATCAGGATCCCTTTTGTTCAGGAACAAAAGAAAGGTCTAGGGCGAGCCGCCGGCACCACAGTGACGGGAGGCGACCCTCTCGACGAGGCAAGTGGAGAAGCGGGGTTGTGTTAGCGCATCGAGCCTCTTGCTCTCGATGCACGAACGCGACCCCGCTCGCCATAAGATCTATCGCGGGAGTGCGCGAAGGAATTACCAATCAGGACCGAGTAAGTCGCCGGAGTTGGGCGTCATGGCGCCCCACCAGGTCGTACCACTTACGCCATTAGCTACCAGGCGAACACTACCATCGCCCATGCTGACGTTGATCCCGCCATTGTGCGGAGTGCTGGCGTTATCGCAGGCAGTTGGGTAAGGGATACAGGCACCGTTGCTGTAGGTACAACCTAGCTTGGAAACAGACCAGAACAGAACGCCATTGTTATAGCCGGTTGGCTGCATGCCAGATTCTTGGGAATTGAACGACGGTCCCCAATCGGCCCAGAGATTTCTGCCACTGTCTGGACACCAGGTTGAAGTCGCGAAAGAGACGGCCATCTTATCCGCAAAGAAGATCGTGTTCGACGTGCCATCCTGGATGAACGCTGGCCATCTCTTCTGCGAACCCCATGTAGTCGGATAGGCAATGGTGAAAACATTCCCATTGTAACCGTAACTCGACAAGCTCCCTGGGAAGTTACCGTTGTCGTTCCACTGATCCTTGCCGTTAGGTGGCATGGTCGGATCAGAAGGACACGTTAACGGCTTCGGGTTCGGGAAGGCATCAGCGTTCCACGCGTCATAGCAGACCTGATTTTGATTGCGGGCTTCGACCTTCACATTTGGCGCGTTTGGTCCTGTGATGCTGGCATTGTACAGATTCTGCTGCTCCATAAAGGGCAAGAGAATGAAAAACAGCCCCCCACAGGAATTGTTGGCTGACCCAGGATTCTGGATAGGGTAAACGCCGATGCTGGGAGGTATCTTCCCCTGGAAGGTATCGCAGCAGTTTGCGTTTGCCAGGCTCCACTGTTTCAGGTTGTTCTGGCATTGCGCGCGGGCCGCCGCCTCGCGAACTTTTTGCACGGCCGGCAAGAGTAGACCGATCAAAATGGCAATGATGGCAATAACCACCAATAGCTCGATCAGCGTGAAACCACGCCATTGACGGAAGAATCGCAGTGATGGCATAAGTCCCCCCTTGAGACGATTGAAAAAAGGACCAGGACGACGGTATTCGATCAACGCCGAATTGGAGGACGTAAGAAAGAATTAAGGCAATTTTGCTTGCGTCACCAATCGGCGAATCTCGATTCCCTTGTGCATATCCAGAGCGAACCTACATGTCCGCTCTTCGTCCACACTACGCAAGTAAACGTGGGCACACGGTGCGCAGGCGCAAGTTTGCTCAACCGCGTCCCACCATCAAGATAAACGAGTCGTGTACGATGTCAAGCAAAAAAGTAAAGAAAAGGCAATTTATAATCATCTTATCATTTTTTCCCGAGGGTCCCCGACTCGCGGACGTTTTCGTTCTTAACGCGCACGCGGAGCTTTCAAGAAAGGCAGGTTCTCCGGCGCATAACGGCGTGCCGAGTTCAGCGAGACCCGGCCGAAGGAGCATGACCAGACCATCTCGCGGGCCGGCGTCACCTCAAATACTTCGCCGTTCTCGGAATTGACGATAAGGGTGTTGCCATTGGGCAAACGCTGCGTAACGCCGCGAATTCGTGTGAAAAAAGGCGTGCCGTCGTCGTCCGGATACCACCAAGGGTACGACTGGGTCTGCGGATCGTATTCGAGCACGCGCGAGCCTTTGGCCGAGCCGAGGTTGTCAAAGAGCAACAGGTGGCCGTTTTCGAGAAACGACGGATCGTGTTGTGCGTGCCAGGGTCCGCGCGCCGCCCACACCACCTTGCCGCTGTCCGGATCGAGTACGGCGATGGCATCGAGATGGCGCGGCGAGATGAGCAGCTGGCCTGGCTTGAACATGGGAAACTTCGGCGCTAGCGCCCGGCTGAGTACCTTGACGGCATTGGTGTGCAGTACGTCGCGGCGGCGCAGATCATCCTGTACGGCCGGCATCGGCGAATTGGCCGGCGTCAAGTCACTGAAGAGTTGCGGCTTCTCCAGCGAGCTAAGCAGAGGCGCGAAAGGCGAATTCTTGAACGCCTCCAAAATCGGTATTCGCTTGATTTGCTTGCCCTCGGGAGAAATCACCTCGACGCTGTCGGTCAAGCACGGCGTCGGAATGTGCTCCAGCCCGCGCGGCAACTCTCGGACGAAAAAGTTATAAGAAAGCGTGTAAATCGTTCCATCCTCTGCCAGGTCGAAGCCGTGGTGGCAGTCGATCGTATAGGTCCACAGAACGTGCGCATCCTTGTCCAGCTTGACCAGACCGAAACTATTCGACGGATTGCGCGGATCGACCGGCCCCTCGACCAGAGCCAGCAAGTCGCCATTGGGAAAAAGTCGGCCGTCGTTGAAATAAACCGCCGATTCTTCCACGGGTCGGCTACGCGAGCCGGATTGCTCCGGCCGGATGCTCTTGAACGCGGGTTGCCAACGGTGAACGATGTCGCCGTGCATGTCGATGAGCACGGCCTGCGGTCCACCGCTGCACAGACACAACGTAAATCCGTCGCAGGTTTTGTCAGGTTTGTCGATCGAACCGACGTTTACGGTGGGTTGTTTCCAGGATCCTTCGGAAGCGGTCTGTTCCTGTTCGTACCAGGCCGCGCCGCCTTCGAAGGCACGGCGCAGAAATGTCGCCGACGGAAGGTCAAAGAAGACCACGGCGGCGCCAAGCAGGTAGCAAAGCGAGGCCAGTCCCAACACAGACAGGCACGAAACCAGGAGACGGCGCGTTTTCACTTGCACCCTCATGCTATTGAATTTAGGCGATTTGCGACGAACCCACTAGTGCAGCGTCAGCCTTTGATTTTAGGGTAGAGGGACTTCAGTTTCCCTCTTGCGGCCTCGATGCGGAATTGCCAGTCAACGCCGCGTTGCTTGTCGTTGATACTTTGTTGCCAGGTCGCGGTTTCCGCACGCAAC
>DATBHJ010000110.1:0-20205 GCA_036557565.1 Gemmataceae bacterium
GAGGGTTGGGGTGGGGGGACGCTCACCCCCCACCCCAACCCTCCCCCACAAGGGGGGAGGGAGAGTAGATTGCAAGATCCCTGGTTGGTGCGCTGGACTCTGACACTCGCCGCCATTGCGGTCCTCACCCTGTTGGTGATCGTGCCGGTGGTCAACGTGTTTTACCAGGCTCTGGGCCGCGGCGTGGCTGTGTACTTGCACAACCTGTTTGGCGACCCCAACACACGACATGCCATCCTGCTGACTCTGACTGTGGCGCCCTCGGCGGTGATCGCCAACCTGATCTTCGGCGTGGCCTGCGCCTGGGCGATCGCGCGTTTCCGCTTCCCGGGCCGGGCGATGCTGTTGACCCTCATCGATCTGCCGTTTTCCGTATCTCCTGTTGTAGCGGGGTTGATGTTCGTGCTCTTGTTCGGCATGCAAGGCTACTTCGGACCCTGGCTGCGCGACCACGGCGTCAAGATCATCTTCGCCACTCCGGGCCTAATCCTGGTGACGTCCTTTGTGACGCTGCCTTTCGTGGTGCGTGAGCTTATCCCGGTGATGGAGGCAGTTGGGCCGGAAGAGGATATTGCGGCAGTCAGTTTGGGGGCCAACGGCTGGCAGATGTTTTGGCGCGTGACCTGGCCGAACATTCGCTGGGGCGTGCTGTACGGCGTCATCCTGTGCAACGCTCGCGCCATGGGCGAGTTCGGTGCCGTCTACGTCGTCTCCGGCCACATCGCCGGCCGCACCGACACCATGCCGCTGCGCGTGGAGAAGCTATTCCAGGAGTACAACACGCCCGGCTCGTTCGCCGTCGCTTCGGTGCTTACATTCCTGGCATTGGTGACGTTGGCCCTCAAGACGTGGCTGGAACACCGCGAACGAAGAGAGATTGCCGAAGCCTTGAAATCTGAAGAGCGAGAGATCGGACTCACCCAGACGAGGGAAGCAGCATGAGCATCACAGTTAAAAATATCAGCAAGCGTTTCGGATCGTTCACCGCGCTGGATAATGTCAGCCTCGACGTGCGCGACGGCGGATTGCTGGCGCTGCTGGGACCGTCCGGTTCCGGCAAGACGACGCTGCTACGCGTCATCGCGGGCCTGGAAACGGCCGATGAGGGCGTCATTCTCTATGAGGACGAAGAGGTGACACATCGTTCGGCCCGCGAACGTAACGTCGGCTTCGTTTTCCAGCACTACGCCCTGTTCCGGCACATGAGCGTCTCTGAGAACGTTGCCTTCGCACTGCGTGTGCGCGGCTGGAAGGAAGCCCAAGTGCGTCAGCGCGTCGGCGAGCTGCTGCGCCTGGTGCGACTGGAAGGGTACGAGAAGCGCCGCCCCTCACAGCTTTCGGGTGGACAGCGGCAGCGCGTGGCCCTGGCCCGGGCGCTGGCGGCGCAGCCGCGTCTGCTGCTTTTGGATGAACCGTTTGGCGCCCTCGATGCCAAGGTGCGACAGGAATTGCGTCAATGGCTTCGTCTGCTGCACCGCGAGATCCACTGCACGACCGTGCTGGTCACGCACGATCAGGAAGAGGCGTTCGAGGTGGCCGACCGCGTGGTGGTAATGAACCGGGGACGCATCGAGCAGGTCGGCAGTCCGCGCGAGGTCTTCGAGCATCCGGCTACGGCGTTCGTCCTGGACTTCCTGGGCCGCGTCAACGTCTTCCAGGGTCGCGTCCAGAACGGTCGGGCCTTCCTGGGCGAGGCGGTAGTGCCTTGCCCGGATTACCTCCATCATGAAGAACGCTCCGCCACAGTATATGTCCGGCCGCACGAGCTGGACATCGGACACGCTTCGGAGTCGCCGTCCAGCCTCGCCGCCACCGTGCAGCACGTTCATCCGGTCGGCGCCGTCGTTCGCGTCCGGTTGAACCTGAGGGAACGAAACGATTCCCTCCATGTCGAGCTGAGTCCCCAGCGATGCAATGAACTCAACCTGAAAAATGGCGACAGCGTATACGTGGCCCCGCGCCGCGCCCGCGTGTTTGTTCCGGAATACGCAATCTAATGGAGAGGCCGTCATGACTGATCGAATCGCTTCGGAATCGTTCCGGACGCTCGCGCCGGACACGAACGTACGCTGGACGTTGCAAAACATCGAAGACGCCCTGCGCGATCTGCAATTTGGCTCGATCACGCTGGTCGTACAGGACGGCGTGGTTGTGCAACTGGAGCGCACCGAGCGCAAGCGCTATCAGCGCTCGCAGCAGCGCACTGCATAGCGGTCAACTCGAAATGCGACGCCGACCCGCACAGCGGGAGGCTCAACGAACTTAACCGCGTTGTTGACCGGACCACCGGAGGCAAACGTGCTACCCAAGGGGGTACTTATGCGTTTTGCTTCCACTGTGGGCCCTCGGGCGCTCATTCCGAAACGATTGCTCTCTACTCTCGTCGTTCTGTCCTTTGCCCTGCTCTGTTCGGCATGTTCCTCGGGCCGAAAACCTGTCCAGCCGGTGCGTGGGCAGATCCTCGTGGACGGCAAACCCGCCGCCCAGGCTCAAGTTCTTTTCCACCCGGCCGACGGTGCTAAAGAAGAACCACACCCGACCGGCCAAACCGATGACCAGGGCTACTTCGACCTGACCAGCTACGCAAAGGGCGACGGCGCCCCCGAGGGCAATTACGTCGTAACGGTGACATGGTTCCGCGTCTACCAGGACGTCAGTCGGGAGGTCGTTCGCTACAACGCCCTGCCGCAGCGTTACGCTGCTCCTGATAGTTCGCAGCTGCGCGTCACGGTCGCCAAGGGCAGCAACGAACTGAACCCGCTCCAGCTGTATTCCCGCTAATAGGGATTTCATGTGTCTTTGATTTCGAGCTAACTCAAACTAAGGAGATACTGATGAATCGTTCTCAACGCCGAGCCGCTTTCACGCTCATCGAACTTCTGGTAGTGATCGCCATCATTGCCATCCTGGTAGGACTGTTGTTACCGGCCGTGCAAAAGGTGCGCGACGCCGCCAACCGCAGTCAGTGCCAGAACAACCTCAAGCAGGTCAGCCTCGCCGTCTTCAACTACGAGAGCACCTACCACACTCTGCCGACAAGCACGCGACCGCCCGGCGTCACCAACGCGCCCCGCATCAGCTGGACCATCGGCGTCCTGCCGTTCATGGAACAGCAGAATATCAGTAATTTGTACGATATCACGTCCAACTGGGATTCCGCCAACAACCTGCCCCTTACCTCGCGGCCCATCAAGATCTTCCAGTGCCTCAGCGCGCCCAACTCCACGCGCCTGGACGGCGATCCGCAAACCAACGTGTGGAACATCGTTGCCGTCACCGATTACGCTGCCTCGACGTGTGTCTCGAACCTGGCCACCAACATTAACTTCACCGGCCAGGCGCAAAACGGCATGCTGCCCAAGAACCAGACGGCCACGCTTGCAAGCGTGACCGACGGCTTGTCCAATACGCTTATGCTGATTGAGTCGGCCGGACGTCCGCAGGTTTACCAACTCGGCCGACCGGTCGGCGCGGTGCCGACGGTGAAGATCAACGGCGGTGGCTGGGCACGTCCTGCCTCCGACATGGACTTCCTGCCCTCCACTCCCGACGGCAGTAGCTACCCCGGCGCCTGCGCCGCGGGATGCACCAACGGCTTCAACTACCCGGCCTACGCCGCTGCGCCCTTCGGCACCGAGGGAACCAGCGCGCCCTACTCGTTCCATACAAGCGCCCTGAACCTCGCCTTCGGCGATGGCTCGGTGCGGACCATCACCAACAATGTCTCGGTCTATACCTTCGCGGCCCTCGTAACCGCCATGGGCGCCGAGATTCCGGGATCGGACTATTAATTCCCAAGGAGGTAAGGCGTCCCCGGAATAGGAACGCGGATGACGCGGATGCGGCAGATAACCACGGATCAGAGAACAGAAGATCCGCAGTTATCGGCCGCAATCGCGTCATCCGCGTTTTCATTGTCTGCTGGGATCACTCCACGCGACTTCAGCCGGTGATACTTCGATCAGGCAGATTCTGCTGCGTTCTGCTAAGCTGGACGCTACGAGACTCTCCAGCGAGTAACTCGGCCCTGATTCTCTCACGGCCCTCGCCACTCGGAAAAGACCGGATCGATGCCAGATTCTCCCGTCCAGAGGAGTAATGAGAATGGATCGGCTGAACGACTCGGCAACCCGCGTGACTCTGTTGGGACGGTTGCGACGCGATCCAACGAACCAAACAAACTGGGCGGAGTTCGTCGAGCACTACGGCCCGAAGATCTTCCAGTGGTGCCGCAAATGGGGCCTGCAGGAAGCGGATTCCCAGGATGTCACGCAAAACGTCTTGTTGAAGCTCGCAGATAAAATCCGGACGTTTCAGTACGATCCGTCGCGCAGCTTTCGCGCCTGGCTCAAGACTCTGACGCACCATGCCTGGAGCGACTTCCTCGAGAGCCGGCAACGCCCCGGCCTGGGAAGCGGCGACAGTCGCATTGTGGACATGCTGCACAGCGTCGAAGCCCGCGCGGACCTGGTCAAGCATTTGGAGGACGAATTCGACCGCGAGTTGCTTGAGGAAGCGATGGCACGAGTGCGCTTGCGCGTCGCCCCCCAGACCTGGGAGGCCTTTCGCCTGACCGCACTGGAAGAGATGTCCGGAGCACAGGCAGCAGAGTCGATACCCATGAAAGTGGCCCAGGTGTTTGTGGCCAAACGACGCGTGCAAAAGATGTTGGCGGAGGAAGTGGCCAAACTCGAAGGACGAAACGAGGAAGGACCATGAAGCGCTGCCCCACCCAAAAGCAATTGGAGCAATTGCTGGACGAGGAGCTAAACGATGCCCAGCACACGGCACTCGTGGAGCATGTTGGCTCATGCGAAGCATGCCAGGCTACTCTGGAGCGCTTGACGGAGCCGTCGGTCGAGTTGTCGAGCGTATCTAGCTCGGGACGGACCAAGTCTGCAAAGAACCCAGCGGAGATTCCAGAGTCGCAAAGTGCTTTTCTGACCAATCTCAAAAGGTTTCCTCCCCCTTCGGGTTCTGGGGACACGCCTAACGGAGTAGCTGCGGGACAAGTCTCATCAGACGGACCGCCGGCCATCAAAGGATACGAGATCCTTGGGGAGTTGGGCCGGGGAGGCATGGGAGTTGTCTACAAGGCCCGACACCTGGAGCTTGACCGGGTGGTCGCGCTCAAAATGATTCTGGCCGGGGTCCAGGCAGGGCCAAAAGATCGGGAGCGCTTTCGCCGCGAAGCAGCCGCTGTCGCGCGGTTGCACCATCCCAATATCGTGCAAGTGTTCGACATCGGCGACGCAGGCGGACGGCCCTACTTCGCCCTGGAATACATCGAAAAAGGCAGTCTGGCAAAGTACCTACGCAGCGAACCGCAACCGTTGCCGGCGATTCTGACGCTCATCGAGACGCTGGCCCGTGCCGTGGCCTACGCCCATCAGTGCGGCATCATTCACCGCGATCTCAAACCCGCCAACATCCTTCTCGGGGCCAAGGAAAAGGGTCGAAGTACAAAGGAGGATTCTTGCGCGATTGTCCTGGACAGTTCGTATGTGCCCAAGATCACCGATTTCGGCCTGGCGAAGCGACTGGACGCAGGCGGCATGGAATTGCACTCCGAGGAGGTGCTGGGCACTCCCAGCTACATGGCTCCCGAGCAGGCGGGAGCCAACAAGCGGGAAATCGGCCCGGCCACGGATGTGTATGCTCTGGGGGCCATTCTCTACGAAATGCTGACGGGGCGCCCCCCGTTCAAGGGTACGACTTCCCTGGACACGCTGGTGCAAGTGTTGCACGAAGAGCCAGTGCCTCCGGGCCGGCTCCGGCCAAAGCTGCCGCGTGATGTGGATACAATCTGTCTGAAATGTCTGGAAAAGGACCCGGCCCGTCGCTATGTCAGCGCCTCTGCCCTGGCCGACGATCTGCGGCGCTGCCGTCGCGGCGATCCGATCGAGGCACGGCCGGTCAGCGTACTCGAACGAGGCTGGAAATGGGTTCGCCGCCGACCGTTTCCCGCCGCTCTGGTTGCGGGAATTATCCTCGTCACCCTGCTGGGCATGGTTGGCGTGACCTGGCAATGGCGTATCGCCGTGCGCGAGAAGATTGAGCAAGAAACGCAGCGGCAGCAGGCCCGCAATGCCCTCTATTTCAGCCGCATCGCCCAGAGCCAGCTGCAATGGCGCGTCAATGATATTTCCGCCGCTTTGCGTACCCTGGAAGACTGTGTCCCCCGGGCCAACGACCAACACGATCGTCGCGGTTGGGAGTGGTACTACTTGAAGTCGCTTTATCGCTCGGAGCTTTTCGCATTCAGCCATCCGCATTTCGGATCGGACGGAAGCGTGGCCTACGACCCCTCCGGTGCCAGGATCGCTTCGGTGGTCTGTATCGGATCGAAGAATGAAGGCGAGGAGTCGGAACTGCGCCTGTGGGATGCCGTTGGGGGTAACCTTGTCCATTCGCAGGTTTTCCAGGTTCCCTTCCACCGCATCGCCTTCCATCCGGACGGCAAACGCCTGGTCCTGGCCAGCACCGACGGACGAATCCTGGTCTGGGACACGACCACGTATCAAGAAGTTTGGCAGGGCACCATCGCGAATTGCCGCATTGCTGGTGTTGCTTGCAGTCCCGACGGCAAGACCGTGGCCACGGCTGCGATTGCCTCCGCATCAAGCGCGAAGGGCGGAGAGATCACCCTTTGGGATGCGGAGACCGGCAAGCGAAAACAGCTGAGATGCGACTCCGAGGATTGCAATTTCCATTGTGTAGGATTTCATCCCACCTTGCCGTTGCTCGCATCCGGCGGTGAGGATAACATCGTTCGCCTCTGGAACATCGTCAGCGGCAAAGAGGAGCGCAGCCTTTACGGGCACAATAGCGCCGTCTACGGCGTCGCCTTCAGCCCCGATGGCAGACGTCTTGTCTCCGCCGGCAATAATGGCAACCTGAAAATCTGGATCCTAGAGCAAGCCAAGGATAAGGATGGACGGCGCGGAAAGAGAACGCCGGAGGAGTTCCCTCATGGAACCATTGTGCCCCAGAACCTGACCGGAAGGACCGGAGCCATTTTAGCACTGGCCTTCAGTCCCGACAGCCGCTCGTTCGCTTACGCCGGCACCGATAAAACCGTGCGCATCTGGGACATGGAGTTTGGCGTGGGCACGATGGTATTCCGCGGGCATATGGGATCGGTTGAGAGTGTTCAGTTCAGTGCAGACGGACGGCGTCTGGTTTCATGCAGTCCGGCCCGGGGCGAGGTCAAGGTTTGGGATCTCACACGTAACCCTGATTATTCCACCCTGGTACGGACAGCGGGAGATCTGAACTTTCCAGGACGCGATCTGGTGGACATCGCTTTTCACGAGGACGGACAACATCTCGTCTCTGTTACCGTGGCCGGCGAGTTGCAAGTGTGGGACGCGATTTCCGGCCTTCTGCACGCCCAGTATTCGCTGCCTATCAGCGCCGATCCGATCGATCTGGGCGGAATACTCGCCGCTTTTCGACCCGGTGGACGCAGCTTGGCGGCTCGTTATCACGAGGATCGGCGTCTGGTTCGCATTTGGAACGTGGACAGCGGCGAGGAATTGCTGACCTGCCGAGGTCATACCCTGCCCGTTTTCTGTCTCTTTTACAGCCCGGATGGTCGTTACCTGGCAACCTGTGCCTGCGACGAAAAAACTTCTGGGAAACCTTTCGAGATAAAGGTCTGGGACGCGGAGACCGGTGAACATCTCTCCGATATTCGTGGCTTGGGCCAGATACTTACCGTGTTGTTCAGCCCCGATGGCCGATGGCTGGCGTTTGGGAACGACAAACTCCTGCGTGTATTCGACTGGGCGGCCAACCGAGAAGTGGTCTCTCCGCTGATGTCTCACAAGAGCAAGGTTACCGCCATCGCCTTTAACCCCGATGGTACTCGGATCGCCAGTGCGGCGATAAACGATCCGGAAATCCTCATCTGGGATTGTCGCCAGTGGGAATCGTCACCCAAGGTGAAACGGCAACCCGTGAAGCGTCTGCCCGCGCCGACTCAGTTATGCGACCTGACTTTCAGTCCGGATGGCCAACGGCTAGTCGGAGCCAATCGGGATCTCATCAAGATGTGGGATGTCGAGAGCGGCGTGGAGGTGCTGACTCTTCGTGGCGCGCCCCCACGCTATGGTGATCCGCCCTTTAACGCGCGTATCGTTTTCCACACCGACGGCAGACGGCTGGCAGCGGCCAACTGGAACGAATCTATCAGCGTCTGGGATGCCCCCATGCCCAGCAATGAGGAAGACCGGATTGAGCAGGAAACGGCGCGGCGTCAAGGGACAGACGAACGGGCATTCTTCTGGCATCTGGAAGAAGCAGAGTATTGTGTGGAACACAAATTGACCTACGGAGCGCGATTTCATCTGCAACGCCTGAGCCAGGCGCATCTACCGCCCTTGCTTCAGGATCGCATGAAACGACTTTCCACGATAATGAAACGAGGGAACAAGTAGCGTCATCGCGGGCTGAATTGCAGACGTCGTTGCTTCTTTCTTGTCTCGGGCCCGGCTTCCGCGTCTGTCGAGTCCACTGGCTGCTTTTGATCCAATGCTCGAGCGACCCGCTCTGTTTCAGGCAGCGGTTGCCCCGTTGACCGATCGACCGCCACGCACGCTCCGCCGATCATGCGCGTGACAATCTTGCCGCAGGCTGCGGCGTTGCCCCGCAAATGGGGAGCATCGAGCAGGCCGATCTCCACCGCGCGAGCAAGAGTATCGGCATCGGTGTACGGATCGCGGTCGCTCGGAGCTAACTGAGCGATGGCGCGAAGAAGCACGTCCGCATCGGCCAGCAGCTCGGCCTTCCTTCTTTGCACCCCGCGATCAGCCGTCATGTCCGGCAGACCGAGCAGACACTGCGAGATGACCCCGTCGGCGATGCGGCAGGCTTCGATGAGTTCGGCTGCCGTCGTCGCATGATGCGCCTCAGTGTGGCCTACAATGTGCACAATGTGCGGCTTGAGCTGCATTTGCAGAGCGACGGTGGCCGCCAGATGGCCGCGCGCCACGCTGGGGTCGGGTGGATACGAAGTCAGGCCGCCCCGTGTCTCGCGCCAGACTCGGAAGCCATCATGCTGAAGCGATTCCACCAGCTCCAACTTCGCCAGCATCTTCCCCAGGTCCATCGTCGGCGAAGTGTTCGGCGGATTGTTGAACATCAGCTGCTGCACATAATCGCGCACACCGGCCGCACGCGCGTTGTAGGCGGCCAGATAGGCGGCGACCACGGCGACCACATCGGGAGCATCGCGCAAGCTCCAGTGGTGCGACTCGTTCATCTCGACCGGGATGCCTTGCTCGGCATGCCAGCGCATCAGGGCTTGCGTCTCAGGGATTGCTTGACGCAGAGGGCGCAGGCTACGTCCATCGAGCTGCGTGTACCAGAACAGCGGGATGGCACACCAGGCATTGTTGATGGTCTCTGCCAGCATCGGGGCCCAACGCATCGTCTCGCGTGTTCCGCTGTAACAACGCACCAAGGGAGAGTTCCCCAGGCGCGAGTGAGCGTAGATCGCCGTCAGGTCGTCCGGAGTGCGGACGGGGACGCCGCCCGCGCCGTGGGCCTCCGGATCCATCTCTTCGGGATGGAAGAAATGCTCCTGGGCGTTCTGATCGGTCCCGAGCGAAAGCACGTCCAGACACTCGGCCCCGGCGATCTCGACAACGCCGGCAATCGTCTCGCCCACCGTTGGCCGGCCAAAATGGTGCCTCAGCAACGGATAAGGCGACTTCCAGGCGATGCGCTCAACAAGCGTTTGCGGCGGTGGCTCGCCGGGTCCAGTTTCGATCTGCTCGCCGCGGAGATAGGCAACCACGGCTTGCTTGGAAGCGCCGCTGGCAAAAGTCATGCGGAACAGGCCGATCTCCCGCGCTACGGTGACACACGGCTCGGTGCCGCCAAAGAGCCAGCTTCTGCCGGACTCCCCGCGAGCCGCGGCCTTGGCCGCCAACTCCTCCAAGAGCGCGCGGCAGTTTTCCGGAGTCAGGCGATACCCCACGGCGACGATGGCCGGATCGTGAAACGCTATTCTGTCGAGCAACTCATCAACGCCAACCGCCGGTCCCAGACAGACTGTTTCATAGCCCAGTTGTTCTGCCAGATTGAGAAAATTCACGACGCCGGCTACATGGACGCAATCGCCGATGGCGGCGCCGAGGATCAGATGGCTTCTCATGAAATAGCCTCCTGGCTAAAGCTGCGGGACCAACTGCAATGACGAGGCAAAAGATCCCAAAGGGAGCCGGTCGGCGTGTAGCGCCGGGTAGCGGCCTTGTTCGACATAGGCACGGATGGATTCGGCGTTCAGTCCCTCCAGACCGAGCACATCGAGGGTGCGCGGTTGTTGCCAGCCGTGCTTGCCGAGCACCATTCGGCTTTGATCGACCAGAGCCGAAAGCTCGGGCAAGTATTGGCGTGCGGCTTTCCCTAGCTCCAACAGCGGGATCAGTCCGGTGGGTACATCTTCCAGGAGATAACGGTGTCGGAGCGTGGTCGGCGCTTTGATTCCGACATAGGCCGGATTGCCTGTGACCGCGGCGTGGATCGTTTCGGCGTGATGATCGTACGCCCGGGCTATCCAATCGCGCAGAGAGCACGCCGGAACCTTGTAGGCACGGGCGATGCGGAGGCGCTCGGCATCCGCGGCCGCCAGTGCAGAGGCGACGGCGGGGGTGACGCCCTCGCGGTAAAAATCGAAGGACTCGCCTTTCTCGATGCGGTCGGCGTTCAAAAGGGTGATGACCGGGTGAAGGATCGCCCCGAGATTGGCGAGTCCGGTGTGCAACGCCGACGGAGCCGGGCGAAGCATGGGCAGGAATGGGCGGCAAGCAGCGATCAGATGGCGCGTCTGGTTCGCCGGCAGGGCAGCAGCCAGAAGTTCAGTCTTCACTCCATAAATGACGGCCGCGCCTGGCTCGACGCAACGGGATGCAAAGGGAAACGTATTGGCCTCGCCGAGCAGAATGCGAGCGTAACAACCTGCATCCCTGAGGGCGCGTCGAAACTCAAGAGCCCCGCCGGTACGACCCGGCAGAAGCAGCACAGTTTGCCCATGCCGCAGGTGAGGGGCACATTGTCGAGCGATGTCCGCATGAGCACAGGCGGGCACGGCCACCAGCACCACCTGCACATCGGCCAACGCGGCAGCTATATCGCTTGTTGCCAGAGCGATGGGTACGTGGGTCGCAACCGCGCCGGGACACGTCAGGTCGATGCCGCCCTTCTGGGCCACGGCGGCGACTCGCTCCGGCGAGCGATTCCAGAGGGCGACAACATGCCCCAGCTTCGACAAGTAGCCTGCCAGTGCCAGGCCGCCATTACTCGCGCCAAGAACTGCGACGGACATCTTGTGATTGAGCACGCTTGGTTTCCTATGCCCCGTGAATGATTACAGATGACGGGGCGTTGACCAGGGTGTTTGACTCTTTGCAGCGGCTCGCCACATCTGTGGGCGCCTTCTCGGCTCTCCTGAACCCATGCCGCTTGGACCGCCAGATAATACGGCTCCTGGATTACAAATCTGGCATCTGGGATTACATTTTTTGCGATGTGAAGACCCACCCGGCGGCGTGAGCCGCCGGGTCGCCTCTACGCTACCTGGAGCTGGTAACTAGCTCCTCGACCCGTTCCACAGATCTGAGTTTGCGCTTGGGAGGGGTTGCAAGACGTGCGCGATCAGCAGCCTGGCTTGTTTGATGGGACCTGTCGATCATCATCCATGCCGTGGGAGCGAGCACAAGTCCTATGCCGGCGAGCGTTATTAGCTGCACATTCGGCCCTTCAAACAGTAAATCCAATCCCAGGGCAAAGACGACTTGCATCAGCCCAACCACAGAAATACGCATCGGTTGTCCGGACGTGAAAGCGCGCGTCACGCAGAGCTGCCCGAGCGTCGCCGCCATACCGACCGCCAGAAGCAACAGAAGCGTTTTCTTTTCTGCCAATCCACCAAGATCCGGCGGCCCCCCGATGGCCCAGGAAGTCAGCACGAAGAGCGTGGAGACGCCGGAGTAATGCACGACAACCGCCCAGGGATCCAATCCCTTGAGCCGATGCAGCCCTAACATGGCGACAGCCGATGTTAACGCCGCCGTCAAGGACAGGGCGACGGCAGAAGTGGCCTTGATGTCGGCGTTGAAGTGTGGCGCCTGGATCAGCGCGACGCCGCAGACACCGCATACGGCGGCCACCCAGACAGACAAAGTCGGGCGAATCCGCAAGAGCGGCCAGGATAGTAACGCTACCCAGATGGGCAGGGTATTGGTCAGCGTCATCACCTCGGAAGTGGGTAATTGTGCCAGCGCGAAGAAGGTGCAGAGCAGGCTCATGCTGCTGGCGCAGCCACGAAGCCAGAGCGCATGGGGCCGCCACAAAACGAGCCTGGCTCCCGCCAATCGAGCCAAAAGAAAAGCGAAAACGAAAGCAAGACTACTTCGCGCCAGCGCCACGAGACGCCAGTCACAGCTGTCCTTCAAGAGATGTGCAAAAAATCCCATCCAGGCCGTGAAAAAGCAGCCGCCAAGCATCCACAGATACGGAGCAAGTGACCCGTTCCGATTGGCAGGAATATCGCACCTCCCGGCTGAGTACGCACAATACCTCGTTCGTAAGGAATACGGAGGATCGGCCAAGAATCTGGCAGCGCCGTTTTACTGAGGCGTTTTCCATTGAGGCGAGTCGGCATCAGAGCCGCGGCCGTGAGGGAGCGGCCTTGCCAACCGCTCCCTCACGGTCGCGGCTCTGAGTATCCGAGCATTGGGAGAATGAAACGGCTTTGCCGAAGTGAAGAGCCCTATTGACTTTCTGACCTTACTACCGTTACAATTTTGTAATAAATCTAGGCGATGGGGTTCGCCTTCAAATGCCGCCGCCCTGGCGGCTGATGACTCCTACTTAGCAAGATCTTCTCCTTGGGGTAGGGTCTTCGAGTTGAATCAATACCCTTCGGAGGCTCTTCCTTCGAAGGGTTTTTTGTTGGACGGATGCCACTGAACAGGACAAATGGGGTTTATTGAAGAAGTCGCGCAATTGTTGGCGGAACGGGTAAATCCGTTCCTGGCGCTGGCAGACAGCGCAGAGTGGAGCGAGTATTGCGAGATGCTGGCATGTTGATGCCTAAATCCAGTGGTACAGGCTGTCACGGCGTTTCCGGAGACTCCCGCTGCAAGATTTGTATCGGTCGTACCGTACTGATAAATGTTAACTGATCTAGCGGATGACCTGAGAGACGAGAGCGAGGAAAAGAGTCAATGAAAGTCTCACGGATTCTGACCATCATCCCGGCGCTGATTTCTCTCTCCCTATCTGCTTGCTACGAGCACAAGGAGGAGGCCCACCAGGAGGAGCAAAATAAGATCGTGGTCACCAGCCCGATAGCAAAGGACGTCGTCGTCACTCAGAAATATGTCTGCCAGATTCACTCGCAGCGCCACATAAATGTCCGTGCCTTGGTGGACGGGTATCTCGAGAAGATCGTGGTCAAGGAGGGTCAGCGGGTGAATAAGGGCGATTCGATGTTCCAGATCTTCCCGGTTCTTTACGAGGCAAAGTACGAGGCCGCGAAGGCTGAGGCTAAGCACGCGGAACTGGAGTACAACTACACCAAGAGCTTGTCCGAGAAGAAAGCGGTCTCTGAGAATGAAGTGGCACTGTACCTTGCGAAGTGGAAGTCGAAGAAGGCGGAAGAGCAAAAGGCCTTGGCCGAATTCAAATTTACCGACATCAAAGCACCTTTCGACGGCATCGTCGATATGCTGCGCGATCGGGAAGGCAGCCTGATCAAGGAACGAGACATCCTCACGACCTTGTCCGATAACAGCGTGATGTGGGTTTATTTCAACGTGCCCGAGGCCAACTACCTCGAATACATGGCCCACGTCAGTGAGGAGAACAAGATTCCGCTAATCGAACTCAAGCTGGCGAACCAAAAAAAGTTCCAGTATCTCGCCACGAACCTTACCATCGAGGCCCAGTTCAACAACCAGACAGGGACCATCCCCTTCCGTGCTGATTTTGAAAACCCGCACGGCTTGCTGCGGCACGGTCAGACTGGCGACGTGTTGATCCACCAGACGTTGAAAAACGTCGTCGTCATCCCACAGCGGGCGGTTTTTGAAATTCTGGACAAGCGGTACGTTTACGTCCTCGGCGAGGATGATGTGGCGCATCAGCGCCTGATCACCATCGAGCCCGCAACTCTGGAGGACATCTTTGTCATCAAGAGCGGACTCGAGGTCAAAGACAAGATTGTTCTGGAAGGGGTCCGGCAGGTCAAAGATGGCGGCAAGGTAGAAGAATTCGAGTTCCGTAAGCCGGAAGACGCCCTGGCGCACCAAAAGAGCCACGCGGAATAGCAATCATTTGCCCACGTTTCACGACACCGAGCCCAAGGACATTGTTCTTGAACCATGTTCACGAAAATCCTCTATAGGCCGGCGTTGGCCATCGTCATCTCCATCATCCTCTTGTTCCTGGGTGTACTGGGGATCGAGACCCTTCCGATAGCCCAGTTCCCCGACGTCGCGCCGCCGACCGTGATGGTCGCCATTTCTTATCCGGGCGCCAGCGCCAATGTCCTGGTCGATTCGGTGCTGGTTCCGTTGGAGCAATCCATCAACGGCGTCCAGAACATGCGTTACATGACCTCCTCCGCCACAAGTGCGGGTGAGGCAGCGATCGTGATCTACTTCGAGCCGGGCACGGACCCCAACATCAATGTCGTGAACGTGCAAAACCGGGTCAACCCCGTGCTGTTCCAGCTGCCGCCCCTGGTAGTGCGGGAGGGGATCATCGTCAGCCAGGTCGTGCCGAGCATGCTGATGTACGTGAACATTTACAGCACCGACCCCAACGCCGACCAGAAAGACCTTTTCAATTTTGCCAACGTCTTCGTCATGCCTCGCCTCAAACGGATCCACGGCATGGGTTTGCCCCGCAATCTCGGCAACCGCATCTTCGCCATGCGGGTCAACCTGAATCCCGACCGCATGCGCGCCTACAACGTAGGCGCCGACGATGTCATGAAAGCCCTGGCGGAACAGAGCGTGATTGGTTCGCCTGGACGGCTCGGCCAGGCCACGGGGAAGCTATCGCAATCAAAAGAGTACGTCCTGACCTACATTGGGCGCTATAACAAGCCTGAGCAGTATGGAAACATCATTCTCAGGGCCAGTGACAAAGGCGAGATCCTGCGGCTCAAGGATGTTGCCGAAGTTGAACTGGGTCCCCAGTTCTTCGATATTTACTCGGATATCAACGGTTATCCCGCGGCATCCATCGTTCTCAAGCAGGCTCCCGGCTCCAACGCCGCCGAGGTCATCGAACTTATCAAGGAGGAACTCGCAGCGATCAAGAAGGAATCCTTCCCTCCGGGCATGGACTACGAACTGGCGTATGACGTATCCAGCTTTCTGCACGCCTCCATCGAAAAGGTGCTGCACACCCTCCTGGAGGCGTTCATTTTGGTGTCTCTGGTGGTCTACATGTTCCTCGGAGACTTACGCTCCACGCTGATCCCGACTCTCGCGGTTCCGGTGTCCCTGGTCGGGACCTTCTTTATCTTGCGGTTGATGGGCCTGTCGATCAACCTGATCACGCTCTTCGCAATGGTTCTCGCGATTGGCGTCGTGGTGGATGACGCCATCGTGGTAGTCGAGGCGGTACACGCCAAGATGGCCGAGAAGCACTTATCGCCTTACCGGGCGACCATGGAAGTGCTTCAGGAGATCAGCGGCGCGATCATTGCCATCACCCTGGTGATGACGGCCGTCTTCGTTCCGGTGACTTTTATTCCGGGGCCGGTCGGCCAGTTCTACCGCCAGTTCGGGATCACAATGGCCACGTCCATCGTTCTCTCCGGTCTGGTGGCCCTGACGCTGACACCGGTGCTCTGTGCCATGATTCTCAAGCCTCACACCCACGCCCACCCCGAAACCGACGGGCACACGAACCATGTGAAAAAGAAGCGCGGACTGGGGGTCCTTCTGCTTTACGCTGTTGGAGGGTTGCTGGTCCTGGGAGGAGTAACGTATCTGGCATATGAGCTGTGGGGGCCGGTTGGCTTTCTGTTCATTGTTCTGCCTTTCGTGCGGAAGCCTTTTGACCGCGCTGTCGAGATGGTCACGAGCGGTTATGCCGCAATCCTACGGCGTATCGTCACGATCCGCACACTGAGCATGGCCGTCGTCGGGGGCTTTGCTGCCGGCATTGTTGTTGTCAACACGCAGCTGGCGACAGGCTTTATCCCGGGCGAGGACCAGGGCATCATCTACGCCGTCCTCCAGACGCCTCCAGGCTCCACGCTCGAATACACCAACGCCAAGTCCCACGAACTCGAGGAGATCGCCAGGAAAGAGATCGAAGAAGTTACCTCCGTCACCTCGTTGGCCGGTTACGAGGTTCTGACCGAGGGGCGCGGCTCGAACGCGGGAACCTGTCTCATCAACCTGAAAAAATGGACCGAACGCAAGCGGACTGCGCGCGAGATCATTCAGGAACTCGAGGAAAAAAGCCGCAAGATGAGCAACGTGAAGCTTGAGTTCTTTGAACCCCCCGCGGTTCCGGGCTTTGGCACCGCCGGGGGCATCTCCCTTCTCGTCCTCGACAAGACGTTCTCCACCGACTACAAGCGGCTCGAAGACGTGACCACTAAGTTCATGGATGCCTTGCGCAAACGCAAGGAAGTGGCAAACTTGTTCACGTTCTACGCCGCCAACTACCCGCAGTACGAGCTGATTCTCAACAACGACGTGCTCATGCAGAAGGGCGTGTCAATCAAGGCGGCGATGGACAACCTCAATATCTTCATTGGCAGCACCTGGGAGCAGGGATTCATTCGATTCAACCAGTTCTTCAAGGTGTTCGTCCAGGCCCAGGCACAGTTCCGGCGATTCCCCGAAGACCTGGACAACATCTTCGTCAAGAACGAGCATGGGGAAATGGTGCCCTACTCCTCCTTCATGACGCTCGAAAAGAAGCAAGGCTTGAATGAAATCACCCGGTATAACCTGTACACGTCCGCCTCCATTCAATGCGCACCCGCTATGGGCTACAGCACCGGACAAGCAATCGCTGCGATCAAGGAGGTCGCCCAGGACAAGCAGATACTGCCCCAGGGGTACGACGTCGGCTGGGCAGGACTCGCTTACGACGAAGAAAAAAGAGGGAATGAGGCGATCTATATCTTCCTCATCGTCGTCACCTTCGTCTATCTCGTCCTGGTCGGGCAGTATGAGAGCTTTATCCTGCCCTTGGCCGTGATCCTGTCGCTGCCGATCGGTGTCTTCGGTTCCTTCTACTTCCTGCAGGCGATGGGGTTGGCCAACGACGTCTATGCCCAGATCGGCCTGGTCATGCTGGTTGGTCTGCTGGGCAAGAACGCGATCCTGATTGTCGAATTCGCGGTTCAGCGGCGCCAGGAGGGTGTGCCTCTCCACGAGGCAGCCGTCGATGGAGGAAAATTGCGCTTCCGGCCGATTCAGATGACCTCGTTCGCCTTCATCGCCGGTCTGATTCCGCTGGTCGTTGCCACCGGCGCCGGAGCCATCGGAAACCGCACCATCGGCACCACGGGAGTCGGCGGGATGCTCGTAGGGACTGTGCTCGGAGTCCTGGTAATTCCGGGGCTTTATTATTTGTTCGGCAAGATTGCCGACGGGCGCAAGCTTCTCAAGGACGAGGTGGCTCAACCTCTCAGCGAGCCTTTCGGACCCAAAGGATTCGAGGCGCTTCCGGACGCGCCCGCCAGCGAGATCGAGGGTCTGCTGGAATACCTCTACGCTCACGGCGGTCAGGACGACGTCTTCCACATCGCCGCCGAGACGCACCGCGACGCCGCGCGACTCATCAGCGTCGCCAAGGCCGCCGAGTTGCTCGCGTTCGTCAGCACGCCAGGCCGCCAGGTCGTGCTCGACCACGGGGGCAGTCGCTTCGTCACGGCAAGTCGCACGGATCGAAAAGCCATCTGGCGTGAGCGCATCCTTCAGCTGCGGTTGTTCCGCGTGACCCAGGAGATGCTCCGCCGTGCGGACGGTCCCATCGACAGCGAGGTGGTGCGGGAAACCCTGATCCTCAACCTGCCCGAGGAGAACTATGAAAAGGAGTTCGCCACTTTCATTGACTGGGCGCGATACGGCGACCTGTTCGCCTTCGACGAGACGACAGGGCAGCTCTCGTTGCAGTCTCTCGAAGACTCAAATCCGGAGATCGACGATCGGATCGAGTAGTTCTCAGCGGCAGGCAATGTCTAGCTCGGCACTTTGCACCCGAGCAGTCGCCGCAGGGTGGATAGGGAAGATCGCACCTGGAAGAATTGCAGTTGCGGTGGACGGCCACGGACGCTATTAACACCGTCACTCAAGATCGCCATATACTCTTTCGACGCACCGGCAAGTTACCCGTTCGGCAGGATAGCCGATGGGCGCAAATTCCTCAAGGACGAGGCGGATGAACCTCGCAGAGAGATTGACGAACGCAAAGCCTGACAAGCACGTGATTGCGAGAGCAATCATGTGCAGCATGCTGCTCCTGGTTCTGCCGTCCTGTGGAATTCCCAAGCTCCGCCAGGCCATGCCGGGGCCAGACCTGCCGACAAGCTATACGGCAGGCTTCAATGGTCCCCCCAGCCTGGAAAATTCAGCCAAGGTCCCGATAGAAGATTTCTTCAATGATCCGAAGCTTACGAGCTTGATCTGCCAGGCACTGGCCGGCGGTAACCAGGAGCTGCGGATCCTCTATGAGGACGTCCAGATTGCCCAGTACGAGGTTCTGGGGCGGTCCGGGGCGTACCTTCCCTTCGTCAGTGTCGGGCTCAACGCCGGGATGGAAAAATTCAGCCGATACACGCCTTTGGGAGCTGCTGAGGAACAACTCGAATATCTCCCCGGCAAGCACTTTCCCGGACTACCAGGAAACTTCCTGGCAGCGTTCGACATCTCCTGGGAGCTGGACATCTGGAGGCGGCTGCGGAATCTCCGGGACTCGGCAAAGCTGCGCTTCTTCGCCACCAATGAGGGACGAAACTACGTCATAACCCGTCTGGTCGCCGAGATTGCCGACAATTACTACATGCTCATGGCGCTGGATAAACGGATTGAGAACCTGGATAACATCATCAGGATTCAGCAGCGAACTCTCGAGATCGCCGATGCCAGATTTCAAGGAGCCCGCCTCAGCGCGCTGCCTGTCCAGCGTTTCAAGGCCGAGGTTCTCAAGAACCAGAGCCAAAGGCTGATCACTCAGCAGGCGATCATCCAGGTCGAGAACCGTATCAACTTCCTCGTCGGTCGCTACCCACAGCCAGTCGAACGTAATACTCTCACCTTGAACGATTACGCCGATCTGAAGTTGCACGCGCTGAGCTTGGGCGTTCCTGCGCAGCTACTTCAGAATCGACCCGACGTCCGCCAGGCCGAGCGCGAGCTGGCGGCTGCCGGTCTCGACGTGAAGGCCGCCCGGGCCCGCTTCTTTCCTCAGATGGGCATCGCCGGCCCCACTGGCCCAGCGGGACCGTACGCCCCTGTTGGCGTCCAGGCCTTCACCCCACAATATCTGTTTTCGCCGGGCTCCTTGCTTGTCAGTGTCGCGGCTGACCTGATCACTCCGTTGATCAACAAGAGAGGCATCCGGGCCGATTACAAAACCGCGAACGCCAGGCAATTGCAGGCCGTCTACGAATACCAGCGCGTGCTCCTCAACGCCGTCAACGAGGTTGTCACCCGCGTGACCAAGGTGCAGAACTACAGCAGGAGCATCGAGGTCAGAAAGCGGCAGGTGGCAGCGCTCGAGACCGCAGTCGATTTCGCCTTCGATCTTTATCAGAATGCCCGCATCGAATACATTGACGTGCTCTTCTCCCAGCGCGACCTCTGGGATGCGAGATTTGAATTGATCGATACCAAGCAGGAGCAACTGTCGGCCATCGTGAACGTTTATCAAGCCCTTGGCGGCGGTTTGTTGGGGTGCGGCGGCTTGTTGGGGTGCAATCCTGCTGATCCGAGACTTGCTCAAGCCGGTCCCAGTGTCGCCCAGGCCCAGCAAGGAAAAAGCGATCAGGCCACGATGGATCAGCTCCCTGCCCCCCGTAAACAGCCGGATCAGGCCCCCGCGCCGGGCAAACAGCCCGAGCAGCTCCCCGCGCCCGGCAAACAGCCCGAGCAGCTCCCCGCCCCCCGTAAACAGTCTGACGAACTCCCCGACGCCGACCCCCGCCCAGCCCGGTCG